>NZ_AUDR01000014.1:312500-326955 GCF_000425565.1 Tepidiphilus margaritifer DSM 15129
GCGAGCAAACCGGCATCGACGAGGCCAAGGCCATCGCCACCCTGCAGGAAAAGTACGAAATCGTGCGCGACATGTTCTTCGGGCTGGACTACCGCCCAGCCTTGAATGCCTCGCCTCGAGCGCGCCTGGCGATGTTGGCCGAAGCCATCGAATGGATCCTCGCCAAGCAGCAGCAATGGGTGGCGCAAGAAGCCACCGCCGAAGGCAAGAAGGCCGCGCACCGGCGCTTTGCCGACGCGGTGCTCGCCCTCTCGAAAGCCTTTGCGCTGGCGTCCAGCTCGGACGAAGCACGTGCCATCCGCGAAGAAGTGGGGTTCTTTCAGGCCGTGCGGGCTGCGCTCGTCAAATCGGACAGCGCGTCCAGTTCCTCCGCCCAAGAGCGGGCGCTTGCCATCCAGCAGATCGTCAGCCGCGCGGTGGTATCCACCGAGATCGTGGATATCTTGCGTGCCGCAGGGCTCAAGAGCCCGGACATCTCCATCCTCTCCGACGAGTTCCTGGCCGAAGTGCAGCAGCTGGAGAAGAAGAACCTGGCACTGGAGGCGCTGCGCAAACTCATCGACGACGGGATTCGTGCCCGTTCCAAGGCCAACGTCGTGCAGACCCGCGCCTTCTCCGAACGGCTGGAGGCGGCGGTCGCCCGCTACCACGCCAACGCCATCACCACCGCCGGGGTACTACAGGAGCTGATCGAACTCGCCCGCGACATCCGCGCTGCCCGGCAGAGAGGCGAAGAATCGGGACTGTCGGACGAGGAAGTGGCCTTCTACGACGCGCTCGCCGAAAACGAATCCGCAGTGCAGGTGATGGGCGACGAGAAGCTGCGCGTGATCGCCCACGAGCTGCTAGTGAGCCTGCGTAACAACGTTTCGGTGGACTGGGCGCACCGTGAATCCGCGCGCGCCCGAGTGCGGGTGCTGGTCAAGCGCATCCTGAGACGATACGGCTATCCGCCCGATTTGCAAGATTCCGCCGTACGGACGGTACTCGCGCAGGCCGAAGCGCTGTCGTCGGTATGGAGCGTCGTATGAGGTGAATCGGGGGGTAGGGTGCTTGGTGGACCGGAGGAGGATCGAACTCCCGACCTTCGCATTGCGAACGCGACGCTCTCCCAGCTGAGCTACCGGCCCACGGCTTCACAAAACGGTAACCATCTAGATGGTGGGCGGTAGTGGGATCGAACCACTGACCCCTGCCGTGTGAAGGCAGTGCTCTACCGCTGAGCTAACCGCCCGTCGTGTGAAGAGAACGAAATGATACGGACTCTCCCCCTGTGCGTCAACCCTTGTGTAGCAAACCGCCGTAATCACCTTACCCCCGCCTGCCACATCTTCTCCAACCGCTTGACGCTCACCGGCACCGGCGTCTTCAACTCCTGGGCGAAGAGCCCGACGCGCAGCTCTTCGAGCAACCAGCGA
Organism: Tepidiphilus margaritifer DSM 15129; assembly: GCF_000425565.1. Classification (GTDB taxonomy): domain Bacteria; phylum Pseudomonadota; class Gammaproteobacteria; order Burkholderiales; family Rhodocyclaceae; genus Tepidiphilus; species Tepidiphilus margaritifer. The sequence goes on from NZ_AUDR01000014.1 coordinate 313,919, forward strand.
AACTCCTCGAGAAAGGCCGAGGGCCGCCCTTTGGCCTCCCGCCAGGCCCGTTCCCAGGGGCTGGCCACTTGGCGCCAGGATTGGAGCCATTGCCGGTCGCGGGCTGGATCCTTCTGCAGCTTGTCGAGGCGCACGCCGATCGCCTTGAGATAGCGCCCGTAGTGCTGCAGCCGCTCCCAGGGAATCGTCGCGAGGAAACGCGGCGGGAAGAGCGCCGCGAGCTGGGCTTCAACGTCGGCGACGACTTCGGGATGCGCCCGGCGCAGCGCCTCCAGACGTTTCTCGATCGCGCGGCGCTCTCCGAGCCACTGCGCGAGCAGGCGCATGAGCTCCTGCGCCACCAGCACCAGGCGTTCCTTGCCCGCGGTCACGCGCGCGGCAAAAGCCTGCGCGTCGCGCGGCAGCTCCCCCTCGAGGCAGACCCGCGCAAGGCTTACCTCGATCACCGCTTCGCGCAGCTCCGCCTCGTTGCCATACGGCATCCAGGCGATGGCGAGCGCCCGCCAGTCGGGATGGCGCTCGATGGCCCGCACTGCCTCCTTGAGCGCGAAACGCAGCAGGCGCAGCACGCCGCGCCGGTGTATGGCCTCGGCCTCTTCCTCCGTGTCGCAGGCGCACAGCCGCACGCCATCGCCCACGTCCTCCAGTGCGGGAAAACCGATGGCGGTGACGCCGTCGATCTCCACCTCGACGAGTTCCGGCAGGGTGCCAAACTCCCAGGAGGTTGCCTTGGTTGGCATCGGGACGCGGCTTCCCTCCATCCCCGCGGCGGATGAAGGATCCGCGCGCTTGCCGTGCGCTCGCGCCACGCCCGTATCGCCCTCGTTCGGGGACGAAGGCGCTCCCGTGTCCCCCGCTTTGGCCGTCAGCAAACCGCCCAGTTCGGCAAAACGCGAGCGCACCGTCTCGCCCAGCTGCGCACGCAACTCGGTGAGCGAGCGCCCCTGCGCGAGGATGCGCCCGTCCGGCCCCTCGACGCGGAAGTTCATGAAACAATACGGCGGCAAGGATTCGGGACGGAACGCCGCCTCGGGCGTGGGCAGTTGCGTGCGTGCTTCGACGAACGCGCGCAGCGCTTCGAGCAGCGGCCGATCGGCGGCGATTTCGCCCGCCTCGACGGCGGCACAGAACGCCTTGGCCTGCTCCGGCAGCGGCTGCAGGCGATGGCGGTGTTTCTGCGGCAGCGTCTTCAGCAGCCGCAGTACCTTGTCCTCCAAAAGCCCCGGCACCAACCACTCGCAGCGCGCCGCCGGCACCTGGTTGAGCAAGGCAAGCGGCACCACCAGCGTCACCCCGTCGTCCTTGGCCGCCGGATCGTGCTTGTATTCGAGCGCGAGCGGCTGGCCGTAGAGGAGAAAGGATGAGGGGAATCGCTCGGTGGTTACCCCGGCCGCCTCGTGCCGCATGAGCTGCTCGCGCGTGAGATAGAGCAGCTTGGGCGCACCGCGCTCGGCCTGTTTGCGCCAGGCTTCGAAACTCGCCAAATCGACCACGTCCTGCGGGATCAGGTGGTCGTAGAAAGCCTCGATCAGGGCAGTGTCGACCAGCACGTCGGGCCGGCGCGTCTTTTGTTCCAGGCGCTCGATCTCCTCGACGAGGCGTAGGTTGTGCTGCAGAAACTTCATGCGCGACAAGGCGGCCGGTTCCACTTCGCCCGCCACCAGCGCCTCGCGGATGAAGAGCGTGCGGCACAGGGCGGGATCGACGTCGCGGTAGGGCACGGCGCGCTGCGCGTAGATCGGCAGGCCGAAGAGGGTGCCCCGCTCCCAGGCGCGCACTTCGCCCGCCCTCTTCGCCCAGTGCGGCGCCTCCAGCTGGCGCCGGATGAGGTGCGGCGCCACCTCTTCGATCCAAGCCGGCTCGATGCGGGCGACGCAGCGCGCATAGAGGCGCGTCGTCTCCACCAGTTCGGCGGCGAGCACCCACTTCGGTCCTCGCTTGGCGAGCGGCGAAGAAGGATGAATCCAGAAACGGATGCCGCCGGCGCCGAGATAACTCCCCGCCTGGGGCCCGCTCGCGTCCTCCTGTTTCAGACCGACGTGACGCACGAGGCCGGCGATGAGCGCCTTATGCACCGCCTCGTAACCGGCCGGCTGCTCGTTCTCGCGCCAGCCGTGCTCGGTGACGAGCGCATGCAACTGGGTCCAGACGTCGCGCCACTCGCGCATGCGCAGCCAGGAGAGGAAATGCGCCCGGCACCACTGCCGCTGCTTGTTCGTCGACTCGTGCCGCTCGAGCTCGCGCCAGGTCTTCCACAGGTTGAGGTACCAATGGAATTCCGACTGCGCCTCGCGCTCGCGCCCGCGAAAGAGAGCGTGCTTCTGGTCGGCCTGGGCGAGCTGCTCGGCGGGACGCTCCCGCGGATCCTGCACCGACAGCGCCGAGGCGAGCACCAGCATCTCGGCCAGGCACCCGTACTGCCGCCCGGCCACGAGGAGCCGCCCGATCTTGGGGTCGAGCGGCAGCGCCGCCAGCGCCCGCCCTACTTCGGTGAGCGTGCGGGTGTTGGCATCGAGCGCGGAGAGTTCCACCAGTTCGCGCACGCCATCTTCGATCGCACGCGGCGCCGGCGGATCGAGAAAGGGGAATCCCTCGATCTCGCCGAGATCGAGCGCCTGCATGCGCAGAATCACGCCGGCAAGCGACGAGCGCAGAATCTCGGGATCGGTGTGCGCCGGACGGGAGGCGAAGTCTTCTTCCGTGTAGAGCCGGAAACAGACTCCGTCCATCACCCGACCGCAGCGTCCGGCGCGCTGGTTCGCTGCCGCCTGCGAGATGCGCTCCACCCGCAATTGTTCGACTTTCTGCCGCGGCGAATAGCGCTTGACCCGCGCCAATCCCGCGTCGATCACGTAGCGGATGCCCGGCACGGTGAGCGAAGTCTCGGCCACGTTGGTGGCGAGCACCACCCGAGGCAGGGCCCCGCGGCGGAAAACGCGCGCCTGCTCCTGCGCCGACTGGCGGGCGAAGAGCGGCAGGATCTCGAACTCGCCGCGCACCGCCGCCCGGCGTTCCAGCGCCTCCTTGGCTTCCCGAATCTCACGCTCCCCGGGCAAGAAGACGAGAATATCCCCGGGCCCCTCTCGCCAGGCTTCCTCGACGCAAGCAACGATCCCGTCGAAGAGGTCACGCTCTTCGGCGGCGGCGCGTGCCGCGCGCTTTCCATCCCCCTCCTCCCCTTCGAGTACGGCAAGATCCTCCCCGTCGATCGCCTCCACCGGGCGGTAACGGATCTCGATCGGATAGAGCCGCCCGCTCACTTCGAGGATGGGAACGTCGCCCGCCACCGGCGCGAAATGCGCCGCAAAGCGCTCGGCGTCCATCGTCGCCGAAGTGATCACCACTTTGAGATCCTCGCGGCGTGCGAGCAGGCGGTGCAGATAACCGAGCAGAAAATCGATGTTGAGGCTGCGTTCGTGCGCCTCGTCGATGATGATGGTATCGTAGCGCGACAACCACGGGTCGCTCGCCGTCTCGGCCAGCAAAATGCCGTCCGTCATCAGGGTGATGTACGATTCGGGCGAGGTGCGGTCGTGGAAACGCACCTTGTAGCCCACGTCCCGCCCCAAAGGGGAACCCAGCTCTTGGGCGATGCGCTCGGCCGTGGCGCGCGCGGCGATCCGGCGCGGCTGAGTATGCGCGATCTGCCCGGCGATGCCGCGCCCGGCGGCAAGGCAGATCTTGGGCAGCTGCGTCGTCTTGCCCGAACCCGTCTCGCCGCAGACGATCACCACGCGATGGGCACGGATCGCTGCCTCCAGCTCGGCGGCGCGCTCGCTCACCGGCAGATCGGGCACGCAAGGCGCTGCGGGACGACGGGCGCGGCGCGCCTCCCAGGCGGCTTGGGATCGCTCCAGGCGCTGGGCGATCTGGTTCACGAGCCGCTCGCGCGCTTCGCCCTTGGCGCGACGCAGACGTTTGAGGAGCGCAAGGATCGGTCCGCGATCCTGTGACAGACAGCGACTCAGGTCGAGGCGAGCTGCCTCACGGAAAGATTCAGCAGATTCGACGAGCACGGGCAGTGTGTTGGACAAGCTCGGAAAAATCGATGATTGTGCCGCAAAAATGCGGCCAAAGGCAAAATTACCCCAACGAAGACCGCAGAAAACTCAGGCAGGTTCCCGCCTTCGCGATGCATCCAACACGCCAAGGAGGCCCGGCCGCGCTAGAATCGCGCTTTTGGCATTCCCGGACGTCGGTATCGTGAGCGATTTCACTCCTCCTTCCCATTTCATCAAAAACGCCATCGACGAAGACCTCGCCAGCGGTCGCTACCGCGAGGTCGTCACGCGTTTCCCGCCCGAGCCCAACGGCTACCTGCACTTCGGTCATGCCAAGTCCATCGTGCTCAATTTCGGCCTGGCCCGGCTCTACGGCGGGCGCTGCCACATGCGCTTCGACGACACCAACCCCACCACGGAGAGCATGGAATACGTCAAAGCGATCCTGGAGGCGGTGCGCTGGCTGGGTTACGACTGGGGCGAGCACCTGCACTTCGCCTCCGATTACTTCGAGACCATGTACCGTTGCGCCGAGGTCCTCATCGAGCGGGGCCTGGCCTACGTCGATTCATTGCCGCCCGAAGAGATCCGGGCGCTGCGCGGCACGCTCACCGACCCCGGGCGCGACAGCCCCTACCGCAGCCGCAGCGTGGAGGAGAACCTCGCGCTCTTTCGCCGCATGCGCGCCGGGGAATTTCCCGACGGAGCGCACGTGCTGCGCGCCAAGATCGACATGGCGAGCCCCAACCTCAACCTGCGCGACCCCATCCTCTACCGCATCCGGCACGTCTCGCACTACCGCACGGGCGATGCCTGGTGCCTCTACCCCACCTATACCTACGCGCATCCCATCGAGGACGCCATCGAGGGCATCACGCATTCGCTGTGCACTCTCGAATTCGAGGATCAGCGCCCCTTCTATGAGTGGCTGCTGGAAGCGCTCGCCGAAGCCGGCGTTTTCTCGCGCCCCTTGCCGCGCCAGATCGAGTTCGCCCGCCTCAACCTCGAATACGTGGTGCTCTCCAAGCGCAAACTCATCCAGCTCGTCGAAGAGGGACACGTGACCGGCTGGGACGACCCGCGACTGCCGACGCTGACCGGCGGACGGCGGCGCGGCTACACGCCCGAGGGCTTTCGCCTCTTCTGCGAGCGCATCGGCGTGAGCAAGGCCGACGGCTGGATCGGCTACGAAGTCCTCGAACAGGCCATGCGCGACCACCTCAACGAAGCGGCCGAGCGGCGCATCGCCGTGCTCGACCCCCTGGAGCTGGTGATCGACGATTTCCCCGAAGGGCACGTCGAATGGTGCGAGGCGCCCAATCACCCGCTCGATCCGGAACGAGGCAAGCGGCGCATCCCCTTCACCCGCCGGCTGTGGATCGAGCGCGGCGACTTCATGGAAACGCCGGTCAAGGGATTCCACCGCCTCACGCCCGGGGCCACGGTGCGGCTGCGCTACGGTTACGTCATCGAATGCACCGGCTGCGACCAGGACGAATCCGGGCGGGTGGTGCGCGTACACGCCCGCCATTTCCCCGACTCCAAGAGCGGCACGCCCGGCGCCGATCGCTACAAGACCAAGGGCAACTGCCACTGGCTGTCGTGCGATCACGCGATCGAAGCCGAGATCCGGCACTACGACCGGCTCTTCCGCCACCCCCGCCCCGGCACCGAACCCGGCCCGGACGGCGCGCCGCGCTCCTTCCTCGAAGACCTCAACCCCGAATCGCTGCGTTGCTACCGCGCTTTCGTCGAACCCCAGGCAGCGCAGGTCCCCCCGGAGACGCGTTTCCAGTTCGAGCGCCACGGCTACTTCGTCGCCGACCGCTACGACCACCGCCCCGAAGCGCCGGTGTTCAACCTCACCGTCGGGCTGAAAGACACCTGGGGAAAAATTCAGCGCTGAACTTCCTGCCTCGATGAGAGGTCTCATTCAACATCATTACATCGCGTTTTGACGGCAAAGCACCGCGCCTGCCGTCAAAACGCGTACAATAGCGCCGTTTGTCCGAAGTCAAGAGGGTCGTTCGTTCGATGATGTCTGCTGCCGATCGCTGTGTCGATGAATTCCGTTTCCGTTTCGGCCGCCGCGGCCCCGAGCTGGTTCCCATCATGCTCGGCGGGATGGGCGTCGACATCTCCAACGCCGACCTCGCCCTCGAGATCGCCCGCCTCGGCGGCATCGGGCACATCTCGGACGCGATGGTGCCCACCGTCACCGACCGCCGCTACGACACCACGTACACCAAAGAAAAACTCAAACGCTACAAGTACAACGTCAAGAGCCTCGACAAGTCGGGCGTGAAATTCGACCTCGGGCTCTTGGCCGAAGCGCAGAAGATGCACGTACTGCGCACCATGGAACGCAAACGCGGCCCCGGGCTCGTCTTCATCAACTGCATGGAGAAGCTCACGATGGCCGCGCCCAAGGAAACGCTCAAGGTGCGACTGGAGTCGGCGCTGGATGCCGGCATCGACGGCATCACCCTCTCGGCCGGGCTGCACCTGAGCTCCTTCGCGCTCATCGAAGAGCATCCGCGTTTCCGCGATGCCAAGCTCGGTATCATCGTCTCCTCGGTACGCGCCTTGCAGCTCTTCCTCAAAAAGAGCGCCCGCACCCGGCGGCTACCCGATTTCGTGGTGGTGGAAGGGCCGCTCGCCGGCGGACACCTCGGATTCGGCCTCGACTGGGCGCGCTACGACCTGCGCACCATCGTGGCCGAAGTACTCGACTACCTGCGTCGCGAAGAACTCGACGTTCCCGTCATCCCCGCCGGCGGCATCTTCACCGGTACCGACGCCGTCGAATTCCTGGAAATGGGGGCAGCCGCCGTCCAGGTCGCCACGCGTTTCACCGTCACCAAGGAATGCGGCCTGCCCGACCGCGTCAAGCAGGAATACTTCAAGGCCAACGAAGAAGACATCGAGGTCAACACCATCTCGCCCACCGGCTACCCGATGCGCATGCTCAAATCCAGCCCCTGCATCGGCGCCGGCATCCGTCCCAACTGCGAAGCCTTCGGCTACCTGCTCGACGCGAACGGCCACTGCGCCTACATCGACGCCTACAACCGCGAAGTCGAAAAGAACCCGCACGCCAAGACGATCCACGTGTGGGACAAGACCTGCCTGTGCACCCACATGCGCAACTTCGACTGCTGGACCTGCGGGCACTACACCTACCGGCTGAAAGACACGACGCATCGGCTCCCCGACGGCAGCTACCAGCTGCTCACCGCCGAGCACGTGTTCAACGATTACCGCTACAGCAAGAACCACGAAATCGCCCTGCCGCCGCGGGAAGTGGAACCCGCCCCCGCCGCAGCCGGCTAGGGAGACGCTGAAGAAATGAGCGAGCGGGATGAAGCGCAAGGCGCACGGAGCGCAGCGACCGAGACATATCGAGTAGATAGGCGAGGAAGCGAGCACCGCGCAACGCAGCGATTCGCCCGCGCAGCCAATTATTCAGCGTTTCCCTAAGGGCGCGCTGGAGCAACGCCGTATGGCCATCGAAACCGACGCCCTTGCCGCCACTCCCGCCGACGCGCGGCTCATCAGCCCCGCGGCGCGCCCCGAAGATGCCATCGAGCGGGCCCTACGTCCCAAGCGGCTGGCCGACTACATCGGTCAGCCCAAGGTGCGCGAGCAGCTCGATCTCTTCATCCAGGCCGCGCGCCGCCGCGGCGAAGCCCTCGATCACGTGCTCCTCTTCGGCCCCCCCGGTTTGGGCAAGACGACGCTCGCCCACATCATCGCCGGCGAAATGGGCGTGGGACTGAAGCAGACGTCCGGGCCGGTGCTCGAACGCCCCGGCGATCTCGCCGCCCTGCTCACCAACCTCGAGCCCAACGACGTGCTCTTCATCGACGAGATCCACCGGCTCTCGCCGGTGATCGAGGAGATCCTCTATCCGGCGATGGAGGATTATCAAATCGACATCATGATCGGCGAAGGACCGGCCGCGCGTTCGATCAAGCTCGATCTGGCCCCTTTCACCCTGGTAGGGGCCACCACCCGCGCCGGCATGCTCACCAATCCCCTGCGCGACCGCTTCGGCATCGTCGCCCGGCTGGAATTCTACGCCCCCGAGGATCTCGCCCACATCGTGCGCCGCTCGGCGCAGCTGCTGGAGGTGCGCATCGACGAGGCCGGCGCCTTCGAAATCGCCCGTCGGGCGCGCGGCACGCCGCGCATCGCCAACCGCTTGCTGCGCCGCGTGCGTGACTTCGCCGAAGTGCGCGCCGCCGGCGCCATCACCGCCGAGATCGCCGACCAGGCGCTCGCCCTGCTCGACGTCGACCCCCTGGGGCTCGACATCATGGATCGCAAGCTGCTCTCGGCCGTCATCGAAAAATTCGCTGGCGGCCCCGTAGGGCTGGACAATCTCGCCGCCGCCATCGGCGAATCGGCCGACACCATCGAAGACGTGCTCGAACCCTACCTCATCCAACAGGGTTACCTACAGCGCACCCCCCGCGGACGCATCGCCACGCCCGCCGTCTATGCCCATTTCGGCCTCAAGGCGCCACCGCGCCCAGACGAGGCGCTGGGTACCCTCTTCGACGAATCGGACTAAAAGGGGAACCGGCGCATGCGCGCCTTCCTCGCTTTCGCCATCGTCTTCTGTGCGCTCACCGGTGCTTGGCTGCTATGGGCTGCCCCCGCCTTTTACCTTCCGGAGCAAGGCGACTCTGCTTGCGGTTGGTGGATTGACCCCACCGGCGCCCGCCTCATCGGCCTCGCGCTCCTGGCCATCGCCGCGGCCGGCTGGCGCCTCGTGCGCACTGCGGGACGGGGAATCCTCCCGGACGCGCGCTGGCAGCGCCGGCACGCGCTCCTCACGCTCGGGGCGCTCGCCCTCCTCGTCTGGGTGAGCGCCCGGGCGCCTTACGTCAGCGACCCGGACCAGGGCGCACCTGTTGCCTGCTCCAGGGAAAAACAAGAACGATGAAAAACGACCAAGCTCAACGCACCCGCTTCAAGCGCTCCTCGAGCTTCGCCGCCGGCAGGTAGCCACCCAGCCGGTCGCCCGAGGCAAGAAAGATGGTCGGCGTTCCCGAGACCCGCAGCTTTTCACCGAGCGCCATGTTCTGTTCGATCGCCTTCGTGTCGCAGGAAGCCGCATCCGGAATCGGTTTGCCTTCGGTCATCCACGCCACCCACGTCTGGGCCCGATCCGGCGCACACCAGATGCGCTTCGCTTTGTCGACCGAATCCGGTCCCAGGATGGGATAGAGGAAGACATAAATCGTCACGTCATCGACCGACTGCAGTTCCTTGGCGAGTTTCTTGCAAAACGTACAGTTCGGATCCTCGAAAGTGGCCATCACCCGCGTGCCTTTGCCTCGCACGATCTTGATCGCCCGATCGAGCGGCAAGGCGGAAAAATCGATCCGAGCGAGCTCATCCATGCGCTTGGCCGTGATGTCTTCCCGCTTGGCCGTATCGATGATCGAGCCGGTGAGGATGTAGGAGACTTTCTCGTCGGTATAGACCACCTCCCCCGTCGTTAGCACCACCTCGTAGAGACCACCATAAGGCACGGCGCGCACCGAACTCACCGCCGGTGCCCCGAGAAATGCCTCCACTTTCGCTTTGACTTCTTTTTCACCCGCGAACGTTGCCGTCGCCAGACCGAACACCGCCATCAACACCACTACCGTCTTACGCCACCATCCCATCACCGACTCTCCTGCACAAAGAAATCACCAAAAGCGGCATAACGCACCAGCGCCTCCTTGACGAACGGCAAGCGGTCGACGAGCCGCATCCCGACGTTGCGCAACTGACGCACTTCCGGCCGGCGCAGACTGAAGAGCCGCGCCAGCGCATCGGTGGCCGTCTGCATCAGCCAAGGCTCCTCGGCCCGCCGCCGAGCATAGCGCGACAGCACTGGCAAGACGCCGGGATCAACCTCGGGCGGCAGGGCGCGGAGCACCTCGCCGAGCACCGCCACGTCGTTGAACCCCAGGTTGATCCCGTGTCCCGAGAGCGGATGAATGCCGTGCGCCGCATCCCCGATGAGTGCCACGCGCGGGCGCACCACCTGCGGGCAGCACAGCAAGGAAAGCGGAAATGCCTGCCGCGGCGTGATCGTCGTCATCGCCCCGAGCACGCCGCTGCTCGCCGCTTCCACGCGGCGCGCGAACGCCGCTTCGTCGAGCGCAAGCAGCTCCTCTGCCTGCGGCTGCGGTGCCGACCACACGATCGATACTCGTTCCCCCGGCAAGGGAAGAAAGGCGAGCACCCCGTCATCGCGGAACCACTGCCGCGCCACGTGTCGATGCGGCCGGCTCACACTGAAATTGGCCACGATCCCCTGCTGATGGTAAGGCGTTACCCGCGCCGGCAGACCGGCCTGCTCCCGCACCCAGGACTGGCGCCCGTCGGCGCCGATGAGCAAGCGCGTGCGCACCCGCGAGCCGTCGCGGCACACCACCGTGAGCGTTTCCGTCTCACTCACCAAAGCCTGCCCGGCCTTGCCCTCACCGGTGAGCAGCGTGAGATTGCGCTGACAACGCACCATCTCCCACAGGGCATCGCGCACCAACGACTGCTCGGCAATCACGGCGAGCCGGCTCAGTCCCGCCTCATAAGCCGAAAAGGACAGCGTTCCGCCGGCATCCCCATGAACCTCGATGCGATCGACCGCGCACCAACGCGCAGGATCGAGGCGCTGCCACACATCGAGCTGCTCGAGGAGCCCGATGGCGGCGGGCGTATAGGCATAGACTCGGGCATCCCACTGCCCCTCGTGCCCCCGCTGCGGCAACGGTTCGATCAGCCCTATCTTCCAAGGCGCATCGCGCAGCGCCGCCGCACAGGCCAATCCAGCCAAGCCCCCGCCATGAATCAGGATATCGACGTTCACCTTCACCACCGGAAAAACTGCACCAGTTTCTTCAGATTCTCCGCCAGACCGGCGAGCGTGCGGCTTGCTCCCGCCAGCTCGTCGGAGCTCGCCGCCGTTTGCTTGGTCGAAGACTGAATTGCCGTGATGTTGCGCTCCAGCTCCTCGGCCGCCTGTCGCAACGCATCGACCGCCTCGGCGATACGACCATTGAGGGTGCGCACCGTGCCCGCCTCGTTGCGGATGTTCGCCAATGCCTCCTGCGCTTCACGACTATACCCCAAAGTCGTGCGCGCCACCTCGCGGCTGGTTTCCATCACCTGCACCGCGCGACTCGTACCATGCTGCAGCTTGGCGATCATTTCCTGGATTTCGCGCGTCGAATCCTGGGTGCGCACGGCCAAGGAACGCACCTCGTCGGCCACCACGGCGAATCCCCGGCCGTATTCCCCGGCGCGCGCTGCCTCGATGGCGGCATTGAGCGCCAAGAGGTTCGTCTGCTTGGCGATCTCGTCGATCACCGCCGTGATCTTCTCGATGTTCGCACTGTCATGCGACACCTCACTCACCGTTGCTGCCACCTCTTCGAGCGTCTCACCGAGATGGTTCATCGCCTCGGCCGTTTTCTGCACCACCTCGTTGCCATTCTCCACCTGTTTGTCGGTCTCCACCGCCGCTTCAGCCGCCTGTTGGGCAAAGGTCGCCACCTGATCGACGTTCCCTCCCATCCGCTCGACCGCCAGGGCCATCTTCTCGGTCTCGGTCGACTGGATCTGCACCTGACGCTGATTGCTCTGGCTGATCTCCTCGAGGCGGCCGGACTCGGAGGCAATGTTCTCCGCCGCCGCATTCACTTGCTTGATCGTTTCGAGAAGCCGCAGCAAGGTCTGCTGCAACACCCCCATGACGCTCTCAGGGTAGCGCGTGTTCAGGCGCTGCCCCAGCTCACCCGCGGCCAAGCGTCGGATCGCCTCGGCCACCTCGTCGGGCTCGGCGCCCAGGGTGGCCAGAATGGAACGAATCGTCATCGAGGCGAGCGTCACCGAAATCACCAGCGCCACCCCGGTCACCAGCAGCATCAGGTTACGGAAACCGCTCGCCACCGAACGCACTTCATCAAGATCGTGGCGGATCACGCTTTCCTGGTGGTCGATGAAGGCATTGATCGCCGCCAGCCACTCGGTATAGGCGGGCGAGACTTCGCTCAGCAGCATCGTACGCGCCGCCTCCACGTCCCCGCTTAGTCTCAGCTCGATCACCCGCTGCGTTCCCGGCACTGCCCGTCGCTCGATTTCCTTGATGCGCGCCAAGAGACGCCGATCTTCTTCAGTGGCATCCGTCGCCATGAGCTGATCGAGTTTTTGTGCTGAATCGGCATAGAATGCCGCCAAACGTTCGATGTCCGCCACGTGCGCCTTGGCCGCCGTCAGATCGTGCTCCAGCACCGCGTCGCGCACGGCGATGGCGCGATCGTGCACACTGCCGCGGAAGTTGATGGCATAGCGTTGTTTCAGCGTCGCTCCCTGGTTAATGGCGGTGAGCGTCTCATCCATGAAAGCCACGCGCTGGATGCCGATCGCCGTGATCAGCACCATCAAGGCGAGCAGACTTCCGAACCCCCAGCCCAAGCGCTTCGCAACGGTCATTTTTTTGGACATGGCGCACCCCTGTCGTCATCTCGGAGTCACTATACACCAGCCTCTGCACTTCCAAAGAAGGAAAAGCGCTGGTGAAAACCGCTGTTTGACTTTTAGGGGCCAGAAACGCCAAGCCCCCGGGATCTTGGGGATCGCGGGGGCTTGGGGTTCTCAGTAGGGTTCGTCTGACGCTGACCGACTTTCCCGGACGTTGGAGTCCAGTATCATGGGCGCGGCGCCGTTTCACGGTCCTGTTCGGGATGGGAAGGCGTGGTGCCGGCGCGCTATGGGCGTCAGACGGTAACGGGGCAACAAGCGGGGCAAGGGTGTTGGGTGGGTGTGTGTGATTTGGGGTGCATGGCACGGCTATAGGATCAAGCCGCACGGGCAATTAGTAGCGCTCAGCTCAAGCGGTTACCCGCCTTACACCTGCGCCCTATCGACGTGGTGGTCTTCCACGGCCCTTCAGGGGGGTCGAGCCCCCGGGGAAGTCTCATCTTGGGGGGGATTTCCCGCTTAGATGCTTTCAGCGGTTATTCCTTCCGCACA
>NZ_AUDR01000015.1:0-277070 GCF_000425565.1 Tepidiphilus margaritifer DSM 15129
TCACCGACCGCTTCATCACCCGCGGTGAGCGTACCCCTACGGGAACGCATGCCTTCGATGAACTGTGCCAGGCGCTCGGCATCGAACATCGGCTGACCAAACCTCGCCGCCCGCAGACGAACGGTATGGTCGAGCGTTTCAATGGACGCATCAGTGAAGTGCTTGCTACCCACCGCTTCGACAGCCGCGAAGCGCTGGAGGCAACGATTCATCGCTACGTCTGGCTGTACAATCACCACATCCCCCAGAAAGCCTTGGGGCATGTTCCGCCCATCGAGGCCATGAAAAGATGGTATGCGGAAAAACCGGAACTTTTCATAAAAATACCGCGTAATCGTCCGGGACCTGACAGCTATCTGTCCTGTATAAAACTAACTGCAAGGGGCGTCGGGCAACCAGCTTTCTCGGGATAACCCTTGGTGGAACAGTCCTTTTATGATACTCGGCACTGACTCCACCTGATTTCGCCCGTTTTGCTGTCGGCTTGGCGCCCCAGCTTTTCCTGTCCCGCAGTTGGCCTCAGCACTCAGGCGTGATTATGGCAGCGCCGGGTTCAGGACTCCTTTTCCAGCTGCGCTTGCACATCGCGCGCCGCCCGTTCGCTGAGCACCACGGCAGCGCGCCATTCGGCACGGGTGAGCGCGACATAGAGCCGCCGGCGTGCGGATTCGTCGAACTGGGCCCAGTCGGTTTCGGTGAGCAGCACCGCCGGGGCGGAGAGCCCCTTGAAACGCAGGACGGTATCGACGAGGAGTTCGCCCTCGCTCCATTGGGGGGCGCCTTGGGCGTCGAATTGCCCCGTGAAACGGCGCACGCGGCAACCCGCGAGCGTGTCCTGCGCGAGGATCGCGCTGTGTCCCCGCCCCTGAAAACTCAATACGGCAACGTCCTGTGGTGCGATCCCGTCGGCGAACCAGCGCGCGAGGACGGTTTCGGTGGCTCGCAGCGGCGCGGCCGGGTCGTCGTCGGGGTAGACCTCGAATTCCGGCGGCTCGCCGGCAAAGGGGTGGCGTGCGAGGAGGGGTTCTCCGGTGAGTTCGAGCAGATTGAGGGTTTCGACCAAGGCCCGCGGCGAGCGGAAGTTCTCGCGGGCGCTGAAGCGGATCGCCTGCGGTAGCTCCGTCTCCCACCACGGGGCCGTGTCGAGGGTGTGGGGATGCACCCGTTGATCGGCATCGAGAAGTACCAACCAGCGGGTATCGGGGGAAACACTGCGACGCAGGGCGGCGAACCACTCGGGTTTCAAATCGGCGGATTCGTCGAGAATGAGTCCGTCGAGTCCCTGTGCCCAATCCCGATCCTGCGCGAGCGCCGTGACCGCCGCGTCGAAGGTACGGGAATCGGTGAAGTCGAGATGCTCGGTGGTTTTGCGCTGGCGACGCAAGGCGGAGATGGCTCTTTCGTGGAATGTGGCGATGTCTATCGCCGCTTCAGGGATCGAGGCGCGCAGCGCATCGGCGAGCATGCGGTTGAAGCACATGTAGCCCCAGCGCGTGCCGCGGCGTCTAGCCTGCTCGAGCCACTGGCGGGCGAGCAGGGTCTTGCCCGAGCCGGCGACGGCCTGGATGCACAGGGCGCTCGCCGCCGGAAGTTCGAGCCGGCTGAGCGTGCTCGCCAGCCCTGCCTGCAAGGCGATGGTCGTGCTGCGCAGCGCGCCGGCGAACGCGCGGGGGTCGATCGCGAGGCGCAATTCGTCTCGCAGAAAGGCGCTCACTTTGGCGACCCGCTGCGGGTCGATCGGCGTGCTGCGCAACCACTCGCGGAGGAGCGTTCCCAGATGCAGCACGGCGGCGGCATCGACGATGCGGCTGCGCGGGTAATGCGCCGTCTCGGCGTTTGCCGGCACGCTCGCATCGGGAAGCACCAGGGCGTGCGCCACGTACGCGTCGATTCCCGCCTTGCGCAGCTTCTGGATCATCGCCTGATGCTGCAGGCGGCATTGCGAGGCGATATTTTTGCGCCCGGTGCTGGCGTAGTGTTTCACCGGACCTTTGGGGGTCCAGTCGATCTCTCCCGCCTTGATCTCCAGGATCGCCAGATGACCTGCCGGAGAGACGACCACGACATCCCATTCGCCGAGCTGCAAGAAGCCGTTGGCCTCGTTTTGCCAAGGGATGCCGTGGAAGACGTGCCAGTCTTCGGGCAAGTCGTGCACGAGGGCTTCGACGACGTCGAGCTCGCGCTGCTGTCCGGGCAGCAGGCCGGGCATCTGGTCGAGATGCCACGCGGAAGGATGCCGTTGCGCCATGCGTGACCGATCGCCCCCGCGCCTCCGTCAGCTGGAGAGCGCCTCCAGGATACGCCGCGTCACTTCGTCCACCGGCCCCAGCCCCGAGACCTTGCGCACCTTGGGCGCGGCAGGGTCGCCGCTCGCCGCCCAGGCTTCGTAATAGGCGATGAGCGGCTTCGTCTGCTCGTGATAGACCGCCAGACGCTTGCGCACCACCTCTTCGCGGTCGTCATCGCGCTGGATGAGATCTTCCCCGGTGACGTCGTCCTTGCCCGGCACTTTGGGCGGGTTGTAGCGCACGTGATAGGTGCGGCCGGAGGCCGGATGCACCAGGCGGCCGCTCATGCGATCGATGATCTCCTCGTCGGGCACCTCGATCACCAGCACGTAATCGAGCGGGATGCCGCCCTCCTTGAGCGCATCGGCCTGGGCGATCGTGCGCGGAAAGCCGTCGAACAGGTAACCCGCCTGGCAATCGGGTTGCTGCAGGCGCTCGCGCACCAAGCCGATGATGATGTCGTCGGAAACCAGCCCTCCTTCGTCCATCACCTTCTTCGCCGCGAGCCCCAGCGGCGTTCCCGCCTTCACCGCGGCACGCAACATGTCGCCGGTCGAGATCTGCGGAATGCCGAACTTCTCCTTGATGACGGCGGCCTGCGTCCCTTTCCCCGCTCCCGGCGGTCCCAAAAGAATCAAGCGCACGATCCCCTCTCCTTTATGATTGACGACGAAAACGGAAATGACCGGTCTTCATGCGGCCCCAACGATCATCCGGCGCACCCGTTCCAGATCCTGCGGCGTATCGACGCCGGGCGCCGGAGCCGAGGTGATCACTTCCACCTGGATGGCATAGCCGTGATACAGGGCGCGCAATTGCTCCAGCGCCTCGAACCGCTCCAGGGCGCAAGGCGCGAGTCGCGCAAAGGCGCGCAAAAACGCCGCACGGTAGGCGTAGAGCCCGACGTGGCGCAAGGCCGGCAAGCCCTCGGGCAAACGCGCCGCACGCCCTGCGGCGAAAGCGTCCCGCGCCCAGGGCAAGGGTGCGCGGGAAAAATAGAGCGCCCGCCCCGAGGCATCGCACACCACCTTCACCGCGTTCGGGTCGAAGAATTCTTCCGCCGATGCGATCGGATGCGCGAGCGTGGCGATCGCGGCCGACGGCGTGCGCGCGAGCGCCTCGGCCGTGCGTGCGATGGCCAAGGGATCGATGAGCGGCTCGTCGCCCTGCACGTTAACGACGATGGCCTCGTCCTCCCACCCCTGGCGCTCGACCACTTCGGCAAGCCGGTCGGTGCCAGAGGCGTGATCGCCGCGCGTGAGGATCGCCTGCCCTCCGGCCTGCTGCACCGCCGCCAGCACCTGCGGCGAGTCGGTTGCCACCCATACCTCGTCGGCCCCGGAGGCAACCGCCCGTTCCCACACCCGCACCACCATCGGTTTGCCGGCGAGATCGACGAGCGGCTTGTTCGGCAGGCGCGTGGACGCGAGCCGCGCCGGGATCACCACGCGAAACCCGCTCACTTGAGCGCCTCGACTTCCTCGGAGGTCATCTGGCGCGCCTCGTCGGCGAGCATCACCGGAATGCCGTCGCGGATCGGGTAGGCCAGGCGGTCGGCGCGGCAGACGAGCTCCTGCCGCTCACGGTCGTATTTGAGCGGCCCCTTGCACAGCGGGCACACCAGCACGTCCAGCAGACGAGTATCCATTCATTCGCTCCAGAATGCGCTCGACGAGCGCCTCGTCGAGCCGGGCGCGCACCATGAGCACCCAATCGTGCGGCCGCGCGTATGCCTGGCATTTTACCGCATCCTTGCTGGTGAAAATCCGCCACTCCTGCGGCGCGCCGAAGTCCAGATCCTCCGCCCGGTACGGGTGGTGATCGGGAAAGGCGTGCGGCACCACCTCGGCGCCCAGGGCGCGCAGCGTGGCGAAGAAGCGCTCCGGTCGGCCGATGCCGGCCACCGCATGCACCCGCCGTCCGGCAAGCGCCGACAGGGGCAAACGCCGCGAGGGATCGGTGAGCGAGACGAGCGCCTCGGGTTCGAGCCGCAACCCATGAAGCGGTACCTCGTCCGGTACGAGGGCGCGCACCTGCCGCGGTTCGTGCGCCACTACTGCATCGACCGTGCGCAGGCGCGAGAGCGGCTCGCGCAAAGGGCCGGCCGGCAGCAGCCAAGCATTGCCCAGAGCGTCCCGATCAAGCACCACGAGTTCGAAGTCGCGCTCGAGCCGCAGATGCTGCAGGCCATCGTCGGCAATCACCAAGCGTACCTCGGGATGACGGCGCAGCAGCTCGGCCACGGCAGCGCAGCGCGCGCGTCCCACCACCACGGGTACTCCCGTTTCGCGGGCAAGCAGCACTGGCTCGTCGCCGTAGCGGGCCGGGTCTCCCGTGGCGGGCACCACCGCAGCCCCCTCGACACTACCGCCATAGCCGCGGCTGACGATGCCGCAAGGGATGCCCCGCGCCGCGAGCGCGTGCGCGAGCGCCACCACCACCGGCGTCTTGCCGCTGCCGCCCACGTTGAGATTCCCTACCACCAGCACGAACACGGGGGGACGGCAGCGCCGCAGCCAGCCGCGGCGATAGGCCGACGCGCGCAGCCGCACCGCAAGACCGAAGAGCCAGGAGAAAGGAAGGAGCGCCAGCGCCACGGCGCCGCGGTGCGACCACCACGCCGGCGCTGGCCTCATCGTTCTTCGACGCGCTCGACGGAGAAAGTGAGCTTGTCGAAGCCGGCGCGCTGGGCCGCGCGCATCACGTCGATCACGCGCTGGTGCGGCGTCTTCGCATCCGCCTCGATGATGATGGTCGGCTGCGAGCCGGCCGGAATCGCCGCCCTGAGCGCCGCCTCGATCGCTGCGACGTCGCCTCCGCCGACCGCCCGCTCGCCGACGAACACGGCCCCGTCGGCGGTGATCGCCACCACCCATTCCTTGGGCGTGGCCTCGGCTGGCACCGCGGCATCGGCTGAAGGCAGCTCGATCTTCAGCTGGGCCGTGTGGGAAAACGTCGTCGTCACGCTCAGAAAGATCAGGATCACCAGCACCACGTCGATGAGCGGCACCAGGCTAATGTAAGGCTCCTCACAGGCGTCGCCGCGTTCGCGAAACTTCATGGCGCGCTCCTTGCCCGCTCACCGTGCGCCACTTCCACCAGACGCACCGCCTGCTGCTCCATCTCGATCACCAGCGAATCGACGTAGGCACGGAAATGGCGCCAGAAGATGGTCGCAGGGATGGCAACCACCAAGCCGAAGCCGGTGCTGTTGAGGGCCACCGAGATACCGTGCGCCAGCTGCTGGGGATTGGTGCCGGCAGCCGACTGCGACGCGAAGATCTCGATCATCCCCACGATGGTGCCGAGCAGGCCCAGGAGCGGAGAGATGGCTGCGATGGTCCCCAGGGCCGTGAGATAGCGTTCGAGCTCATGCGCCACCACCCGGCCGGCATCCTCGATCGCCTCTTTCATCACCTCGCGCGGCGAGCCGTAGTTGCGCAAGCCCGCCGCCAACACCTGGCCCAGAGGAGAATGCCCCTCCAACCGTTGCGCGAGCTCCAGCGGAGAAGCGCCCCGGCGCAACTCCTCGAGCACCGAATCGAGCAGCCCCGGCGGATTGATGCGCGTGCGCCGCAGCGTCCAGGCACGCTCGATGACGATCGCCACCGCCAGGACGGAAGCGAGCAAAAGCGGCCAAATCGGCCAACCAGAAGCCTGTATCACCGACCACACGGAAGAGATTCCTTTCACGGAGACATTGCGTCCGGCATTATACGCTCGAACCGGAGATGCGTCGTTTCGAGGTTTTTCGCTCTTCCACAAAGTCTGTGGATAACTTTGTGTATGAACGGACGAAAGCAAGCATAACCCCTGTACCTACGCGAAGAAGCTCACTCTGCCACATTTTTCAGCAACAAATCTTTCAACACAAAATCAATGGGTTACGAAAAACGACCGACGGATCAAGCGGTTCCGTGCCAAAGTTGCCGTAAGGTGACAACTACTGCTGCAGTGGGGATGAAACCCCGGTACAATCGCGCGCATGAAGCCTGATCCCACCCTCTTCGTCCCTCCTGCCGAGACCGTCGGCCAGCTCACGCAGCGTATCAAGGAGTGCCTGGAAACGGGGTTTGCCGAGGTCAATGTCATCGGCGAGATCTCCGGCCTCACCCTCGCAGCCTCCGGGCACTGTTACTTCACGCTCAAAGACGAAACCGCGGCGCTGCGCTGCGTCCTGTGGCGGCGGCAGGCGACGGCTTTCGCGCGGCTGCTTGCCGAAGGGCACAGCGTCGAGGCGGCAGGCGAGCTGAGCGTCTATGCCCCCCGAGGCGATTACCAGCTGGTGGTACGCGGCCTCAAGCCGGCCGGCGCCGGCCTGCTGTGGCAGCGTTTCCTCGCCGTCAAGGCCAAGCTCGAAACCGAGGGGCTCTTCGACGCCGCAAGGAAGCGGTCCCTGCCACCCCGGCCGCGGCGTCTTGCGCTCATCACCTCACCAGCGGGGGATGCCATCCACGACGTGCTGCGCACGCTGCACCAGCGCGCACCCCTCATCGAGATCGTGCTCTTGCCCACGCTGGTGCAGGGTGCGGAAGCACCGGCACGAATGGTGGCAGCGCTTGCCTTGCTCGGCGAGAGCGCAGCGCGCCTCGGCATCGAAGCGGCGCTACTCGTGCGCGGCGGCGGCAGCCCCGAAGATCTCATGGCCTACAACGACGAGGCGCTCGCCCGTGCGATCGCGGCAAGCCCCGTGCCGATCGTGAGTGGCGTCGGGCACGAAGCCGACGTGACCATCGCCGACTTGGTGGCCGATGTGCGCGCCCCCACGCCCACCGGCGCGGCGATGCTGGTGAGCCAGGGCTGGACCGAGCTGCCACTCGAACTCGATCTGCTGATGCGACGATTGCAGCGGGCGCTGCGCGAGCGCCTGCTCACCGAAAACCAGCGGCTCGACCGCCTGCAGCTGCGCCTCACACACCCGGCAGCACGCCTCGGGGAAGCTCGTCGGCGGCTGGAAGGGTTGCACGCGCGACTCACGGCGGCGCAGCGGCGCACGCTCGCCGAATCGCGGCTGAGGCTCGATGCCCTGCACCGGCGGCTTGCCGCCGCCCGGCCCACGCTTGCCGGACACCGCGCCCGGCTCGACGCCTTCGCCCAGAGATTGCCTCGGGCGGCGCGGCAAGCCCTGGAAGCCCCGCACCGCCGTCTGGAGCGGCTCGAAGACCGCCTCCACGCGCTCGACCCCAAGGCGGTGCTGGAGCGCGGTTATGCGCTGGTGAGCGATGCCTCCGGCCAAGTGCTCACGAGCGCGGCGCAACTCGCCCCGGGACAAGATCTTCGCCTCGAATTCCACGATGGCCGTGCCACGGCCGAGGTTGTCGGGGTGGAAAAGTCCGACTAAAATGCTAAGGGTTTCCTCATCCCCTCGCCGGCCCCCATGCCGGCCCTTCACGCAAAGGAGAGAGCAACATGGAACACAAACTGCCCGAACTGCCCTACCCGAAAAACGCGCTTGCTCCCTATATCTCCGAAGAAACGCTGGAGTATCACTACGGCAAGCACCATCAGGCCTACGTCACCAACCTCAACAACCTCATCAAGGGCACGGAATACGAAAACATGGACCTCGAGTCCATCGTCAAGAAAGCCCCGGCCGGCCCGATCTACAACAACGCCGCGCAGACCTGGAACCATACCTTTTACTGGCACTGCATGAAACCCAACGGCGGTGGCCAGCCCAAAGGGGCACTGCTCGATGCCATCAAGGCCAAATGGGGCAACTTCGACGAATTCAGAAAAGTGCTGCACTCGAGTGCCGTCAACAACTTCGGCTCCGGCTGGACGTGGCTGGTGAAGAAAGCCGACGGTTCGGTCGACGTGGTCAACATGGGTGCGGCCGGCACGCCGCTCACCACGGGCGATACGCCGCTGCTGTGCATCGACGTGTGGGAACACGCCTACTACATCGACTATCGTAACCGTCGTGCCGACTACGTGACCGCTTTCCTCGAACACCTGGTCAACTGGGACTTCGCGGAACGCAACTACGCCGCCTGACGTTCTGGATACGGTATCCCCCGAGCGCGACGAGCCGCGGCTCCTCCATGAGGACGAGCGGCTCGTCGCCGTTTTCAAGCCCTCGGGCTGGCTCGTCCATCCCACCGAGCTCGATGCGCGCGAATCCCGCGTCCTGCTGCGCTGGCTGCGCGATCGCCTCGGTCGGCGCGTCTTTCCCGTCCATCGCCTCGACAAGCCCACCTCCGGGCCGGTGCTCTTCGCCCTCGACGCGGCCACGGCCGCCGTCGTGGCGGCCGACTTCGCCGCCCGGCGCGTGGCGAAGCGTTATCTCGCCGTGGTGCGGGGACATCCGCCTGCCGCCCTGACGATCGATCGGCCGCTGTCGCGCATCGCCCGTACCGTCCCCGGGCCGCGCGATGCCGAGAAAACCGCGTGCACCGAGGTACGGCGCCTGGCCACGATCGAGCTGCCCTGGCCCAACGACCGCCACCCCACCAGCCGCTACGCGCTCGTGGCCTGCTATCCCGACGGCGGCCGTCAGCACCAGATCCGCCGCCATCTGCGCCATGCCGGCTATCCCCTCATCGGCGACACTACTTATGGCCACGGCCTGCACAACCGCCTGTGGCGCGAGCACCTGGGCGTGTCGCGCCTGCTGCTCACCTGCTGCGATCTGGCGGTGCGTCACCCAGAAAGAAACTCACCGCTCGTGCTGCACGCGCTCGATGCGACCTTCGTCACCCTTGCCCGGCGGCTCGGCTGGGAAGAGGCGCTGTCCTTCGTCGAAGCGCCGCACGAAGATGCTATGCTAAGGGCGAAGATCGCCGCCCTGGAAAACGACCCATGACGACCCGTACCGTGCTGCATCAGCTCCTCGAACTCGGCCAACAGATCTGGCTCGACAATCTCTCGCGCGACCTCCTCGAGGGCGGACGGCTTGCCCAGCTGCTGGAGATCGGCGTGAGCGGCATCACGACCAATCCGTCCATCTTCGAAAACGCCATCGCCAAGAGCCCCCTCTATCGTGCAGAAGTCGAGGCGCTGCGCCGCGCCCCCCTGTCGCCCCTGGAGCGGCTCGAGCAACTCACCTTCGCCGACGTGCGCCGCGCCTGCGACCTGCTCCTCCCCCTGTGGCACGCATCGGGCGGCGAACGCGGCTACGTGAGCCTGGAAGTAGACCCCGGGCTCGCGCACGATGCCGCCGGTACGATCGCTGCCGCCCGGCGGGTGCATACCGCCATCGAACGCCCCAATCTGCTCGTCAAGATTCCCGGAACCGTCGCCGGCGCCCAGGCCCTGGAGGCGCTCATCGCCGAGGGGATCAACGTGAACGTGACGCTGCTCTTCTCGCGTACGCAGTACCGCCGTGTCGCCGAGTCCTACCGACGGGGTCTCGAGCAGCGCCAGGCAGCCGGTCTGGCGCTCGCACCCGTTTTCGGCGTGGCGAGCCTCTTCCTCTCACGGCTTGATACGGCCGTGGATGCGCTGCTGGCCGAACGCGCGCCCGAGCACCCCGACTGGCAAGGGAAGACCGCGGTGGCCTTCGCCAAGCTCGCCTACCAGGATTTCCTGGGCCATTTCGCCGAAGACGTCTTCGCCTCCTTGCGCCGCGCCGGAGCCCGGGCGCAACGGCCGCTCTGGGCGAGCACCAGCACCAAGAATCCCGCTTACCCCGACCTGCTCTACGTGGAACCGCTGGTGGGGCCGGAGACGGTCAATACCCTGCCCGAAGCGACACTCTCGGCACTCCTCGATCACGGCCAGGTGCGCGGCGCGACGCTCCTCGAAGACGTTGAATCCGCCCAGGCACACTGGGAACGGCTCGCCCGGCTCGGCATCGACCTCGAGGCGATCGGAGAAGCACTGCAGCAGCAGGGCCTGACCCAGTTCGAAGCCGCGCAGCAGCGACTCCTCGAGCTCCTTGCCTGAAACGACGGCGGCGGGACCCGCCCGCCGCCTTCACCTGCAACGCTCCATTTCGCTTCAAGCCGGAGCGAAGGCTTTCTTCGCTTCGAGTGACGCCTTGCTCACCCCTTTGGTGCCCGTACCGGTCTCGAAGAGCTCTTTCATGTCGAGGATCAGCACGATCTGACCGTTCGAGAGGATGGTCACTCCGGCCACGCCTTTGGGGCGGAAATCCTCCAGCGATTTGATCACCGCATCCTCACGTCCGGCGAAGGTGTCGATACCGAGGATGAAGGAGAATTCGGCCATCTGCATGAGCACCCCATAGGCCGGGGCGCGTTCCAGCGTCCAGTTGAGGAGATTGGCCAAGGGCAGGATGGGCAACACTTCGCCACGCACGAAGAGCGTCGCCCGCCCGCCGACCTCGCGCACCTCCTCGAGGTGGATCGGTAGGATCTCGCGCACCATGGAGAGCGGCACGGCGAAGGGCTGCTCGCCCAGGCGCACGAGCAACACTGGTAGGATCGCCAAGGTGAGCGGCAGGTTGATGATGAAGGTGGTGCCGCGCCCGACTTCGGAGCGTACGTCGATGGTGCCATTGAGCTTGGTGATGTTGGTACGCACCACGTCGGTGCCCACGCCGCGCCCCGAGACGTCGGAGACACGATCGGCCATGGAAAATCCCGGCAGGAAGATGAGATTGAGGCTTTGACGCTCGTCGAGACCGTTGGCCTCTTCCGGCGTGATGAGCCCTTTCTCCACCGCCTTGGCGCGGATCTTCTCGGGGTCCATGCCGCGGCCGTCGTCGGCGACGATGATGACGATGTGATCCCCTTCCTGCTTGGCGGCCAGCGTCACCGTCCCCTGCGGAGGTTTGCCCACGGCAATGCGTTCATCGGGCATCTCGATGCCGTGATCGACCGCGTTGCGGATGAGGTGGATGAGCGGATCGGAGAGATCCTCGATCATCGTCTTGTCGATCTCGGTCTCTTCCCCTTCGATGACAAGTTCCACCTCCTTGCCTAGCTGCCGCGCCAGGTCACGCGCGATGCGCGGATATTTCTGGAAGAGGCGCCCGATCGGCTGCATACGCGTCTTCATGACGGCGTTTTGCAGATCGGAGACGAGCAAATCGAGCTGATTGACCGCCACGTCGAGCGCATGCAGCGTATCCGGGTCGGTCTTGCCGGAGAGGATGTCGCTCCTGAGGGCCGTGAGGCGGTTCTTGGTGAGCCCGATCTCGCCGGCGAGATTGAGCACCTGATCGAGCCGGGCGGTATCGACGCGAATGGCGGTTTCGCGCTGCATCGGCTCCTTGCGTCCCAGGGGGACGACGGAGCGTCGGGCCGTGGCTACGGGTACGGCGGCGCGCCCTTCATCTTCGTCTGCTTGACCTTTGGCCTCCTTGCTGGGCGGCGCGCCCGATCCCCCGGAACCCACAGGCGTTTTCGGCGAGGCTGCGCCCGAGCCGGTCACGGCGGCATGCAACGCCTCCCAGTCTGGCTCAGACGCGTTCGGCTGCTGGGCGTTGGTTTGAGTCATGTTCGAGGCGGGCGTCTCACCGCCTTGTTCCAATTTACCGGCGATGGCCAAACGCAGGCGCTCGAGCAACTGCGGATCGGCCGGCGGCGGCTGGACACTGCGTTCCAAGTAACCGAACATTTCGCGCACCGCCGCCGTGGCTTCGAGGATGACGTCCATCAGCGCCGCGCTCAAATGCAGCTCGCCGTTGCGCAGCTTGTCGAAGAGATTTTCGGTGAGATGGCACAGGGTGACGAGTTCCTGCGCCCCCAAAAAACCCGCTCCCCCCTTGATGGTATGGAAACCGCGGAAAACCTCGTTCAAGAGCGCCCGATCCTCGGGATTGCGCTCGAGTTCGACGAGTTTGTTATCGACCCCCGAGAGCAGATCCTCGGCCTCGACGAGAAAATCCTGCAATAGATCCTGCATTCCGGCAAAGTCGCTCACGGCCATCCTCCTTGACTGGTTGCCGAGGCCGCTTCAAAAGCCCAGGCTCTTCAACAAATCGTCCACCTCTTCCTGCGAGGTGATCACCCCTTCCTTGCGCGTGTCGATCACCGGCCCGTTCATCAGGGAGACTTCGACCGCTTTCTTCGGACGCGCCTCCTCCGGGATCGCCTCGATGAGGATCTGCAACAGCTCCGTCTCGATACGGCCGACGATCTCGATCACTTTCTTGATCACCTGGCCGGTGAGATCCTGGAAATCCTGCGCCATCATGATTTCCATGAGCTGCTGCGTCGTCGCGCGCGAGGTGTCGGCCGCATCGGCGAGAAATGCCCTCGTGTCGTGGGCGAGCTGGCGAAATTCCTGCGGCGAGAGGCGGTTGGCGAAGAGATCGTCCCAGCGCTTCTTCAGAGTTTCGGCCTTCTCGGCGAGCGACTTCTGCAAAGGAATGGCGATGTCAGTAGCATTGAGCACGCGCGAGGCCGCTTGTTCGGTCATCTGGGCGATGTAGTGCAGGCGCTGGCGTGCATCGGGTACGGCCTGGGCTGCCTCGGCGATGACCGTCTCACAACCCAGCTCCTTGAGCGCCTCGTGCAGCTGGCGTGCCACCTTGCCGAGGCGCTGAACGAGCTCGTCGTGAGGCACCTTGGAGGGCGCTGGTGGCGGAGCGTGCTCCTCCTGCGTCGCACCTTCTTCGGCGGCGCTGAACTGCTGGGCCACGGCGTCGAAGAGCGCCTGCAGCTCGTCGCTGTCTCCTTGCGTGGATTCTTCAGGCTCCGACACGCTGCCCGCCGAACCGACGATGCTGTCGAAGAGTGCCTGCAGCTCGTCGTTGTCTCCGCTCGTGTCGGTTTGGCGTTCGTCGGAACGCTCATCAGGCGTTTTCTTGCTCATTGCGCCGATCCTCCGGCCGGTTTCTTGCCCATTTTCTCGAAGATTCGGTCGATTTTCTCGGCCAACACCGCCGCGGTGAAAGGCTTGACGATGTAGCCGGAGGCCCCTGCCTGGGCCGCGGCGATGATGTTCTCTTTCTTCGCTTCGGCGGTGACCATGAGCACCGGCAAGTGTTTGAGTTTCTCGTTGCTGCGGATCTTGCGCAGCAGCGTCAGGCCGTCCATGTTGGGCATGTTCCAATCGGTAATGACGAAATCGTAGGGCTGCGATTCGAGCTTGTGCAGCGCCGCCACTCCGTCCTCGGCTTCGTCCACATTGGTGTAACCCAACTCTTTCAAGAGGTTGCGTAAGATACGACGCATCGTCGAGAAATCATCCACGACCAGAAAACGCGTCTTGTCATCCGCCATCGAGTATTCTCCGTTGTTCTTGATCAGCGCATCAGCAAGGGCCGCAAGGTCTCGGCCAGCATCTGCGCGTCGAATTTTTCCACATAACCATCGACCCCGACCCGCTCACCCATCGTGCGGTTGGCCTGGGACGTGAGCGAGGAATACATGATCACGGGGATGCCATCGAAGCGGGGATCGGCCTTGATGTTCTTGGTGAGCACGTAGCCGTCCATCTCGGGCATCTCGGCGTCGGTGAGGATCACGTCGAGCTGGTCGCGCAAAGGCGTTCCCGTCTGCTCGGCGAAATTGGCCATGCTCTGCAGACGCTCCCAGGCCTCCATGCCGTTGTTGGCGTGCGTGTGCTTGACGCCGAGCTTGTCGAGCACTTCGGCGATCTTCTTGCGCGCCACGCTCGAATCGTCGACGAAAAACACGTGCCGACGATGACCGTCGGGAATCGGCAAGATGACGCCCACCACCGCCTCGCCGAAGGTCTTGGCGAGCACCGCTTCGACGTCGATGATCGACACCAGGCGCCCGTCGGGCAGCTCGGTGATGGAAGTGATCATGCCATGCACTTGAGAGGAGACGTTTTCCGGCTCGCGCACCTTGGACCACTCGACGCGGATGATGCGATCGACTGCCTCGACGAGAAAACCCAAGGTCTTGCGGCAATATTCCGCCACCATCATCGCCGGGGCGATGCGATCGTCCATGGGGGCGAGCTCCATCACCTTGGCAAGCGACACCACCGGGATCACGTTGCCGCGCAGGCTCACCAGCCCTTCCACCCCAGGCGGTACGTTGGGAGCACGCGTGATGAAGGGGGTGGCCATCACCTCCCGCACCTTGAAGACGTTGATGCCGAAGGTCTCGGACGTTCCCAAGGAAAAGAGCAGGATCTCGAAACGGTTCGAACCGGCGAGCCCTGCGCGTGCCTCGATCTCTTCGAAACGCTCGGGCGTCTTCTCGGCATCGGGGTCGACCAGTTCCGGTTCGATCACCGTGGGTTCGGACGAATTGGCCATCTCAGCCCTCCTTGGCAACTTCCTGGCGTTTGGCGAACAGGCGCTGCAGCGTCTCGGCGAGTTCGCGCGGATGGAATTTGGGGACGTATTCGTCGACCCCCACCGATTTTCCCAGATACTGGTTCTGCATGCCGGAGAGCGAAGAATGCATCAGTACCGGCACTCCGGCGAAGCGCCGGTCGGATTTGATCTTCTTCGTGAGGATGAATCCGTCCATCTCGGGCATCTCGATGTCGGTGATCACAGCGCTGACGAAGTCGGTGATGGGACGACCGGTAATCTTGGCGCGCTCGGCGGCTTTTTCCAGATTCTCCCAGGCGATGCGGCCGTTGACCGCCCCCACGTAGCGTACCCCCATCTTTTGCAGGGTGCGTTCGATCTGCTCGCGCGCCACCGCCGAGTCGTCGGCGAAATACACGGTATATTTGTCGCCATCGGGCAAAGGCTCGATGCCGGCGTAGAGATCTTCGGCCTCATCGTACTTGGTGATGTCGGAGAGCACTTTTTCCACGTCCAGCAGCATCACGAGGCGCCCATCGGGCAGTTCCGTGACCGCGGTCACCAGCCCCCCCGTCTTGGCGGTGAGCATCTCGGGTGGCACCCGGATCTGCGACCAATCGAGCCGCAGGATGGTATCGACCGACTCGACGAGGAACCCTTGCACCTTGCCGTTGTACTCGGTGACGATCATGATGTTGCGCTCGCTACCGGGTTCGACACCGACGTATTCGCCCAAATCGACCACCGGCACGAGCACTCCGCGCAGGCTCACCACCCCCTTGACGGCGGGCGGCATGTCGGGCGCAGCCGTGATGGGAGGCGTCTTCATCACCTCACGCACCTTGAAAACGTTGATGCCGTAGGTCTCGCGCCGCTTCGTGACTTTGCTCACCCCCAAGGTGAAGAGGAGGATCTCGAGTTTGTTGGTGCCGGCAAGCTTGGTACGCTCGTCGATGCGTTTGAGTAGGTCGGACATCGCGCCACTCCCGGGGAGGTTTCCATAGTTTATATTACGGCATCGCCTTTACGAACTTTAGGAGAATTGCCGCCTTTTTTTCGGCCTATTTTTCCTCAAGTTCTACCGAAGCCTGCCGTAATATTCTCCTAATGCCACCCTCAGGAGCAAAGCCATGTTGTTTGGCGACACACACCGTCTGCGCGAACTCGAGTCCCGCATCCAGTCTCTAGACGAAGAGATTCGCCGCAAGGAAAACGAGCTCGCGACCCTGCGTCGCCAGCTCGAAGAAGCCCAGGCCGAAGCCGATCGCTGCCGCTGGGAGAGCAACGCCATGCGTCGCGTGAGCGAAGAGCTCAAGACCTTCCAGCAATCCTTGACCCAGGTACAGGGCAGTGTCGGCACCCTGGCAGAACGCAGCGAGGAGGATCGCCAGACGGCCGAGCAAGCCTTCGAGCGCGCCGAGCGCAGCCGCGAAGTGGTCGAGGCGATCGCCACGAGTCTGCGTCAGCTCGCCGAGCGCTCGCAGAATGCGGCGCAAAAAGTCGGGGCGCTCGATACGCGGGCGCAAGAGATCACCGGCATCGTCAACCTCATCCGCGAGATCGCCGACCAGACCAATCTCCTGGCGCTCAACGCCGCGATCGAGGCGGCGCGCGCCGGTGAGCAAGGCCGCGGGTTTGCCGTGGTGGCCGACGAAGTGCGCAAACTCGCAGAACGCACGTCGGTAGCGACCGCCGACATCTCGCGCCTCGTCGAGCAGATCCGCAACGACAGCAGCTCGAGCCGCGAGGCCATGACCGAACTCGCCGCCGAATCGAGCCGCCTCAGCACGGAAGGAGAACAAGCAGCCCAGGAAGTCGAGACCCTCGAGGGACTCGTCGAACACATCGAACAGTCGGCAGGCTTGTCGGCGCTGCGCAGCTTCTGTGAGCTCGCCAAGATCGACCACATCCTCTACAAATTCGGCGTCTATCAAGTAGTGCTCGGCGTGAGCGACAAAGCCGCGTCGGAATTCGCCAGCCATCAGAACTGCCGGCTGGGGCGCTGGTACTACGAGGGGCGAGGCAAGGAGTGCTTCAGCGGTTTTCCCGGCTATCGCGAACTCGAGCGACCGCACCGCACGGTGCACGAAGCGGCCCAAGAAGCATTCGCAGCCTTGGCGAAAAAGGATATCGATCGCATCGTCGAGGCCATCCATCGCATGGAGGTGGCGAGCCTCGAAGTCATGCAGGGGCTCGACCGCCTCGTGCAAGGGGCGGAGCAAAATGCGGAATTGCTCGCCTGCGTCAAAGGGGGGGATACCACAAAAACTTCGTCTGCGACCAAACTCACGACCGCGGCCAAAGCACCCGCCGCCGTGACACCGCCTGCAAAACCGCCGGTGCAATCTCGTTGAGCGGCAAGACCTCGCAGGCGGCGCCCAAACGCACCGCCTCGCCGGGCATGCCCCAGATGACGGCGCTCGCCTCGTCCTGAGCGATGGTGTGGGCGCCAGCTTCTTTCAAGGCGAGCAAGCCCTGCGCCCCGTCGCGCCCCATGCCGGTAAGGAGCACTGCCACCGCCTCCGGCCCCAACACTTCGGCCGCACTGAAAAAGAGCACGTCCACCGACGGGCGATGGCGATTCACGGGATCGGAGCGGTCCAGCCGCAGCACGTAGCCGTTCCCCTGACGTTCGAGGCGCAGGTGCGAATGTCCCGGCGCCACCCAGGCCCGGCCGCGCATCAAGACTTCTCCGTCTCGCGCTTCACTCACGCGCAAGGCGCATACTTGATCCAGCCGCTTGGCAAACGGGGCGGTGAAATGCTCCGGCATGTGCTGCACGATCAACACGGGCGGCGCATCGGCCGGCAAGGCTTGCAATACCGTCTTGATCGCCTCGGTGCCTCCGGTGGAGGCGCCGATGAGGATCACCGGATCGCCGGGGTGCACCGGCTCAGCGCGGGACTTGCTCGAGCTCGCCTCCGCCCCGGAGGTTCCCGTAACAGAAGACCTGCCGGCGCGAGAAGACGAAGGCAACCATGATTCGCCGCGCGCTACGGCCTGCGGCTGCGAACCGGGCCGATGCGCTTGCAGTACCGCCGCCGGTTCCCCGTCGGCTTTGCGGCGATAGATCGTGCGCCCCAGCGGCTCGAACGCCTCGCTCGCGTAGAGAAGATTCTCCGAATGCCCCAGATAGAGGTAGCCGCCAGGGCGCAAGAGCGGCACGAAACGCTCGAGCACGTGGCGCTGGGTATGTCGATCGAAGTAGATCAATACGTTGCGGCAGAAGATGGCATCGAACGGCCCTTGTACCGGCCAAGGGGTTTCGACGAAATTGAGGCGGGCAAAGCGCACGAGGGCGCGCAGTTCGGCCCGAATCTGCCAACGACCGTCGGCAAGGGCAACGAAATAACGGGAACGCAGACCGTGGTCGATCGCTTCGAGCCGTTCGGCCGCATAGATACCGCTGCGCGCCTCCTCCAGTACCTGGGTGTCGAGGTCGGTGGCGAGGATATCAATAGGGGGATCGAGCCGTCCCCACACTTCGCAGGCCGTCATGGCGATCGAATAAGCCTCTTCACCGCTCGCACAGCCGGCCGACCACAGGCGAGCGCCTGATCGCTGACCGAGCCAAGTGCGCAAGTGCCCGAAGTGATGCGGCTCGCGGAAGAAATACGTCAGATTGGTGGTAAGCGCATTGATGAAGGCTTCGAGCTCACGCTCGTCGCTGCGCACCCGCGCCAGGTAGTCGGCAAAGCGCGTGAGCCCGAGCGCGCGCAGGCGGCGCGACAGACGCACATAGACCATGTCGCGCTTGGCCTCCGTGAGCGCGATGCCTGCGCGTTCGGCCACCAAAGCCCGGATGGCGGCAAAATCCTCTTCGGTAAACTCGAACTCGCGCGGCAGCGATTCGAGGCGGTTCTGGGCGAGGCGTTCGATGGTGCGCCGTACCTCGGCGATGCGGCGCAGCGCCGAACCCGGGTCCTCTTCACGGCTCACGGCGAGGCTCCCCCAGGCTTGACGGTCGGCGCAGCCGGCGGCTGACCGTACCCCTGCATCAAGGGAGCAGCGTTTTCTCTTGCCCGCCAAGCATCTTCGACTTCTTTTTTGAGCACGATGATGCTGATGCGCCGGTTCTGCGGGGCGTAAGGGTCTTCAGGGATGAGAGGAAATGTGTCGGCCATGCCGACGACCCGGAAGATCTTGGCCGGATCGAGCCCGCCGGCGACGAGTTCGCGCCGGGCGGCATTGGCCCGCTCCGCCGAGAGTTCCCAGTTCGACATGCCGCGCCCGTCACCGGCATAGGGCGTGGCATCGGTATGCCCGGCGATGCTGATGCGGTTGGGCAGGTCGTTGAGCGTGCGCCCCACCGTACGCAGCAGGCGCCGGGTATAGTCCTGCACCTGGGCGCTGCCCAGAGAGAACATGGGGCGATTTTGCGTATCGACGATCTCGATCACCAGACCGTCGTCGGTGATGCGCATCTGGATCTGATCTTTCATCGCCCGCAGATTCGGGTCGGCCTCGATGATCGCCTCCAGCATCGCCTTGGTACGTTCGAGCTGCTGCAGTTCGCGCAGTTTTTCGCCTCCCATGGCGGGGCCGCTGCTGTCGCCGCCGCGCCCCGGGGCCGGCGCAGCCTCGGTGATGGGTGTACCGGCCACCCTTCCCTGCCCGCCGGAAGCCACCTCGACGTCGGAACGGCCATGCGTTGGCGATGCTCCCTCGCCGCCTTCACGCGTGGCGGTGCTCTTTTCACTGCGCGTCTCGCCGCGCTTGACCTGCCCCACACGCCGGCTGAGGTCCTCGCCACCGCCGGGAATGATGCGCTCCGAATCACCCGCTCCCTCTCCCCCCGCACGCGCGACCTTGAGTGGATTCTGAAAATGCGCGGCGATCCCTTCGAGATCTCCCTGGGCCGTGGAACCGAGCAGCCAC
The DNA here is from genome assembly GCF_000425565.1 of Tepidiphilus margaritifer DSM 15129. Taxonomy (GTDB): domain Bacteria; phylum Pseudomonadota; class Gammaproteobacteria; order Burkholderiales; family Rhodocyclaceae; genus Tepidiphilus; species Tepidiphilus margaritifer. The sequence goes on from NZ_AUDR01000015.1 coordinate 19,312, forward strand.
AGCAAGAGAAAGAAAGCCATCATGGCGGTGACGAAGTCGGCATAGGCGACTTTCCAGGCGCCGCCATGGGCTGCGCCCCCGCCTTTCTTGATGCGCTTGATGACGATCGGCTGCTGGCTTTCGTCGGCCATGACGGGACGCCGTTACTTGCGGTTTTTCAGCTCTTCCTCGAGCTGAAGGAAGGTGGGCCGGTCACGGGTCCACAGCACCTTGCGGCCGAATTCGATGGCGATCTGCGGCGGATAGCCGCTCATGCTGGCGAGCAGCACCACTTTGGCCACCTGGAAGGGCTTGGCGCCATCCTCGATCTTCGCTTCGAGCTGACCGGCAACGGGCGCGACGAAACCGTAAGAGAGGAGGATGCCGAGAAAGGTCCCGACCAGGGCACCGCCGAGTTTCTTGCCGAGCACCGCCGGCGGCTCGCCTACCGAACCGAGGACGTTCACCACCCCCATGACCGCGACCACGATCCCGAAAGCCGGCATGGCGTCGGCGATCTTGCTCACGATGTGGGGCGGCAGATGCGCTTCCTGATGGTGCGTCTCGAGCTCCTGGTCCATCAGGGTCTCGATCTCGACCGGGTTGAGGCTGCCGCTCACCATCATGCGCAGGTAGTCGGTGATGAATTCGACCAGATGGTGATCTTTTATGACAATAGGATATTTTCCGAACAGGGCCGAGCCTTCGGGGTTATCCACGTCCTGCTCGATCGACATCAAGCCTTCCTTGCGGACCTTGACGAGGATCTCGTAGAGCAGGGAGAGCAGCTCGAGATAGAAGGCGCGGGTATAGGGTGACCCTTTGAGGGCGCCCGAGAGGCGACCGAGCACGAGCTTGAGGGTAGCGCCGTCGTTGCTGGCGATGAAGCTGCCGATCATCAGACCGATGATTGCAACATATTCTGCCGGCACCCACAATGCCACGAGGCTGCCGTGGATCGCATAGGTACCGAAGGCGGACGCGAGTATGATCACATACCCGAGCAATAGGAACACAGAGCCCTCCGTTCGATGCCGCTAGTGCCGCAGCAAGGGCCAAGAATCACGGCCCTACGCCTGGCATGCAATGGTAGCATGAGCAGAGCGCCCTTGGCGAAGGACGGAATGAAGAAATTTGCGTCAGGCGGGAGCCATGACGGTGCGGTCAGGCTGGGGCTTTGGCCAGCCGTTTCTGGCCGCGGGAGATGGCCGTCTTGGCCGACTTGCGGCTGCTGCCCGCGCGCGAAGGCATGTGGCAGATACCGCAAACGAAGGTCTTGGCCGGCTCATAGGCGTGGGTGAGGAATTCGGCGCCACAGCAGGAGCACGGCGTGAGCTGCACCAGCTCGGCCTCGAAGAAACGCAGCAGCGTCCAGGCGCGCGTGATGCTGAGCACGGGATCGGTGCCGATGGCATCGATCTGGTCGAGATAGAGATGATAGGCGGAAATCAGCGCCTGCACGCCCTCGACAGCGCCACTGTGTTGCACCCGGCGGTAGAGGTTCATGAAGAGGGAAGCATGGACGTTGGGCTGCCAAGTCATGAACCAGTCGGTGGAAAAGGGCAGCATCCCTTTGGGGGGAGAGGCATGACGGATTTCCTTGTAGAGCTTGAGCAGACGCTCACGGCTCAAGGAAGTCTCGGCTTCGAGGAGCTGCATCCGCGCGCCGAGCCGGATGAGTTCGGCCGCAAGGCACACGTCGGCCGCTTCGCGCTCGATCGACTCAGGTCTCGTCATGATGTTCTCCCGTTTGTTGTCTGGCTTTCTTGTGCGTGGCGCCGTGCGCCATAATGGCAGCATGCAAGGCGGCGGTGAGCTCGTCGCGGGCTTTCTCTCCGGCCATGCGCTCGAGCACGGCCGCCTCGAAGCGGAATTGCGGCAGGCCGATTTGCAGGCTGGCCATGCGCACCAGCTTGGCCGGCGGCAGAGCGGCGAGCCAGCGCGCCGTTTCCGCTTCCAGGCCGAGTTTGACGGCGGCAGAAGCGGGATCGCGCTGCACCATGCGCTGCGCGAGGATCAGGTAGCTGAGATTCAGGTCACGAATCTCGTCGGCGAAATCCTCATGCTCCATGCCTCTGCCCTCCGCTCGTTTTTAAAATACCACGGACGTGACGCGGTAAAGCGGGAAATAAACCGGTACGGGACCGGTTATTCGCTTTTTGTGGCGCCGACGCAACGCCTCGCGGGGATTCCTGCACGGCGTTGCGCCGGTTGTTCACTCGATGGCTTCGCGCGATTTTGCCCGCTCGCGCAGGATGTATTTCTGGATCTTGCCGGTCGAGGTCTTGGGAATGGGGCCGAAGATGAAGCGCTTGGGCACCTTGAAGCCGGCGAGCAACCGCCGGCAGTGCTGGACGAGTTCCTCTTCGGTCACCGCCGCGCCCTCGCGCAGCTCGACGAAGGCACAGGGTACCTCGCCCCACTTCGGATCGGGAGACGCCACCACCGCCGCGGCGGCGACCGCCGGGTGCTTATAGAGGGCATCCTCGACCTCGATCGAGGAGATGTTCTCGCCGCCGGAGATGATGATGTCCTTGGCTCGGTCTTTGATCTTGACGTAGCCGTCGGGCTGCATCACCCCCAGATCGCCGGTATGGTACCAGCCGCCGCGGAAGGCTTCTTCGGTGGCTTTGGGATTCTTGAGGTAGCCCTTCATGACGAGGTTGCCACGGAACATGATCTCGCCCATGGTCTCGCCATCCCAGGGCACCGGCTGCATGGTGTCCGGGTCCAGGACCGTGATCGCCTCCTGGGCGTGATAGCGCACGCCCTGGCGGCCGTTGAGCCGCACCTGCTCTTCGAGCGGCAGGCTCGCCCAATCGTCGTGCTTGGCGCAGACCGCGGCCGGCCCGTAGGTTTCGGTGAGTCCATAGACGTGGGTGATGTCGAAGCCGATCTTGGCCATCGCTTCGATCATCGAGGCAGGAGGCGGAGCGGCGGCCACCAGGCCGGAGACCTTGTGCGTGATCCCCTTGCGCCATCCCTCGGGCGCATTGGCGATCATGGAGTGCACGATGGGCGCGCCGCAATAGTGCGTTACCTTGTGCTCGGCGATCAGTTCGAGAATGAGGCGCGGATCGACGCGGCGCAGGCAAACGTTGGTGCCGGCGTTGGCGGCCATGGTCCAGGGGAAGCACCAGCCGTTGCAGTGGAACATCGGCAGGGTCCACAGATAGACCGAGTGCGGCGGCATTCCCCAGGAGACGATGTTGCTGAATGAATTGAGATAGGCCCCGCGGTGGTGATAGACCACGCCCTTGGGATTGCCGGTGGTGCCGGAAGTGTAGTTGAGGGAGATCGCCTCCCATTCGTCCTGCGGGTATTCGAGGACGAAGTCGGGGTTGCCCTGGGCGAGGAATTCCTCGTACTCGATCCGGCCGAGCCGCTCACCGGGGCCGGTGTATTCCGAGTCGTCCACGTCGATGACGATGAGATCGGGTCGATGGGCGATGCGGATGGCCTCCTTCACCATCTTGGAATACTCACGATCGGTGATGAGCACCTTGGCCTCGCCGTGATTGAGGATGAAGGCCACGGTTTCGGGATCGAGCCGGATGTTGATGGTGTTGAGCACCGCGCCGCAGCCGGGTACGCCGAAATGGCACTCGTACATCTCGGGCGTATTGTTGAGGACCACCGCCACCGTGTCGTTCTTCTTCACCCCGAGCTGGCGCAGGGCGGAAGCGAGCCGCCGGGCGCGCTCCTCGACCTGTTTCCAGGTATAGCGACGCTTGCCGTGGATGACGGCGGTGCGCTCGGGGTAGATATAGGCCGAGCGGGACAGGAAGGTGAGCGGCGTGAGCGGCACGTAGTTTGCAGGGGTCTTCTCCAGCCCCATTTCATAGGGGTTGACCGTCATGTCGTTCTTCTCCTTGGTGGTTGAGCGTTTCGGAAAGCGGATCGAGGCGCAGCGGCATGCCGACACCCGCCCATTGTGCGATTTCGTCTTCCAGCGCAGCGCGGGTGAGCGGATGGCGTCGCAGGAAAACCGAGGGTAATTGTAAGGCATAGCCCTTGCCTTCGCGCCTCGCGCGCAGACGCTCGAAGCGTTTGCCGTCGCGGGCCCGATGCAGCACGGCGGCGATACGCAGCGCGAAAATGAGGTCCCACTCTGGTGAACCGGAGGGAAGTTCGGCGAGCCGTTCGAGTTTGCCGCGATGGCTCAAAACGAGGCGCGCGAGTTGCGCCTGCTCCATGCGGGAAAAACCCGGCATGTCGGCATGCGCCAGGATGTAGGCGCCGTGCTTGTGATGTCCGGCATGCGCGATCGACAGGCCGATCTCGTGCAGCCGCGCCGCCCAGGAGAGCAGCAGGCGGTCGGGGTGCTCTTCGAAAGCGAGCTCGGGACGCAAATCGAGCGCGAGGCCGAGGGCCGTGGTCTCCACCCGCCCGGCGTGCAAGCGGTCGACGCCGTAGCGTTCCATGAAGCGTTCGACCGAGGATTCGCGGATGTCCTGGTGATGATGGCGTCCGAGCAGGTCGTAGAGCACGCCGAGGCGCAGGGCGCCTTCGGAAAAGACCATTTCATCGAGTCCGAGCACATCGAAGGCGGCGGCCATGATGGCCACTGCTCCGGGGAAGACCGGTTGGCGGTCGCGTTTGAGCCCCTTGAGCCCTTTGAGGGCCTCGATCGAGCCGAGCGCCGGCAAGGCTTTGACGAGCTGCTGCAGCCCCTTGCGCGTGATCGTCTCCTGACTCCAGCCTTGGGCGACGAGCACGTCGCGGATCGCCTTGGCCGAACCGCTGGAGCCCACCGCGCGCTCCCAGCCAAGGACGCGATAAGGGACGGCGATCGCCTCGATTTCCTTGGCCGCGGCAAGCCGGGCCTCGCGCAGACGGCTTTCGGTGATCTTACCTTCGGGAAAGAAGCGCAGGCTGTAGGAAACACAGCCCATGTAGAGACTCTCGAGCAGGATGGGCTGAAAACTTCGGCCGATGATGATCTCGGTGGAACCGCCGCCGATATCGATCACCAGGGTCTGCCGCTGCGGCTCGGCCACGGCGTGCGCCACCCCCAGATAGATGAGGCGGGCCTCCTCGCGACCAGAGACGATCTCGATGGGATAGCCGAGGACGGCCTGCCCCTGCAGGACGAACTCGGGGGCGTTGCGCGCCACGCGCAGCGCATTGGTGCCCACGGCGCGCACGGCCTCGGGCGGAAAACCCTTCAGCCGTTCGGCGAACCCCGCCAATGCCGCCAGCCCGCGGGCAAAAGACGCCCCGTCCAGCCGTTTGTCCTCGCTCAGGCCGGCAGCCAGACGCACCGAAGCCTTGAGATCGTCCACGGGATAGAGCAAGTCGCCATCGACACGGGCGATTTCGAGCCGAAAACTGTTCGATCCGAGATCGACGGCGGCCAGATGCGAGAACAAGCCCATTCCCCTCGGCGAGTGATGGGCGAAATTGTAACGCCGAAGCGGTGGAAGCCGATGCAGGAACAGGATATGATCCGAAAGATGATGATTCACTGATACCCGGCCCGGAGCAACGCATGCCCGTATCCCTCGCGCGCCCCCCGAAAACCTATCCCGCGGAGCACTTCTTCAATCGCGACCTGTCGCTGCTGCAATTCCAGCGCCGGGTGCTAGCCAATGCCGCCGAGCCAACGGTGCCGCTGCTCGAGCGTCTGCGCTTTCTGTGCATCGTCTCGAGCAACCTCGACGAATTCTTCGAGATCCGCGTCGCCGGCTTGAAGGAACAGCAGCGCCAGGGCGTGACCCGCCCCGGTATCGATGGCATCCCGCTCGAAGAGCTGCTCGAGCAAATCAGCGCCGAGGTCCATTCCCTCGTGGCGCGGCAATACGCTTTGCTCAATCAAGAGATCCTTCCGGCGCTTGCGCACGAAGGAATCGTCTTCCTGCGCCGCCACGAATGGAACGAGCAGCAACGCCGCTGGATCGAGGATTATTTCCGTACCCAGGTGCAGCCGCTCCTCACGCCGATCGGGCTCGATCCGGCGCACCCCTTCCCCCGGGTGCTCAACAAGAGTCTGAACTTCGCCATCGAGCTCGAAGGAACCGATGCCTTCGGCCGCGCCTCGGGGCGCGCCATCGTGCAGGCCCCGCGGGCGCTGCCGCGCGTCATCCGCTTGCCCAAGGAAGTGAGCGAGCACCCCTACACTTTCGTCTTCCTCTCGGCGGTGATCCACGAGCACGTGCATCTGCTCTTTCACGGCATGGAGATCAAGGGCTGCTACCAGTTTCGCGTCACGCGCAACTCCGATCTCTTTCTCGACGAAGAAGAAATCAAAGACCTGCGCGACACGCTCAAGGAAGAGTTGCAGCACCGCCACTTCGGCGACGCGGTACGGCTGGAGGTGGCGGAGAATTGTTCCGAGCAGATGGCGCAGTTCCTGCTGGAGCATTTCCACCTCACGCCCAAGGACCTCTATCGCGTGCCCGGCATCGTCAATCTGGTGCGGCTCATGTCCATCCCCGACCTGGTCGACCGACCGGATCTGAAGTATCGCCCATTCCAACCCCGCATCCCGCGCGAACTCTCGCGACCGCTGGACATCTTCCGCGTCCTGCGCCGCCAGGACATCTTGCTGCACCATCCCTACGAGAGTTTCGAGCCGGTGATCAACTTCCTCAAGGTGGCGGCCGACGATCCCAACGTGATGGCCATCAAGATGACGGTGTATCGCACCGGCACCGACTCGGTACTGATGGAGCACCTCATCCGCGCCGCGCAGCGGGGCAAGGAAGTGACGGTGGTGCTGGAGCTGATGGCGCGATTCGACGAGGAAGCCAATATCCAATGGGCGAACCGCCTGCACGACGCCGGGGCACACGTGGTCTATGGCATCTTCGGGTTCAAGACGCACGCCAAGCTCCTGATGATCGTGCGCCGCGAGGAAGGCAAACTGCGTCGCTACTGCCACCTCGGTACCGGCAATTACCATCCCCGCACGAGCCGCCTGTACACCGATTTCGGCCTGATGACGTCCGACGAGGTCATCGGGCAGGACGTCTCCGAGATCTTCGATTCGATCACCGGTCTGGGCAAACCGGGTGAGCTGCATCATCTGTGGCAGGCGCCCTTCACCTTGCACGAGAACGTGCTCGCGCACATCCGCGCCGAAGCCGAAGCCGCCCGCGCCGGTCGCAAGGGGCGCATCATCGCCAAGATGAACGCGCTGCTCGAGCCGGAAGTGATCGAGGCGCTCTACGAGGCCTCACAGGCGGGCGTGGAGATCGATCTCATCGTGCGCGGCGCCTGCGCCCTGCGCCCCGGTGTGGACAATCTCTCGGAGCGCATCCGGGTGCGTTCCATCGTCGGGCGCTTTCTCGAACACCACCGCATTTTCTGTTTCCATGCCGACGGCGAGCAGAAGGTGTATCTCTCGAGCGCCGACTGGATGGAGCGCAATTTCTTCCGCCGCGTCGAGGTCGCCGTTCCCGTGCTCGACCCCAAGCTCAAGCGCCGGGTCATCAAGGAGGGATTGCGCATCTATCTCCTCGACAACGCCCAAGCCTGGGAACTCGACGTCGACGGGCGCTATCGCCTCAAGCACGCCCGGCGGCAGCGTCGGGCGGCGCAGGAGATCCTGCTGCAGGAACTGGCCAAGCCCCTGTGACGCCGCCGGTCAGCGCCGGCGCACGTCCACCACGTCGGGCACGGCGCGCAGCGCCGCGATCGCGCTCGCGAGCCGCTCGGCGTCCGGCGCCTCCACCGTAAAGCTCATCCGTGCCCGGTGCTGCGTGGTCAAGGTCTGCACGGCGGTGACGTTGAGCCGCTGTACCGTGAAGACCTCGCTCACGTCACGCAGCAGCCCCTGGCGGTCGTGTGCCTCGATCTGGATTTCGACCGGATAGGCACGGCGCGAGCCGACATCGGCACCGACCTCGTTCCATTGCACGGACACGAGACGCTCGGGATGGCGCAGGCTCAGTTCGAGGAGGTCACGACAGTCGGCGCGGTGGATCGTCACCCCTCGACCCCGCGTGACGAAGCCCACGATCTCATCGGGCGGCATGGGGTGACAGCAGCGTGCCAAGGCGGTCAGGAGACCGCTTTGCCCTCCAACGAGGATCGCTCCGCCAGCGCGCGCCGACGGCGCCTGCAGCGGCACCGTGAGCGGCTCCTCGGGTCGGGTTTCGCTCACGGCCGGCTGTAGCGCCTGTACGATAGCCCGCGGCCCGACCTCGCCGCGGGCGGCGGCACGGTAAAGCGCCTCGGGTGACTTGAATCCGAGCCGCTCGGCGAGTTTTTCCAGATTGGTGCGGCTATGCCCCTCGCGCTGCAGTTCCCGCTCCACCAGCGAGCGCCCGCGGGCAAGGAGCTCCGCCTCCTGTTGCTGGGCGAACCAGGCACGAATCTTGGCACGCGCCGTTTTCGTTTTGACGTAGCCCAGCGCCGGATTGAGCCAGTCGCGCGACGGACCGCCTTCCTTGGCGGTGATCACTTCCACCGTCTGCCCCGAACGCAGAGGGGTGTCGAGCGGAACGAGCTGGCCGTCGACGCGCGCGCCGCGGCAGCGATGACCGACGTCGGTGTGGATGCGGTAGGCGAAGTCGACCGGCGTGGCCCCCTGCGGGAGATCGACGACGCGCCCTGTTGGGGTGAGCACGAAAATGGTATCGTCCTGCACCGCGTGGCGCACGCGATCGGCCCATTCGCTGCTGTCGACCACCTCATCGCGCCAGGCAAGCAGCGAACGTAGAAGAGCGATCTTCTGGTCGTAGGGCGAGGACTTGGCTGCCCCTTCCTTGTAGCGCCAGTGCGCCGCCACGCCGAATTCGGCATGGCGGTGCATCTCGAAGGTGCGCACCTGGACTTCGAGCGGCCGGCCGTCTTCGGCACGCACGGCGGTGTGCAGCGACCGATAACCATTGGGTTTGGGACGGGCGATGTAGTCATCGAACTCCCCAGCAATGGGCGGCCACAGTTCATGCACGCGGCTCAAAACCGCATAGCAGTCGGCCACCGCCGGCACCAGCACCCGAACCGCGCGCACGTCATAGACCTGCGAGAAATCGAGTCCTTTCTTGCGCATCTTGTTCCAGATACTGTAGATGTGCTTGGCCCGACCATAGACTTCGGCACCGGCGATGCCGAGCGCCGCCACTTCGGCCGAGAGTCGCTGCACCACACGGGCGACGAACGCCTCACGCTCGAGCCGGCGTTCGTCGAGCAGGCGGGCGATGCGCTTGTAGGTCTCGGGTTCGAGGAAGCGAAAAGAGAGGTCCTCGATCTCCCACTTGATCTGCCCCACGCCGAGGCGGTTCGCCAGCGGCGCATAGAGCGCCAGGCTCTCGCGGGCGTAGTCGACTCGCGCCGGGGTCTCTTCGCCCTCGCTGGCGAACCAGCGCAGGGTCTGCAGGCGCGAGGCCAGCCGCAGCAGCACCACGCGAATGTCCTCGACCAGCGCGAGCAGCATCTTGCGCAGCGTCTCGGTTTGGACCGCATCGTCCGCCCCCACAGGCAGGCGCAAACCTTCGAGGCGCTGCAGGCCGCGCAGCAACCGCGGCACGTCGGCATCGAAGCGCGACGTGACCCATTCGAAATGCTCCGGCGCCCGCACCGGCACGGCATAGAGCAGGCCGGCGATGCGCGAGGCCGGGTCGAGCCGCAGTTCGGCGGCGATGAGCGCCACCGCCACCGCATGGTCGAACACCGGCTCTCCGGTAGCGAGGCACAGATCGGCGAACACGCTCCGGGCGAACTCATGGGCCTCGCGCACCGCCTCGGCCTGTTCGATGGACAACCCCTCGGTGAGAGCGGCAAGCGCGAGATCGGGTGCCTTGGCGGCAAGTGTCAGTTGAGTGGCGACCATGGTTTCGTGCGAAACTATCCTTCGATCCGTGAGACGGGAGTCCTCGATGCGCGAGCGCCACGCGCCCTCTTTCGCCGCTTCCCACCCCTATCTCTTGCTCACCTTGGCCGTAGCCTTCTGGTCGAGCAACATGATCGTCGGACGAGCGATCCGCGACGAGGTTCCCCCGGTGACGCTCGCGCTGGGACGCTGGATCGTCGCCTTCCTCCTGACCCTGCCATGGGCGCTGCCGCCGCTGCGACGGCAATGGGCGGCGGTGCTCCGTCATTGGGCGATCCTGGCGCTGCTTGGGGTGTTGGGGGTGGGATGTTATAACACATTCGCCTACCTGGCGCTACGGCACACGAGCGCCACCAACGCGGCGATGCTCAATTCCTTCACGCCGGTGGCAACGATGCTGCTCGCCGCCGCCGTGCTCGGACACCGCCTCACGCGCCGGCAGGCACTGGGCGTGGCGGTATCGCTCGTTGGGGTGCTCACCATCGTCGCCCAGGGGCGCTGGCAAGTGCTCGCTTCGTTGTCGTTCAACCGTGGTGACCTGTGGATGTTGGGGGCCGTGGCGGTATGGGGCGTTTATACCGTGGCGCTGCACCGCCGGCCGGCCGGCATCGATCCCATGGCACAGCTGGCGGTGTTCATCGCCGTGGGCATCCTCGTGCTGCTGCCCTTCGGCCTGTGGGAATGGCGCGATGGTCCGCCGCTACGCTGGCGCGCCGAGTCGTTGCTCGCCATCCTCTACGTCGGCATCTTCCCGGGCTTCCTCGGTATGGTGTGCTACAACGCCGGCGTGGCGGTGGTCGGCCCCAGCATCGGCAGCTTGTTCCTGCACCTGATGCCGGCGCTCACGCCGCTCTTTGCCTTCGTTTTTCTCGGCGAGCGGCCGGCGTGGTATCACGCCGTGGGCATCGTCGCCATCCTCGCCGGAATCCTGCTTGCCACGGCGCGGCCGCGCTTGCCGCAGCGCCGGCACGAAAGGGTTTAGCCATGCCTGCCTGGATCGATGCCTTGCGCCGCCTCTGGCGTTCCCGGAGGGAACATGCCGAACCGGACGAGACTTTCTGGAAAGCAGTCGAGAGTACCCTCCCTTTTTTGCACAACATCCCGCCGACGGCGCGCGAGCGGGTGCGCCGCCTCGCCGCCCGTTTTCTCGCCACCAAGACCTTCTATGGGGCGCACGGGCTGCCCATCACCGACCTGCTCGCCGGCAATATCGCCTGGCAGGCGGCGCTGGTGGCACACCGCACGGGCTTGGGCATTTACGACGACTTCGTCGGGGTCATCGTCTACCCCGAACCCTTTCGCGTGCGCCGCCGCTTTGCCGACGAGATCGGGCTGGTGCATGAATTCGACGACGAACTCTACGGCGAAACCTGGGAGGGCGGCCCGGTCATCGTGAGTTGGGGCACGGACGAGGAGGAAGGGATGCAGGTGGTACTGCACGAATTCGCCCACCGACTGGACCTCGCCGACGGGGCGCTCGACGGCGTCCCGCTCCTGCCGCCCTCCCTGCCGCGCGCCCGCTGGGAACGCGTGATGGCAACCGCGCTGCAGCGGCTGCAAGACGAGCTCGATGCCGGGAAGTCCCCGCCGCTCGACCCCTATGCCGAAGAAGGGCCGGAAGAATTCTTTCCCGTGGCGACGGAGACCTTCTTCGCCGAACCGGAGGCGCTCGCCGTCTGGGATCCGACTCTTTTCGCCGCCCTGTGTGAGGTCTACGGCATGGAGCCTGCACGCTCCCGATGAGCGCTCACGGCCCTTCCTCCCCTTCGATCGTTTCAACCGAAACGGTTTCGTCGCCGTCGCGTTCAGCTCCTCCATCAGCGCGCAGCAGCGGATAGACCGCGGCGCAGACGTGCGAATGGATGCGTTTGAGATCGCGCAGCAGGTCCAGGTGCAGTGAGCTCGTCTCGATGCTCTCCGCCCTGCCTTCCTGCAGGCGGGCGAGGTGACTGCGCACGGCAGCCAGTTCCAGCTCGCGGATGCGCGACTTCTCCTCGCGCAGCATCCGGGCGAGCTCATGGTCGCGCGTGAGGCAAGCGCTGAGCGCCAGCTGCAGATTGTCGCTGACCAGACGATGGAATTCTTCCAGCTCATGCCGGCCTTCGTCCGAGAATTCGAGATGGCGCTTGATCTTCTTCGTCGCCAACTCCATCAGGTTCTTGTCGATGATGTCGCCGATGTGTTCGAGGTTGAGCGCGAGCGCCATGAGTTCCATCGCCCGCCGATGCACTGCCTCGTCGTCGCTCGCACGGATGAGGCGTACCAGATAGAGCTTGATCGCCTCGTGCAGGCGGTCGACGGCGTTGTCCATCCGCGACACCTCCGAGGCGAGCTTGCGATCATTGGCGAACACCGCCTGCATCCCCTGACGCAGCATCGTCTCGACCAGCTCACCCAGACGCAGCGTCTCGCGCGCGGCGCACGCGAGCGCCACCGCCGGAACGTCCAGCGCCCGCTCATCCAGATGGACGGGCACAGCGGGATCCTGCCCACCTCGTGTATCGGGCAAGAGGCGCTCGAGCAGACGGGCAAGCAAGTCTAGCGCGGGGAAGAACGCCACGGCCAACAGCAAATTGAACAGCGTATGAAAATCCGCCACCTGGCGCAAAGGATTTGCCTCGAAGCCCGAGAGCAGGCGCGCGGCCGGATCGAGCAGCGGCAGAAAGACGAGGCAGCCGATGAACCGGATGAGCAGATTGGCAAAGGGCAGGCGAAGGTGCGCCGGATTGCCGCCATGGCTCTCGAGCAGCGGATTGATCGCGCTACCCAGGTTTGCCCCCAGCACCAGAACGAGCGCCGGTACGGTATCGAGCGCGCCGGTGCCGGCGAGCGAAGAGGCGAAGAGCACGATCGCCACACTGGAATGCGCCGCCCAGGTGAGGGCCGCCCCGATGAGGAGCATGAGCAGTGGCTCATCCCCCAGGGCGGCCAGCAGTTCATGCACCAGGACCGCATGCTCCACGGGGGCGAGGGACTCCAGCATGAGGTGCAGGGCAAGCAGCATGAGCCCCAGGCCGATCGCCACCCGGCCGAGATCACGCGTCACCGTCTGCGCCCCCCGGCGAAAGGCGATCAGCCCCACGAAGAGCAATACGGGCGAGAGCAGGGACGTGTCGAAAGAGAGCAGCTGCACGACCAGCGTGGTGCCCACGTTGGCGCCAAGCATCACCGCCAAGGCGGGGGTCAGCTCGACGAGATTCACCGCCGAAAAAGACGAGATCATGAGGGCGGTGGCCGTACTGCTTTGCAAGATGGCGGTCACGACGAGCCCGGCGAGGAAGGCCTTGGCGCGATGGCGCAGCACCCGCGCGAGCCAACGCTTGAGCCGCGCACCGAAGGCGCGCAACAGGCCGCTCTGCACCATGTGCAGACCCCACAGCAGCAGCGCCACGCCGCCGAGCAGGTTGAGCAGCACCCTGATCGCCATCGATTCTCCCCTATCGTCCCGGCCGGATTCTCTTCACGGGCGGCTCGAAGAACCGTCTCGAGCGGCCGCGCAGTAGGTCATGCGAGCCGTCCTTCACGATAGAATCGCCGCCTCATTACGTCAAATCGACGCCGCCAGGCAGGGCAGAGTTCCGGGGCGAGGACGATTTTATTCCTTTTGATTTTTTTGCGTTTGCTCTGCGTTCACCGGAAGGGGTGGACTTTTCCCGTAAAAACGCCTAATCTGAGCAGTGAAAATGGCGTTTATACCCATTCATCATTGAAAGGAGTCGAATCATGAAAAAAACTTGGGTATTGGTCGCCAATGCGAGCGTGGCCAAGTTCTACGAATTCCTCGGTTTCAAGTCCGGCGTGCGACTGGTCGAGACCCGCGAACATCCGGAAAGCCGTCTGCCCAACCGCGAACTGATCACTGACAACCTGCCGTTCCCGGGCACGGGTGGTGACAAGGCGCCGCATACCGGCGAGCCGCCCGTGCCGCCCAAAAAGTACGAAGCCGAACGATTCGCCATCGAAGTGGCGCGCCGTTTGCGTGAAGCCCGCGTCGAGCATGCGCTCGAGCAGCTCGTGCTGATGGGCCCGGCCAACTTCCTGGCGCTCGTCAAGGAGCACCTCGACGAGCCCACGCGCAAGATCCTGGTGCGCGACGTGGAGAAAGACTACACCAAGGCCGACGACAAGACCATCGCCGAGAAGGCGGCCGAGGCGCTGCTGCCACCCGCGTAAGCCGCATCGAGCCGGTTCAGGAAAATTCGCCCGCCGTCAGGTAGCGCAACCCCTTCGGTCCCGATTCGGAGCGGATCAGACGGAAACCGGCGGCGGACCAATGGATCGGCAAGCCCACGCCAAGCCCTGGAGCGTCGAACGCCTCGGGGCTTACTTTTCGCGCGAGCGTCACGTGCGGGCGAAACGGTCGATGCTCCACCTTTGCGCCCAAAGCCCGCGATTCCCGGGCCAGACGTTCGACGAAACGCGACCATGCGCCTTGCGGCGGCGGGCCGCTCAAGCACGCTACCCTGGGTTTCGCCCAACACTCGAAACGCTCAAGCACGAGCGGTTCGTCCGGCACAGGACCCATCGCCGCGCCCAGAGCGAGAAAGGCACCCAGGCGCTCACGCGGCACCTCCCCGAGAAAAACGAGCGTCAGATGCAGCCGTTCGGGCGGGACGACTTTCACGCGCGTTCGCCCTCGCGCCCACCGGCGCGTCGCCTCATACCACGCCTGTGCCCAGGTTCGCGGAGGCCACAGTGCATAGAAAAGCCGTACGTTGTCAGACACGGGCCCCCTCGCCTTCGAGCAGAACCACCACCTGTGCCGCCACCCCTTCGCCGCGGCCGGTGAAACCGAGCCCCTCGGTGGTCTTGCCCTTCACCTGGATCGCGGCCGGCGGGGCGTCGAGCAAGCCGGCGATCGTCGCCTTCATCTGCGGCACGTAAGGAGCGATGCGCGGCCGACGGCAGATCACCACGGCGTCGAGGTTCCCCAGACGCCATCCCGCCGCCCGCACCGCCGCCCAAGCCTGCGCGAGCAGCTCCCGGCTGTCGGCGCCGGCATGGCGCGCATCGCTGTCGGGAAACCACGAACCGATGTCGCCCAAGCCCGCCGCGCCCAGCACTGCGTCGGTGACTGCGTGTAGCAGCACGTCGGCGTCCGAATGCCCGAGCAAGCCCTCGGCATGGGCGATCTCGACCCCGCCGATCACGCAGCGCCTTCCCGGCACCAAGGCGTGCACGTCGAACCCCAACCCCACCCGGATCATGCTTCCTCCTGCAGCCTCAGGATCGCCGCGGCGAGAGCCAGATCGCCCGGCCGCGTCACCTTCAGGTTCATCGGATCGCCCTCCACCAGTTTCGGCGCCAAACCCATCGCCTCCACGGCGCTCGCCTCGTCCGTCACATCGGGATGGCGTTCGAGCGCCGTGCGCACTACGGCGAAACGAAACATCTGCGGCGTCTGGGCGAGCCACAGCCCCTCTCGCGGCACGGTCGCGGCGACACGGCCGCGGGCATCGGCGCGCTTGACGGTGTCGGCGACCGGCACCGCTAGGAGACCGCCCACCTCGTCGTGCCCCAGCACTTCGGCCAATTGCGTCAGGTATTCCCCGCGCAGGCAGGGGCGCGCCGCATCATGCACCATGACCCAGTCGTCGGGCCTCGCCCCGCGGGCGGAGAGCACGCGCAAGGCATTGCCCACGGTCGCGCTGCGCGTGGGGCCACCGCAGAAGAGCGGCTCGACCTTGGGACCCAGCCCCGACCAATCGTAGCAGCGCCAGTGGGTGTCGTCGACGGCCAGCGCCACGAGCACGCGGTCGATCCATGCGGGTTCGACCAGCCGCGCGAGCGTATGCCACAGCAGCGGCCGTCCCGCGAGATCGGCGTATTGTTTGGGCAAAGCCAAACCGCTGCGCCGCCCCACCCCGGCCGCCGGCACGATGGCCGTCACGCTCATGATCCTTCCTTTTGCACTTTTTCCGACCCCCGTTGCCGCGCGAACTATAATGAGTTGGTAACGAATTCGCTCGCCCGAACCACCTTCGTTCCTTGGCCGTACCACGCAGGACCAACATCATGGCTGCACGAACCATTCGCCCCCCCGCCGTGAGCGGGCTCTTCTACCCCGCTTCGGCGCGTAGTCTGCAGGCCCATCTCGCCGCGAGTTTCGCCCGGGCCGCGCCGGCCTCGCTGCCGACGGCGCCAAAGGCCCTGATCGTGCCGCACGCGGGCTACGATTATTCGGGAATCATCGCCGCCGGCGGCTACAACCAACTCACCCCTTTTGCATCGCGCATCCGGCGCGTCGTGCTCTTCGGCCCGGCGCACCGCGTTCCCCTGCTCGGATTGGCGCTACCGCAGGCAAGCGCCTTTCGCACACCGCTCGGCGACGTCCCCGTCGACATGGACGCATGGAACGAAGCCTTGAAATTGCCCCAGGTGGAAGTCTCGGACCGGGCCCACGAGCTCGAGCACAGCCTGGAAGTGCAGCTCCCCTTCCTGCAGAGCATTTTACCGAGTTTCACCCTGGTTCCCTTCGTCGTCGGCTGGACCGACCCGGTCAATGTCGCTCGCGTGATGGAGACGCTTTGGGACGGGCCCGAGACGCTCATCCTCGTGAGCTCCGACCTCTCGCACTACCACCCCTACGACGAAGCCCGCGCCCTCGACCAGGCCACGATCGAGCGCATCCTGCAGGGCGACGCGACGATCACACCGGACGATGCCTGTGGGGCGATCGCCATCGACGGCTTGCTCCTCGCCGCCCGGCGTCGCCAGCTCCAACCCCATTTCATTGCCTATTGCAACAGCGGCGACACTTTTGGCGACCGTGACCGGGTCGTCGGCTACACCAGCATCGCCTTCACCGAGGAGGTTCGCCATGGAGCCGAAGCCATCCATTGAGGTCGACGAGCGACTCGGGCAGGTGTTGCTCGCCCATGCCCGCGCCGCCATCACCGAGCATCTCACCGGTCGCCGCCTGCCCCGGCCGGAAGATCCGCGGCTCGACGAGCCCGGTGCCACCTTCGTCACGCTCACCGAAGAAGGGGAACTGCGCGGCTGCATCGGCTCGGTGCGCGCCCAGCGACCGCTGCGCCAGGACGTCGCCGAGAATGCGATCGCCGTCGCCACACGCGATCCTCGCTTTCCACCCGTCACGCCCGACGAGCTGCCCCTCATCCGCATCGAGGTGTCGCTGCTCTCGCCGCTCGAATTCCTCGAATTCCGCGACGAGGAAGCGCTGCTGGCGCAACTTCGCCCCGGCATCGACGGCCTAATGATCTTCTCCGGCTGCAACGCCGCCACCTTCCTGCCCCAGGTGTGGGAAGAGATCCCCGATCCGCATCACTTCCTCGCCGCCCTCAAGCTCAAGGCGGGACTCGACCCGCGCCGCCCCGCGCGCAACCTCATGGCCGCGCGCTACACGGTGGCCAAATGGAAAGAACCCCTGCCCGCCGGAGCCGTACGATGAACGCCCCTGCCCGCTACTACCGGCGCCTGCCCGACGGGCGCCTCGAATGCATCCTGTGCCCGCGTCGCTGCAAACTGCGCGAGGGGCAGCATGGCGCTTGCCTCGTGCGCGCCAACCTCGGTGGCCAGATGGTGCTCACCACCTACGGCCGATCGAGCGGTTTCTGCATCGACCCCATCGAGAAGAAACCGCTCAATCACTTCTACCCCGGCACTGCGGTACTCTCCTTCGGCACGGCCGGCTGTAACCTCGCCTGCAAATACTGCCAGAATTGGTCGATTTCGGCGGCCAAGGAGCTCGACGCCACGCTCGACGATTCCGGCACGCCCGAGGCCATCGTGGAAGCGGCGCTTGCCTACGGCGCCCAGGGACTCGCCTTCACCTACAACGATCCGATCATCTTTGCCGAATACGCGATCGACTGTGCCGAACTCGCCCGCAAGCACCAACTCTATACGGTGGCCGTGACTAACGGCTACATCGAACCCGGCGCCCGGGAGGAATTCTTCGCCGTGATGGACGCAGCCAACGTCGATCTCAAAGGGTTTACCGAGGAATTCTATTTCCGCTACTGCGGCGGCAAACTCCAGCCAGTGCTCGATACCTTGCGTTACCTCGTGCACCACACCAACGTCTGGGTCGAGATCACCACGCTCCTCATCCCCGGTCTCAACGACAGCGAAAGCGAGATCCGGGCCTTGTCGCGCTGGGTGCGCGACGAGCTCAAAACCACCGTTCCGCTGCACTTCACCGCATTCTTCCCTGCTTTCAAGATGCTCGATCGTCCGCCCACCCCACCGCAGACCCTGGTGCGGGCGCGGGCCATCGCCCGCGAAGAGGGGCTCGCCTACGTCTATACCGGCAACGTCCGCGATCGGGAGGGTTCGACGACCTATTGCCCCGACTGCGGTACCCGGCTGATCGAGCGCGACGGCTACGTCATCACCCGCTATGCGCTCACGCCCGAAGGGCACTGTCCCACCTGCGGACGGGAGATCGAGGGGCGCTTTGCCCGCGCTCCCGGGCACTTCGGCAACCGGCGCATACCGATCGTCCTCGGTGCCTGAAGGAGCTCGACATGACCGCACCCTCCGGTTTTGCCGAAGGCGTACCCGGCGCCCCCCAAGGGCTATCCCCCGCCGCGGGCGTCGTGACCCAGGAAGGACGTGCCCGGTGGGCATTCTGCGTCCAGGCGCTGCGGCTCAAGGTTGGCGAACGCTCGTGGATCGACGTCTCGTTCGCGCTCCCCGACTCCACGCGCGCCTTCGTCCTCATCCTCGAGACCGGAGACGATGCAGCCCGGGACCAGGCGCTTTCCCAAGCCCTCACCGCACGGGGCTTCGGCACCCTGACCGCCTGCCTGCTCACCCCCGAGGAATGCGCCAACGCCGAAGAGCTCGCTTGGCACGTCACCGACCTCGGCGAGCGCGCTGCCATCGTGCTCGAATGGCTGGAACATCAACCGTTTCGCGGCACCCTGCCTCTGGCCGCCGTCGGCTGGCGCACCGCCGCCGCGGTGCTGATCCGGCTCGCGGCGCGCGAAACCCAAACTTTTTACGCCCTCTCCTGTCTGGAAGGACGGATCGATCTGGCGGGCGCAGGTCCGCTCCTCGCGCTGACCGTCCCGATCCAGCTCCTGACTTCTTCCGCCACCGACGACAAACCGAACACCACCGCATGGCCGCACATCGGTACCGAGAAACGCTGGGAACACCTGCCCCCGCCGCCGCCCGCAGGGCCGTGGCCGGAGGCAATCGCCCTCACCTGCGAGTGGTTCGAACGCCATCTGCCGCGCGCCCTTGGGGAGACGCTGAAGAAATGAGCGAGCGGGATGAAGCGCAAGGCGCACGGAGCGCAGCGACCGAGACATATCGAGTAGATAGGCGAGGGAGCGAGCACCGCGCAACGCGGCGATTCGCCCGCACAGCCAATTATTCAGCGTTTCCCCGGAGCCGCGGCGGAGTAGAATCGCTCCTTCCCCTCTTTTTTCCCTCGACTGCATCACGCCAATCTGCCGAATGACCCAAACGCTCCTTCCCGTGCTCGAGCGGCTGCGCTGGCCGCAAGCCGGTCAGACCTTCCGTTTTCCCCGCCTCGCCGGCAGTGCCGATGCCCTCCTCATCGCCGAACTCGCGAGCCGGCGCCGCCCGTTGGTGGTGGTGACCGCCTCGCCCCTGGACGCGCAGCGCCTCGCCGAAGAAGTGCGTTTCTTCGCCCCCAAGCTGCGGGCACGACTCTTTCCCGACTGGGAAACGCTCCCCTACGATCCTTTCTCGCCACACCAGGACCTCGTCTCCGAGCGCATCGCTACCCTCTACGCCCTCACGCAAGGCACGCTCGATCTCGTCTTCGTCGCCGCGGCCACGGCGCTCGGCCGCCTGCCTCCGCCCGCCTTCATCGCCGCGCACACTTTCTCGCTCAGGCAGGGTGCGGCGCTCGAACTCGAAGGGTTGCGCCGGCAGCTGGCCCTGGCGGGCTACGAGCCGGTCGCCCAGGTGCTGCGTCCGGGCGAATTCGCCGTGCGCGGCGGCATCGTCGACCTCTTCCCCATGGGCGCGTCGCTCCCCTACCGCATCGAGCTCTTCGACGAGGAGATCGAGCGCATCAAGACCTTCGACCCCGACTCCCAGCGCACCCTCTACCCCGTGCCCGAAGTGGAGCTGCTGCCAGCCCGCGAATTCCCCACCGACGAAGAGGGTCGCACCACTTTCCGCCGGCGTTTCCGCGAGACCTTCGAAGGCGACCCGAGCCGCGCCATGCTCTACAAGGACGTCAGCCAGGGCGTATGGCCCGCCGGCATCGAGTACTACCTTCCCCTCTTTTTCGATGAGACGGCCACGCTCTTCGACTACGTGGGCGCGGAAGCGAGCTGGCTGCTCCACGGCGACTGCCCGGCGGCGATCGAGTCCTTCTGGCAGGAACTGGAAGCGCGCCATCGCCTGCTGGGCGGGGATCGTAGCCGCCCCATCCTGCCGCCGTCTTCCCTCTTTCTCGATGCCGAAGGGTTTTACACCGCCTTGAAAGCGGTGCCTCGCTTCGAGCTGCGCGGCGACGGGGCCGAGTCCGAAGAATCTCGCACTCCACCGCCGGCGGCGATCGACGCGCGCGCCCCCAAGCCCCTTGCGGCGCTGGAGCAAGCGGTGCATGCCGCCGCTGCGGCGGGCGAACGGGTGCTCCTGGTCGTCCAGACGCCGGGACGGCGAGAGACTCTCCTCGAGCGCCTGCGCGAGGCGGGATTGGAGCCGGCGCTCGTCGAACATTGGCAAGCTTTCCTCACCGGCGAAGCCCCGCTCGCGCTCACCGTCGGGCCCCTCGAGCACGGGTTTTCCCTGCCGGCCGCACGGCTCCTCGTCTATACCGAAGGAGAACTCTTCACCGGCGGCGCCAAGCCCCGCAACCGACGCCAGACGAGCAAAGCCACCACGCCCGAGGGCTGGATCAAGGATCTCGCCGAACTCACGCCCGGCGCGCCGGTGGTGCATGAAGAGCACGGCATCGGCCGCTACCTGGGGCTCGTGCGCATGCCGCTAGGGGCGGACGAGGGCGAATTCCTCCAGCTCGAATACGCCGGCGGCGACAAACTCTACGTACCCGTGGCCCAGCTGCACCTCGTGTCGCGCTATCTCAGCGCCGACCCCGAGCACGTCGAGCTGCACCGCCTCGGGTCCGGCCAATGGGAAAAGGCCAAACGCAAGGCCGCCGAGCAGGCGCGGGACACCGCCGCCGAGCTGCTCGCGCTCTACGCCCAGCGCGCCGCTCGTCCCGGCATCGCCTTCGGATTCGACGAACGCGACTACGAGGCTTTTTGCGCCGGATTCCCCTTCGAGACCACGCCGGACCAACAAGCGGCGATCGACGCCGTGCTCGCCGACATGCGCTCCAGCAAACCCATGGATCGGCTCGTGTGCGGCGACGTGGGCTTCGGCAAGACCGAGGTGGCGCTGCGCGCCGCCTTCGCCGCCGTGGCGAGCGGCAAGCAGGTGGTGATCCTCACCCCCACGACGCTCCTTGCCGAGCAGCACTTCCAGACCTTTTCCGACCGCTTCGCCGACTGGCCGGTGCGCATCGCCGAACTCTCGCGCCTGCGCTCGAGCAAGGAGCAGAAAGAGGCCCTGGCGGGATTGGCCGAAGGGCGCATCGACATCGCCATCGGCACGCACCGCTTGCTGCAACCCGACGTGCGCTTCGCCCGCCTGGGGCTGGTGATCATCGATGAGGAACACCGCTTCGGCGTGCGGCAGAAAGAGGCGCTCAAGAAACTGCGTCAGGAAGTGGACGTGCTCACCCTCACCGCCACCCCCATCCCGCGCACGCTGGGCATGGCGCTCGAGGGGCTGCGCGACTTCTCCGTCATCGCCACCGCCCCCCAGAAGCGCCTGGCGGTGAAGACCTTCGTCGCCCCCCGCTCGGAGGGTCTGATCCGCGAGGCGGTGCTGCGCGAATTCAAGCGCGGCGGGCAGGTCTATTTCGTGCATAACGAAGTGCGTACGATCGAGAACGTGCGCGAAGAACTCGAGCGCCTGCTGCCGATGGCGCGCATCGTCGTCGGCCACGGACAGATGTCCGAGCGCGAACTCGAGCGCGTCATGCGCGACTTCACGCACCAGCGCGCGAATCTGCTGCTGTGCACCACCATCATCGAGACCGGCATCGACATCCCCACGGCCAACACCATCCTGATCGACCGCGCCGACCGTTTCGGGCTCGCCCAGCTGCACCAGCTGCGCGGACGGGTCGGACGCAGCCACCATCAAGCCTACGCCTATCTCCTCACCGACCCGCACGTCAAACCCAGCGCCCAGGCGCAGAAGCGGCTCGAAGCCATCGCCCAGCTCGAAGATCTCGGCTCGGGCTTCTATCTGGCGATGCACGATTTGGAGATCCGCGGCGCGGGCGAAGTCCTCGGAGAAGAGCAATCGGGCGAAATCCAGCGCGTGGGGTTCTCCCTCTACAGCCGCATGCTGGAAGAAGCCGTGCGCCGGCTCAAGAGCGGACAGGAGCCGGGCGATCTCACCCGCCCCTTCCGCACCGTGGCCGAGATCAACCTGCACGCCCCGGCGCTGCTGCCCGACGACTATTGCCCGGACGTGAGCGTGCGGCTCGAGCTCTACAAACGGCTCGCCGACGTCGACAGCGAAGCGGCGCTACAAGAGCTCACCGAAGAGCTCGTCGACCGTTTCGGGCCGCTGCCGCCGCAGACGCGCACGCTGGTAGCCACCCACCGCCTGCGGATCGCGCTTGCCCCCTGGGGCGTGGCCAAGGTCGATGCGAGCGAAAAAAGCCTCAGCGTGCAATTCTCGCCCGATGCTCCCGTCGATCCGGCCAAGGTGGTCGCGCTCATCCAGCACGATCGCAGTGTCAAGATGGTCGGACCCGACCGGCTGGTGCAGACCCGTTCCACCGCCGACGTAGACTCGCGCGTGCGCGCGGTGCGCGAGCTCGTCGCCCGCGTGCTCGCTCCGCGGGCGACCGAAACCGTATAATTCCCCTTTTGGCAGGACGCACGGACCCATGAGCAACCCACTGCTGGAAAACACCAACATCGAGCGCTTCGATCCCATGCCCTCGCCGGCCGAGATCAAGGCGCAGCACCCTCTGAGCGAGCGCGCCGCGGCCACCGTGGCGCAGGCACGTCAAGCCCTCCTCGACATCCTCGAGCGGCGAGATCCGCGGCTTTTCGTCGTCGTCGGCCCCTGCTCCATCCACGACCCCGTCGCCGGGCTCGACTACGCCAAGCGGCTCGCTGCGCTCGCCCGGGAAGTGGCCGAGACCATGGTATTGGTGATGCGGGTCTATTTCGAGAAACCGCGCACCGCCACCGGCTGGAAAGGCTACATCAACGACCCCTTCCTCGACGACAGTTTTCGCATCGACGTGGGCATGGCACGCGCCCGCGAATTCCTACTCGCCGTCAATGAGCTGGGCCTGCCGGCGGCCACCGAAGCGCTCGACCCCATCGCGCCGCAGTACTACGGCGACCTCATCTCGTGGACGGCGATCGGCGCGCGCACGGTCGAATCGCAAACGCACCGCGAGATGGCCTCCGGCCTCTCCACCCCGGTCGGATTCAAGAATGCCACCGATGGCAGTCTGGAAGTGGCCGTCAATGCCATCGTCTCGGCCTCGCGCCCCCACGCCTTTCTCGGCATCGACGAAGAGGGCCGCACCGCCATCGTGCGCACCCGGGGAAACCGCTACGGTCACCTCGTGCTGCGCGGCGGCGGCGGACGCCCCAACTACGACTCGGTCTCGGTCTCGCTCGCCGAGCAGGCGCTCGCCAAGGCGGGGCTGCCGGTGAACCTCGTCGTCGACTGCTCGCACGCCAATTCCTGGAAGAAACCCGAATTCCAACCGCTGGTGCTCAAAGACGTGGTGCACCAGATCCGCGAGGGCAACACCTCCATCGTCGGCGTGATGCTCGAGAGTTTCCTCGAAGCGGGCAACCAACCCTTCCCTGCGCCACCCTCGCAACTCAAATACGGCTGCTCGATCACCGACCCGTGCATCGACTGGGACACCACCGCCGCCATCCTGCGCTCGGCGCATGCAGTGCTGCGCGACGTGCTGCCCCAGCGAGGGCGCTGATGCCGCAATTGCGCCTGCTCGCCGCCCCGGCGGCGCACCAGTGGCTGGCGCGGCATTCCCTGGCCGCGCACCCGCAAGGAACCTACCTCTCGCTCGCCCTGCCGGAACGCCGCGCCGAGCTCGACCGCGAACTCTGCGCGATCGGCGCCGACTGGGCCTGGATCGACGAGGACGCCGCCTCGAACTGGAGATCCTTTCGGCTTTTCGTCACCGATATGGACTCGACGCTCATCGCCATCGAGTGCATCGACGAGATCGCCGATCTGGCCGGCCTCAAACCCGAAGTCGCCCGTATCACCGAAGCGGCCATGCAGGGCGAGCTCGATTTCCGCGAAGCGCTCGACGCGCGCGTGGCACTCTTGGCCGGCATCCCGGTGGCGCGGCTGGAAGAACTCTACCGCGAACGGGTACGCCTCAATCCCGGCGCGGCCCGGCTCGTGGCGGCGCTCAAAGCCAACGGCTGTTACTGCGTCCTCGTCTCCGGCGGCTTCACCTTCTTCACCGAGCGACTCGCGCGCGAGCTCGGTTTCGACGAACAGCACGCCAACGTGCTCGAAACGAAAGACGACCTCCTCACCGGCCGGCTCGTCGGTCCCGTGATCGACGCCGCCGCCAAGGCCGGCATCCTGCGCACCGCCGCCGCACGGCTGGGTGCGACCCGGCGCGAGATCCTCGCCGCCGGCGACGGGGCCAACGACCTCGCCATGCTCGCCCTCGCCGGCACGCGGCTCGCCTGGCGGCCCAAGCCACGCATCCTGCCTCACGTCAACGTCATCAGCATGGCGCAGGGGTTGGATACCGTGCTCGAACTTTTTCCCTAAGCCGCCTTGCGCCGAAACACCGGCCGATCCGGACTCGAAACCGCCGGATCGTAGGCATAGCCCTCGAGCGAGAAGTCGAGCAGTTCTTCCACCGTCTCCGCCCGTTTCAAGGCCGCATGGCGCACCATCAGCCCGCGGGCGCGCTTGGCGTAGAAACTGATGATCTTGAAACGCCCGCCCTTCCAGTCCTCGAACGCGGGGCTCACCACCCGTGCGTCCAGCGCCGCCACGTCCACCACCTTGAAGTATTCCTCGGAGGCGAGATTGACCAACACCGGCTCGCGCCCGGCCGCCGCCTGCGCCTCGAGCAAGCGCCGCAGGCTTGCCGTCACCGCCTCCCGCCAATAGGCGTAGAGATCGCGCCCGAGCGGATTCTCCAGCCGCGTTCCCATCTCCAGCCGGTGCGGCAGGATGCGATCGAGCGGCCGCAGTACGCCGTAGAGGCCGGAGAGAATGCGCAGATTCTCCTGCAGCCAGGCGATCGCCGCCGCAGGCAGGCTCGCCGCGTCCAACCCCTCATAGACGTCGCCCGCATAGGCGAAGAGCGCCGCTTTCGCCTCTGCGGGCGCATGCTCGGGCGACCAGGCCGCATAGCGCCCCACGTTCAGGGCCGCGAGCTTGTCCGACAAGTCCATGAGCGCCTGCAACTCGGCCGGCGTCAGCCGCCGCAGCCGCTCGACGAGCCCCTGCGCCCGATCGAGAAAATCGGGTAGCGTCGTCTCCGCCACGGGAGCAGGCGTATCGAAGTCCATCGCTTTGGCCGGGGAGATCACGAATATCATGAGACGACTCCTTTCTTGGCTTGGCAAAGCCGCTGCCGCACCGCCTCGAACAGACACACCGCCGCCGCCGCGGCGACGTTGAGCGACTCCATCGCCCCTGGCATGGGAATGCGCACGCAGGCGTCCGCCGTGGCGAGCCACTCGGGGCGCACGCCGGCGCCTTCTGCACCGAAGAGCCACAGCGCCGGTGCTTTCAGATCGAGCGCGTAGAGCGGCACAGCCTTCCCGGCGAGCGCCGTGGCGAAAACCCGGCCGCGGCGCGCGGCGAACCAGGGCTCGGGATCGTCGATCGTCGCGATGGGCAGCACGAAGTGCGCCCCCATCGCCGCACGCAGTACTTTGGGCGCCCAAGGATCGGCGCAGCCCGGCCCGAGCAGCACCGCGCCCACGCCCGCCGCGGCGGCGGTGCGCAGGATCGCGCCGACGTTGCCCGGCTCCTGCACCCCGTCGAGCAGCACGAGATCGCGCCCGGCGAGCTCCTGCGGCGCGAGCGCCAGCGTACGGCGCGCGAACCGCGCCACGATACCGGCCGGCGTCTCGGTGGCGGCAAGCGCGCGAAAAACCGGGGAAGCAACGCGAACGCGAGCGCACGCGGGCGGCAGTGACTCGAGCACGGGCGCGAAACGACCTTCCCGCCCCTCCTCGACGAACACCGCCTCCGGCATCCAGCCGGCCTGCAGCGCCGCGGTGAGCAGGTGATCGCCTTCGAGCACGAGCCACGGCTCGCGCTTGCGAAAGGACGCCTCGTTCAACCAGCGCCGGATCGCGCGCACTTGGGGATTGTCGCGCGAGCGGATCTCCTGCCAGGCGTTCATCGTTCGCTTCCGTTGGCCGCCGCGCGCACCGGGGCGAAACTGCGGCGATGCTCGGGACAAGGCCCGAGGCATGCGAGCGCCGCCAGATGCGCGGCCGTGCCGTACCCTTTGTGCCGAGCGAATCCATACCCGGGATAACGGCGATCCAGCGCCACGAGCCGCGCGTCGCGGTGCGTCTTCGCCAGAATCGAGGCCGCCATGATGGCCGGCTCGAGGGCGTCACCGCCGATGATCGTGCGTACCGGCACCTCCAGCGTCGGCGCCCGGTTGCCGTCGACCAACACTTCGTCCGGCACCAGGGGCAATGCCGCCACGGCGCGCGCCATCGCCCGCAGCGTCGCCCGCAGGATGTTCCATTCATCGATCTCGGAGGCCGACGCTTCGGCGATCGCCCAGACAAGTGCGCTGGCGCGAATTTCCGCCGCGAGCCGTTCACGCCGGCTCGGGCTCAGTTTCTTCGAATCGTTCAAGCCCGGCAGCGAGACTCCGGGCGGAAGGATCACCGCCGCGGCCACCACCGGCCCGGCGAGCGGCCCGCGCCCCGCCTCGTCCACGCCACAGAGGTAACCCGCCATCGTCTATCTTCCCCCGAATCTCTGCCCGAACCGCGTCAGGATCGCCTCGCGCGCGCGACGGGCGGTGTCTTGGCGCAGCATGAGGTGCAATTCGGTGAAGCGCTCGGTGAGCCGCTCGCGCGCTGGTGCGTCTTCGAACCAGCGCAACACCGCCGCGGCCAGATCGGCGGGATTCGCCTCGTCCTGCAGCAGCTCGGGCACCACCGTCTCGCGCAGCAGGATGTTGGGCAAACCCACCCACGGCAGATAGGCCATGCGCCGCAGCAGGCGGTATTGCCAGGGATTCATGCGATAGGCGATCACCATCGGACGCTTGAGGAGCGCCGCCTCCAGCGCGGCCGTGCCACTGGCGAGCAGCACGACGTCGGCCGCCGCCATCGCCTCGTGCGCCCGCCGCGGCAGCACACGGGCCTCGAGCTCGGGCGCCTCGGCCAGGGCCTGGGCCACGAGGGCATCACCCAAGGCGTTCGCCGTGGGCAGAAGCAAGACCAGCTCCGGCAGGGCTTGGCGCAGGCGGGCCGCGGCGGCGAGGAAGACGGGCAAGAGGTGCCGCAACTCCCCCTCGCGGCTACCCGGCAGGAGCGCCAGCACCGGTGCCTGCGGCGCGATTCCCAGCGCGGTCCGGGCTTCCCCCTGGTCCGGCACGAGCGGCAGCCGGTCGGCGAGCGGATGGCCGACGAAACACGCCTCGACCCCGGTCTCGGCATAGAGCGGCGGTTCGAAGGGGAAAAGGCACAGCATCAGGTCGACGGCGCGGGCGATCGTTGTCAATCGCCCACGGCGCCAGGCCCAGATCGAAGGGCTGACGAAATGCACCGTGCCGATACCGGCACGTTTGAGCCGCGCCTCCAGCCCCAGGTTGAAATCCGGTGCGTCGATCCCGATGAAGAGATCCACCGGCGGCGACTCGAACGCGCGCGCCAGTTCGCGGCGAAAACGCACGAGCTGCGGATAGCGCCTGAGCGCGTCGACGAAGCCATGCACCGCCAGCGGCTCGTACGACCAGCGCGCCTCGAACCCTTGGACACGCATCGCCTCGCCGCCCACGCCCCAGAAACGCGCTTCCGGCAGCGCCGGACGCAGCCCTTCGAGGAGCAGCCCTCCCAAGAGGTCGCCCGAAGCCTCTCCGGCCACGAGGGCGACCGAGGTCCTCTCAGCGGACGATGCCACGGCCCGGTTGCGCGAGAAAATCGACGAGCGGCTGCAACTCCGGCTGCTCGGCGGCCAATTCGGCGATGCGCTCGCGCGCCTCGGCGAACGTCAAGCCGCTGCGATAGAGCAGTTTGTAAGCGCGCCGGATGGCGGCGATCGCCTCGGACGAAAACCCCCGACGACGCAAGCCCTCGGCGTTGATACCGTGCGGCGCGGCCGGATTGCCCGCCACCGTCACGTAGGGCGGAAGGTCTTGCAGCAGCACCGTGCCCACCCCGCAGAAGCTGTGCGCTCCCACGCGCACGAATTGGTGCACGCCGGTAAAGCCGCCGAGGATCGCCCAGTCCCCCACCACGACGTGGCCCGCGAGCGTGGCGTTGTTGGCGAAAATCGTGTGATTGCCCACGACGCAGTCGTGTGCCACGTGCACGTAGGCCATGATCCAGTTGTCGTCGCCCACGCGCGTCTCACCCCCGCCCTGCACCGTGCCGACGTTGAAGGAGCAGTATTCGCGAATGGTGTTGCGATGCCCGATCGACAGCCGCGTGGGTTCCCCCGCGTACTTCATGTCCTGCGGCACCTGCCCCAGCGAGCAAAAAGGAAAGACCCGGTTGTCCTCCCCCAGCGTGGTGTGCCCTTCGAGCACACAGTGCGCCTCGATCCGCGTACGCGCCCCGATCTTCACGTGCGGGCCGATCACGCAGTAGGGGCCGATCTTCACCCCCTCGGCGAGCTCGGCACCAGGGGCGACGATCGCGCTGGGATGGATTTCGACCGCGCTCATTTCAAGCCTTTCAGGGCGCACATGAGCTGCGCCTGGGCCGCGATCTCCTCGCCGACGCGGGCCGTGGCCGAATACTTCGAGATGCCACGCACGTTGCGCAGCAATTCCACCTCCAACAGAAGCTGATCCCCCGGCACCACCGGACGGCGGAACCGCGCCTCGTCGATGCCGGCAAAATAGACGATGGAATCGGCATTGGGGCGCGTGCCCATGGTCTCGAAGGAGAGCACGGCCGCGGCCTGGGCGAGCGCTTCCAGAATCAGCACGCCCGGCATCACCGGTGCGTGCGGGAAATGCCCCGGGAAGAAGGGCTCGTTGATGGTGACGTTTTTCAACGCCAGGATGCGTTTGCCCACCTCCATCTCGAGCACGCGGTCGACCAGGAGGAAGGGATAGCGATGCGGCAGATACTGCAGGATCTGTTCGATGTTCATCATGTCGCAGGGCTCGCGGCAAAAAATCGGGGAAAGCGGGGATCAGTCTTCGTCGGCGAGTTCGGCCAGACGCTTCTCGAGGCGGCGAATGCGCTCGGCCATCGCATCGAGATGACGCAAATGGGCGAAATTGCGCCGCCACTCCTCGTAGGGCTGTAACGGGATGCCAGCGCCGTAGACACCGGGTTTGGTAATGGGCTTCATCACGCCCGAGCCAGCCATGATGGTCACGTCGTCGCAGATCTCCACGTGCCCGGCGATGCCGACCTGTCCGCCCAGACGGCAACGGCGCCCGATGCGGGTGCTGCCGCCCACGCCGACACAACCGGCCATGGCGGTGTGCGCCCCGACGTGGCAGTTGTGTCCGATCTGGATCTGGTTGTCGAGGATGACCCCCTCCTCGATCACGGTGTCTTCGAGCGCGCCACGGTCGATCGAGGTATTCGCCCCGATCTCCACGTCGTCGCCGATCACCACCCGGCCGAGCTGCGGGATCTTCACCCAGCGCTCTTCCTCCCCGTCCCAGGCAAAGCCGAAGCCGTCGGCGCCGATCACCGCCCCTGAGTGGATACGCACGCGGGCGCCGATCACGCATCCGGGGTAGATCGTGACGTTGGCGGCGATGCGGCAATCCGATCCGACACTGCTGCCCGCGCCGATCACGCTGCCCGCGCCGATCACGGTATGCGCTCCGACCCTCGCCCCGGCCTCCACCACCGCGTTCGGCCCGATGGTGCAGCTCGGATCGACCTCACCCAGCACCACCGCGCTGGGATGCACCCCTGGGATCGGCTCCGGTTCCGGGTGCAGCCACTGCGCCGCCTTGGCGTAGAGCAGGTAGGGGTCGGCAGCGAACACCAAGGCCAGATGCGGCGGCGCCCGATCGGCGAATTTGGGCGAGAGGATCACGGCGCTCGCGTGACACTGCGGCAAGCGCGCGAGATACTTCGGCTGTGCCACGAAAGTGAGATCCCCGGGCTGCGCCGCCTCCAGCGAGGCCACACGACGCAGCACGAGCGCGGGATCGCCGCGCACCTCGACGCCGAAGCGCTCGGCGAGCGCCCCCAGCGTGCGTTCAGCCATCACTGCCCCGCCGACTCGAGCGTTTTGATGACTTGGTCGGTGATGTCGATGCGCGGACTCGCGTAGACCGCATCCTGCAGCACGAGGTCGTACTTGCCGTCTTCCGCAACTTTCTTGATCGCCTTGTTGGCCTGATCGAGCACGCGGGCGAGCTCTTCGTTGCGCCGCTGGTTGAGATCCTCGCGGAATTCACGCTGCTTGCGCTGGAAATCGCGGCTCATCTCGGCAAACGCCCGCTCCTTGCGGCTGCGTTCGCTCTCGTTCATCGACGCGCCCTTGCGCTCCAGTTCCTGCTGCAGCGCCTGCAGCTCATCGGCCATGCGTTTCAACTCCCGATCGCGCGGCTCGAATTCCTTCTCCAAGCGCTTCTGCGCCGCCACGGCCGGGGGCGCCTCACGCATGAGGCGCTCCGAATTGACGAAACCGATCTTGGCTTCTGCCCAGGCCATCGCACTCGTCAGACCCAGCGACAATGCCACCAATACCGCCACGGATTTTCTCTTCACGCTGACCTCTCTCGTCTTCACAGGCATTACACAAATACACCCCGTGACATCATGCCTACGATGCCTTCTACGGGAAGGATGTCGAGTTTAGAACATGGTTCCGAACTGGAATTGGAAGTTCTGCGTTTTGTCCTTGTAATTGGAACCACCGACGTCTTTACGCACCGGCACGGCGAAACTGAACTTCAACGGACCCAAGGGCGAGGACCAGGAAAAACCGATACCCGTACTCACCCGCATGTCGTTGAGCTTGACGGGATCGTGCTGATCCCACACATAACCCGAATCGACGAAGACCGACATACGGAAGGTTTTGTCCATCCCCAGCCCGGGCAGAGGGAAATAATACTCGGCGTTGAGCACGATCTTGCGCGTGCCGCCGTAAGCGTCGCCATTCTCGTCCTTGCGCCCAAGGCTGCCGGCGTCGAACCCGCGCACCGAGCCGATACCACCCACGTAGTAGTTGCGGAAGAATGGAACATCCTTGTCGCCGTAGGATTCGATCCAACCGAAGTCGCCATTGAGCATCAGCGCCTGACGCTCGGTGACCGGGATCCACCACTGGTGCTGGTAGGAGAGCTTGACGATCTCGATGTCCCCCGGCGGCAGGTCCACTTCGGCCGAGACGCGCTGATAGCGCCCTTTCATCGGGTAGATGCGCGAGTCGCGCGTATCGCGCGCCCACCCGGCGGTGAGCATCAACGAGGAGACGCCGCTGCAGTCGTAATCACCTTCCTCGCAAAACTTTCTATAGCGATCGGGACTATCCCAATAGGTATCGATCTTGGTCAGATCGTAAGCAAGGCCGAACTGGATGTTGTCATCTTCACCGATCGGCCAGCCCATACGCAGCCCCGCGCCGAGGGAACGGGTCTTGTAGCGCGAAATGCTGTAGCTCTGGGATGGATCGAACGTGCGGTAATAAATATCGTAGCCAAGTGAAACGCCGTCGATCGTATAGTACGGATCGGTGAACGAGAGCGAAGCCGTGCGTTTCGAGCGGCTGGTATCGACCTGCAGACCCAGCGACTTGCCACTGCCGAAGATGTTGTCCTGGGTGACCGATCCCGAGAGCACGACGCTATCGGAGCTCGAAAAGCCCGCCCCGACCATCAGGTTGCCGGTGGGTTTCTCCTTCACCGTGAAATTGACGTCGACTTGGTCGGTGGTACCGGGCACGGGCTGGGTCTCCACCTGCACGTCGTCAAAATACCCCAGACGGTCGATGCGTTGCTTGGACTTGTTGATTTTCTCGGCGTCGTACCACTCGCCTTCCATCTGCCGCATCTCGCGCCGTACCACTTCGTCGCGGGTACGCGTATTGCCGCCCACGTTGATGCGATGCACATAGGTGCGCCGACCCGGATCGACGAAGATGGTGAAGGCCACCTGACGCTTCTCACGATCGATCTCGGGCGCGGCATTGACGTTGGCAAAGGCATAGCCCTCGTTGCCGAGGCGGTCGGTCACCGCTTTGATGGTGGCGTTGAGTTTCTCGCGCGAAAAGACGTCACCGGGTTTGAGCTGGGCGAGCTTGCGGTATTCCTCTTCCGGCAGGATGAGGTTGCCGGCGAAGCGCACCGCCGAGACCGTGTAGCGCTCCCCTTCCCTGATCGAGATCGAAATGTAGATGTTCTGCTTGTCCGGCGCGATCGACACCGAAGCCGACTCGATCTCGAAATCGAGGTATCCCTGGTTCATGTAGAAGGAGCGCAGCGCCTCCAGATCCTGCTGCAGTTTCTCACGCGAATAGCGGTCGGACTTGGTGTACCAGGTGAGCCACCCCGGGGTGGTCAACTGGAATTTTTTCAGGAGCTCTTTTTCGGAAAAGGCCTTGTTACCGACGATCTTGATCTCGGCGATCTTGGCCGGTTCCCCTTCGGTGATGTCGAACCGAATGGCCACCCGGTTGCGCGGCAAAGGCGTGATGGTCGTTTGGATATCCACCGCATAGTAGCCGCGCGAGAGGTATTGGCGCTTGAGCTCCTGCTCCGCCTGTCGCAGCAGGGAGCGGTCGAAGATGCGCGATTCGGCCAAACCGACGCCGCGCAATGCCTGCTTGATGGTATCGACGTCGAACTCTTTCATGCCGACGAACTGCAGCTCGCCGATGGCAGGCCGTTCGTCGACGATGACCACCAGCACGTTGCCGTCGGCTTCGATGCGCACGTCGCTGAAAAATCCCGTCTCGAAGAGCTTGCGCACCGCCTCGTCGGCCTGCTCCTGGGTGATGCGCTCACCCACCTTCACCGGCAGATAGCTGAAGATGGTTCCGGCCTCGACGCGCTGGATCCCCTCGACGCGGATGTCCTTGACCACGAACGGCTCGAATGCCTGGACCGACCCTGCGAGCAATGCTCCGATCAGGGCCACCACCGCCGCCAATTTTTTCTTCATCCGCTCACACTCGACCAAATCCGGGACACATCGTTGAACAGCGCGATCGCCATCAACGTCATCAATAACGCCAAGCCGATCTGCTGGCCGATTTCCATCGCCCGCTCGGAGAGCGGCCGGCCGCGCACGGCTTCGAGCGAATAATACAGCAAATGGCCCCCATCCAGAATCGGCACCGGCAGCAGGTTCAACACGCCGAGGCTGATGCTCACGAGCGCGACGAAGCGCAGATAGTGCTCCAAGCCCATTTTCGCCGTCTGGCCGGCATAGTCGGCAATGGTGAGCGGACCGGAGAGGTTCTTGAGCGATGCCTCACCGATGAGCATCCGCCCGAAGAGGCGCAAACTCATCGTGCTCACTTCCCAGGTCTGGCGCAGCGCCATGCCCACCGCTTGCAGGGGCGGATAGCGCACGGACACGAGGAATTCCTCGTCGGAGACGGGGCGCACCGCCACCCCGATACGCCCGATCGTCCCCCCTTGGCCATCGTCGACCGGCTCGGCGAAGACATCGCGCTCCAGTGTCTGCCCCCCCTGCTCCAAAGTGAAACGCAAAGTCTTGCCGGGGTTCGCGCGCACGATCTCGACCAGATCCCGCCAATCGGTGATCGGCTTACCCTCGATGGCCCGCACCCGCATCCCGGCCACGATGCCGGCGCGTTCGGCCGGGCTGCCCGGCGCAACGCTGCCCACCACCGGCTCCAGGGGCGGACGCCAGGGTTTGAGCCCCAGCTGCACCATGACGTCGTCGCTGCCGTGATCGACGACGACGCCGGCGAGCGGCAAGGAGAGCGTCAGGTGCTCGCCGCCGCGCTCCACCTCCAGCGTCACCGCCTCGCGGCGCAGGGCCGCGGCGAGCACTTCCCAGCGCAATTGGGGCAGACTCACCACCGAGTGCCCATCCACCGCCACCACCCGGTCCCCCGGTCGCAAACCCGCCTGCGCAGCAACGCTCTCGGCCGGCGGGTCG
Source organism: Tepidiphilus margaritifer DSM 15129 (assembly GCF_000425565.1). Taxonomy (GTDB): domain Bacteria; phylum Pseudomonadota; class Gammaproteobacteria; order Burkholderiales; family Rhodocyclaceae; genus Tepidiphilus; species Tepidiphilus margaritifer. Next base: position 53,383 of record NZ_AUDR01000015.1, read on the forward strand.
ATGCGCGCCAGCGGTTCGCGCACGCCCACCGTATAGAGCGCCGCATAGAGAACGATCGCCAACGCGAGGTTGGCCAAGGGTCCCGCGACTACGACCAACATGCGCTTGCCCACCGGCTGGCGGTTGAACGCACGGGCGAGATCCTCGGGCGCCACCGGGCCTTCCCGCTCATCGACCATCTTCACGTAGCCGCCCAAGGGGACGGCGGCGAGCACCCACTCGGTGCCGTCGCGCCCGAAACGGCGTGACCACAGCGCCGGCCCGAAACCGATGGAAAAGCGCAGCACCTTCACGCCGCAGGCCCGGGCGACGAGGTAGTGCCCCAGCTCATGAAAGAAGATGAGCCCTCCCAAGGCGATCACGAAGGGCACGAGGTAAGAGAAGACGTTCATGCGCCCTCCCGCCCGAGCACACGTTCGGCCCGATCGCGCGCCAGCCGATCGAATTCGAGCACCGCCTCGAGCGTATCGAGTTCGCGCCGCGGCAGCTGCGCGAGCGTGGCCTCGATCACGGCCGGGATACGATCGAACCGCAAACGCCCCTGCAGGAACGCAGCCACCGCCACCTCGTTGGCCGCATTGAGGGCGGCAGGGGCCGAGCCCCCTTCCCGCAACGCCTCATAGGCGAGCCTCAGGCAAGGGAAACGCCGCACATCGGGCCGGGCGAATTCGAGTCGCCCCAAGCGCACCAGATCGAGCGGTTTTACCCCCGCCTCGAGTCGCCGGGGAAATCCCAAGGCGTGCGCAATCGGCGTACGCATGTCGGGCGTCCCCAACTGGGCGAGCAACGAACCGTCGCGGTATTCGACCAGCGAATGCACCACGCTCTGGGGATGGATCACCACCTCGATGCGCGAGGGCGGCAGGCCGAAAAGCCAGTACGCCTCGATCACCTCCAGCCCCTTGTTCATCATCGTGGCCGAGTCGACCGAGATCTTGCGCCCCATCGACCAGTTGGGATGCGCGCACGCCTCCTGCGGCGTAATGTCAGGGAACGTCTCCAGCGGCCGCTCGCGAAACGGCCCTCCCGAGGCAGTGAGGACGAGGCGCCGCACACCGAAATCGTCCGGTCGATTGCGGTCGTAGTCCGGCGGCAGCGCCTGAAAAATGGCATTGTGTTCGGAATCGAGCGGCAGCAGCCGCGCCCCGTGTTTCGCCACCGCCTCCATGAAGAGTCCGCCGGCGAGCACCAAGGCCTCCTTGTTGGCGAGCAAGATCTTCTTACCCGCGCAGGCAGCGGCCCAAGCAGGCGGCAAACCTGCTGCGCCAACGATGGCGGCGACCACCGTATCCACTTCGGGATGACGGGCGACTTCGGCGAACGCCGAGGGTCCTTCCCGGACTTCCGTTGCCATCCCCTCACGGCGCAACGCCTCGCGCAGAGCGCCGGCAGCATCCGCCTCACCCAGCACCACCCAACGAGGATGAAAACGGCGGCAGGCTTCGAGCAATACTTCCCAGCGACGCTGCGCCGTCAGGGCCACGACCTCGAATCGCTCCGGGTGGCGCGAGACCACATCCAAGGTACTCGCCCCGATCGAACCGCTCGCCCCGAGGATCGCCAAGCGTTCCCGCTTCATTGCCGCTCCAGCCACCACAGGGCGAGGAAAGGCATCGTCGCCGTCAGACTGTCGATGCGATCGAGCACGCCCCCGTGTCCGGGCAAGACATCGCCGGAATCCTTCACGCCGGCGACGCGCTTCGCCCACGATTCGAAGAGATCCCCCTCGATCGCCACCGCCGTCAGGGCCAGCAGCACGACGCAGAAACGCCCAAAGGGCGTGCCCGCGGGAGCAAGACCGAGTAGATACAAAATCGCGGCATATGCCCCCACGGCGACGAATGCGCCCAAGGCCCCTTCGATCGTCTTGCCAGGGCTGATCGTGGGGGCAAGCTTGTGCCGCCCCCAGCGTCGCCCGACGTAATAGGCGGCGGCATCGGCCACCCAGACGAGCGCCATCATCACCAGCAAGTGCAGCGCCGACGATTCGCGCAAAGCGACGACCGCGAGCGCCGCTGGCCACAGCACCAGCGCCCCCGCCACAGCCCACAAAAAGCCCCTGTGCCAGCGCCAACCCGCAAACAGAGTCCAAGGCGCAAGGCTCAGCCAAAACGCCGCCCCGGCGATCATCACTGCCTCGAGCACAGGCACCACGGGCGATCCGAGACTCACGCCACTCATGCGCCACAAGAAAGCGTATCCCGTCGTATAGCCCAAGGCCCCACCCCAGGCCGCCACCTCGCCCCAGCCGCCCAGCCGCCCCCATTCCCTGCCCGCGAGGAAGACGACGAAGGCGACGGCCACCGCCCACAAGGGGGCCGGCACCCAAAAAAGCAGAACGAGCAGGCCGGCGATCAAGACCGCTGCGGTAAAGAGCCGGCGCGAGGCATTCCCGATGGTAGTGATCATGGAGAGGCAGCGAGCTGCTCGCTCGTGCGGCCGAAGCGCCGTTCGCGGCGCTGGTAGGAGCGAACGGCCTCGTCGAGCGCTTCCTCGCGGAAATCCGGCCAGAGCATATCGGTGAAATAGAGTTCGGTGTAAGCGAGCTGCCACAGCAAGAAATTGCTCAGTCGCTGCTCGCCCCCCGTACGGATGAAGAGATCGGGCTCCGGTGCCCAACCCAAGGCGAGCTCCGCCTGCAAGTCGGCCTCGGTATAGCAGCCTGCGCGCTCGGGATGTGCGCGCGTGAGCCGGTTCATCGCCTGCACGATGTCCCAGCGCCCACCATAATTGGCGGCGATGTTGAGGCAGATTTTGGTGTTGGCGGCAGTTCTCGCCTCGGCCTTGGCGATGAGCGACTGCAGCTCGGCATCGAACCGGCTGCGATCCCCGATGACGGTGAGCCGCACGCCGTTGCGATGCATGCGCGTCACTTCACGCTGCAACATCATGCGGAAGAGCCCCATGAGGAACCCCACCTCTTCCGCCGGACGGCGCCAGTTCTCGGAGCTGAAGGCAAAGAGGGTGAGGTGCTCCACGCCCAGCTCGGCACAATGGCGCACCACACGGCGCACCGCCTCCACGCCCTGACGGTGCCCTTCCATACGAGGCAGACCGCGCAGCTTGGCCCAGCGGCCGTTGCCGTCCATGATGATGGCAATGTGCCGCGGAATCGGGCGCACCTCGGGGATGCCCATCGTCGATGTCAGGGGAAGTTCGGCCACGGTACCTCGCGCAGCCCCGCCGGATGCTGCGACGGGGGGTCGGATCAGATCTGCAGCAGTTCCTGCTCTTTTTTCTCGACGAGTTTGTCGATCTCGCCGATGTAGCGGTCGGTGAGCTTCTGGATGTCGTCCTCGGCGCGGCGTGCCTCATCCTCGCTGATCGTTTTCTTTTTCAGGGCTTCCTTGATTTCATGGTTTACGTCGCGGCGCACGTTGCGCACCGCCACGCGTGCCTGTTCCCCTTCGTGCCGCACGAGCTTGCCCAGCTCGCGCCGGCGCTCTTCGGTGAGTGGCGGCATGGGCACGCGCAGGATCTCGCCCATGTTCGAAGGGTTGAGCCCGAGGTCACTCTCGCGGATCGCTTTCTCGATCTTGGAGAGCATGTTCTTTTCCCAGGGCTGCACGCCAATGGTACGCGCATCGATCAGGGTGACGTTGGCCACCTGAGGCACCGGCACCATGGAACCATAGTATTCCACCATGACGTGATCGAGCAGCCCCGTGTGGGCGCGGCCGGTGCGGATCTTGGCGAGATCGACCTTGAGCACCTCGATCGCTTTCGCCATGCGCTGCTCGGCGTCCTTCTTGAGTTCAGCGACGTTCATCTCGACTCCTTACGAATGCACGAGCGTGCCCTCGTCCTCGCCCATGACGACGCGGCGCAAGGCCCCCGGCTTGAAGATCGAAAACACGTTGATCGGCAGCTTGATGTCGCGACACAAAGCAAAAGCGGTGGCATCCATCACGGCGAGATTGCGCCCGATCGCCTCATCGAAGCTGATGCGATGATAGCGCTTGGCGTTCGGATCCTTTTGCGGATCGGCGGTATAGACGCCGTCGACCTTGGTCGCCTTCAACACGATCTGCGCCCCGATTTCGGCACCGCGCAGCGCCGCCGCCGTGTCGGTGGTGAAAAAAGGGTTACCCGTACCGGCAGCGAAGATGACGATGCGGCCTTCTTCGAGATGGCGGATGGCGCGGGCGCGGATATAGGGCTCGACCACCTGCTCGATGCGCAGCGCCGAGAGCACGCGCGACTCCACCTCGTGCCGGCGGAAGGCGTCCGAGAGCGCCATCGCGTTCATCACCGTGGCGAGCATGCCGATGTAATCGGCGGTCGCCCGGTCCATGCCGCTCGCCGCCCCTTGGATGCCACGAAAAATGTTGCCCCCTCCGATCACGATCCCGATCTGCACTCCCAGAGAGGCGACTTCGGCAATCTCGCTCACGATGCGTTCGACGACCTTCTCGTTGATGCCGTAAGGGTCGTCGCCCATCAGGGCCTCGCCCGAGAGCTTGAGCAGGATGCGGCGATAGGCGGGGGTAGACATGGGAAAACCTCGTCTTCAGGACTTGGCCGCGGCTGCCGCCTGCGCCGCTACTTCGGCGGCGAAGTCGGTCTGTTTCTTCTCGATGCCTTCGCCCACGACGAAGAGCGCGAAGGACGCGACCCTGGCGTTGCGCTGTTTCAGGAGCGCCTCGACGCTGACCTTGTCGTCCTTGACGAAACCTTGGCCGAGCAGGGTCACCTCTTTGAGGTACTTCTGCACTGCGCCCTCGGCGATCTTGTCGAGGATCGCCTCGGGTTTGCCCGATTCGATCGCCTTCTGCCGCGCGATGCGCCGTTCGGTTTCGATGAGCTCGGCCGGTACCTGATCGGCCGAAAGGGCCTTGGGCTTGCAGGCAGCGATGTGCATGGCCAGGTCCTTGCCCAGCGCCTCGTCGCCCCCTACGAGATCGAGGAGCACGCCGATCTTGGCGCCGCCGTGCACGTAGGAGTAGACCTTGCCCTGCGCCTCGATGCGGACGAAACGGCGGATGGTGATGTTCTCGCCGATCTTGCCCACGAGTTCGGTGCGCACCTGCTCGACCGGCTTGCCATCGAGCTCGAGCTGAGAGAGCGCCGCCACGTCGGCCGGGTTGCGCTCGGCCACCAGTTGCGCCAGGCGGTTGGCAAAGGCGATGAATTCGTCGTTTTTCGCCACGAAGTCGGTCTCGCAATTGACTTCGACCATGGCCGCGAGCTTGGCATCGGGCGACACCCAGATCGCGACGATCCCCTCGGCGGCTACGCGGCTCGCAGCTTTGCTCGCTTTGTTGCCGAGCTTGACACGCAGGATCTCTTCGGCGCGTGCCATGTCGCCGCCGGCCTCCGCGAGCGCTTTCTTGCACTCCATCATCGGCGCATCGGTGCGCTCGCGCAGCTCTTTGACCATGCTTGCGGTAATTTCAGCCATCATGCGTCCTCACGAAAGATTGTCGGGCAGGCACACCCCCGTGCGCCCACCCCATGCACACTGCCTCTGCCTTATTCAGCCGCCGGCGCTTCACCTTCCTCGGAGGCAACCTCACCTTCAGCGCCTTCGACTTCGACGAACTCGTCGGAAGCTGCAGCCACCACTTCCTGCAGCGCCATGGCCTTGCCCTCGAGCACGGCATCGGCGACCGCCCGGGCGTAGAGACGGACGGCGCGAGCCGAGTCGTCGTTGCCCGGAATCACGTAATCGATCCCGTCAGGGCTATGGTTGGTATCGACCACCGCCACGATCGGAATGCCCAGCTTGTTGGCCTCGGCCACGGCGATCTTGTGGTGGCCCACGTCGATGACGAAGAGCGCATCGGGCAAGCGTTCCATCTCCTTGATGCCGCCCAGACTGCGCTCGAGCTTGTCGAGCTCGCGCTGCAGACCCAGCGCTTCACGCTTGGGCAGCTGCTGCGCCGAACCGTCGGCAAACGCCGCTTCGAGCTCCTTGAGCCGGGCGATGGACTGGCGCACCGTCTTGAAATTGGTGAGCATGCCGCCGAGCCAGCGCTCGTTGACGAAAGGCATGCCGCAACGCTGAGCCTCCTCGGCGATGATGTCACGCGCTTGACGCTTGGTGGCGACGAAGAGGATCGTACCGCCCTTGGCCGAGAGCCGACGTACGAATTCGACCGCTTCGCGCAGCTTCGCCAGCGTCTTCTCGAGGTTGATGATGTGGATCTTGTTGCGCTCCCCATAGATGTAGGGGGCCATTTTGGGATGCCAGAAACGGGTTTGGTGCCCGAAGTGCACGCCGGCCTCGAGCATTTGACGCATCGTGACGTTCATGAAGACTCCAATGGATAAGGGTTGAACCTCCGCCCGCGACCCACCGTGCACAAACACGGACCCTCGTCGCTTGCGGGCGTGTGGAATGGCCTGCCGCGTACGGCAGGCCCGGCATTATACCGGACGGAAAGACCGTCCGTCAAAAAAGGATCAGCGCACCCGCCGGATCAGGCAATGTCCGCCTCGGACTGATCGAGCCCGAAGGCCTTGTGCAACGCGCGCACGGCGAGCTCGAGGTATTTCTCGTCGATCAGCACCGAAATCTTGATCTCGGAGGTCGAGATCATTTGAATGTTGATCCCCTCTTCGGCGAGCGTGCGGAACATCTTGGCCGCCACGCCGGGATGCGAACGCATCCCGACCCCCACTAGCGACACTTTGCACACCGACTTGTCGCCGATCACCTGACGCGCCCCGAGATCATTCTTCACCCGCTCGAGGATCTCCATCACTTTCTTGAGATCGTTCTTCGCCACGGTGAAGCTGAAGTCGGTGGTGCCGTCATACCCGACGTTTTGCACGATCATATCGACGTCGATATTAGCATCGGCCACCGGCCCCAGGATCTGGTAGGCAACCCCCGGCTTGTCGGGCACGCCGAGCAGCGTCACCTTGGCCTCGTCGCGCTGAAAGGCGATGCCGGAAATGATCGGCTGTTCCATGTTCGTTTCTTCCTCGACCGTGATCAACGTCCCTTCTCCCTCTTCCTCGAAACTGGAAAGCACCCGCAACTTGACCTTGTATTTTCCGGCGAATTCCACCGAGCGGATCTGCAGCACCTTGGAACCGAGACTGGCCATCTCGAGCATTTCTTCGAAAGTGATGCGCTCGAGCCGCCGTGCCTCGGGCACGATGCGCGGATCGGTGGTGTAGACCCCATCGACGTCGGTGTAGATCTGGCACTCATCGGCCTTCAACGCCGCCGCGAGCGCCACGGCGGTGGTATCGGAGCCGCCGCGCCCGAGCGTGGTGACGTTGCCTTCGCCATCCACGCCCTGAAAGCCGGCCACGACCACGACCTTGCCTTCGGCCAGATCGGCGAGCATCCGCTCCGGCTCGATCTCCAGGATGCGCGCCTTGGTGAAGGCGCTATCGGTATGGATGGGCACCTGCCAACCGGTATAGCTCTTGGCCGGGATGCCGAGCGACTGTAGGGCGATCGCGGTGAGCCCGATCGTCACCTGCTCGCCGGTGGCGAGCACCACGTCCACCTCGCGCGGATCGGGCGATTCGGACAGCGCCTGGGTGAGCGCCACGAGCCGGTTGGTCTCGCCGCTCATCGCCGAGACCACCACGACCACCTGATGCCCTTGCTGGCGATATTTCGCCACCCGGCGCGCGACGTTTTGGATGCGTTCCGGCGAACCCACGGAAGTTCCGCCGTATTTCTGCACGATGAGCGCCATCTTCCCCTCGGAAACGACCTGAAACTTCGAATTCTATCAACGATCGAGCGTTCACGCCATGCGACGAATACCTCACAACCTTCTGTTACGGCACGTTCGCAGCGATGATAAAGAGCGATACAAAAAATTCGTTTTCGCTATCGAAAAATGGTTGTCTTACAAGTTGCCTCGTTATATGATTATGCCTCGCTCAGGCACGACATGAGCGATGCATGATCTCCTATCCACGAGTAATGGAGCGAACCTCGATGAAAAACCTCACTGGCGGCGACATCCGCGAATTGCGCAAGAAACTCGGCCTCAACCAATCCCAATTCTGGTCCAAGCTCGGCGTCACCCAGAGCGGCGGTTCGCGCTACGAGAGCGGGCGCAACATTCCCCGTCCCGTGCAAGCGCTGCTGCGCCTGGTCCACGTCGAGCAGATCGACGTGAACAGGATCAAGCGGGAAGATTGGGAAGTCGCACAATACCTCAAGGCGACCGATGCCGAGCGCTTCAAAGAGCTCAAAAAAGAAGCGCGCGCCTGGCTGAAAAACCAGGGAAAGACCTCTGCCCCCGTCGAAGAAGTCGAAACGGTGGAAGACTGAGCCACTCGGCTCGGCCGCGATCGACGGGATCACGGCAACCGCCGCGACCTTGCGCCTCGCAAGCCGCGGCGGTTTTTTTCCGCTAGAATCCCCCCATGCAGATCACCCGCCGCTTCGAATTCGACGCCGGGCACCGCATCCCCAATCATGCTAGCCGTTGCCGCCATTTACACGGCCATCGCTATGCGCTCGAAGTCACGCTCACCGGTGAGACCATCGCCGAAGCCGGACGCAGCGACGAGGGAATGGTGCTCGATTTCTCCGCCCTCAAGACGCTCGTGCACGAGACGGTGGTCGATCCCTGGGATCACGCCTTCCTCGTGCATCGCAACGACGCCGTGGTGCGTTCGATTCTCGAGCACATTCCCGGACACCGGACGGTCGTGCTCGATGCCGTTCCCACCGCCGAAAACCTCGCTCGCATCGCGTTCATGCTCCTCGCGCCTCGCTTTCAGGCCGCCTACGGCGAGCGGCTGCGGCTGCGCCGGGTGCGCCTCTACGAGACGCCCAACTGTTGGGCGGATTATCCCGACGATTGAAGTCACTTGGCAAAGGTCCCGTCGCTGGGGATAATCGGGGCATTCCCGGCCGGAGAAAGGCGATGGAACGACTCGAACACCCGCTACCGGATGCGGCCGCCTGGATCCGCTTCTTCGCCGAGCGCGCCGACAAGGTCCCCATCCTCAGGCATACCAAGCGCCGCCTCGAGGAACTGCGCCCCACCGCGGAAACGCTCAATGCCCATGTCCTCTCTCAGGTCGTACTGCAAGACCCGCTGCTCACGCTGCGCCTGATGGTGACACTGCAAAAACGCCGCCCTCCCGACCTGCGCACGCGCGAGCTCACCACCATCGACCGCATCCTCCTCATGCTGGGCATCCGCGCCTTCTACGCCGAATGCGACCGCATGGCGCTGGTGGAAGAAGAACTCGCCGACCTGCCCGACGAGCTCACCATGCTGCTGCGGCTCATCGCCCGGCTGCGGCGCGCGGCGCGTTTCGCCCGTGAATGGGCGCTGCTGCGCCGCGACATCGAAGTCTCGGAAGTGGTGGTCGCGGCGCTGTTGCACGACATCACCGAAGTCCTGATGTGGCTCTACGCGCCCCGGCTCATGTCGCTGCTCATCCGCCTGCGCCGCACCTACCCTGCCATTCCGCTCGAGCAGCTGCAGCGCAAGGTGTTCAACGCCACCGAAGTCGAGATCCGCAACGGCCTCATCGACGCGCTGGAACTACCCGAGATCCTGAAAAAGCTGCTCGACGACCACCACCTGGAGAATCCGCGCACGCGCACGGTATGGCTCGCCACGCGGCTTGCGCGCCACCTCGCCCACGGCTGGAACGATCCGCGCATCCCGGCCGACCTCGACGCCATCCAGGAACTGGTGCACGTCAATCGCGAGATCCTGCTCAAGCAGCTCGGCGCGCCGGAAGAGGCGATGGCGCGGCTACTCTCCCCTACCGGCGAGATCGCGCCGCCTGCTCAAACGGGCAGCGAGGTGGCAGCCGGCGCTTCGGCCGCCGGATCGGCGGACATGGCCGGTCCTTCCGGCGGCGAATGAACGCTCACCCCTCGCCCGCGGCGAGCGCTTCCAGCTCCGACCAGCGTTCGAGCAAGGTTTCGATCTCTTCCTCCACCGCCGTGAGCCGCGCCTTCAGGCCGGCCACTTCCTGCGCCCGCTCGCTGTAGAGACTCGGATCGGCGAGCACCTCGGCGAGCGCCGCCTGCTCCGCTTCCAAGGCTTCGATCCTCTGCGGCAGCGCCTCCAGCTCCTGGCGTTCGCGATACGACAGCCGCCGCGGCCGGGAAGACCGGGGTTCCTCCGCTGCGGCGATCTTGGCTTTGACGGGCGCCTTGGTCGGACCCGTCGCCGCGGATGCCGACGCGGCCTCTCCCTTCAGCCGCAGCCAGTCGCTGTAGCCGCCGACGCACTCTTCCCAGCGCCCGTCACCGGTCGAGGCGATCACCTGCGTGACCACGTTGTCGAGGAAGCGCCGGTCGTGGCTCACCAGCAGCAAGGTTCCCGGATAGGCGAGAAGCCGCTCCTCCAGGAGTTCCAGCGTGTCGAGATCGAGGTCGTTGGTCGGTTCGTCGAGCACCAGCAGGTTGGCCGGCTGGGCGAAGAGGCGCGCGAGCAACAGCCGGTTGCGCTCCCCGCCCGAGAGCGTCTTCACCGGCGAACGCGCCCGCTGCGGCGAGAAGAGGAAGTCTTCGAGGTAACCGACGACGTGGCGCCGCTGGCCGGCGATCTCCACCGTATCCGAACCGGGGCTGACGACGTCGATCAGCCGCGCCTCGGGATCGAGCTGGGCGCGCATCTGATCGAAATAGGCGACGTTGCGGCGCGTGCCGTGACGCACCAGCCCCGCGTCGGGTTCGATCTCGCCCAGAATGAGTTTGAGCAAAGTCGTCTTGCCCGCGCCATTGGGACCGATGAGGCCGATGCGATCGCCCCGCAGGATGGTGGTGGAAAAATCGCGCACCACCGTCTTCTCGCCCCAGGATTTCGTCACCCCCACGAGTTCGGCCACCAGTCGTCCGCTCTGCTCCCCTGCATCGAGCTGCAGACGCACCCGCCCCAGCCGCTCGCGGCGCGCCTCGCGTTCTTCGCGCAGGCGCTCCAGCCGCCGCACCCTACCCTCGTTGCGCGTACGCCGCGCCTCCACCCCTTTGCGGATCCAGGCCTCTTCCTGGGCGTGGAACTTGTCGAAACGCGCCTGTTCCTGAGCCTCGGCCGCGAGTTGCTCGGCCTTGCGCCGTTCGTACTCGGCGAACGACCCGGGAAAGCTCGCCAGCCGCCCCCGATCGAGTTCGACGATGCGGGTGGCGACCCGATCGACCAGAGCCCGGTCGTGCGTCACCAGCACGACACTGCCGCGAAAGGTGAGCAGCATCTGCTCCAGCCGCTCGATCGCGGCGATGTCGAGGTGGTTGGTCGGCTCGTCGAGCAGCAGCACTTCCGGCTCGGCCACCAGGGCGCGGGCAAGCGCCACGCGTTTCACCCCGCCGCCCGAAAGCGCCGCGATGCGCGCCTCGGCCTCCAGCCCCAGCGCCGCGAGCGCGGCGTCGATGCGGTGCTGCCATTGCCAGCCGCCTTCCCGCTCCAGCCGATGCTGGACGGCGTCGAGTTCAGCCAGGAGTGTCGGCTCGGGTGAAGTCGCCACCAGGCGCGACAGCTCCTGGAAACGACGCAGCAGCCCGGCCGCCTCGCCCAGCCCCTCGGTGAGCACCTCGGCCACCGTGGCCTGCGGCGGGAAGTCCGCTTCCTGCGGCACGTAGGCCAGACGCAGACCCGGCTGTCGCCACACGAGCCCGTCGTCGAGCGGCTGCTCGCCCGCGAGCACGCGCAGCAGGCTGGATTTGCCCGCACCGTTGCGCCCGATCAGCACCACCCGCTCACCCTCGTCGAGCTGAAAGGACGCGGCGTCGAGTAGGGGAACGTGACCAAACGCGAGATGGGCGTCGTCGAGACGGAGCACTGGCATGACAAAAACCTTGAAAGGGAGTCCCCCCGCCAGGAATCGAACCTGGATCTAGCGCTTAGGAGGCGCTCGTTCTATCCATTGAACTACGGGGAGACGGAATGATTCAGCGCGAGGGCACTTCCGCGTAGAGGTCGTGCACGTCGCAGTCGGTGACGAGGACCTCGGCGAATTCGCCCGGCTGCAAGTCCTCGCCGTTGGGGATGATGACGAGGCCATCGATCTCGGGCGCATCGGCACTGGAGCGCGCGAGCGCCCCCTCTTCGTCGACCTCTTCCACCAGCACCGTGATCCGGCGCCCGATCCAGCGCTCCAGCCGCTGGGTGGAGATGTCCTCCTGCCACTGCAGCAGGCGCACGCGCCGCTCTTCGCGCACTTCCTCGGGTACGGCATTGGGCAGTGCATTGGCTGCTGCGCCCTCGACGGGGGAATAGGCGAAGGCGCCGACGCGGTCGAGCTGCGCTTCTTCGAGAAATTGCAGTAGCAGGTCGAAATCTTCCTCGGTTTCGCCGGGAAAGCCGGTGATGAAGGTCGAGCGGATCGTCAGGTCGGGACAGATCTCGCGCCAACGGCGGATGCGCTCGAGCACGCGTTCGGTCGCCGCCGGCCGCTGCATCGCCTTGAGGATGCGGGGGCTGGCGTGCTGGAACGGGACGTCGAGATACGGCAGGATCCTGCCCTCGGCCATGAGCGGGATGAGCTCGTCCACGCTCGGATAGGGATAGACGTAGTGCAGCCGGATCCACACACCGAGCTCTCCCAGCAGACGGGCGAGCTCGGTGAGACGCTGGCGCACCGGCCGGCCGTCGACGAAACCCGTACGGTACTTGAGATCGACCCCGTAGGCGGCGGTGTCCTGCGACACGACGAGGATTTCCTTGACGCCAGAGTCCACCAGCGCTTCGGCCTCGGCCATGATCTCGTGGATGGGACGACTGACGAGATCGCCGCGCAGAGAGGGGATGATGCAGAACGTACAGCGGTGGTTGCAGCCCTCGGAGATCTTCAGATAAGCGTAGTGCGGCGGGGTGAGCCGCAGACCCTGCGGGGGGACGAGATCGGTGAACGGATCGTGCGGCTTGGGCAGATGGCGGTGCACCAGATCGAGCACTTCGCCGTCGGCATGGGGGCCGGTGATCGCCAGCACCTGAGGGAATTCTTCGAGGATGCGCTGCGGCCGGGCGCCCAAGCAGCCGGTGACGATGACCTTGCCATTCTCCGCCAGCGCTTCACCGATCGCCTGCAGCGATTCTTCCACGGCCGCGTCGATGAAACCGCAGGTATTGACGATGACGAGATCCGCCCCCTCGTAGTCGGAGCTGAGCGCATACCCCTCGGCGCGCAGGCGGGTGAGGATGCGTTCGCTGTCGACAGTGGCCTTGGGGCAGCCCAGGCTGACCATGCCCACTCGGGGAGCAGAAAAATCACGGTTCATGGGGATTGGTCGCCGAACTTGAATCGTGTTCCGTAGCGTCCGATTGTGGGCGAAAAGTGGGGAACATGGCGCCGAACAGACCGCGCGTTTGATGCTCCGCCTGTTGCTGCATCTGGGTGAGGAGCTGGCGCGATTGTTCGAGATAGGCGTTCATCATGGACTGTAGCGCTGGCGTCTGCAAAGAGAGAAACTGCGCCATCCAGTCGGTGCCGAGCGGCGCGTTGTCGCCGTAGAGCGAGCGCAGCTGCTCTTGGAACTTGTTCTGCATCTCGACGAAGGCCGCGATGCTGTTTTCCAGATAGCGCCCCATCAGGTTTTGCGATGCCTGACCGTAGAAACGGATGATCTGCGCGAGCAGCTCCGAAGAAAAAAGGGGCTGGCCGCAGGCCTCTTCCTCTAGGATGATCTGCAGCAGCACGCTGCGCGTGAGATCTTCCCCCGTCTTCGCGTCGACGATACGGAAAGGCTCGTGCGAGAGCACGAGATTCTTCACGTCACCCATCGTAATGTAGGTGCTACTGGTGGTATCGTACAAACGGCGATTGGGGTACTTCTTGATCAGGCGGATTTGCTGCGCATCGGTCATTGCCGATCTTTCCCACAAGGAGGTGGCGATGAAGCATTATACCGTAGCAAAAGGCAGAGGTTCCCCGCGGCCGAAAAATGCAAGGTCTGCAGGGTGGCGCCAACAAGGCGTCGTCCCTGCAGACCCCAGGGTCATAGCCCCTCTTCCGATGAGAGAGACGCCGATCCTCAGTACATATGTTGTCCGCCATTGATGGCAATGTTCGCTCCCGTCATGTAGGCGGCCTCCTCGGAGGCGATGTAGGCCACCAGCCCGGCGATTTCCTCGGGCTTGCCCAGACGCCCCATGGGGATCTGCGGCAGGATCTTGGATTCCAGGATCTCTTGCGGAATGGCGAGCACCATCTTGGTACCGATGTAGCCCGGCGAGACGGTATTGACGGTGACGCCATAGCGCGCCACTTCGAGCGCCAGCGACTTGGTGAAACCGTGCATCCCGGCCTTGGCCGCGGCATAGTTGGTTTGACCGAAGGCGCCTTTCTGGCCGTTGACCGAAGAGATGTTGATGATGCGCCCCCACTTGCGCTCGACCATGCCGTCGATGACCTGCTTGGTCATATTGAAGACGCTGTCGAGGTTGGTGCGCAGCACCGCGTCCCAGTCGGCCTTGGTCATCTTGCGCAAGGTCATGTCGCGGGTGATACCGGCGTTATTGACGAGCACGTCCACCGGGCCGACTTCCTGCACGATTTTCTCGACGCACGCCTTGCAGGAGTCGAAGTCGGCGACATCCACCGGATAGGCGGCGAAGTCGAACCCCTTGGCCTTCATGTCGGCGAGCCACTGCGGCGCGTTCTTGTTGTTGAGCGAATGCGTGGTGACGACGCGATAGCCCAGCTGGGCGAGCTTGATGCAGATCGCCTCGCCGAGCCCCCCCATGCCTCCTGTGACCAATGCGATGCGAGTCGTCATTTCCCTTCTCCTCTTCTTCGATGGCGCCGCTTGCGGCGGCAGGGTTACACAACGGGTTCGCGCACGAGTGGCAACGCCGGCTCTTTCACGTAGTGGCCCGGGGCCGGCTCGATCGGGCGGTAGCGATCGTTGCCCAGGGCGGTGCGTGCCGGCACGAGCTTGCCCTTGTACGATTCCAGCCAGCGTGCCCAGTCCCGCCACCAGCTGCCGGGCTGCTCCTGCGCCGCGGACAACCACGCTTCGGGCTCCTCGGGCAGGGATTCGTTGGTCCAGTAACTGCGGCGATTCTTGCTTGCCGGGTTGATGGCGCCGGCGATGTGGCCGCTCGCCCCGAGCACGAAACGGCGCGGGCCGCCGAGCAAGTGTTGCGAGAGATAAGCGCCGCGCCAGGGCACGATGTGGTCTTCGCGTGCCGCCATCACGTAGGCCGGCATGTCGAGGCGGGTGAGGCTCACCGGCTGGCCGAGCATCGTCAATTTGTTGGGTACGCGCAGATTGTTCTCGAGATACATGTTGCGCAGGTAGTAGGTGACGAACGGCCCGGGCAGGTTGGTGCTGTCGCTGTTCCAGTAGAGTAGATCGAAGGGTTTGGGCGCCTCACCCTTGAGATAGTTGTTGACCACGTAATTCCAGACGAGGTCGTTGGCGCGCAGCGCCGAGAAGGTATTGGCCAGTTCCGAGCCCAGCATCAATCCGCCCTTGCCGATCGCCGCCTCGCGCGCGGTGACACTCGCTTCGTCCACCAGGCAGCCCAGCTCGCCACTCTCGGCAAAATCGAGCAGGGTCGTCATGAGCGTGAGACTGCGCACGGGCGTCTCGCCGCGGGCACGCGCCACCGCCAAGGCACAGGAGAGGATCGTACCGCCGACGCAAAACCCCAACGCGTTGGGATCGGACACGCCGGTGACCTCGCGCACGATCTGTAGCGCCTGCAGCGGCCCCAGTTCCAGGTAATCGTCCCAGCCGTAGTGCGCCTCGGTGAGGCCGGGATTTTTCCACGAGATCAGGAAGACGGTGTGCCCCTGCTCCAGGGCGAAACGCACGAGGGAATTTTCCGGCTGAAGGTCGAGGATGTAGAACTTGTTGATGTTGGGCGGAACGATGAGGAGCGGACGCTCGCCCACTTTCTCCGTGAGCGGCGCGTATTGGATGAGCTGCATGAGGGGATTTTCGGCGATCACCGCACCCGGCGTGACCGCGAGATTGCGCCCGACCTCGAAGGCGGACTCGTCGGTCATCGAGATGCGACCCTTGTGCAGGTCTTCGAGGAGGTTGGCGATGCCGCGGCGAATGCTCTCGCCCTGCGTTTCGAGCGCCTGGCGGATGAATTCCGGATTGGTGGCGGCGAAGTTCGACGGGGCGAGCGCATCGACGATCTGGCGCACGAGGAAACGCGCCCGCGCCTTGGTCTTGCCGTCGGGAAAGTCGCTCTCTTCCACCCAGCGGGTGAGCATCTGCGCGTTGATCCAGTAGGCCTGGCGCAGATAGTCGAAAATGGGGCTCTCCTGCCACGCGGGCGAGGAGAAACGCTTGTCGCTGCGCACCTGGGGCACCACCGGCTCGGCGGCTTCGCCCGGCTGGCGGTGCAGCAGCCGATCCCACAGCTGGGCGTGCTGGGCGAGCCACTGCTGCTGCCACTGCCGCAGCTTGTCCGGGTCACGCGCCATGAGCTGCCAAGATTGCTGCCACCATTGCAGGGGATGCCCCGGAGGTAGCGGGGCGCCGGGGGGGTTGGGGAAAGACGTCATTTTTTCTCCTCGATCGAATTCATTGTGGCACGAAAGGTTCATGACGACAATCATGCACTGCAGCATGCGTCATTTACCCTGAGGTGCGCCAGAGGCACAAAGCGAAGCGGCCGGTACTCCCTCCTTCCCGGCGGTAGGAATAGAACGCCTTTTCATGAAAAGTACATATACCACTCGACCTGACCGCGGCCGCCCCCGCGGCGAGCAGCTTCGCCCGGGCGATGCCGGCCAGATCGGCATACCAGTGCGCCACGTCGCGGCCGGGGGTGAAAAATCGGGCAAGCGACGGGGTCTGGTCGACAAAAGCTCGACGCACCTCCTCCCCTACCTCGTAGTGCGCCGCGCCGATTCCCGGTCCGATCCAGGCAACGAAACTTCGGCGCGGGAAATGCGCCGCCACCGCTTCCAGCACCCCGCCGGCGAGCCCGCGCCAGCCGGCATGCGCCACCGCCACCCGGGTACCGTCGCAAGCGGCAAAGGCCACCGGCAGGCAATCAGCCACCAGCACGGCCAGCGGCACGCAGGATTTCGTGGTGACTGCCGCATCGGCCCGTGGTGGCATTTCCTCCCTGGCTTCGCGATCGACATCGAAGACGCGCGTCCCATGCACCTGGTCGAGCCACAACGGCATGGCGGGAAGGAGGCGAGCAAGGCGCAGGCGGTTCTCCGCCACCGCCGTCGGATCGTCCCCCACGTGCGTGGCCAGGTTGAACGTGGCATACGGCTGCCGGCTCACCCCGCCCTCGCGGTCGGTGAGCCGCAGCACCACGTTGCGCGGCGCTTCCGGCCAGTGGATGAGGCGGATCATCGCTTCTCTCCCCGCAAGGTCTCGAGCAGCCGGGTCATGTCCTCGGGCAGGGGCGATTCCCAATGGCATGGCTCGCCGCTTGCGGGATGCACGAGCGAGAGGCAGCGGGCATGTAGCGCTTGGCGGGAAAAACGCGCCGCCACCGCTCGTGGGGCGTAGAGAGGGTCTCCCAAGAGAGGGAAGCCGAGATGAGCCAGATGCACTCGGATCTGGTGCGTGCGTCCGGTTTCCAAGCGGCACTCGACGAGCGTGGCATCGGCAAAGACTTCCAGCGGGCGATAATGGGTCACCGCGGGCTTGCCCTGTGGCACGACCGCCATGCGGGTGCGCGCGCGCGGATGCCGTCCGATCGGCGCGTCCACCGTGCCGGATCGCCCGAGGCGCCCCGCCACCACCGCCCAATATTCGCGGTGTACGGTGCGCGCCTGCAGCTGGCGCACCAGGGCGGTCTGCGCTTCCAGCGTGCGGGCCACCACCATGAGGCCGCTCGTGTCCTTGTCGAGCCGATGCACGATACCGGCGCGCGGCACCGCGGCCAGGCCGGAATCGAGCGCGAGTAGTCCGTTGAGCAAGGTCCCCTCGAGATTTCCCGCTCCGGGATGAACCACCAGACCCGCCGGCTTGTCAATGACGAAAATCGATTCATCGGCATGAAGGAGAGACAATGGCATCGTTTGCGCTCGTGGCGTTTCTCCGGGCACGAAAGGTGGCAGATTCAACGTCAGGCGTTCGCCCCCTGCCAACCGGCGGCGCACCGAGTCGGCGGGCATTCCGTCTACGGTCAGCCAGCCGGCCTCGATCCATGCCTGCAGACGCGAACGCGAATGCTCCGGCCACAGCACCGCGGCGACGCGATCGAGCCGCTCGCCCGCGAGCGCGACCGGCACGAAGCGCATCTCTTCTTCGACCGTGATCGCGTCATCGTCGTCCCCATCCCATTCCGCCTTATAATCGGTCACCGAGTCACTCATGCCCCGATCGTCATCTACCATGATCCTGCGTTCGCTCACCGCGCTCTTCCTCGCCCTTTCGCTCACGCTCACCGGCTGCAGCCTCATCCCCGAAAAAGAGGATGAAACCCGCGGCTGGAATGCGCAAAAGCTCTATTCCGAAGCCAAGGATGCCCTGAACGACGGAAATTATCAACGGGCCGTCGAACTCTACGAAAAACTCGAAGCGCGCTATCCCTTCGGGCGTTATGCGCAGCAGGCGCAGATCGAGACGGCCTACGCCCACTACAAGGCGGGTGAAGCCGAAGAGGCGATCGCCGCCGCCGACCGTTTCATCCGGCTGCACCCGAATCACCCCAACGTCGATTACATGTACTACCTCAAGGGGCTGGCGACCTTCAACGAAGATCTCGGCCTGCTCGGGACGATCTCCAACCAGGATCTCTCTGAACGTGATCCCAAGGGGATGCGCGAATCCTACGAGACGTTCCGCGAGCTCGTCGAGCGCTTCCCCGACAGCAAGTACGCCGACGACGCGCGCCAGCGCATGGTCTATCTCACCAACGCCATGGCCCGCTACGAAGTACACGTGGCCGACTACTATCTGCGCCGTGGCGCCTATCTCGCCGCCGCCAACCGGGCCAAGGCGGTACTCGAAGAGTTTCCCGATTCTCCCGCGCAGGAAGACGCGCTGTGGATCCTCATCCAGGCCTACGACAAGCTCGGCCTGCAGGATCTACGCGCCGACGCCGAACGGGTGATGCGCCAGAATTTCCCGCAATCGGCGTATTTCCACGGGGGCAAGAAAGGCCCGGACAAGCCTTGGTGGCAGCTGTGGTGAGTTTCCCTTACTGGGGTTTTCCCTAGGCGACGGGGCCCTACCCTGCCGGCGCTTTGCGCTACAATCTGCCGTTACACGGCGCAAGCGCCGAGCCCATCCACCCGAGGAGAACCCCATGTCGATGTCCGATCGCGACGGCTTCATCTGGTACGACGGCAAGCTCGTGCCCTGGCGTGAAGCCACCACCCACGTGCTCACCCATTCGCTGCACTATGGCCTCGCCGTGTTCGAAGGCTTGCGCGCCTATGCCACCGAGCGCGGCACGGCGATCTTTCGCCTGCGCGAGCACACCCAAAGGCTCCTCAATTCGGCCAAGATCTACATGATGCCGATTCCCTGGCCGCTCGAGGAACTCATGGAAGCGCAGAAAGAGGTGGTGCGCGCGAACAACCTCGAATCCTGCTACATCCGCCCCATCGCCTTCTACGGCTCGGAGAAGATGGGGGTCTCGCCCAAGGGCGCCAAGGTGCACGTGGCCATCGCCGCCTGGCCCTGGGGCGCCTATCTGGGCGAAGACGGCCTGGAACGCGGCATCCGCATCAAAACCGCCTCCTTCCAGCGCCAGCACGTCAACGTGACCATGCCGCGCGCCAAGCTCTCCAGCACCTACGCCAATTCCATCCTCGCCAACATGGAAGCCACCAGCCAAGGGTACGACGAGGCGCTCCTGCTCGACACCCAAGGGTTCGTCGCCGAAGGCGCCGGGGAAAACCTCTTCGTGGTCAAGGACGGAGTGTTGTACGAGCCCGAGATCGCCGCGGCGCTCACGGGCATCACCCGCGACACGGTGATCCGCATCGCCGAGGAACTCGGCATCCCCTTCGTGTCGCGCAGGCTCACGCGCGACGACATCTACATCGCCGACGAAGCCTTCTTCAGCGGCACCGCCGCCGAGATCACGCCGATCCGCGAACTCGACGACCGTGTCATCGGCGAAGGCAAGCGCGGTCCCATCACTGCCCGCATCCAGCAGCGTTTCTTCGACATCGTCTCCGGCCGCGCGCCCGAGTACGATCACTGGCTCGCCTATCTCTGAGGAGCACCCCGATGAGTACCTCCAATCCACTCGAGACCGTGCGCACGGAGCGCGAGCTCACCGTGCGTGCCGAGGATCTGCCGCTGCACTGCCCGCTTCCCGGTGAGCCGGTCAATCTGCTGCACCCGCGGGTCTTCCTTGACCCCACGGCCGAGGGTGAAGCCGTCTGCCCCTACTGCAGCCGGCGCTTCCGCTTCGAAGGCCCCTTACCCAAACACCACCACTGATCCCTTTTGCGAGCCCCCTGCGATGACGCTTCCCGACGCCAGCCTCTTCAAAGCCTACGACATCCGCGGCATCGTCGATGAGACCCTCACCGAAGACGTCGCCCGCGCCATCGGCCGAGCCATCGGCAGTGAGGCGCGCCGACGCGGCGTGGAGGCGATCGTGGTCGGGCGCGACGGGCGCTTGTCCGGCCCGCGGCTCGCCGCAGCGCTCGCCGAAGGGATTCTCGCCTCGGGGGTGGACGTCATCGACATCGGCGCCGTTCCCACCCCGGTCACCTATTTCGCCGCCGAGCATCTCGGCACGCGCTCCTGCGTCTCGGTCACCGGCAGCCACAATCCGCCCCAGTACAACGGGTTCAAGATGGTGCTCGCCGGCGAGACCCTCTACGGACCGCTCATCCAGGATCTGCGTCGGCGTCTGGCCGAAGGCGACCTGGAAAGCGGCGCTGGGCAACTGCGCCGGGCCGACGTGCGCGAAGCCTACTTCACGCGCATCACCTCCGACGTCAAACTCGCCCGCCCCATGAAGGTCGCGGTCGACTGCGGCAACGGCGTAGCCGGGGCCTTCGCCCCCGAGCTCCTCGAACGGCTCGGCTGCCGGGTCGATGCGCTCTTTTGTGAAGTCGACGGCACTTTCCCCAACCACCACCCCGATCCATCCAAACCCGAAAACCTGCGCGACCTCGTCGAGCGCGTCGCCGCCACCGACGCCGAGCTGGGGCTCGCCTTCGACGGCGACGGAGACCGGCTGGGCGTGGTCACCAAACACGGCAAGATCATCTTCCCCGATCGGCAGATGATGCTCTTTGCCGCCGACGTGCTCTCGCGCCATCCCGGCGCCCAGATCCTCTTCGATGTCAAATGCTCACGCAAACTCGCCGAAGTCATTCGGACACACGGCGGCGTGCCGCTCATGTGGAAGACTGGGCACGCCCTCATCAAGGCGAAACTGCGCGAGACGGGGGCGCCGCTCGCCGGCGAGATGAGCGGCCACGTCTTCTTCAAGGATCGCTGGTACGGCTTCGACGACGGGCTCTATGCCGCCGCGCGCCTGCTGGAGATCCTCTCGCGGCACGACGATCCGAGCGCCGTGCTCGAGGCGCTGCCCGACAGCATCGCCACGCCCGAGCTCAATGTCAAAATGAAAGAAGGCGAGCCGTTTGCCCTCATCGAACGGCTGCAAGGCTATCGCGGTTTCACCGGTGCGCGCGAGATCATTACCATCGACGGCGTGCGCGTCGAATACCCCGACGGATTCGGGCTCGCGCGCGCCTCCAACACCACCCCGGTGGTGGTGCTGCGCTTCGAGGCCGACACGCCCGCAGCGCTCGCCCGCATCCAGGAAGACTTCCGCCGCGCGCTTACGAGCGTGTGGCCGGGGATCGAGCTGCCGTTTTGAACGATCACAGCAAAGCGTCGCCGTAGCCACCGACCGGCGACGCTTCTGCGATCATCCCTGCAGCCGCTCCAGCGCCCACGCCTTGCCCTGCCCGAGCGCCTCGTCGAGCTTGGCCGGGTCGCCGCCGCCGGCTTGGGCGAGTTCGGGGCGACCGCCGCCGCGCGCACCCATCGCCTCGGCCGCGGCCTTGACCCAGTCACCGGCCTTGAGGCGGGCGCTGAGCTCCTTGCTCACCGCGGCGAGCACCACGGCCTTGCCTTCGACTACGGCCCCGAGCAACACCGCGGTCTTGGGCAGGCGGGAACGCAGCGCGTCGGCGAGTTCGCGCAGCGCCTCGGGCGAGTCGGCCTCCACCCGGCGCACGAGCAGTTTCGCCTCACCCGCGGTCTCCGCGGCGGCGGCAAGCGCTGCCGCCTCGGCCTGGGCGAGCCGCTGCACGAGCCGCGCGCGTTCGCGCGCCGCCTCGCGCGTCTGCTCGAGCAAGGCCTCCACGCGGGACGGCACTTCCTCGCGCGCCACCTTGAGCGTCTGGGCGAGCCGCTCCAGCGTACGATCCACGCCTTGCACCCAGCGCAGGGCCACTTCGCCTGCGACCGCCTCGATGCGGCGCACGCCGGCGGCGATCGCGCTCTCGGCCACGATCTTCACCAGGCCGATGTCGCCGGTGCGCGCCACGTGCGTGCCGCCGCACAGCTCCTTGGAGCTGCCGATGGTGAGCACCCGCACCGTTTCGCCGTATTTCTCGCCGAAGAGCATCACCGCCCCGCTCGCCTTGGCCGCTTCGAGGGGCATTACCTCGGCATGCGTGGGGACGTTGGCGAGCACCTCGCGATTGACGAGCCATTCGATGCGCTCGATCTCTTCCTGAGTGAGCGGCTGATGGTGCGCAAAATCGAAGCGCAGACGGTCGGCATCGACGAGCGAGCCTTTCTGCTCGACGTGCGTCCCCAGCACCTCACGCAAGGCTTTGTGCAAGAGGTGCGTGGCGGAGTGGTGCCGTGCCGTGGCGGCGCGAGCCTCGGCATCGACCTGGGCGCGCACGCGCTGCCCCAGCGTGAGCCGCCCCGTACGCACCACGCCGTAATGGCCGAACACCTCGGCCTGGATCTTCTGCGTATCCTCGACGGAGAAGATCCCGTCCGGAGCGCGCAGCTCGCCGCGATCACCCGCCTGGCCGCCCGATTCGGCGTAGAACGGCGTGCGATCGAGCACCACCACGCCCTCCTCGCCCTCGGTGAGTTCATTGACCGGCGTGCCGTTGCAATAGAGCGCCACGATCTGCCCGTCGTCTTCCAAGGTCTCGTAGCCCTCGAAGCGCGTCGTCGGCCCTTCGTATTCGAGCACCGCCTGCATCTTGAATTTGCCCGCGGCGCGCGCCATGGCCTTTTGCCGCGCCATGGCCGCGTCGAACCCGGCTACGTCTACGGTGAAGCCGCGCTCGCGCAGCACGTCGGCGGTCAGATCCAGCGGGAAACCGTAAGTGTCGTGCAGCTTGAAGGCGATTTCGCCGTCGAGCTCACTCTGGCCGTTGGCCTGCATCTGCGCGATCACCGCTTCCAGCAGCGACATGCCGTGCTCGATGGTACCGAAAAAGCGTTCCTCCTCCTGCCTCAGCGTCGCTTCGATCACCGCTTGACGCGCCACGAGCTCGGGGTAAGCCTCGCCCATCTCGGCCACCAGCGCCGGCACCAGTCGGTAGAAGAAAGGCGCGCGCACGCCGAGTTTCCAGCCGTGGCGGATGGCGCGGCGGATGATGCGGCGCAGCACGTAGCCTCGTCCCTCGTTGCCGGGAATGACCCCGTCGGCAATGAGGAAGGAAGCGGCACGGATGTGGTCGGCCAGCACCTTGAGGCTGGGCTGATCGCGGTCGGCGCAGCCCGTGAGTTCCATGGCCGCGGTGATGAGCCGCTGGAAGAGGTCGATCTCGTAGTTCGAGTGCACGCCCTGCAGCACCGCGGCGATGCGCTCCAGCCCCATGCCGGTGTCGACGCTGGGCTTGGGCAAGGGATGCATCTCGCCCTGCTCGTCGCGGTTGTACTGCATGAACACGAGGTTCCAGATCTCGATGTAGCGATCCCCGTCCTCGTCGGGCGATCCCGGCGGGCCACCCGGCACTTCGGGGCCGTGATCGTAGAAGATTTCGGTGCACGGTCCGCAGGGACCGGTGTCGCCCATCATCCAGAAATTATCGGAAGCGTAGCGCGCCCCCTTGTTGTCGCCGATGCGGACGATGCGCTCGCGCGGCACGCCGATCTCCTCGGCCCAGATGCGCCAGGCTTCGTCGTCTTCGGCATACACCGTCACCCACAGCCGCTCGGGCGGCAGCTTGAAAACCTCGGTGAGCAGCTCCCAAGCGTAGGCGATGGCCTCACGCTTGAAGTAGTCACCGAAGCTGAAATTGCCCAGCATCTCGAAGAAGGTGTGGTGCCGCGCGGTATAGCCGACGTTTTCCAGGTCGTTGTGCTTGCCCCCGGCGCGCACGCATTTCTGCGCCGTGGTGGCACGCTTGTAGGGACGCTCCTCCAGACCGAGAAAAACGTTCTTGAACTGGTTCATGCCAGCGTTGGTGAAGAGCAGCGTCGGGTCACCCTGAGGCACGAGCGAGCTGGAGGGCACGATCGTGTGCCCCTTGCTCGCGAAGAAGTCGAGGAAGGTTTTGCGGATGTCGGAAGTTTTCATGGGATGGGCGTCGAATGGGGCGAAAAAGCGAACCATTTAGTTTAGCCGAAAAGCACCCCCCTTGTTCAGGAGGGGCGGCGCAGGAAATCCACCAGGGCACGTTGCCGCGCGCTCGGTGCCGGCCCGGCGAGGCTCACCACGACGTGCGTCGCTAGCCCCACGAGCACGCCGAAAATGCCGCAGGCCACCGGCTGGATGCCGAAGAGCTGCAGGTCGGCTCTGCCACCGAAAGACTCGTGCGTAAGGAAGTAATAAGCAAGACTTGCCGCCAGCCCCGTCACCATCGCCGCCAGGGCTCCGGCAGGAGCCGCCTGGCGCCAGAAGATGCCCAGGATCAGCGTCGGAAAGAGAAGCGAGGCGGCGAGCGAAAACGCCAGGCCCACCAGCAGCAGGATGCTGTCGAAGCGCAGCGTCGCCACCCAGGCGGAAATCACGGCCACGAGCAACAGCAAGGTCTTGCTGACGATGAGCCGGCGCTGGGTGCTCGCCTGCGGCGCGAAGCGGCGATAGTAGAGATCGTGTCCCAGGGCGTTGGAGATGGTCAGGAGCAGCCCGTCGGCGGTGGAGAGCGCCGCCGCCAGACCGCCGGCGGCCACGAGCCCGACGAAGAAGGCGGGCAAGCCGCCCATCTCCGGCAGGGCCAGGACGATGCCGTCGGGATCGAGCGCGAGTTCGGCCAGCTGCAGCTTGCCGTCGCCGTTGATGTCTTCGAAGGAAACGAGGCCGACGCGATACCAGGACACGAGCCAAGCCGGCAGTTCGTCGAAAGAGCGGCCCACGACGTGCTGCAGCACCTCGATCTTGGCCAACATGGCGTAGATCGGCGCGCCCAGATAGAGGAGCGCCACGAAGAAGAGCGTCCAGGCGGTGGACTTGCGCGCCTCCGACACGGTGGGCGTGGTGTAGTAGCGCATCAGGATGTGCGGCAGCGCCGCCGTGCCGCACATCAGCACGAAGAGCAGGGCGAGGAAGTTGATCCGGGCATGCTGGCGCGCCTCGGGCGTCGCACCGTGCCAGGCCCGACTGAAATCGCGCGGTGGCCGGGCCTGGGCGAGCGCCGCATCGCGCAGATGCCGCCAATGGGCGCGTGCCGCTTCCGGCGTCGTCGGCAAGGCCTGGCGCTGGTGCTCCAGCTGATAGATACGCCGCGGATCGCCGCCCTCCTGCCGCAAGCGGGCGAGCTCACGCTCGAGTGTCTCGCGCTCCTCGGCGAGCGAGGCGGGCAGCGCGTCGATCTTGCGCTGATATTGCTCGGCCCGGGCCCGGTAGAGCGCACGGGCGAGCTGCTCGTCGGGGCGGTCTCGCCGTTCGGCCACGCCCTGCGCCACCGTCTGCACCATCTCGCCCATCGCCAGATGCGGCAGCGGCACGCCGTAGCGCTCCACCGAGAGGACGAGGATCGGCGCGAGGTAGGCGACGATGAGAATCAGATACTGCGACACCTGCGTCCACGTCACCGCGCGCATGCCGCCGAGAAAGGAGCATACGAGGATGCCGGCCATGCCGATGAGCACGCCGAGCCCGAAATCCACCCCGACGAAACGGCTGGCGATGAGCCCCACGCCGTAGATCTGCGCCACCAGATAGACGAAGGAGGCGAGCACCACCGCCGCCACGCCGGCAAGCGCCACCGCGCTGCCGTAGCGCTCGTCGAGGAACTCGGGGATGGTGAACCGCCCGAACTTGCGCAGGTAGGGACCGAGCAGGAGCCCCACCAGCACGAAGCCGCCAGTCCAGCCGGTGACGTAGGCCAGCCCCTCGAAGCCCTGATGGTAGATGATGCCGGCCAGGCCGATGAAGGAAGCCGCGCTCACCCAATCGGCGGCGGTGGCCATGCCGTTGGCGATGCCCGGCACGCCGCGGCCGGCGACGTAGAATTCGAGCAGGTCGGAGGTGCGCGCGAGTACCCCCACGCCGGCATAAAGGGCGATGGTGGCGAAGAGAAAGGTAAAACCGATCGCGCGCGCCGACATGCCGAAAAATTCGCCCAGCGCGAGCGCCGCGCAAAAAAGGGCGAACCCGATGAAATAGAAAAAGTAGAAGCGCCCTGCCGAAGGATTCATCGCCCTCCCCGACTCAATAACGCAGGCGCGCGTAATAGGTCTGCTGCGACGCCTCCCGCGCCTGGCGCAGGGTGACCACGCCTTTCTCGGCAAGGAGAGGGATCATCTTGAGAAAGATCTCCGCCGTCACCAGTGCATCGCCCAGCGCCGTATGCCGGCCGAAGACTCTCACCCCGAAATAGCGCGCCAGCGCTTCTAGCGAATGCTCCTGGTTCGGCAGAATGAAGGCGGCCAAGAGCAGCGTGTCGAGCACGGGCTGATCGAAGCGGATACCGAGCTTTTCTTCCTTGAGCTGGAGAAAACGCATGTCGAAAGCGGCGTTGTGCGCCACGAGCACGGTATCCTGGGCGAAGCGATGGAAAGCCGGCAGCACTTCCGCGATCGTCGGCTGCCCTTCCAGCATCTCCGGCGTGATGTGATGCACGGCGATGGAGGCCGGATCGAGAGGACGGCGCGGGTCGATGAGCTGCTCGAAGGATTCGTGCTTCAGCAGCCGGCCATTGACGATGCGGGTGGCACCGATCTGGATGATCTCGTCGCCCCCGGCCGGGTCGAGCCCGGTGGTCTCGGTGTCGAATACGGTATAGCTCAGTTCCGTGAGCGGGCGGTCTTCGAGCGCGGTCGCTTCGGCCGACCAGGCGAAGAGATCGAAATCGTAGAATTCCGGTCGCCCCTCCTCCTGGGTGGTCGGCACGGCGGGCGTCGCTGGCGGCGGCAGGCGCCGCACGGAGCGCTTGCGCGGCAGCGCCAGGCGCACGAACGCGCGATGGCGCGCCTTCTCGCGGTCGAACCACATGGCAGCGCCGTGGCGCTCGAGTACGTCGCGCAGTGTGAGCGGCGAACGGGTCCCACCCAGGCCCAGCGGCTCCAGTTCCCAACCGGTGACGATCTCGTTGCTGAGGCTGCCGCCCGACCACATCAAGTCGAGATAGACGAGGCGATCGTCGCCCGAGAGGCGCAGACGCAAGGTACGCACGCCGTAGTCCTCCACCAGGCGGCCGGCGAGGAAGGCGAGCGCCTGCAGCAGCGAGAAATGATCGGCGTCGAACCACAATTCCTCGTCGAGGATCTCGAGCTTGAGGGCGACGTCGAGGCGGCGCCTCAGGTACGCTTCGGCCGCGCGCACCAGGTCGGCACCGCGCATCGGCTCCAGCGGCCAGCGCGCGCGCAACGCATCGGCGAAGGCGCGCGAGGCCGCCTCCAGGCGCTCGCTCACCGCCTCCACCTCGCGGACGATGACGGCATGAAAACGCGCGCGCATCGCCTCGTCCACGTCGGGCAGGTGCAGCATCTCAGCGGCAAGCCGGATGTTGGCGATGGCGGCGCGATTGCCCTCGGTGAGTTCGAAGAGCAGCTCGTTGCGCGAAGCCTCGCGCTCGATCTGGTCGGTGACGTCTTCCAACATCAAGACGTAGCCGCTGATCTCCTCTCCCGCCGCTTCCCCGGCGATCGGCGAGACGCGCACCCGGATGAGCGCCCCGGCCGGGGTCGCCGTCACCACCTGCATACTCGGGTGCACTTCTCCTTGCCCGCGCAGGGCGTCGATCGAGTCGAAGACGTGCGCCACCAGGTCGGGGTCGAGCAGCGCGTGGATCGAGCGCCCCAGCCCGATCCAGCCGCTTGCCGCCGCCGTGGCAGGAGCGCCGAACGCCCGTTCCAGCCGGCGCGCCGCCTCGTTGTAGAGGATGATCCGCCCCTCGGCGTTGCACACGATCACCGCCTCGGCCAATTGGGCCATCAGCGCGGCCAGACGGTTGCGCTCCTCTTCGACGGCACGGCGCGCCTCGAGCACGCGCTCGTCGAGCCCCGCGAGCAGGCGGTCGCGCTCGTCGGCGATACGGTTGATCGCCTGGGCGAGCGCCACCACCTCGCGCGGCCCCTCTTCCGGCACACGAAAACCCGGGTTGGCCCGACGCAGCACGTCCAAGCCCTCGGCCATGCGCAGCAACCCCTGCACGTAGTGGCGAAAGAGGCGTGCGAGCAACGCGATGCCCAGCGCAAAGCCCGTCGCCGTGGTCAGAAGGCCCAAGGGCAGCCACTGCCCGGCAAGAAGGCGCAAAGTGGCGCGCGCCTCCCCGGAGGCGTCGGCCCAGACCATCACCCCCGTGAGCACGAAGGGGCCGGTCATCAAAGCGGCGAGCACCGCCACCGCCAGCGCGAAGCGCCAGCGCGCCTGCATCAGGCCGCCCCCGCAGTGAGCAGCCGCTCTACGTGCTCGAGCAGCTCCTTGGTGGAGAAAGGCTTGGTGAGATAACCGTCCGCCCCCAGGGCCAGGCCCTTGGCTCGGTCGATGTCGCGCCCGCGCGCCGTGAGAAAAAGGATCTTGCACTCCCCATACCGCGGATCCTGCCGCAAGCGGCGGCAGAGCTCGAATCCGTCCATTCTCGGCAAGGCCGCCTCGAGCAGGATCAGGTCGGGGGCGAATGAATCCGCCAACGCCAGAGCCTCCTCGCCATCGCGCGCCACCGCGACTTCATAGCCGGCCCGGCGCAGAAGAAAATCGAGCGCAATGACGATGTTCTCGTCACTGTCGACCACGAGAACTTTTTTCGCCATTTTCCCCCCGACATTTTTTCGATTTGCGGACTTTCAGCGCGCCAGGTTGCCTCCCTCGCGCTTGCGCTGACGCACTTCGTCCTTGAGTGCCCGGATCTTCGCGTCCAGTTCCGCTTCCCAATAGTAATCGCCCCGCCGGGCACGGCGCGCCTGTTCGAACTGATCGATGGCCGCCTCGAGCCGATCGTCGAGCACGAAGCTCTCGCCCTGGGCCCGATGCACCCAAGCCTCATCCCCCTTGGCTGCGGCCACTTTGCCCAGCGCCTGCCAATAGCGCCGTTCGCCCTTGTCGCGGTCGACGGCTTCGCGCGCCAGCCGCTCGGCCTGGTCGGTCTGCCCCAAGCGCAAAGCCACGTCGATCGCCTCGAGGCGCGGCGCCACCGCATCGGGCGCGCGCTGCATCGCCCGTTCGAGCTTCGCCAGGGCATCGGGCAGACGCCCCTCGGCGGTGAGCACCTCCGCTTCCAGCAGGTCGCGCCAATGCTCGTCGGGCCAGCCTTTGGCGTATTGATCGAAGGCCGCGCGGGCACGTTTGACGTCGTTGGCGCGCAAGGCCGCACGCACCCGGGCCATCTGTCGGTCGATCCCGGTGGCGTTACCGTCGAACACCCGGACCAGGGCCTCGGAGGGGGTGCCGTTCATCGCCATGAGTTTTGCCCGCGCTGCCGAAAAGCCGAGCGAATCGAGCCGCGGACGCAGGGAATACTTGAAAGTCGGCGAGGAGATGCGGTTTTCCAGATCAGCGATCCGGTCGGTCGTCAGCGGGTGCGTGCGCATATACACTGGAGCATTGTTCTCGTAGAGACGGCTCTCGCGCAACAGCCGGCCGAAGAAGCGCGGCGCAGCACTCGGGTCGAACCCCGCCTTGGCGAGGATGTCGAGCCCCGTGCGATCGGCGTCGTGCTCGAATTCGCGCGAAAACCCGAGCTGCTGCTGCACGGCAAACGCCTGCCCACCCGTGGCCGCCGCTTCGGCCACCTGTGAGCCGCCGGTACGCGCCGCGAGGATCGCCAGGATCATCGAGCCGAGCATCACCGCACTCGTCGTCCGCTGCTTGTCGATGAGCTGGGCGATGTGACGGTGGATCACGTGCCCCATCTCGTGGGCGAGCACCGCCGCGAGCTCCGATTCGCTCTCGGCGGTGAGAATCAGGCCGCTGTGCACGCCGATGTAACCGCCGGGCAGCGCGAAGGCGTTGATGGTCGGATCGCGCAGCACGAAGAAACGGTAGCGACGGAAAGGCTGGTCGGAGGCGTCGGCGAGCTTGCGCCCCAAGGCGTTGAGGTAATCCTCGAGTTCGGGATCGTCGATGTAGTTGGGCTCGCGCTCGCGCACCTGCACCATCACCATGCGCCCGACGTCTTCTTCTTCCTGCGTGCTGAAGGCGTCGGTGGCCACGGCACCGAGGTCGGGCAACTGGTAGGCCCACCCCTGGGCGGTGAAGGCGGCAAGCGAGAGGGAAAGAAGTAGGCGGCGCCACATGTCGCCTATGATAGCGAAAAAAGCAGGGAGTTCACTCCCGCCCATAATAGTCCAGATACCACGCTACGAATTTCCTGATGCCCTCGCGCACGCTGGTCTTGGGGCGGTAGCCCACGGCCGCCTCGAGTTCGCTCGTGTCGGCGTAGGTATCAGGTACGTCGCCGGGTTGCAGGGGCAGGTATTCGCGCTTCGCTTTCCGGCCGAGCGCCTCTTCGAGCGCCTCCACGTAGTCGATGAGCGGCACCGGACGGCTCGCGCCGATGTTGTAGATGCGCCAGGGGGCTCGGCTCGACGCCGGATCGGGCGCATCGCCCGACCAGTTCGGGTCGGGTTCGGCCGGCTTGGCGGCTAGCCGCAGCACCCCTTCGACGATGTCTTCGACGTAGGTGAAGTCGCGCGTGTGCCGTCCCTCGTTGAAGAGCGGGATGGGCTCACCCGCGAGGATCTTGCGGGTGAAGATGAAGAGCGCCATGTCCGGGCGCCCCCAGGGGCCATAGACGGTGAAGAAGCGCACCCCCGTGGTCCGAATGCCGAAGAGATGGCTGTAGGCATGCGCCATCAGTTCGTTGGCGCGCTTGGTGGCGGCATAGAATTGCAGGGGATGGTCGGCCGGCTGGTGTTCGGAAAAGGGCAAGCTGGTGTTGGCGCCATAGACGCTCGAGGTGCTCGCGTAGACGAGATGGGGGGGCGTGGCGGCGGCCCGGCAGCATTCCAGCACGTTGACGAAGGCGTCGATGTTGCTATGGACGTAAGCCCTTGGGTTCTCCAGCGAATAGCGCACGCCCGCCTGGGCGGCCAAGTGGATCACCGCGTCGAACCGGTGTGCGGCGAAGCAGGATTCGAGCACTGCGCGATCGGCGAGGTCGGCGCGATGGAAAGTGTACGGCGTGCCGGTGCGCGCGGCCGTGGCCTCGAGCTCACGCAGCCGCGCTTCCTTGAGCGCGGGGTCGTAGTAATCGTTTACGATGTCGATGCCGACGACGCCCACCCCCCGTTCGAGCAGGGTACGTGCCGTATGAAAACCGATGAATCCGGCATTGCCGGTAACGAGGTAGGTGGTCATGCGTGCGCCTTTCGTCGTTGCGATCCGGGAAATTATAAGGTACGCTCATTTCCATCCTCGCCGCTTCGTGCGATCCCATGATCCCCTGGCTCGACCCGCGCCTCCCTCCCCGATTCCCCTCGCCGCGGCAGGCGCTCGCCGAACCCAACGGCCTGCTCGCCGCAGGAGGCAGCCTTGCCCCTTCGTGGCTACTGGAAGCCTATCGGCAAGGGATCTTCCCCTGGTTTTCGGAAGGGCAACCCATCCTGTGGTGGAGCCCGGCGCCGCGCCTCGTGCTCGAGCCCCAACGGCTGCGGGTACGCCGCTCGCTGCGCAAGGTGCTGCGCCACCGCGGTTTCGTCACCACGCTGGATGTGGATTTCCCGTCCGTGATCGCCAGCTGCGCGCGGCTGCGCCCCGAGGGCACCTGGATTACGCCGGAGATGATCGACGCCTATATCCGCCTGCATGCACTCGGCCACGCCCACAGCGTCGAGACCTGGTACGAAGATCGCCTCGTGGGCGGCCTCTACGGCGTGGCCCTGGGTGGGGTTTTCTTCGGCGAGTCGATGTTCCATCTCGAGCCGGACGCATCCAAGGTGGCGCTGGTGCGACTGTGCGCCGAATGCCACGCGCGCGGCATCGCCCTCATCGACTGCCAGATGAGCACGCCGCATCTGCGCTCGCTCGGCGCCGAGGAGATCTCACGTGAAGACTTCCTCGATCGGCTTGCCCGGCTCGTGCCCGGGCAGCCTGTGCCGCAGCGCTGGCAGGGAAAGATGCCGGCCGCCGCGCTCGCGGACGGGAACCCCTTGACGGAGCCTGCTCCATGAGACATGCCGCCCCGCCCGAGATACTGCGTTTCTATCCTTCCCAACCCTACCCTTGCCCTTATCTTCCCGATCGTACGGCGCGTTCCTGCGTGGCCACGCCGGCGCACCTCGTCGATGCCGCCACCTATGGCCGGCTGGTGCGCGAAGGATTCCGGCGCAGCGGTTATTTCTCCTATGGCATGATCTGCGGCCAGTGCGAAGCCTGCGTGTCGGTGCGCGTACCGACGGCACAGTTCCGTCCCGACCGTTCGCAGCGCCGTACCTGGCAGCGCTGGGCCGGCAAGCTCAGCGCCACCGAGCAGCCCCTCGTCTTCATTCCCGAACACTTTCGCCTCTACCGCCGCTACGTCATGGCGCGCCACGACGAAGCCGACGAGGACGCCTCGCCCGAGAATTACGAGCGATTCCTCCTCGCCTCGCACGTCGACACGCGCCTCATCGAATTCCGCGACCCCGATGGACGCGTGGTGATCGTGAGCCTCGTCGACGTGCTCGACGATGGGCTTTCCTGCGTCTACACGTTCTATGATCCGGAAGACCCCCGGGCGGGTTTCGGGACCTGGTCGATCCTGTGGCACATCGCCCAAGCCCAGGCAAACGGTATGCCCTACGTCTACCTCGGTTACTGGATTGCCCGCTCGCGCAAAATGGCGTATAAAGCGCGCTTTCGCCCGCTCGAGGGCTACTGGCGGGGCCGCTGGCTGCCCTTCGAGCGCATCGAACCGCTCTTCCGGAACGTACCATGATCCCCTATTGCCTTGCCCGTCCGGCGCTCTTCGCGCTCGATCCGGAGACCGCCCACGACCTGACGATCCGCGCCTTCGCCACCCTGGGGCGGCTGCTGCCCCCGCCCGAGCCGCCACGACGCGCTCCCATCACCCTCATGGGCCTGGAATTTCCCAACCGCGTCGGGCTTGCCGCCGGGCTGGACAAGAACGGCGAGGCGATCGACGGCCTGGCGCGGCTAGGATTCGGTTTCATCGAGGTAGGCACCGTCACGCCACGGCCGCAGCCGGGCAATCCCAAGCCGCGGCTCTTCCGCCTGCCCGAAGCGCGTGCACTCATCAACCGCATGGGATTCAACAACGACGGCGTGGACGCGCTGGTCGCACGGGCACGCGCTCGCCGTTGGCGAGGGATTCTCGGCATCAACCTCGGCAAGAACGCCGACACGCCCCTCGAGCGAGCGCTCGACGACTACGTCGCCGGCTTGCGCCGCGTGTGGACCACGGCCGACTACGTGACGATCAACGTCTCCTCACCCAACACGCGCGCCCTGCGCGAACTGCAGCGCGGCGACTCGCTCGAGGCGCTGCTCGCGGGGCTGCGCGAAGAGGCCGAACGGCTCGCGGCGAGCCACGGCAAGCGCACGCCGCTCGTGCTCAAGATCGCCCCCGACCTGGAAGAATCCGAGCTCGATCTCATCGCCGAAAAAGTGCTCGAATACCGCATCGACGGCCTGATCGCCACCAACACCACCATTTCGCGCGAAGGCGTGGCGCACCTGCCGCACGGCCAGGAAACGGGGGGTTTATCGGGCGAACCGCTGCGCGAGCGCGCTACCGCCGTACTCGCGGCACTCGCCCAACGTCTGCAAGGGCGGGTGCCGCTCATCGCCGCCGGCGGCATTCTCTCGGGCGAAGATGCACGCGCCAAGCTGCGCGCCGGCGCTTCCCTCGTGCAGATCTACACCGGGCTCATCTATCGCGGCCCAGTGCTGGTGGAGGAATGCCTCAAGGCGACGGAGGAAGAATGCTGCCGATCGCCCCGCTCGCCGGGACAGCCTGGTTAGCCGGTGCAGCCGCATTCGCACCGCTCACGGGGATGCGCGACTCCAGGCGGATGGTGACACGCCGGTTCTTCTGTCTTCCCTCTTCGGTGGAATTATCCGCAATGGGGCGCTGGTCGGCGTAGCCCACGGCCGCCAGGCGCGAAGGGGCCACGC
Organism: Tepidiphilus margaritifer DSM 15129; assembly: GCF_000425565.1. Taxonomy (GTDB): domain Bacteria; phylum Pseudomonadota; class Gammaproteobacteria; order Burkholderiales; family Rhodocyclaceae; genus Tepidiphilus; species Tepidiphilus margaritifer. The sequence goes on from NZ_AUDR01000015.1 coordinate 87,654, forward strand.
CCTCCTGAATGAAGAGCTGCACCACCGCCGCGGCGCGCGCCGCCGAGAGCTCCCAGTTGGAGGCGTAGCGCGCGCCGGGGCGCAGGGGAACGTTGTCCGTGTGCCCCTCCACCCAGATGGGCGCATCGCCCGTAAAGGCGAGCACGCGCGCCATCTGCCGTAGCGCGGCGATCGCCATCGGCCCGAGCGTGGCCTCTCCACTAGGGAAAAGGATACCGGCATCCATTTCCACCGTCACCCCGAAGGCGCCATCGTTGATGGACACCCGTCCGGCGTCGATGAGCGGAGCAAGGGCCGAGCGCAGGGCAGACGCCGTCTGTGCCGTGGTCTGGAGCACCTGACGCACCTGTTCCTCCCCTTCGCGCGGCCCCCCTTCTCCCTCGCTCTTGCGCTCCGGCGGGGCGCGACGCTGCACCGCCAAAGGTAACCCCTGCACCACCGAAGGAACGACGGTATCTTTTCCCTCCTGTACCTGGGGGGTGACCAGACCGGCGCGGAACGCCTGGCTCAAAGATTCGGAAATGACGCGGTATTTGCCCTCATTTGCGGAAGTCAGGGCGTACATGACCACGAAGAAGGCAAAGAGCAGCGTAATGAAGTCGGCGTAGCTCACCAGCCAGCGCTCCAGATTCTCGTGCTCTTCTTCCTTTTTGCCGCGCCGCGCCATGCCCCATTCTCCTTCAGGATTTTCCCTCGGGCGACGATTCCTCGCCGCTTTCGGCGAGATAAGACTGCATGCGACTCTCGATCAGGCGCGGGTTGTCCCCCTGGGCCACGCCAACGAGACCGTCGACCAGCATCTGCCGCTGGATGACGATGGAGCGGATGTAAGTGGTGAGTTTCTTCGAGATAGGGATGAAGATAAGGTTGGCCGAACCCACACCGTAGATGGTGGCGACGAAGGCCACAGCGATCCCCGCCCCGAGGCGGGCGGGATCGGCGAGGTTCTCCATGACGTGGATGAGCCCCATCACGGCCCCCAGAATGCCGATCGTCGGCGAATAGCCCCCCGCTGACTCCCACACTTTCGCCCGCAGCTTCATCTGTTCCTCGCTCATGTCGATCTCGGTCTCGAGCACCTCCCGCATCCGCGTCGGTTCGATCCCGTCGACGAGCAGCTGCAGCCCTTTTTGCACGAAGGGATCGGCTTCGGCGGCGATGCGCGCTTCCAGCGCGAGCAGGCCGTCGCGCCGGGCGGTGCGACCCCAATCGACCACCTTGCCGATCAGTTCCCTGGGATCCAAAGCCGGAGGGCGAAAAATCCACGCCAACATCTTCACCGCGCCGATGAAGATGCGCAGAGGCGTTTGCAACAGCACCGCCCCCGTCGTCCCCCCGATGACGATCAAAAAGGCTGTGGGCTGCAGCAGCGAGGAGAGGCTTCCCCCTTCGAGGAACTGCCCGACGACGATGGCCGACAGGCCGAGGGCGAGGCCGATGAGACTAGTGACATCCATCAGCAACCCATTTCAGGAGGAGACGGCTCGCCGTGGACCCGCTCGCCTTTGGGCGGACGGCCTCGCCGTCCACGGGGAAGATGGCTTTCGTCTCCGTCGAACAGGCGCGCCCGCAGCCGCAAGATGGCCTGGGTATGCAGCTGGGAGACGCGCGATTCGCTCACGCCGAGGACGGCGCCGATTTCCTTGAAGTTGAGCTCGTGTTCGTAGTAGAGCGAAAGCACCAGTTTTTCTTTCTCCGGCAGACCCTCGATGGTGCGCACGAGCTGGATACGCAGCTCGGCCGACTCGGTGAGATCCTGCGGCCCGGGCTCGTCGTCGCCCAGATGCCGTTCGAGAAAATCCTCGCCGTCTTCCGGCTCTCGCATCAGATCGTCGAAGTAGAGAATCTGGTGCCCCTTGGCCTGGGAAAGCAGCCGTTGATAGGCCTCCAGTTCTAGGCCGAGCGCTTCGGCCACTTCCCCTTCCGTGGGAGAACGCCCGAGGGCTTGCTCGAGGGCCGCGATGGCCTCCTCGACGCGGCGCATTTCCTTGCGCACCTGGCGCGGCACCCAATCGGTGTCGCGCAGGGAATCGATCATTGCTCCGCGAATGCGGGCGAGCGCGTACGTTTCGAATTCGGCGCGATCGTCGTCGTGGTAGCGTTCGATCGCCTCGATCAGGCCCATCATGCCACACTGGACGAGATCGTCGAGCTCGACGTTTGGCGGCAGGCGGTTCACCAGGCGCAAAGCGAGGCGCTTCACCATGGGCGCATACGCCTGGACCAATGCCGCCACGTCCGGTTTTCCCATTTCGTCTACCATCCACGCGATCCTAGGTTTCGACGAATTGCGCGCCGACGTGCCGCGCACCAGCCCCGCCCATAAAGGGGATTTTCCCTCAGCCCGGATTTTTTTGCCAGGGGGAGAAACGACGGCAGTCACCATGATCGTGTCCCCGCTTGCGCGTGGCCCAGCCGAGTCGGTGGCCAGCCCTTGGGCAAGGCCATTCCTCCATCGTCCCCCGTCATCGCCTGCCAAGCCGCGGCATCGAGCGCTTCGAGCCGACACCACCCGGCCAAACGTAGGGACACTTTGCGCCACCATACGCCCTGCAGTTCACGCACGAAGGTCTCCGCCTCCTGCGCATCGCGTCCGCCCACCGTCACCACCCCGAGGCGCGAACGCCCCTGTAGCGCGGCATCCTGCGCCCGGGCCACCGCTTCACGCACCCCTTCGGCCGACAGTTCGGCCAACACCACGGCGCTCGGGGCGCTCGTGAGAAAAGGCGAGGCATCGGCTGCCTCTCCTCGCCCGGCATGCACCAACACCGTCTCGAAAGGACGCAGTAAAGTCTGAAACAGGCGTAGGAGACGTTCACGTCGCATCTCGTCGAGCAGCGGCAAGGCGAGCGCCGCCGCCTTCACGTTGAGATAACTCACGCCGCCGGGCAAAGCCACGATGAGGCGGATCGCGCGTTCGGTCGACCCCAGGGCACTCAGCAAATCGGCCGTGCGCCCAGCTCCGGCCGCCTCGGGCAAGGTGGGGCTGGAGACCGCCTCATCGACGACGAGCACCGGGCCGCTCGCACGCGCGAGCCGCCGCGCGAGCCGCATCGTGTGATCCGCCCAGCCTTCGCCGGTAGAAAATACGGTGCATACCGCAGGCGGACGCTGCCGGAACAGACGCCGCAAGGTTCCTGCCTGATCTCCAAGCATCTCGCGCATGATGTTCTCCCCGTCAGGCCCCGACCGCCGCCGCCAACCACAAGGCCGCCTCGTCGGCAGCCATCGTCACCCGTTCCGCCCCCGCGCCGCGAAACGCCCGCTGCAGCAGCCAAGCGCGGTTGGGCAAGTGCAGATCCTCCGGCACGCGCTGCCCATTGGCAACGTAGTGCACGCGCAGTCGATGCCGGATGGCCACATCCAGCGCCGCGGCGATGGTGGCGGCCTCGTCGACCTTGGTGAAGATGCAGCCGGCGAGCCCCTCGCCGCCAAACGCTCGGGCGACGTCGTCGAGCGTATCGCCCCGGCTCGTGGCGTTGAGGCACACGAGCCGGCGCACCGGCCCCGCACCCATGAGCATCGCCACCTGCTCGGTCACCGCCTTGTCGCGCTGGCTCATGCCGATGGTGTCGATGAGCACCATGTGCCGGCCACGCAACTCGCTGAGCGTGGCGCGCAAATCGTTCGCGTCGCGCGCGGCGAACACGGGCACCCCCAAGATACGCCCATAGATGCGCAGCTGTTCATGCGCGCCGATGCGGTAGCCGTCGGTGGTGATGAGCGCCACGCGCGCCGCCCCGTGGCGCACCACGCAGCGGGCGGCGATCTTGGCGGTGGTGGTCGTCTTGCCCACGCCCGTCGGGCCGACGATGGCATAGACGCCGCCGCGGTCGATCAGGTCGTCGTCGCTGCCGACCACCTCCAGCCGTGCCCCCAGCCGCGCCATGGCCGCTTCGCGCGCCGCGTCCCAATCCTCGGTCGCCTCGATACGGTCGCACACCTCGCGCGCGAGCGCCGGAGAAAATCCCGCCTCCAGCATCTCGCCGAGCAACCTCGCACGGGCCGGCGCCTTGCGCACGGCTTCGTTCCAGGCGAATCCGGCGAGTTGCCGCTCGATCATCTCCTGGATCTTGCCCAGTTGCCGCGCGAGCAGGGTGTTTTGTTCCTGCAGCGCCTCGATGCGCGCTTCCACCGCCGGCACGGATGACGGCTCCGCGCCCGCCGCGCCGAACCACCCCGGTTCACGCAGAGGCTCCGGTGCAGGCGGCTCCTTGCGCGCCGCCTCCATCGCCCGACGGATACGCTCGGCCTCTTCTTCTTCCTTGCGCACGACGTATTCCGGCGTTTCCATGCGCGGTGGCGCAAACGGCTTGATCTCGGGGGCGCTGCGCCGCTGGGGGCCGCGGGAAGAAAGCGTCACCACCGGCTCCTCCGTCGGAGCCGCTGCCTGGGCATAAGCGGCTGCCGCGCTACGATTGCGCCCTCCCGACGATTCCGGAGGACGGTTGGACGACGCCGCGCCCGATCCGCCGGGCAGCGCCCCCACCGCCTCGGCAGGCAGCGCCAGGATCTCGACCCCTCCTTCGACGGGGCGGTTTGCCAGAACGATCGCATCCGCTCCCAGCTCCTGCTTGAGTTGGCGCAATGCTTCCCGTGCCGTCGGTGCGAAATACCGTTTGACGTCCATCTGCCTGCTCCCCGATCCGCGGGCCGTCCGGTTGGCCCCTCCCTTCCATTATCGGTGCCTGCCCACCAGAGCCGTCGCACAAAAAAAGCGGGGTAAACCCCGCTTTTCTCCTCCTGTCACGGTCAGGGTCTCACGCACCGGGCGAGCCGATCATCTCCACGATCTCGATCGAACGCTCTTCCGGCATCTCGCTGGTGGCGATCACGCGCAAGTTGGGCACGGCGCGGCGCAGGAAACGCGCGAGCAGCCAGCGCAGCTGCGGCGGAACGAGCAGGATGGGCGCCTGTCCCCGTTGTTCCAGACGCTGCGCCGCCGCCCCCGTTTGGCGCAACAAAGTATCGGCCAGACCGGGTTCGATCGCTCCCGGCTTGCCGCCCCCTGCCCCCACGGCCTGCATCAGGATGCGCTCGAGCGCCGGATCCAGCATCAGGACCGGAACCTTGCCGCTGCCGGGGGCGAGCGACTGCACGATGGCGCGTCCCAGGGCTTCGCGTACCCGGCTGGTGAGCTCGATCGGATCCTGCGTTTTGGGCGCCCATTCGGCCAGCGTCTCGAGGATGGTACGCATGTCGCGGATCGCCACCCCCTCTTCCAGCAGATATTGCAGCACCTTCTGCACCGTGGTCACCGGCACCACCGTGGGCACCAGGTCCTCGACGAGTTTGGGGGATTCTTTCTTGATGCGATCGAGCAGCGCCTGGGTTTCCTCGCGTCCCAGCAACTCGGCTGCATGCTCGACGAGTACCTGGTTGAGGTGGGTGGCAATGACGGTCGCGGCATCGACCACCGTGTAGCCCAGAGCATGCGCACGCTCGCGTTGCGCCGCATCGATCCACAACGCCGGCAGGCCGAAAGCAGGATCTTTGCCGGGACGCCCCTCGATGGTGCCAAGAACCTGCCCCGGATTGATCGCCAGATATTGCCCCGGATAGACCTCCCCGCTGCCGATCTCCACCCCCTTGAGCAAAATGCGGTACGCGTTGGGCCGCAACTCGAGGTTGTCGCGGATGTGTACCGGCGCCGGCAAAAATCCCACTTCCTGGGCGAAACGCTTGCGCAATCCCCGGATCCGCTTGAGCAGCTCTCCGCCCTGCGATTGATCGACGAGCGGAATCAAGCGATAGCCGACCTCCAGGCCCAGGACGTCCACCGGCTGCACGTCGTCCCAGCTCGCCTCCACCGCTTCTTCCTTCGGCGGCGGAGGCGCCGCTTCGGCCGCCGCCGGCGCCGCCGCTTCCTCCTGCTCCCGGCTCCAGCGCTTCCAGGCAAGCCACCCCAATCCGCCGCCGATGAGCAGGAAGACGAAGTTCGGCATCCCCGGGATCATGCCCAGCAGCACGAGGATGCCCGAGGAGAGCGCCAGCACCCGCGGGTTGGTGAAGACCTGCTGGATCATGAGATCGCCCAGGTCCATCGACTCCTCACCCACCCGCGCCACCACCATGCCCGAGGCGATCGACACCATCAGCGCCGGGATCTGCGCCACCAGACCGTCGCCGATCGTCAGGATCACGTAGGAGTCGATCGCGCGCGACAGATCCATGCCGTGCCCAGCCACACCGACGATGAGCCCGCCGATGATGTTGATGAACAGGATCAGGATGCCAGCCACCGCATCGCCGCGCACGAATTTCGACGCACCATCCATCGCACCATAGAAGTCCGCTTCCTGCGCGATCTCCTTGCGCCGACGCCGCGCCTCCGCCTCGTCGATGAGGCCGGCGTTCAAATCCGCGTCGATCGCCATCTGCTTGCCGGGCATGGCATCGAGCGTGAAGCGTGCGCTCACCTCGGCGATGCGCCCCGCGCCCTTGGTGATCACCACGAAGTTGATGATCACCAAGATGACGAACACCACGATGCCGATGGCCATGTTGCCACCGACGAGGAAATGCCCGAAGGATTCGATCACCCGCCCGGCCGCATCCGGCCCCGTGTGGCCGTGCAACAGCACCACCCGGGTGGAGGCCACGTTCAGCGACAGGCGCAGCAAGGTGGTGACCAAGAGCACCGTCGGGAAGACCGAAAAATCCAGCGGCCGCACGGTGTACATCGCCACCAGCAGCACCACCACCGACATGGCGATGTTGAAGGTAAAAAAGAGATCGAGCGCGAAAGGCGGCAGCGGCAACACCATCATCGCCAGCACGATGAAGATGAACACCGGTGCGGCCAGCAGCCGCAGCTTCGCCGGCACGAACCACGTCCGCCAATCGATCAGGGCCCGTTCGCCTGCCATCGCCTCACTCCGTCACTGTGCCTGTCATGCTCATGTTTCTTCACCTTCGCCCGCTGCCGCCACCTCGCCCGGGTCGAGCTCCGGCGGCACCGGCACTTCTTGGGGTGGCTGAGGTTTGGGTCCGCCCACGGCCATCCAACGATCCAATTGGAACACATAAGCGAGAATCTCGGCCACCGCCGCGAAGAGCGTGGGCGGAATCGTCTGGCCGATGTCGACGTGCGCATAGAGCGCCCGCGCCAAGGGTGGCGCCTCCACCCGCGGCACCTCGGCCTCATCGGCAAGCTCACGGATCTTCTGTGCGATCACCCCCCGCCCCTTGGCCACCACTACGGGTGCGGCCATCGTTTTTTGATCGTACTTCAAGGCCACGGCGAAGTGCGTCGGGTTGGTGACCACCACGTCGGCCTTGGGCACCTCTTCCATCATGCGCTTACGCGCCATCTCGCGCTGCATCGAACGGATGCGCGCCTTGAGGTGCGGATCGCCCTCCTGTTCCTTGTACTCTTGCTTGACCTCTTCCTTGGTCATGCGCAGGTTCTTGTAGTATTGCCACAGCTGGAACGGAACATCCACCGCCGCGATCAAGGCGAGCCCGGCGACGATCAGCACCGCCCCGAAAACCATCTCGTGCAGGAAACTCGCCGCCGCGTCGTTCAAAGGCAACGCCGAGAGCGAGAGCACCGTATCGCGCTCCCGCCGAAAAGTCACCCAAACCATCCCCGCCACCGCTGCCACTTTCAGCAGCGACTTCACCACCTCCATCGCCCCTTGCAGCGAAAACATGCGGCGCAGTCCGTTCATCGGATCGAGCCGCTCCAAGCGGAAACTCAGAACCTTGGGGGAAAACACCAGGCCGCCGAGCAGGAGCGGACCGGCCACCGCCGCCACCAGCAAGACGAGGAAGATCGGAGCAAAGGTGAGCAGCGACTCGACGAACACCCGGCGCAGCAGCCATAGCACGCGAACCGGATCGAAGGCCGTATCGTGCTCGAACGCGAACCCGTCGGCAAGCACCCGCACCCAACGTCGCCCCATCCATTCCCCGGCGAGCAAGAGCGTCATCACGCCGGCGAAGAGCACGAGAAACGTCCCAAGTTCGCGCGAATGCGGGACCTGCCCCTCCTCGCGCGCCTGCTCGAGCCGCCGCGCCGAAGGCTGTTCGGTCTTTTCGAGATCGCTCTCTTCGGCCACGCCGTGGCCCTCCCTTTACCCGACCCTCTCATGATCGCAGCCGCGGCGGCAAGGTCAACGGCGGAAAAGCGTCCCCGAGGAACGGCATTTCCCCTGTTTGGACGTAAAAAAAGCGGGAATCGGCCCGTTTGCCGGTTCCCGCCATGCTCCAAACAAGAGCGATCAGACTTTGTCGAAACGGAAGATGCCGTTCTCCACCGTGACGCGAATCGTATCCTTCGGTCCAAAACGACCTTCGAGGATCGCCTTGGCGAGCGGATTCTCGATCAGGTCCTGGATCGCCCGCTTCAAAGGCCGCGCGCCGTAGACCGGGTCGTAGCCCGCCTTGGCGAGTTCGCGCAGGGCCTCTTCCGTCACCTCGAGGGCCATGTCCATACGCGCGAGCCGCGCCTCGAGCCGGCGCAACTGGATGCGCGCCACCCCGGCGATGTGCTCCTCGGCGAGCGGATGGAACACCACCACCTCGTCGATGCGGTTGAGGAACTCGGGCCGGAAGAACCCACGCACCTCGGCGAGCACGGCCAGTTTGATGACTTGATAATCATCCCCGGCCATCTGCATGATGCGCTGGCTGCCGAGGTTGGAAGTCATCACGATCACGGTATTGCGGAAATCCACCGTGCGCCCTTGCCCGTCGGTGAGCCGACCGTCGTCGAGCACCTGCAGCAGCACGTTGAACACGTCCGGGTGCGCTTTCTCCACCTCGTCGAAGAGGATCACGCTATAAGGCTTGCGCCGCACCTGCTCGGTGAGATACCCCCCTTCCTCGTAGCCGACGTAGCCCGGAGGCGCACCGATGAGCCGCGCCACGGAGTGTTTCTCCATGTACTCGCTCATGTCGACGCGGATCAGGTGATCCTCGGAATCGAAGAGAAAGTCGGCGAGCGCCTTGCACAGCTCCGTCTTCCCGACCCCCGTGGGCCCGAGGAAGAGGAAGGAGCCGATGGGACGATTCTCGTCGCCCAGACCCGCGCGCGAGCGCCGGATGGCATCGGAGACGAGCCGTACCGCTTCGTCCTGCCCCACTACCCGCTGATGCAGATGTTCTTCCATCTTGAGGAGCTTTTCACGCTCGCTCTGCATCATCTTGCTCACGGGAATGCCCGTCATGCGCGAAACCACCTCGGCGATCTCCTCGGCGCCGACCTGGGTGCGCAAGAGCTTGAACGGCGCGCCGGATTTCTCCGCCTCCTCGGCCTTCTTCAGCTCGGCCTCGAGCTGGGGCAACCGTCCATATTGGATCTCGGCCACCTTGTCGAGCAGCCCCTTGCGCTGATACTCCAGCATCTGCGCGCGCAGGCGGTCGATCTCTTCCTTGAGGTGTTTGGTGCCCTGGATGCGCGCCTTCTCAGCCTTCCATACCTCTTCGAGCTCGCTGTATTCACGCTGCAGCCGCTCGAGCTCCTCCTCGATGAGTTTCAGACGCCGCTGCGAGGCTTCGTCCTTCTCCTTCTTCACCGCCTCGCGCTCGATCTTGAGCTGGATGATGCGCCGCTCGAGCTTGTCGAGCGCCTCCGGCTTCGAGTCGATCTCCATCTTGATGCGTGCGGCCGCCTCGTCGATGAGGTCGATCGCCTTGTCCGGCAGGAAACGGTCGGTGATGTAGCGGTGTGAGAGCTCGGCCGCAGCAACGATGGCCGGGTCGGTGATCTCCACCCCGTGGTGGATCTCGTACTTCTCCTGCAGCCCGCGCAAGATGGCGATGGTCTGCTCGACGGTGGGCTCCTCGACCATCACTTTCTGGAAACGGCGCTCGAGCGCGGCATCCTTCTCGATGTACTTGCGATACTCGTCGAGCGTGGTCGCACCGATGCAGTGCAGCTCGCCGCGCGCGAGCGCAGGCTTCAGCATGTTGCCCGCATCGAGCGCCCCTTCGGCCTTGCCCGCGCCCACCACGGTGTGGATCTCGTCGATGAAGAGGATGATGCGCCCTTCTTCCTTGGTGATCTCGGTGAGGATGGCTTTCAGGCGTTCCTCGAACTCGCCGCGGTACTTGGCCCCGGCGATCAAGGCCGCCATGTCGAGCGCCAGGATGCGCTTGTCGCGCAGGCTCTCGGGAACCTCGCCATTGACGATGCGCTGCGCGAGCCCCTCGACGATGGCCGTCTTGCCCACGCCGGGCTCACCGATGAGTACGGGGTTGTTCTTGGTGCGCCGCTGCAGGATCTGGATGGTACGCCGGATCTCGTCGTCGCGCCCGATCACCGGATCGAGCTTGCCGCGGCGCGCCCGCTCGGTGAGATCGATGGTGTACTTCTCCAGCACTCCGCGCATCGCCTCGGCCTCGGGCGTCTCCACCTTCTGCCCGCCGCGCATCTGCTCGATGGCCGCCTCCAGCGCCTTGCGCGTCAAGCCGTGCTCGCGCGCGATACGCCCCGTCTCGCCCTTGTCTTCGGTGAGTGCGAGCAGGAACATCTCGGTGGCGATGTAGGGGTCGCCGCGCTTCTGCGCCTCGCGGTCGGTGAGGTTCAGGAGATTGGCCAGATCGCGCCCGATCTGCACCTCCCCACCCGTGCCCTGCACCTGCGGCAGCGCATCGATCGCCTGGTGCAAGGCCGCCTTGAGTCCGGCCACATTGACGCCGGCGCGCTGCAGCAGGCTCACGCTCGAGCCGTCTTCCTGCTCGAGCAGCGCCAGCAGCAGATGCTGCGGCTCGATGAACTGGTTGTCGTGCCCCACCGCGATGCTCTGCGCCTCTTGCAGCGCCTGCTGGAACTTGGTGGTGAGTTTGTCGAATCTCATGGAAAAACTCCGTCGAAGGAAAGTAATCGCTGCCTTGTATATAGATGCCCGCAAGGGGAAATTCAAGGCCAACGAGGCAAAAAATGCCATTAGACTCGGACGACGGCATTGTGCGACGCATCATTTTTTTCTTGCATCCTGCCGCTAAACAATGCTATAGTAAAAAGAAAACCTTTCTTTCGACGTCGTTACGTCCTACTGTGGGAGCCGAGCATGAAAAATCCGACCAATTTCGCGCAATTGCAGCAAAAACAGCTGGAAAACGCGATGAAATTCACCCAGATGGCCATCGACAATACCCAGCGCCTGCTCGCGCTGCAGATCGAAACCGCCAAGGCGCTCTTCGAAGAAGGTGCGCGCAGCACCCAAGCCCTGCTCGCCGCCCAGGCCCCCGAAGAGCAGCTCAAGCTGCGTCAGGAATTCGCGCAGAAATCGGCCGAGAAAATCATGGGCTGCATCAACGAGATCGCCCAGCTCACCGTCAAGGCCCAAGCCGAACTCAACCGTCTCGTCTCGGAAGCGATCACCACGGGTTCCCAGGAATGGACCCAGGCCATGCAATCGCTCGGCACCAACCTGCCGAAAATGGGCGGTGAAGATCCGATGAAAGCCGTGCAAAGCGCGATCGACCAGTCCCGCGCCGTGCTCGAGCAGATGTCGAAGATGACCACCGAAGCCTGGCAGAGCATGATCTCCGGCGCCCAGCAGCAAACGCAAGGTTCGAGCAGCGCCAAGAAGTAAAAAAACGCCGCCTCAGTAGGGTACGCCGATCACCAACGGCGTGCCCGTGCTTCGTCTCCCTCTTTCGCCTCGACCCAACGGGTCGAATCGTTGGTTTCTTCTTTTTTCCAGAACGGCGCCTCGGTCTTGAGGCGGTCGATCAAGAACTCGCACGCCGCGAACGCTTCGCTGCGATGGCGGCTCGCCACCCCCACGAACACGATGCGCTCGCCCGGCATCAATCGCCCCACGCGATGGATCACCGTCGCAGCGACCAAGGACCAGCGGCGACGCGCCTCCTCGACCAGCGCTTCGAGCGACTTCTCGGTCATGCCCGGATAATGCTCCAGCGTCATCGCCCGCACTTCGCCGCCGCGCACGGTGCCAACGAAGCTCACCACGGCGCCCACTTCCGGCGAAACCCGTTGCAGCCGCTCCCCCTCGGCCCCTGCATCGAAGTCTTCGACCTGCACCCGGACGGTCCACATCGCCTCACCCCCCTGTGACCGGTGGGAAAAACGCCACCTCGTCGCCGTCCCGCACCGGCTCGTCCCAGGCGCAGAGGGTCTGGTTGCGGGCACAGCGCAACGTCTTCCACGTCACGAGCGGCGCCCACGCCTCCCCCCTGGCGCCGAGCCAGGCGCGCAGCGCCGCCATCGTCTCGACCCCCGCCGGCAGCGACACCGCTTCCTCGGCCAACGGCAAGGCATCGCGCAGCGCCGCAAAATAGAGCACTCTCACCGCCATCTCTGCTTCTCCTTCGTCTCGATCCTCATCCCAGCAACCGCGCAAAAGGACGATAGCGGACCAGGTCCCCTTCGCGGATGGGAGTGGCCGGCGGCACCTCGACCAGGCCGTCGGCCCAGACGAGGGAAGCGAGCATCGCCGATCCCTGATCGGGATGGAGCACCGCCCGACCCCGGGCATCGAGCCGGGCCCGCAGGAATTCCCGCCGTGGATCGGCCTTCAGGCGGGTGAAGCCCGCCTCCACCCACAGGGGCGGATCCAGCACTTCCCGCACCCCTTGCAGGCGCAACAGGAACGGACGGACGAAGAGGACGAAGGTGACGAAAGCGGAGACCGGATTCCCCGGCAGCCCCAGGAAGTGCGCCGCCCCGAGGCGCCCGTAGGCAAGCGGCTTGCCCGGCTTGATCGCCAGTTTCCACAGGTCCAGCCGCCCTTCCTGCCGCACGGCGGCCACGACGTGATCCTCCTCCCCTACAGAGACCCCGCCACTCGTCAGGACGACGTCCGCCCCGTCGGCCGCCCGCCGCAGCGCCGCCCGGGTTTCTTCGAAACGATCCGGCACCACGCCGTAATCCTCGACCAGGCAGCCGAGCTCTTTGAGCAAGGCGCGCAGCAGATAGCGGTTCGAATTGTAGATCTGGCCTGGACCGAGCGGCTGTCCCGGCATCACCAGCTCGTCGCCCGTCGAAAAGAGCGCCACGCGGACGCGGCGGCGCACCGGCAGGGTAGCATACCCCACGGCGGCCGCAAGGCCCAGCGCCTGCGGACTCAGGCGGGTGCCCGCCGTCAGGATCTCGCTTCCCAGGGCGATTTCACTGCCCGCCCGCCGCACCGATTCCCACGGCTGCGGAACGTGGTGGAAGATGACTTCTTCCCCTTCCACCTCCACCCGTTCCTGCATCACGACCGCATCGGCCCCCTCGGGCAAGGGCGCACCGGTAAAGATGCGCGCGGCGCTGCCTGGCTCGAGCGGCACGCCGACCGAGCCTGCCGGAATCCGCTGGCGCACCGGCAGCCGAACGCCAAGGAGGGCGACGTCGGCACAGCGCACGGCGTAGCCATCCATCGCCGCCGTGTCCTGGCGGGGCAAGGCGATCGGCGAGTAGAGGGTCTCCGACAAGACGCGCCGCTCCGCCTCCAGCGTCTCGATCAGTTCTTCTTCGAGCACCGGCTCCGCGGCCGCAAGCAAGCGGGACAAACCCTCTTCGAACGACATCAGGCTTTGCGCCATTTCTTTTTCCTCTCTTGGGGATTCATTGCGTCTCGCCTCCCGCCGCGTCCAGCGGCGGAGCCGATCCTCCGCCGGCCTCGCGGGCAAGCGCCGCCAGGAAGGTCTCTGCCCGCGCCACTTCGCGCAGCCGCGCCATGGGCGGCAGGCTGGACCACAGAATCTTACCGTAACCGCGGGTAGCCATGCGCGGATCGCAGATACACAGCACGCCGCGGTCGCGCTCGCTGCGGATGAGCCGTCCCGCGCCCTGTTTGAGCTGGATGGTGGCGCGCGGCAGCTGCAGCAGGGCGAAAGGGGATTCGCCCTGCGCCGCGAGCCGGGCCATGCGCGCGGCGAGCACGGGATCGTCGGGCGGAGCGAACGGCAGCTTGTCGATGATGACGAGCGAGAGCGCCTCACCGGCGACGTCCACCCCTTCCCAGAAACTCTGGCTGCCGACGAGCACGGCGTGCGGCGTGGTGCGAAAGCGTTCGAGCAAGGCATGACGCGATCCTTCGCCCTGCACCAGCACCGTATACCCGGCCCCCAGGCGCGCGCGCAAGCCCTCACCCAGGCGCTGCATCGCCTTGAGCGAGGTGCACAGCACGAACGCCCGCCCTTCGGCGGCACGGATCAGCCGCTCGGCGACTTCCTCCACCGCCGGCAGATGCTGCGGCGAACCCGGCTCCGGCATCCCTTGGGGCACCAGTAACAAAGCCTGGCGGCGATAGTCGAACGGACTCGCCCAGATCCCCTCCTGCACCGGCAGCTCCTCGTCGAACAGCCCCAGGTCGCGGCGAAAATGCGCGAACGACCCAGCCACCGCGAGCGTGGCCGAAGTCATCACCCAGGCCCGCTCCCCGCCGGCAAGGAGCCGGGAAAACGCCGGCCCCGCTTCGATCGGCGTACGGTGCAAGGTGAAGCGCGTGCCCACCGCCTCCACCCAATGCACGAAACGCTCCTCCCCCTCGCCCCACTGGGCGAGCAGGTGCTCCAGCGCTTCGGCCCGAGTCGCGAGCCGCGGCAGGTTCTCGCTGCGTTCCTGCTGGCTTGCCAGCGCTTCGCGCAAGGCCGCCGCGCTCGCCGACAAGGTCTGCAGGGCCGAGGCGAACCCGGCGGCCTGCTCCAGCGCCTGCTGCCGCGGCCAGCGCAGCGTCTCGGCCGGCAGGCTCAGCCGCAGGTCCTTCACCGCCTTGTCGAAGGCGTCGATCGCCTCGCGCAAGGGCCGGAAATCCGGTGCCGCCACCAGCGCCTCCACCCGGGCATCGCGCACGAGCTCGAAGCACTGGCTCGACGCCAGGCTCTCGCCGAAGAACACCGCCGCGAGCTCGGGCAGCTGGTGCGCCTCGTCGAACACCACCAGGTCCGCATCCGGCAAGAGGCCGCCCACCCCCTCGTCGCGCAGCACCAGATCGGAGAAAAAGAGGTGGTGGTTCACCACCACGCACTCGGCCTCCTGCGCCGCGCGCCGCGCCTTCATGAGGAAGCACTCCTGCCAGTGAGGGCAATCCTGGCCGAGGCAGTTGTCACGCGAGGAGGTGGCGAACGTCCAGGCGAAGGCATCCTCGGGCACTTCGGAGCATTCGGCCTTGTCCCCTGAAGCCGTGTGCTGGGCAAAGCGCGCGATGAGCCGCAAGAGCGCGGCGTCCTCGGCGGTGGCGAAGCGGCCGTGGGCGAGATTGCGTTCAAGGTGATAGTGGCAGACGTAGTTCTGGCGCCCCTTGAGGAGCGCCGTGCGCACCGGAATCTTCAACGCCTCCTTCAGGCGCGGCAGGTCGCGGTGAAAGAGCTGATCCTGCAAGGTCTTGGTGCCCGTCGACACGATCACCTTGCGCCCGGAGAGCAAGGCCGGCAGCAGATAGGCGAAGGTCTTGCCGGTGCCGGTACCGGCTTCGGCCAGCAACACCGCCTTCTCCTCGATGGCGCGGGCCACCGCGAGCGCCATCTCGTGCTGCTGCGGCCGATGGACGAACCCGGGAATCGCCGCGGCGAGCCGCCCGCCCGGGCCGAGCTCCTCTTCGATGCGCGCCGCGAGCGTCTCCCCGTCCATCTCCCCTTCCGTCAGTCGGGCCGGTGCGCTTCGGCGAGGTACTCGCGCGTGCGCATCTCGATCAGGCGGCTCGCGGTGCGGGCGAACTCGTGCGCGTTCAAGCCCTCGCGATAGAGCTCCTGCGGCTCGGCCTCGGCGGTGGCGATCAGTTTCACCCGATGATCGTAGAGCACGTCGATGAGCCAGGTGAAGCGCCGCGCCTGCGAGGCCTGCGCCGGCCCCATGCGGGGAATGCCGCTCAGGAGCACCGTGTCGTGCTCGCGCGCGATCTCGAGATAGTCGTTCTGCGAGCGCGGCCCGTCGCACAGCGCCGCGAAGGTGAACCAGACCACGTCCAGGTGCCGGCCGAGATAGGGAATCTCGCGGTCGAAGAGCTCGAGCATGCCGGGCATGGGATCTTGGCCCGTCAGACGCCGGAAGTCCTCCCGCAATTTCGCCTCGTTCTCCGGCGAAGGCGGCACGAGGTAGAGCTCGACGTTCTCCAGGGTACGCAGGCGGTAGTCCGTGCCGGAATCGACCTCCAGCACGTCGAAGGTGCGTTCGATGAGCGCGATGGTAGGCAGAAAATTCACCCGCATGAGCCCGTTGGGATAGAGCCCGTGCGGCGGATAGTTGGAGGTGAATACGAAGACCACGCCGCGTGCGAGCAAGGCTTCCAGGAGCCGCCCCAGAATCATGGCATCGGCGATGTCCGAGACGTGGAATTCGTCGAAACACAGCAGCCGCACCTCGGCGGCGATGTCCTCGGCCACCTTGGCCAAAGGATCGGGCACTTCCCGATGCCGCCGCAAGTCTTCATGCACGCGCTGCATGAAGGCGTGGAAATGCACCCGGCGCTTGGCGGGAAAAGGACAGGCGGCAAAGAACACGTCCATCACGAAGCTCTTGCCGCGCCCCACTCCGCCCCAGAGATAGACGCTGCGCACCGCCGGCTCGGCGGGCATCGCCTCCTTCGGCGCGAAGACGCGGCGCAGAAAGCCCAGCGTCGAGCGCGGCGATCCCACGGGACGCGGCGCTCTGCGCCCGGTGCGGCAGAGTTCTTCACACAGCCGCTGGAGGCGCTCGACGGCGCGGCGCTGCGCCGGATCGGGACGATAACCCCGCTCGGCGAGCGCCGCCTCATAGGCCGCAACGATGTCACCCGCCGCGGCCGCGACCTGCTCGGCCATCAGAAATGCAGCGCCCGGCGATCGACCGCCAGCGCCGCTTCGTGCATCACTTCGGACAGCGTCGGGTGGGCATGGCAAATGCGCGCGATGTCCTCGGACGCCGCACCGAACTCCAGCGCCACCACCGCCTCGGCGATGAGCTCGGAGGCGTTCGCCCCGATGATGTGCACGCCCAGGATGCGATCGGTCTTGGCGCAGGCGATCATCTTGACGAAACCCTGCGGCGCCCCCATACCCAGTGCCCGGCCGTTGGCAAGGAAAGGAACCTTGCCGACGCGATACGCCACGCCCTCGGCCTTGAGCTGATTCTCGGTCTTGCCCACCCAGGCGATCTCGGGTGCGGTGTAGATCACCCAGGGGATGGCGTCGTAATTCACGTGCCCCGCCTGACCGGCGATGCGCTCGGCCACCATCACCCCTTCTTCCATCGCCTTGTGCGCGAGCATGGGGCCGCGCACCACGTCGCCCACGGCCCACACGTTGGGCAGGTTCGTGCGGCAATGATCGTCGACCACGAGCTGGCCCCGTTCATTGACCTGCAACCCGATCACTTCGGCGCCGAGCCCGTCGGTGTTGGGCACGCGCCCCACCGAAACGATGACCCGGTCGGCCTCCAGCGTCTGCTCCTTGCCTTCCTGATCGCGGTAGCGCAAGATCGCCCCGTCACCTTTCACCTCGGCGCCCTCGATGGTGACGCCGAACTGGAACTTGAACCCCTGCTTGGTGAAGAGCGACAGCGCCTCCTTGGCCACGTCCGGATCGGCCGCGGCGAGAAAGTCGGGCAGCGCTTCGAGGATGGTCACTTCCGACCCCAGACGACGCCACACCGACCCCATCTCGAGCCCGATGACACCGGCCCCGACGATGACGAGCCGCTTGGGCACCGATTGCAATTCGAGCGCGCCGACGTTGTCGCACACGATGCGGTTATCCACCGGCAGGTTCGGCAGATGGCGCGCCTTGGAGCCCGTCGCCACGATCACGTGCTTGGCGAGCACTGTCTCCTCGCCCACGCGCACCTGCCAGCTCTCCCCTTCGCGACCGAGAAACTGCCCATGACCGGGCAGCAAGGTCACCTTGTTCTTGCGAAAGAGCCCCTTGATCCCCTGGGTGAGCTGGGTGACGATGCCGGCCTTGCGCTGCATCATCGCCGGCACGTCGATCGCCAGCCCCTGCACACGGATGCCCTGACCCGCAAAGGCGTGGGCCGCCTCCTCATAGAGGTGCGAAGTGTGCAGCAGAGCCTTCGAGGGAATACAGCCCACATTGAGGCAGGTTCCGCCAAGGCGAGGTTCACCCTTGGGGTCGGCATAAGGGTTGGATTCACAGCAGGCAGTTTTGAACCCGAGCTGCGCCGCGCGAATCGCCGCGACGTACCCTCCCGGACCACCGCCGATCACCAAGACGTCGAAACTTTGCATCGATCCTTCCTCCTCATGACGAAAAAGGGGCGGCATGTACCGCCCCCCGCGGCAATCACACTCCAAAGAGCAGGCGCGCCGGATCTTCCAGAGCTTCCTTGATCGTCACGAGTCCCAGCACCGCCTCGCGCCCATCGATGATGCGGTGATCGTAAGACAGGGCGAGGTAGTTGATCGGACGGATCACGATCTGGCCATTTTCGACCACCGGACGGTCTTTGGTGGCATGGATGCCGAGGATGGCCGACTGCGGCGGGTTGATGATCGGCGTGGAGAGCATGGAGCCGAACACCCCGCCGTTGGAGATGGAGAAGGTTCCCCCGGTCAATTCTTCGAGCGACAGACGCCCGTCCTTGGCTTTTTCGGCGAACTCGTTGATCTTTTTCTCGATCTCGGCCATGGAGAGCTGGTCGGCATCACGCAGGATGGGCACCACCAGACCGCGCGGCGAACCGACGGCGATACCGATGTCGATGTAGCCATGATAGATGATGTCGTCGCCATCGACCGAAGCGTTGAGAATGGGGAATTTCTTCAGGGCGGCGCAAGCGGCCTTGACAAAGAAACTCATGAACCCCAGTCGCACGCCGTGTTCCTTCTCGAACTTCTCGCCGTACTTCTTGCGCAGCTCGATGACGGCGGCCATGTTGACCTCGTTGAAGGTGGTCAGCATGGCGTTTTCGTTCTTCGACTTGAGCAGGCGCTCGGCGATGCGCTTGCGCAGCTTGGTCATGGGCACGCGCTGCTCGGGACGCTCCCCGCTCACGGCGACGGGCGGCACGGCGGGCGCAGCGGCCACGGCCGGCTTGGCAGCCGCCGGCTGAGCCGCGAGCGCGTCTTCCTTGGTGATGCGTCCGCCGCGCCCGCTACCGGCGACGCTCTCGGGCGCCACCCCTTTCTCTTCCAGGATCTTGCGCGCGGCGGGGCTCGCCACCGCAGCCGCCGGTGCGGCTTGAGCCGCAGGCTGGGCCGTCGGTGCGGAGGCAGGAGTCGTTGCCGCTTCACCGGCAGCCGGCTTGGCCTCGGTATCGATCTGGGCGATCACCTCGCCGGAGGTCACGGGAGCGCCGTCCCCCTTGAGGATCTTCACCAGCACCCCGTCGGCGGGGGCGGGCGTTTCCAGGACCACTTTGTCGGTCTCGATATCGACGAGGTTCTCGTCGCGGCGGACGAACTCCCCTTCCTTCTTGTGCCAGGCCACCAGCGAGGCTTCGGCCACCGATTCGGACAGCTGCGGCACTTTCACTTCGATCAACATGTCATTCTCCTGACGGTCTGGTGCGACGGCGTGCTCAATCGGCCAGGATCGGGCCAAATGCCCCTTCGATCACGGCTTTTTGTTGCGCCACGTGCTTGGCGAGGTAACCCACGGCAGGGGAAGAACTGGCCGGACGCGCGACGAGCAGCAGCCGGCGGCCGCGCCCGAGCTCGTTCTTCAGGTGCTGGCGCGACAGCAGCCAGTACCACACGCCCTGGTTGCGCGGTTCTTCCTGCACCCAGACGAGTTCCTTGGCCTGGGCGAAAGGCTTGAGGGCGGCGTTGAGCGCCTCGGCCGGGAAGGGATAGAGTTGCTCCAGCCGGATGATGGCCGTATCGTCGATCCCCTTCTCGCGCCGGTAAGCGAGCAACTCGTAATAGATCTTGCCCTGGCACAACAGTACGCGTTTGACCTTTTTCGGCGCGAGCTCTTCGACTTCGCCGATCACGGTCCGATAGCCGCCGCGCAGGAAGTCTTCCATCGGGGAAGCAGCTTCTTTCAGGCGCAACAGCGATTTGGGCGTGAACACCACGAGGGGCTTGCGCACGCGCCGCAGCATCTGGCGGCGCAGCAGATGGAAGATCTGCGCCGCATTGGTGGGCACACACACCTGCCAGTTGCGCTCGGCCGACAGCTGCAAGTAGCGCTCGATGCGCGCCGAAGAGTGCTCCGGCCCTTGTCCTTCATAGCCGTGCGGCAGCAGCAAGGTGAGCCCGCACAAGCGCCCCCATTTGGCTTCGCCGGAGGCGATGAACTGGTCGATCACCACCTGTGCGCCGTTGGCGAAGTCGCCGAACTGGGCCTCCCAGATGGTGAGCTGATTCGGCTCGGTGATGGCGTAGCCATAATCGAAGCCCAACGTCCCTTCTTCCGAGAGGGTGGAGTCATAGACGTAGAACGGCGCCTGCCCTTCCTGGATGTTCTGCAGCGGAACGTAAGTACCTTCGTCGCGTCGCTCGCGGTTCTGGTCGTGCAGCACCGCGTGGCGATGGAAGAAGGTACCGCGCCCCACGTCTTCGCCCGACAGGCGCACGCCGAACCCCTGAGCCACGAGGGAAGCATAGGCGAGGTTCTCGCCGAACCCCCAGTCGGCCGGGAGCTCGCCGCGCCCCATCGCCCGCCGGTCCTCGATGATCTTCTGCACCCGCGGATGCAAGGCGAAGCCCTCGGGGATCGTGGTGAGCCGTTCGGCCAGGCGTCGATATTCGGCCGCGGGAATGGACGTGTCACACTCGTCGGTATAGGGTTGACCGATGAAAGGCGTCCAGTCGATCGCGTGCTTGCGCACCACGTTGGCCACGACGGGGTTATAGAGGAGTTCGCCCCGGTCGAGATGTTCGCGGTATTCCTGGATGTAGCGCTCGGGGTCGTCCGGGGCGATCACCCCGCTCTGCACGAGGTAATCGGCATAGAGCTTGCGCGTGCCCGGATGCTGCCGGATACGGCGATACATCAGCGGCTGGGTCACGGCCGGCTCGTCCTGCTCGTTGTGTCCGAGCTTGCGGAAACACACGACGTCGACCACCACGTCTTTCTTGAACTCCTTGCGGAATTCCATGGCGAGCTGCATCACGAAGGCCACCGCCTCGGGGTCGTCGCCGTTGACGTGGAAGATGGGCGCCTCCGCCATCTTGAAGATGTCGGTGCAGTAGGTGGAGGAGCGCAGGTCGCGCGGATCGGACGTGGTAAAGCCGATCTGGTTGTTGATGACGATGTGCACCGCGCCGCCCACGCCATAGCCGCGCGTCTGGGCGAAATTGAGCACCTCCTGGTTTACCCCTTGCCCCGCCACCGCCGCGTCGCCGTGGATGATGATCGGCACGACCTGATCCCTGGCTTCGGCCGGGTCGCGGCGCTGCTGGCGGGCGTAAGTCGAGCCGAGCACGACGGGGTTGACGATCTCGAGATGCGAGGGGTTGAACATGAGCGAGAGGTGCACCGGCCCGCCCGGGGTGAGCACGTCGCTCGAAAAACCCATGTGGTACTTCACGTCGCCGGCGGTGAGCTCCTCGGCTTTCTTGCCTTCGAATTCGGCAAAGAGCATGGCCGGCGGTTTGCCCAGGACATTGACCAGCACGTTGAGACGCCCGCGGTGCGCCATGCCGATGACGACTTCCTGCGCGCCATGCCGGCCGGCCACGCGGATCGCCTCGTCGAGCGCCACGAGGGCCGACTCACCCCCTTCGAGCGAGAAACGCTTCTGGCCGACGTAGCGGGTGTGCAGATAACGCTCCAGGGTTTCGGCCGCGGTGAGCCGCTCGAGGATGCGCTTCTGCTGATCGGCCGTGAGTTTCGCCTTGCCATGCACCGGCTCGAAGCGCGCCTGCAGCCAGCGCTTCTGGGCCGTGTCGGTGATGTACATGTATTCGACGCCCACGGTGCGGCAATACGTCTGACGCAGCGCATCGAGGATCTCGCGCAGCGTGGCCGTCTGCTTCTCGAGCCCGCGGAAAGAGCCGACGTTGAACTCGCGATTGAGGTCGGCTTCCGTGAGCCCGTAGGTAGCCGGCTCGAGTTCCTCGACGCGCGGTTTCTCGTGCATCTTCAGGGGATCGATGTCGGCGACGCGGTGCCCGAGGAAACGGTGCGCGTTGATGAGCTGCAGCACGCCCACCTGGCGCTGGCCATCGTCGGTACCTGCTTTGAGGTAACGCACCGGCCCCATCTTGGCCATTTGCTCGAACGCGGCGCGGATCGGAGCGTGCGGCACTTCCTGCTCCGGACCCGGCCCCTGACGCAGGGCGTCGAAATAGCGCCGCCACTCTTCGGGGACCGACTGCGGATCGACGAGATAGTGCTCGTAGAGCTCCTCGATGAAAGGGGCGTTGGCCCCGAAAAGGACGGTCGTGTCCTGGAATTCCTTGTACATGGGGATCTCCCTTTCAGGCCTGGGCCTGGGTTCCTGTCATACGGCGGCTCATCCCCGAGCGTCGAGCGGTACGACGTTGCGACGCGACGCACCGACATAGAGCTGACGCGGACGACCGATCTTGTATTCGGGATCGGTGATCATTTCTTCCCACTGCGTGAACCACCCCACCGTGCGCGCCAGCGCGAAGATGCAGGTGAACATCGAGGTCGGGATGCCGATGGCGCGTTGCACGATGCCGGAGTAGAAGTCCACGTTGGGATAGAGTTTCTTCTCGACGAAATATTCGTCTTCCAATGCGATTTTTTCGAGGGCGAGCGCGAGCTTGAAGAGACGATCGTTCTCCAGGCCCAGCTCCTGCAGCACCTCGTAGCAGATCTTGCGCATGAGCTTGGCGCGAGGGTCGTAGTTTTTGTAGACGCGGTGACCGAAGCCCATGAGCTTGAAGGGATCGTTCTTGTCCTTGGCACGCTTGATGTATTCGCCCACGCGAGAGACGTCGCCGATCTCCTCGAGCATGCGCAGACAGGCTTCGTTGGCGCCGCCGTGCGCCGGCCCCCACAGGCAGGCGATGCCGGCGGAAATACAGGCGAAGGGGTTCGCTCCCGACGAACCAGCCAGGCGCACCGTGGAGGTGGAGGCGTTCTGCTCGTGGTCGGCGTGCAGCGTGAAAATGACGTCCATCGCCCGCACGAGCACCGGATTGGGCTCGTACTTCTCGCAGGGTGTACCGAACATCATGTGCAGGAAGTTGGCGGCGTAAGGCAAGTCGTTGCGCGGGTACATGAAGGGTTGTCCCACGTTGTACTTGTAGGCCATCGCCACGATGGTGGGCATCTTGGCCACCAGGCGGATGAAAGAGATCATGCGATGCTCGGCGTCATTGAAGTCGAGCACGTCGTGATAGAAGGCCGAGAGCGCGCCGACCACCCCGACCATCACCGCCATGGGGTGTGCATCCCGGCGAAAGCCGGTGAAGAAACGGTGCATCTGGTCATGCAGCATGCTGTGACGCCGCACGCGGGTGTCGAAATCTTCCAACTGGGCCTTGGTGGGCAGCTCGCCGTTGCGCAGCAGATAGGCGACTTCGATGAAGGAGCACTGTTCGGCCAGTTGCTCGATGGGATAGCCGCGATAGAGGAGTTCGCCCTTGTCGCCATCGATGTAGGTGATGGAAGAACGGCAGCTCGCGGTCGAGAGAAAACCGGGGTCGTAGGTGAAATGCCCGGTCTCGCTGCCGAGCTTGCGGATGTCGATCACGTCGTTGCCGAGCGTGCCCGAGAGAATGGGATAGTGATATTCCTTGCCGTCGATGACGAGCGTCGCTTTGCGTTCCGTGCTCATACTTTTTCTCCTTGGTTTTCGTGGGTTCCGGGCCCATTCTCACCCAACAGGCGCGTGCGCCGATGCACCCTCACGCCGCGCAGTTTTTCGACCATCGCACGCCAGCGCGGCTGCGGGATGGGACGAGTACCATTGACGAGGGCCCACAGTTCGTGGTCTTCCAGTGCCAGCAGCTCTTCGAGAATCGCGAGTTCTTCGTCGCCGAGCCGGTCGAACTCGACCGCCAGGAAATCCTGGAAGATGAGGTCGAGTTCGAGCAGGGCCCGCCGACAATGCCAGCGGATCCGTCCCTTGGGGCTCGTCATACCGCACGCGAGACCATCAGCTCCTTGATCTTGCCGATGGCCTTGGTGGGGTTGAGATGCTTGGGACAGACGTCGACGCAGTTCATGATCGTATGGCAGCGGAAGAGCCGATACGGATCGTTGAGATCGTCGAGCCGCTGGTTGGTGGCCGTGTCGCGCGTATCGGCGATGAAGCGATAGGCGTTCAACAACCCGGCCGGGCCGACGAACTTGTCCGGATTCCACCAGAACGATGGACAAGAGGTCGAGCAGCACGCGCACAGGATGCATTCATAGACGCCGTTCAGCTCCTCGCGCTCCTCGGGCGTTTGCAAGCGCTCGCGCTCGGGCGGAGGATCGTCGTTGATGAGATACGGCGTGATCGAATGGTACTGCTTGAAGAACTGCGTCATGTCGACGATGAGATCTCGGATCACCGGCAGGCCCGGCAACGGACGCAGCACGATGGGTTGCGCCAGGCTGTCGATGTCGGTGAGGCAGGCCAGACCGTTCTTGCCGTTGATGTTCATCGCATCCGACCCGCACACCCCTTCGCGACAGGAGCGGCGGAAAGAGAGCGAATCGTCCTTGGCCTTGACGCGCACGAGCGCCTGCAGCAGCTTCTTGTCGGTCGGTTCGAGCTCGACCGAAATGTCTTGCATGTAGGGTTTCTGATCCTTGTCGGGATCGTAGCGATAGATGCGGAATTGCACCACTCGGGTCATGGTCGATTCTCCCGCCGGTCAGTACGTGCGCTTGGCGAGCGCGATGGGTTGGGTGTCGGGGTTGAGCGGCTTGAGATTGACCGGCTTGTACTCGAGCCGGTTGCCGTCGCGGAACCACAGGGTGTGTTTGAGCCACTCTTTGTCGTTGCGCCCGTTGGGAAATTCGGGCGTATCGGGACAATCGTCGCGCACGTGCGCTCCGCGGGATTCCTTGCGCGCCGCGGCCGAGATCATCGTCGCCTTGGCCACCTCGATGAGGTTCTCGAGCTCGAGCGCCTCCATGCGCGCCGTGTTCCATACTTTGGAATGGTCGCGGATGGCCGTACGACGTACCCGTTCCTCGACCGCGAGGATCTTCTGCACCCCTTCCTCGAGCATGTCTTTGAAGCGGAAGACGCCCGCATGTTTCTGCATCGTGCGCTGCAGCTCGAGCAGCACGTCGGCCACCGGCTCGCCTTCTTTCTGGTTCTCGAGGCGCGCCAGACGCGCGAGGCTCACCTCGGCCGCATCCTTGGGCAGCTCGCGCAAAGTCAGGTTACCGCTCTTGATGTCGGCCACGGCGGTTTCGGCCGACGCCTTGCCGAAGACGAGCAGGTCGAGCAGCGAGTTGGTCCCCAGGCGGTTGGCGCCATGCACCGAAGCACAGGCGCACTCGCCGGCGGCATAGAATCCGGGCACCGGCACGTTGGGGTCACCGTCTTTGGGCACCACCACCTGACCACGATAATTGGTCGGAATACCGCCCATCATGTAATGGCAAGTGGGCACCACCGGGATCGGCTCCTTGATCGGATCGACGCCGGCGAACTGGATGGCGATCTCGCGGATGCCCGGCAGCCGCTTCATGATGATCTCGGGCGAGAGGTGCGTGATGTCGAGCAGGACATAGTCCTTGTTCGGCCCACAGCCGCGCCCCTCGTTGATCTCGGTGACCATGGCACGGGCAACGACGTCGCGCGAGGCCAGATCCTTGAGGTTGGGCGCGTAGCGCTCCATGAAGCGCTCGCCGTTGCAATTGCGCAGGATGCCGCCTTCGCCGCGCACCCCTTCGGTGATGAGCACGCCGGCGCCGGCAACGCCCGTGGGGTGGAATTGCCAGAACTCCATGTCTTCGAGCGGAATTCCCGCGCGAGCGGCCATCCCCAACCCGTCACCGGTATTGATGAAGGCGTTGGTGGAGGAATGATAGATGCGCCCCGCCCCGCCGGTGGCGAAGATGGTGGCCTTGGCGTGGAAAATCGCCACTTCGCCCGTCTCGAGTTCGAGCGCCGTAACGCCGAGCACATGCCCCTCGCTGTCGCGGATGAGGTCGAGCGCCATCCATTCGACGAAGAAGTGGGTGCGCGCGCGCACGTTGCGCTGGTAGAGCGCATGCAGCATCGCGTGCCCGGTGCGGTCGGCCGCGGCACAGGAGCGCATCACCGGCGCCTCACCGTAGTTCATGGAATGCCCGCCGAAGGGACGCTGATAAATCTTGCCCTCGTCGGTACGGTCGAACGGCATGCCGAAGTGCTCGAGCTCGATCACGACCTCGTTGGCCTTGCGCACCATGAACTCGATCGCGTCCTGGTCACCCAGCCAGTCGGACCCCTTGACGGTGTCGTACATGTGCCAGTGCCAATGATCCGGCGTGGAGTTGCCCAGCGAGGCGGCCACTCCGCCCTGCGCCGCCACGGTGTGCGAGCGCGTGGGGAACACCTTGGTGAGCACCGCCGTGCGCAACCCCGCCTCGGCCAGTTGCAGCGCTGCGCGCAGGCCGGCGCCACCGGCACCGACGATCACGGCATCGAAGGTATGCTTCGCGACTTTCACGGTCAGAGTCTCCACAGGATTTTGGCCGCCCAGCCGGCATAACCGACGAGCAGGAAGAGCGTGACGAGATGCAGCGCCAGGCGCAGACCCAGCGGCTTGACGTAATCCATCCAGATGTCACGCACGCCGACCCACGCGTGATAGGCGAGCGACATGAAGAAAAGGAAGGTGAGGAAGCGCATCAGGCCGCCCGAAAAGAGCGCCGACCAATGCGCATAATCCATCTTCGGCAGCGTGAGCGCCGCGAAGGCGAACACGATGGTGTAGAGCGCCATGTAGGTGGCGGTGGCACGCTGGGCGAGCCAGTCGCGCAGACCGTAGTGGGCGCCGACGACGAGACGTTTCACCATAGCCAGACTCCCAGGATCACGGTGAGGGTGAGGCTGACGATCAGCACCAGCCGCGCACTCTGACGCGCCTGCTCGAGCTCGATCCCCTTGTGCAGATCGAGCAGCAGGAAGCGGATGCCGGCGCAGAAGTGGTGCAGGTAGGCCCACAGCAGGCCGAAGAGGATCAGCTTCACCAGCGGATGGCCGACGATCGCCTTGTACGTGGCGAAGGTCTCGGGTGAAGACACGCTCAAGTCGAACAGATACAACAGGAACGGCAACAGCAGGAACAACCCGGCCCCGCTGATCCGATGCAGGATCGAGACGATCCCCGGCAACGGCAGCCGAATTTCCCGCACGTCGAGAAACTTGGGCCGCGCCTTTCGTGCCACGCTTGCTTCGCTCATCGCGCTTGCTCCCTTGGTCACACATACGCGCCCGCCCCGGCGGACGCACCCTCGAAAAAACGGCGCTCGCCGACCCGACTCAGGTCAGCTCGTTGTGGTAATGGTATTGCGTGGTGAGATAGCGCCCCCGGCGCCATTCCACCGGCCGATCGTTGTAAGTATAAGTCACGCGTTCCACCGATAAAAGCGGCGTCCCCTCCTTTACGCCCAGGGTTTCGGCGGCCATGCGGTCGGCGGCCACGGCACGGATGCGCTCCTCGGCCCGCAGCATGCGCACGCCGAAACGCGTCTCGAAGAAACTGTAGAGCGAGCCTTTCCACTCCTTGAGCGTATCGAGCGTGAGCCCCTCGAACACCTCGCCCGGAAGATAGATTTCGTCGAGCACCACGGGCTTGCCCGAAAATTTCAATACCCGCCTGAGGATGATGATAGGATCGCCCACGGGGATTTGTAGCACACGCGCCGCCTCTTGCCCCGCCTTGGCGCGCCAGCAGTCGAGCGGCACGCTCTGCGGCTGGGTCAGGCTGCCGTCGTCGGGCACGAGCCGGAGGAAGCGGAAGAACTGGCGCGGATCGTGGTGCGAGACCACGAAAGTACCTTTGCCCTGCTTGCGCACGAGCACGTTCTCCGCGGCCAGCTCATCGACCGCCTTGCGCACGGTGCCTTGGGAAACACCGAAACGGGCCGCCAACTCCTGCTCGCTGGGAATGGCCTCGCCCGGTCGCCATTCGCCGGATTCCAGCGCCTGGACGATCAACGATTTGATCTGCCGATACAACGGACTGAAGGTGGGTGCATTCGAGGCCATGTTTGTTATTTCAGCACAAAAAAGATAGGACGTCTACCATGTCCACCGTCTTATATAAGATATAAGACATGGATTGACAAGCATTGATCACCAGACTAGGATTCCAAGGTTATCGTCCACCACGGAGAGCACCGATGAGCAAAGCCCCCGTTCGCGTCGCCGTCACCGGCGCCGCCGGTCAGATCGGCTACAGCCTGCTGTTCCGCATCGCCAGCGGAGAAATGCTGGGCAAAGATCAACCCGTCATTCTACAGCTGCTCGACCTGCCCCAGGCGCAAAAAGCGGTCAAGGGCGTGATGATGGAACTCGAAGACTGCGCCTTTCCGCTGCTCGCTGGCATGATCGCCACCGACGATCCCAACGTTGCATTCAAGGATGCCCAGATCGCCCTGCTCGTGGGCGCACGCCCGCGCGGTCCCGGTATGGAGCGCAAGGATCTGCTCTCCGAGAACGCCAAGATCTTCACCGTGCAGGGCAAGGCGATCGCCGAACACGCCAATCCCGACTGCAAGGTGCTGGTGGTCGGCAACCCCTGCAATACCAACGCCTACATCGCGATGAAGACCGCCGAGAAAGTCGGTCGCATCCCCTCCAAGAACTTCACCGCCATGCTGCGGCTGGACCACAACCGGGCGCTCGCCCAGCTGGCAATCAAGACCGGCCGGCCGGTGTCGAGCTTCGAGCACATCGTCGTCTGGGGCAACCACTCCCCCACCATGTACCCCGACTATCGCTTCTGCACCTCCAACGGCGAGTCGGTCAAGGATCTCATCAACGACGAAACCTGGTACCGCGAAGTCTTCATCCCCACGGTCGGCAAGCGCGGCGCCGCCATCATCGAGGCGCGCGGTCTCTCTTCGGCCGCCTCCGCCGCCAACGCTGCCATCGACCACATCCGTGACTGGTGGCTGGGCACGAACGGCCGCTGGGTGACGATGGGCGTGCCCTCCGATGGTTCCTACGGCATCCCCGAAGGCATCATTTTCGGTTTCCCCTGTGTGTGCGAGAACGGCGAATACCGCATCGTCCAAGGGCTGCCGATCGACGACTTCTCCCGCGAGCGCATCCTCGTCACGCTCAACGAGCTCCTCGAAGAGCGTGAAGGCGTCAAGGATCTCCTCGGCTGAGGCAAACCCCGCCCAAAGCGTGTATCATGAAGGCACGGGCCGCCCGTCGCGGCCACGTGCCTTTTTCCATCTCCGCGTTCATCTCCGCGCCATGACCCAATCCAAGTTGCTGCGCCCCGCCCAGGTCCTTTTCGAACACGAACGCGAACTGCCCGACATCCCGGCCGTGGATCACTACGCAGGAAGCGAGAAGTTCATGCGCCGAGCGCTGGCCTTGCAGGCCGACATGGGGCCCGTGTTCGACGTCACGCTCGATTGTGAAGACGGCGCACCTGCCGGCAACGAAAAGGCCCACGCAAAGATGTGCGCCGAGCTCGTCGCCTCGAACGAAAACCGCCACGGCCGCGTCGGTGTACGCATCCACGACCTCACCCACCCGCATTGGCTGCGTGATCTGGAAACCATCCTGCCGATCGCCGCCTCTCGCCTTGCCTACCTCACCGTGCCCAAAGTGCGTTCAGCGCGCGACGTGCGCACCGTCCGCGAGGCGATGCGTCCGCTCCTGCCACCCGGCACTCGCCCCCCGCCGCTGCACGTGCTCATCGAGACGCCGGAAGCCTTGGCCGAGGTCATGCGCATTGCCCGTGAGCCGGGCGTGGAATGCCTCGACTTCGGTCTGATGGATTTCGTCTCCTCACACCGCGGCGCCATCGGAGCAGAGGCGATGCGCTCGCCCATGCAATTCGAGCACCCCCTGATTCGCCGCGCCAAGGCCGAGATCTCGGCCGCCGCCCATGCCGCGGCCATCGTGCCAGCGCACAACGTGTGCACCGAGCTCGAGGATGTTTCCCTCGTCTATGCCGACGCCCATCGCGCCCGCACCGAATTCGCCTTCCTGCGCATGTGGAGCATCCACCCCAACCAGATCCGCCCCATCCTCGAAGCGATGCAGCCCAGCGCCACGGAGATCGAAGACGCGGTGCGTATCCTCGGCGCCGCCCAAGACGCCGCCTGGGGCCCGATCCGTGACCAAGGTCGGCTTCACGATCGCGCCTCCTACCGCTATTATTGGTCGGTGCTGCAACGCGCCCGTCGTACCGGCATCGCACTCACCAACGACGTCCTGCATCGCTTTTTCGGATCCGACTCGTGAATCGCCCAACCCCCTTCGCGCAACGGCGCTTTCCCCGCTGGATCGTTCCCTTGCTCCTGTCGCTGCCGATGGCAGGCGCCAACGCCCAATCCTATTATCCGCAGCTTTCCGAGGATGAATTCCGCGCCTGCCTCGAGCGCCTCGCCCCCGAAGCCGAGCAACGCGGCATTCCTGCCGACCGATTCCTCTCCCTCACCGCCGCACTCAGCCCCGACCCGAGCGTAATCGCCCGTCTGGATCGTCAGCCAGAATTCGTCACGCCCATCTGGCAGTATCTCGCCAATCTCGTCGATGGCCGACGCATCCAAACGGCCCAGGACAAGCTGCGCGAGAATGAAGGCTTGCTGCGCTACGTCGAAGCCACCTACGACGTCGACGCTGAGCTCCTCGTCGCTTTCTGGGCGGTGGAGAGCAATTTCGGACAAAATCTCGGTCGCGACGACCTGCTGCAATCGCTCGCCACCCTGTCGTGCTTCGGCAGACGCCAAAACTACTTTCGCCCCGAATTCCTCACGGCGGTCAATATCCTGGAGCGGGGCGACACGGGGCAGGCGCGACTGCGCGGTTCATGGGCCGGCGCCTTCGGACAGACGCAATTCATGCCCAGCACCTTCGAGCGCTATGCCGTCGATTTCGACGGCGACGGCAAGCGTGATCTCTATCACTCCCTGCCCGACATCTTCGCTTCCACCGCCAATTTCCTGAAACAGGCCGGCTGGCGCCGCGGAGAACCCTGGGCGATCGAAGTCGTACTGCCGCCCTCGTTCAATGCCCAGCTCGCCGGCCGCACGAAAAAACGCCCGACGAACGAATGGCTCGCCATGGGCCTTACCCGCGCCGATGGCAAGCCCTGGCCGCGCGCTTTGCCGGAAAAAGCCGCACTGCTTTTGCCTGCCGGCCGCCAAGGTCCGGCGCTGCTGGCTTTTCCCAACTACGACGCGATCTTTCGCTACAACGCGGCCGAATCCTACGCCCTGGCGATCGGCCTCCTCTACGACGCGCTGAAAGATCCCCTGAAAGCCGCCCGGTTCGATCCCAAGCAGCCGTTCGTCCAGCCCTGGCCCACCGACGATCCGCCGCTCACCCGTTCGGAAACGCTGGAGTTGCAAGAACGACTCTCCGCCCTGGGCTATGATCCGGGCAACATCGATGGCGTGGCCGGCTCCCAGACGCGGGAGGCACTGAGCCGTTTCCAACAGGAATGCGGCGGCCAAACCCTCGAAGCCGACGGCTGGCCCGGCACGAAGGCGCTGGAACAACTGCGGCGCTTCGAGGGCGGTTGCAACAAAACGCATTGACACCAAAGCAGGCCCATTGCGCTTCGCTTCGTTCGCCGTGATCGACTCACGAAAGGACTTTCACCTCCAAGAGTGCGCCCGTGCCGGGCGCACCAAAAAAAAGAAGCCACCCCGTGGGGTGGCTTCTCTGCTGCCAGGCGGTCCAACGTCCCGCCGCGGCGGGGCAGACGTCAGGCCTTCTGAATGTTCGACGCTTGCTTGCCTTTCGGCCCTTGCGTGACTTCGAAGCTGACTTTCTCGCCTTCCTTCAGGGTTTTGAAGCCGGGCATGTTGATCGCGGAGAAATGCGCGAACAGATCCTCACCGCCATCATCGGGGGTGATGAAGCCGAACCCTTTGGAATCGTTGAACCACTTGACAGTACCAGTTGCCATGATGAAGCTTCCTTCGTTACTACTCTATTGAAACGGGCCGGATGACCCACGGTGTGCCGAGCAGGAATCGCGAATCTCCGCAAGCGGTGAAGACGATGCGCGCTTCGAACACTGTCGCTACGATACGCGCCTTTTACCCCCACGTCAATACATTTTTCAGCGTGCGCGCAATTTTTTTACGTCAGCGCGCGCAGCAGCTTCACTGTGGCGAAACCGCCTGCCGTGGCCAGGAGCGATCCGCCCACATGCAGCACCATCGCAACGAGCGCGAGCACGAATCGTCCGTGCTGCAGCAGGGCGAAGACTTCGGCGCTGAAGGTGGAGAACGTGGTCAGACCGCCACAGAATCCCGTGGTCAGGAAAAGGCGCCACGCCGCCGGGATTCCCGGCCAGGTCGAGAATACCGCGATCGCCGCCCCGATCACGAACCCGCCGATCAGGTTCGCCGCGAGCGTCCCCGGGGGCAGTTCGGGAAACCAGGCATTGAGCCGCACACCCAGCTGCCAGCGCAACAAAGCTCCCAAGGCCGCGCCCAGGGCGATTGCCGCGGCTTGCGTCAGCACGCCCCCACCGTTCATCATGTTCTCCTGATGCCACAGGCTTGATCTTGCCGCGCGTCGATAGCCCCTGTTATCATTCCCCGCATGAGACTCACCCCTGCCCAAATCGAACGCATCCGCTCCCTCGTGACCGAACTCGCCGGAGCTCAGGCCACCGTGCGGCTCTTCGGCTCCCGGCTCGATGACTCAGCCCGCGGCGGCGATGTCGACCTGCTCGTCGAAGTCGTGGAACCGGTTGCCGAACCGGCCCTGCTCGCCGCCCGCATCGCAGGCCGGATAAGCCGCCTGCTCGATGGCCGCAAGGTGGACGTCGTGCTCGCTGCGCCGAACCTGAAAGAGCTTCCGATCCATCACGTCGCCCGCCGCGAAGGAATCATCCTGTGATCGCCGATCGCCGCGCCGCCGAACGCTTGCAGCAGTTGCTGCAACTGGCCGAACGTGAGCTCGCCCATCTTCTCCTCACCGACCAGCGCCTCTTCTCCAAGCCCTTTACCACCGCCAGGGCGCTGCAGCTGGAAACCGATCCCGACCTCGCCGAACGCGTCGATGCGTTCGTCGCCCGCTTCGGGCGCCTACAAGATACGTTGGGCGACAAAGCTCTGCCTGCCTATCTGGTCGCACACGGAGAGCGCATCGCCACCTTCATCGACAACCTCGACCGCGCCGAACGACTCGGTCTGATCCGCGATGCCCAACAGTGGATGGACATGCGCAAGTTGCGCAATCTCATGATTCACGAATACGTCGAGGATCCGGCGATGCTCGCCTCGGCGCTGCAAGCCGCCCACGATTTCGTGGCCGAGCTTGCCGCCGTGGTCGAACGTTTGCGCTTGGCCACTTCCTAATCCCCGCCCTCCTTCTCCCGCCGGCGCCAACGTCGGCGAAGCGGCGTTCCCTCTCCGGCGGCGGCGTGGATTTCGGCCATGCGGCGCAGCTGCGCCGCCACGGCCTCATTGACCGTGCGTGGCCGGCCGGTGGGAATACGCCCGTCGGGAGCACCGGCGGGCATACCGGTGAGCAAGGCCATTGCCTCGTCTACCGTGTCTACCGCCCAGATCGCGAATTTCCCTGCCCGTACGGCTTCGACCACTTCCTCGCGCAGCATCAGGTGGCGCACGTTGCCCCGCGGGATGATCACCCCTTGCTCGCCGGTCAGCCCTCGGCGAGCGCACAGGGTGAAGAACCCTTCGATCTTCTCGTTCACCCCGCCGATCACCTGGACTTCGCCGAACTGATTGACCGAACCGGTCACTGCCATCCCCTGCGCGAGCGGCAGCCCGGAGATGGCCGACAGCAATGCACACAGCTCGGCGAGCGAGGCCGAATCGCCCTCGACGAAGGCATAGGATTGCTCCATCACCAGGCTCGCCGACAGCGACAGCGGCTGATGGCGTCCGAAGCGCCCGGCAAGGAAGGAGGCGAGGATCATCACCCCCTTGGAGTGAATGGCACCGCCGAGTTCGGTCTCGCGCTCGATGTCGACCACCTCGCCCTCACCGCCCAAGCGCACCGTGGCGGTGATGCGCACCGGATAGCCGTAGCTTTGATGCGCGACGTCGACCACCACCAGGCCATTGATCTGCCCGGCCCTCGCGCCCTCGGTGGAAATGAGGAGTTCCCCCTCGAGCATCGCCTCGATCGTCTCCTCGGCGTGGCGCGCAAGGCGCCGCTCACGCGCCGCCACCGCCGCGCGCACGGCTTCCACTGTAATCTCCTGCGCTGCGTCGGCGTGCGACAGGGCGTCGGCCTCCCGCAGCAGATCCACCAGAGTCCGCGTGCGCAAGGTGAGCCGATGGGCATGCTCGGCCTCGCGGGCAGCCTGATCGAGCACGGCCGCGAGTGCCGCGGCCGACGGCGGACGCAAGGCATTCTCGCGCGCCAGATGCAGCAGCAATCGCGCCATGCTCGCCTCGGTTTCGAGCGTGCGCGGCACGTCGTCGGCCGCCTCGGCCGGAATCTTGAAGAGATCCTGGAAATCGTCGTCCAAATCGAACAAGGCATGGAAGGTCTCGGCCGAGCCGATGAGCACCACCTTGAGCGGACAATCGATCGGCTCGGGCTCCAGCATGCGCACGCTGCCCCAACCGGCCGCCTCGGGCGGCGGTTCGATACGCACCTCGCGCCGCTGAAGGGCTCGCTTCAAGGCGTCCCACGCCGCCGGCTGGGCCAGCAGCCGCTCGGCATCGAGCAGAAGAAAGCCGCCCCGCGCACGCGCGAGCGCCCCGGCGCGAATCAACTGGAAATGCGTGATGCGCTCACCGAGCTGCTGCAGCGTCTCGACCCAACCCACGAGATTGGCGTAGCTCGGGTTGTCTTCGAACACCACCGGGGCGCCCTCACCGGCCTCGTGCGCCACCAGCACGTGGATCTGGTAGCGGATGAGGGGAGAAAATGCGGCATTGCGCCCGCCCTCTTCGTCGTCCTCCAGCCACTCGCGCTCACCATCGAGGATGTCGCGCTCGATTTCGTCGAGCAGGCCGATCACCGCGGACAAACCGGCGTATTTCTCCCGCAAAGGGGTGAGCAGATGCCGTACCACCGGCTCGAGCGCTTCCCGTTCCGCTCGCCGGATCGCGCTGTAGAGCGCTTCTCGCCAGGCGGGGAATTCGTCGAGTACCTCGAGCAAACGCTGGCGCCAGCGCTCCACCGCCTGCTCGATGCGCGCCTTCTCCTTAGCCGAGAGAGCCTCGTAGCGCTCGGGCGCGAGCGGCTCGCCCGCCTCGTCCACCGGGACGAAGGCCCAGCCATCGCCGGTCTGCAGCAGTTTGAGCCGATCCTCGGCGCACGCCTGCACGATCGCTTCGATCGCCCGGCTCTCGCGCTCCTTGTGCGCCGATTCCAGCGCATCGATCCGCTCCTGATGGGCTTTCGCCTCGAAGGCCGCGTTTACCGCCGGCTCGAGCTGGCGCGTGAAATTCTGCAAGTCGTCGGCAAGCCTGCGCGCCGTGCCCGCGGGAAGTTTGAGCAGGCGCGGCCGTTGCGGATCGGAGAAATCGTAACGATAGGCGAGATCTTCCGGCGCCGGCAGGCGGCGAGCCGCCTCTCCGATGTGGTGCAAGGCGATCGCGTGCCGCCCCGTGCCCGGCAGGCCGAAGAGAAACACGTGATAGCCGCCCACGTGATTCATCGCCAGAGCAAAGCGCAGCGCCTCCTCGGCCCGTTCCTGCCCCAGTCCCACGGGCACCGCCTCGCCCGGCTCGGCCAGCACCGCCGCGATCACGGCCGGATCCGTTACCCGGCGTAAAGACTGCGCCGGCAAGCGATGATGCGCCCGCCGCATTTCCCCTGCGAATTCGTCCATCGCGCGCCGTCAATCCGCGAGCGGTTCGATGCGCAGCCGCGTGACGGCCCCCTGCACCGCCGACAGCGCCTCGATCGCCGCGATCGCCCGGTTCATCGCGGCTTCGCTCGCCTCGTGCGTGGTCATCACGATCTCCGCCCGACCACAGGCCGGCGCTTTCTGGATCATGGCCGCGATGGAGATCTCCTCGGCGGCGAGCACGCGCGTGATCTCGGCGAGCACTCCCGGGCGATCGGTCACCGCGAGCCGCAGATAAGAAGCGGTACGGCATTCCTCGATCGGCAAGGCGGCCACTTCGCGCACCTGATCGGGCTGAAAGGCGAGGTGCGGCACGCGGTGCTCGGGATCGGCCGTGTGCAGGCGCGTGACATCGACCAGGTCGGCGATCACCGCGCTCGCCGTGGGCTCCGCCCCCGCCCCTTTGCCGTAGAACATCGTCTGCCCGACCGCGTCACCCTTGACCAGGACGGCGTTCATGGCGCCGTTGACGTTGGCGAGCAGGTGATCTACCGGCACCAGCGTGGGATGCACCCTCAGCTCGAACCCGCCTTCGCGGCGCTTGGCGATCCCCAGCAGTTTCAGGCGATAGCCGAGTTCCTCGGCATAGGCCACGTCGCGCGGCTCGATCTTGGTGATCCCCTCCACGTAGGCGCGCTCGAACTGGATCGGCACGCCGAAGGCGATCGAGGCCATGAGCGTGGCCTTGTGCGCCGCGTCGATCCCTTCCACGTCGAAGGTGGGATCGGCCTCGGCATAGCCGAGCTGCTGCGCCTCGGTGAGCGCCTGGGCAAACGTCACGCCGCGCTCGCGCATCTGCGTGAGGATGTAATTGGTCGTACCGTTGATGATGCCGGCCACCCACTCGATGCGGTTGGCGGTGAGCCCCTCGCGCAGCGCCTTGATGATGGGGATACCGCCGGCCACCGCCGCCTCGAACGCCACCATCACGCCTTTCTCCTGAGCCCGGGCGAAGATCTCGTTGCCGTGCACGGCGAGCAGCGCCTTGTTGGCAGTGACCACGTGCTTGCCCGCCTCGATCGCCGCGAGCACGAGATCCCTGGCGATGGTGTAGCCGCCGATGAGCTCGACCACGATGTCGATGTCCGGCGCGCGCACCACCGCGAAGGCATCGTCCGTCACCTCCGCCGCCCCTGCGGTGAGCGCCCGGGCGCGCTCCACGTCGCGGTCGGCCACCCGCGTGATGCGGATCGGCCGCCCGGCACGGCGCGTGATCTCCTCGGCGTTGCGCTGCAGCACGCGCCACGTTCCGCCACCGACCGTCCCGATCCCCAACAGCCCTACCTGCATCGCCTTCATCGTCATTTGTCATCGATCCTTTTTCGCTGAACCCATCACCACCTGATGCCGTCGCCGGTAACGCTCCAGAAACCGCTCGATGCGGCCGATCGCCTCGTGCAGATCATCGACGTGCGGCAAGAACACGATACGGAAATGATCCGGCTGCGGCCAGTTGAACCCCGTGCCCTGCACCAGCAACACCTTTTCCTCCTCCAGCAAATGAAGGATGAACTCCTGGTCGTCGGCGATCGGATACACCTTCGGGTCCAGCCGCGGGAACATGTAGAGCGTCGCCTTCGCCTTCATCACCGATACGCCCGGAATGCGGCTCAAGAGCGCATGCGCCGTATCGCGCTGGCGCGTGAGCCGCCCCTGCGGCGCCACCAGATCCTGGATGCTCTGATACCCTCCCAGGGCCGTCTGGATCGCCATCTGCCCCGGCACGTTCGAGCACAGGCGCATCGAGGCGAGCATGTTGAGCCCCTCGATGTAGTCGGCCGCGTGCCGCTTCTCGCCCGAGATCACCATCCACCCGGCGCGATAGCCGCATGCGCGGTAGTTCTTCGAAAGGCCATTCATCGTGATGAAGAGCACGTCGTCGGCGAGCGAGGCAATCGAGGTGTGCGTGTTGCCGTCGTAGAGCATCTTGTCGTAGATCTCGTCGGCGAACACGATCAGCTGATGCTCGCGCGCGATCTGCACGATGCCTTCCAGGATCTCGCGCGGGTAGAGCGCGCCGGTGGGGTTGTTGGGGTTGATGACCACGATCGCCTTGGTATGCGGCGAAACCTTCTTGCGGATGTCGGCCAGATCCGGCAGCCAGTCGGATGCCTCGTCGCACAGGTAATGCCGCGGCTTGCCGCCCGCCAGGCTCACCGCCGCCGTCCACAACGGATAATCCGGCGCCGGCACCAAGACCTCGTCACCGTGTTCGAGCAGCGCCTGCAGACTCATCACGATGAGCTCGGAGACGCCGTTGCCCAGGATCACGTCCTCCACGTCCACCCCGGCGATGCCTTTTTGCTGCGTATAGTGCACCACCGCCTTGCGTGCCGAGAAGAGCCCCTTCGAATCGGAATAGCCCCCCGCCTCGCGCAGGTTGCGGATCACGTCGACCACGATCTCCTCGGGCGGTTCGAAACCGAAGGGCGCGAGGTTGCCGATGTTGAGCTTGATGATCTTGTGGCCGTCTTCCTCCATCTGCTTGGCACGCGCCAGCACCGGCCCCCGGATGTCATAGCAGACGTCGTCGAGCTTCGACGATTTGAGGATACGGCGTAAAGACGGTGGCGCTGCCTCGACCACCGCCTCCGGCGTCTCTTGCTCCGTCTGCCCCTGCCGTACCGGCACCACGTTCCCGCTGCGCATTCCCATGTTTGCGTCCTCGCACGAAAGCGCCCGCCTTGCCCGGCCGGGCGCGAAACGGTAATCTTAGCCAAAAATTACCGCATTGCGGCAACTTCCCCGGGAAAAACGCATGGAATTGCGCCTCGAACACCCCCAAGACATCCGGCTCGTCACCGCCCACGGCCCCGGCTGGGTCGAGATCGACCGCGAGCGCCATGAAACCAACCTCATCCTCACCCCCGAGACCGTCGCCCCCTGGTTCGCCGGCGGGTTCGACGCGCTCGACG
This sequence comes from Tepidiphilus margaritifer DSM 15129, assembly GCF_000425565.1. GTDB lineage: Bacteria > Pseudomonadota > Gammaproteobacteria > Burkholderiales > Rhodocyclaceae > Tepidiphilus > Tepidiphilus margaritifer. Next base: position 126,298 of record NZ_AUDR01000015.1, read on the forward strand.
AAACGGCGCTCGATGCCCTCTTCTCCTCCCGGCCCGAGCTCGTGCTGATTTCCACCGGCGCCACGCTGCGCCGCCCGCCCGTGGCGCTGCTGCGCCGGCTCGCCGCCGCGGGCATCGGTTTCGAATTCATGACGCTCTCGGCCACCTGCCGCACCTATAATGTCACCGCCAGCGAAGGCCGCCGCGTCGTCGCCGGCCTCATCCTCACCTGATACGGCAGGAGACGATCATGCTCGAACCCGGAACCCTCGCCCCCGACTTCACCCTGCCCGCCACCGGCGGCCAAGAAATCACCCTCTCGGCGCTACGCGGCCGCCCCGTCGTCCTCTACTTCTACCCCAAGGACAACACCCCCGGCTGCACCAACGAAGCCATCGCCTTTCGCGACCTCTACCCCGAGTTCTCCGCACTCGGCGCCGTGATCCTGGGCGTGTCGCGCGACAGCGTCAAATCCCACGAGAACTTCAAGGCCAAGTACCAGCTCCCCTTCGAGCTCGTCTCGGATACCGAGGAGCTCGCCTGCACCGCCTACGACGTCATCAAGAACAAGACCATGTACGGCAAACCCGTGCGCGGCATCGAACGCTCCACTTTCCTCATCGGCCCCGACGGGCGCATCCTGCACCTGTGGCGCGGCGTCAAGGTCGATGGCCACGCCCAGGAAGTACTCGCCGCCCTGCGCCAGGCCCTCTCCTGACCCTTCCGAGGAACGCCGATGCCCCGCCGCCGCCCGAACGCCGCCGAGCGCAAGCTCTACGTCATCGACACCAACGTGCTCATGCACGACCCCACGGCGCTCTTCCGTTTCGAGGAACACGACCTCTTCCTCCCCATGGTGGCGCTCGAAGAGCTCGACACACACAAGAAAGGGCTCTCGGAAGTCGCGCGCAATGCCCGGCAGGCGAGCCGCGAACTGGAAGCCATCGTCAGCGGCCAGGAATCCGCGCTTGCCGAAGGGTTCGACCTCTCCGCCCCCTCCGGCGGGCAGGCCACCGGCCGGCTCTACCTCCAGACCGAAGCCCTGGAAGCCGAACTCCCCACCAGCCTGCCGCTGTCGCGCGCTGACAACCAGATCCTCGCCGTGGTCAAGGCGCTCGCCCAGCGCCTCGCCCCGCGCCCGGTGATCCTCGTCTCCAAGGACATCAACCTGCGCATCAAGGCCCGCGCGCTGGGGCTCGCCGCCCAGGATTACCGCAACGACAAAATCCTCGAAGACACCGACCTCGTCTATCCCGGCGTGCGGGCGCTGCCGCCCGACTTTTGGGAGACGCACGCCAAAGGGCTCGAATCCTGGCGCGACGCCGGCCACGACTGGTACCGCATCCAGGGGCCGATCGTGCCCGAGCTCCTGCTCAACGAGTTCGTCTACCTCGAAGGGCCGCAGCCGCTCGAAGCCCGCGTCGTCGCCCTGGAGGGCAAGCGCGCCGTGCTGCGCACCCTCACCGACCGCCGCCACGAGAAAAACGCCGTCTGGGGCATCACCGCGCGCAACCGCGAGCAAAACTTCGCCCTCGACCTGCTGCTCGACCCCGAAATCGACTTCGTCACCCTGCTCGGGCAGGCCGGCACCGGCAAGACGCTCCTCACGCTCGCCGCCGCGCTCGCGCAAACCTTCGAGCAGAAACGCTACACCGAAGTCATCTTCACCCGCACCACCGTACCGATTGGCGAAGACATCGGCTTTCTTCCCGGCAGCGAAGAAGAAAAGATGACCCCCTGGATGGGCGCCCTCGAAGACAACCTCGAAGTGCTCCTGGGCGGCGCCCACGAAGGCGGCGACTGGGGCCGCGCCACCACCGGGGACCTGGTGCGCAGCAAGGTCAAGGTGAAGAGCCTCAACTTCATGCGCGGACGCACCTTCGTGCGCAAGTTCCTCGTGCTCGACGAAGCGCAAAACCTCACGCCCAAGCAGATGCGCACGCTCATCACCCGCGCCGGCCCTGGCAGCAAGGTGGTATGCATGGGCAACCTCGCCCAGATCGACACCCCCTACCTCACCGAAGGCAGCTCCGGGCTCACCTACGTGGTGGAGCGCATGAAAGGCTGGCCCCACGGCGGCCACGTGCTGCTGTCGCGCGGCGAACGCTCCCGGCTCGCCGATTACGCCGCCGAGGTGCTGTAGGCGTCAAGCCCAGGAAAACGGCAGGCATAACACGACCCTTCGTGCTCCTTGCATTCTTCGTCCGACAGCGTCATAATATCTGCCACGTATCGGCAAGGAGCACGGCAATGCGCCAACCCGCCCGCCGCGGCGCGGGGTTCAGCCTCGTCGAACTGATGGTCACGATCGCAGTGCTGGCGATCCTGCTGGCAATTGGCATTCCCAGCTTCGCCTCCCTCATCGCCGCCAACCGCCTCACCTCCGCCACCAACGAACTCGTCGCCTCCCTGCAAACGGCGCGCACCGAAGCCATCCGCCGCAACGCCCGCATCACCGTCTGCCCCGCCGCCCCCACCGCCACCGCGTGCTCCGGCAACTGGCGAGACGGCTGGATGGTCTTCCTCGACCAAACGCCCGGCAATGCACCCGCCCCCGAGAGCGCCAACGACATCCTCTTTCGCGGCGGTCCACTGCCGGCCGGCATCGTGGCGGTCGCCAACGCCCCCCTTTCCTCCTACGCCTCCTTCACTGCCGACGGCGCGAGCAAACAACTCAACGGCGCCTTTCTCGCCGGCACCCTGCGCGTGTGCTCCATCAGCACCGCGCTCACCAACGATCGCCGCGCGCGCGATCTGGTGCTGATCGCCTCCGGGCGCATCGTCCTCACCACCCCGACGGGCGTTGCTTCAACCTGCCCGTCGCCTTGAGACTCCATGCCATGCCTTTCCGCGCTCACCCATTCCGACAACGCGGCTTCAGCCTCCTCGAAGTGCTGATCGCCGCCCTCATTTTCGCCATCGGCCTGCTGGGCCTGGCGGGACTGCAGGCTCGCATGCTCGCCGCGGCCAACTCCAGCTACGAACGCTCCGCCGCCGTCATGTCCGCCTATACCATCCTCGATGCCATGCGCGCCGCGGTGATGAGCACGACGGACCCAGGAACCCGCTCTACCCTCGCTGCTGCCTACGTCTCATCGGATTGGCGCTGCTCTTCCCCCAGTGGCTCGACGCTCCCTCTCGCCGACCTCAAAACCTGGATCGACAGCATGCGCGGCACCTCGACTAATCCCCCATTGGTACACCCTTCCGCCTGCGGCCGTGTCACCGCCATCGACGCCAACACCTTCACCTACCGCGCCGAAGTCTGCTGGAACGACAGCGCCGGCGGCGACAATACCGACGGCGGAAACTGTCTCGGCGGCAAACCGGCTACCATCATCTCGGTCACGAGTCGTGTATGGAGTCGTCTATGAAAATCCCCTCCCATGCTTCCCGGCGTCAACTCGGCCTGACCCTCGTCGAGCTCATGGTCGCCCTCGTGCTCGGCCTTGTCGTCATCGGTGCGGTCGTCAATCTCTTCCTCACCAACCGGCAAACCTACCGTACCACCGAGAACCTCGCCCGCATGCAGGAAAACCTGCGCATCGCTTTCGAACTGATGGCCCGCGACGTGCGCGAAGCCGGGGCTACAGCGTGCGGCATAGTCTACGATACGAACAAGAAGTACGTCGTAGCCAACGTCTTTAACGGAGCCTCCTTCACTTGGGTTTGGCAAGAATCTCCTCTCTTTGCTTATGAGCCTGGGGCTACCATTCCTTCACCCCCAGACAAAGTCGCCGCCGGCAGCCCCGTGCTCTCCATTGTCAAGGCCAGCGATCCAGCCAATGAAGTCCACGTCGTTAAACATGATGAATCTTCAGACCTTCTGACCCTCTCCTCTACCGCCAACCTTGAAGCCGGTGATATCGTTTTCGTGTGTAAAGCTCCTTATGCTGCCATTTTTCAAGTGACCAACGATCCAAATCCAAGTCGCCGGACCGTCTCTCATGCTACTCCAGCAAATTGTATTGACTATTTCGTCTCATACTCTTTTACTTGTAAAAATAAAGCAAGTGATAATGCTAAAGTTTCTTTTTCCGACGGGACTATCGTGAAACTCCAACGGATCTTTTGGTATGTCGGCACCAACGACCGTGGCGGCACCTCCCTCTATCGCAAAGTCGTCAATAACGACCTCGATAAAAACGCCCCCGTGGAAATGGTCCCCGACATCGACCAGCTCACCCTGAGTTTTCTCTCCACCGGCGGCACGACCTACCAACCCATCGCTAGCGTCGCCGATTGGACCCAAGTTGTAGCCGTTCGCATTCTGGTACGCAGCGTCTCCACGGACAATATCGGCACCGACAGTCAGCCCCTACGCCGTGAATACCCCTTCACCATCGCCCTGCGCAACCGCGAGAGTCTGAACCGATAAAGGTTTTCGCCATGGCACCCTCATCCCTTCGTCCCCCGTCGCCCGAAGCGCCCCCCGGACAACGCGGAGCCGCGCTCGCCACCACCCTCATCCTGCTGGTGATTGCCACCCTCCTCGTCCTTGGCGCTACCCGATTCGCCGCCCAGGAAGAAAAAATGGCCGGCGCCATCCTCGATCGCGCCATCGCTTTCCAATCGGCCGAAGCCGGATTGCGCCGCGCCGAAGAGCTTGCGCTACGAAGCACCCCGCCCACGGAACAGCCGGATAATACAGACGGAATATGCAAACAAACTTCATGCAGTGGTGGCCTATGTGCCCCTCCCGACGCCGATTGCCCGCCCCGGTGGCAAGATCCCTCTTTCACTGGCTGGATTCCCATTCTCAGCCCACCGGAGGTTCCCCTACCGGTTGAAGGTTTCTATGAATACCTCACCAAGTTCCCCTTAAATCCTGGTGAAAGTGATCCCACTATCGACGTTTTCCGCTACCGCGTCACTGTCCGCGCCGTCCGTACTCCAGGCTCTACCGTGATTCTCGAAAGCCAATACCAAGTGTTCTAAGAAGGAAACGGACATGTCCTGCATCTACCGCCTCGCCTTCGCCGCCACCCTCGTCCTCCTCTCCACGGTCGCGGTTGGCAGCCCACTAGACATCCCCAACGTCCCTCCGGAGACGAGCTCGAGCGTCGACCCCAACATCATGTTACTGCTCGACGATTCGGGATCGATGCAGTTCGAAATCCTTCCCGATTCTTTGACTGAGCTTACTTCACCGGCGACCTACTTCCTCTTTCCCCGCCCTACCGATCCCTATGGGGGATCTACTTACAATAAAGCCTACCTCGACTTGGACGACAAAGAAGACACTAACGTTACCCTTCGTTCCTCTAAGCGAAACGCACTCTTCTACAATCCTAGCGTCACCTACCAGCCCTGGCGTAAAGCAGATGGCAGTTCCTATCCTACTATCAATCCTGAAAGCGCTTCTTACGACCCGGCAGGAAGAAACAACTGCAAAATCAACCTGAAAACAGGGGACATGACGGGAAGTGACTGTTCGAAAACCACTTTATCTTACCCCATCACATTCTATGTCTATGTCGGCAGCGGCGATGACACCAACCGGACGAACTACATCCGCTATCAATACCGTTCCGGTGTCATGTATCAATGGAGAGTCGGAACCACGCGCAGAGAATGTACAACATGGTGGAATTGCCAAAATGTACCAGATGAGAAACGTGCCCCCGATCCCCTGCCCTGGGGCCGCTCCGTCGCCGACGAAGTGCAGAATTTCGCCAACTGGTTCAGCTACCACCGCTCGCGTATCCTTGCGACCCAGGCAGGGGTGACCCGCGCCTTCGCCGAGCTCGGTGAAAACTACCGCGTCGGGTTCTGTACCATCAACACGTGCAAGAGCTCGAGCGCCACCCCCACCGTGCCGATACCCCACGACAAATTTACCGGTTCGACCAAAGCAACTTTCTTTGACAAAGTCATCAACGTGCCAATACCCGCCCAGGGAACCCCCCTGCGTGGCGCCCTCGATTGGGCTGGCCAATATTACAAAAAGACGGAAGATAGTGGCCCCTGGGGCCCCAAAGTCACGGTTCAAGGCAAGCAGAAACAACTCTCCTGCCGCCAATCCTTCACCATCCTCACCACCGATGGGTACTGGGACAATACTGACAATTTCTCCGGCGCAGGAAACGTCGACAATGAATCGGGATCGAAAATCGAATCATCTGACGGCAAGAAGACTTATACCTACCAAGCCAAGGCCCCCTTCAAAGACGACTATTCCAATACCCTAGCCGACGTGGCGATGAAGTACTGGAAAGAAGATCTGCGCACCGACCTTCCCAACGATGTTCCCGCCGCCTCGTCCAACTTGGATGTGTGCAACGCCAACTCTCTGGATCCCACCTTCCCCGATCCTGCCTTCTGGCAACACATGACCACGTTCACCCTCTCTCTCGGCGTAAGCGGTACGCTGCCCCGCACGCCCGAGACCGTGGCAAAGCTGTGCAATGGCACGCAATCCTGGACCGACCCCACCAGTGCCAACGAAAAAAAGATCGACGACCTGTGGCACGCCGCCGTCAATGGCCACGGCAAGTTTTTCGCCGCCCAGAACCCGGACGAATTCGCTACAGGGCTCAAGGAAGCGCTGGGGGCCATCTCCACCCTGGTAAGTTCGGCCAGTAACGTGGCGGTCAATTCCAACCGTATCGATGGCAATACACTCACATTCTATGCCCGCTACTACCCCGGTGACTGGTACGGCGAGCTCCTCGCCTACCCTGTCACCGCCACGGGCATCGGCGATACCCCGAAATGGTTTACCAGCATCCCCGCCGTCGGTTCGCGCAAAATTTTCACCTCGAACGGCAGCAACGGTGGTATTTCCTTCGAGTGGAGCTCCCTTACTGCGGCGCAAAAAACTGCCCTCGGTTCCCAGACCGACGCCGTCAAGCAAGACATCGTCAACTACCTGCGTGGCGATCAAAGCAAGGAAATGCAAAACGGAGGGACATTGCGCAGCCGCAAGAGCCTGCTCGGCGACATCATCCACTCCTCTCCGGTGTTCGTCGACAACCAGCAAAGCGGGACGGCGCGCGCGCAGACCGTCTTCGTCGGCGCCAACGACGGCATGCTGCACGCCTTCGACGCCACCAACGGTCAAGAGATTTTCGCCTATGTCCCAAATCTCCTCATCGGTTCCAACCTCGCCACGCTTTCTGATCCGGCCTACACCCACCGCTATTTCGTCGATGGGCCGATCTACGTTTCCAATTCCACACTCACACCCAACAAGCAAATCCTGGTCGCCAGCCTCGGCTATGGCGGCAAAGGGCTTTTCGCGCTCGACGTGACCAATCCAAAATCTTTCTCCGCCACCAACGTCAAATGGGAATTCGGCAACGATGCCGACTTGGGTCTCGTAATCGGCGACATGCTGCTCACCAAGACCAATGACGGACGCACCGCGGTGATTTTTGGCAATGGCTACAACAGCACCAACGAACATGCCGTGCTCTTCGTCGTCGACCTCGACACGGGCGCACTCATCCGGAAAATAGATACCGGCGTGGGTCCTTCGAATGGGCTTTCTGCCGTCCGCGGTTGGGATAGCAACGGCAACGGTACTTTTGACTACATCTATGCCGGTGACTTGCAGGGCAACCTGTGGAAGTTCGATCTCTCGAACAAGGATCCCAGTAAATGGGATGTCGCCCTCAAGCAGGGCAACCAAAAACAGGCGCTTTTCCAGGCCCAAGACAAGAACGGCAAGGCGCAGCCCATTACCGGCCGCGCTTCGATCGGCCTCAATCCAGCCGACGGCAGTCTCTGGGTTTTCTTCGGCACGGGGCGCTATCTGACGACGACCGACGTCTCCGACACGTCGACCCAAAGTTGGTACGGCATCATCGACGATGGAAAGAATGCCGTGACCCGCAGTCAACTCAAGGAACGCAAGATCGTGGCGCGGGGAACGGACCCCACGACGGGCAACCCGGTTCGGGCTTTTGAACTCGCCACCAGCGGCGATATGGCCAATGAAAAAGGCTGGTACGTCGACCTCGACCCCGGCGAGCGCATCATCAGCTCGTCCCAGTTCTACGGTTCTGTCCTTATTGCCAGCAGCATCATCCCGAGTGACGACCCCTGTACGCCTGGGGGGACGGGCTACCTCAACGCGATCGATCCCTTCACGGGCTCGGCGACTGGATTCTTCACGGATTATGGCACCGTGGGTGACAAGAAAATCCCCGTAGGGTCTATCAATCCCAGGATAGGCATGCTCAGTCAGCCGGTGGTCGTAGCGAATCCTGATAATGGTGGCGTCACCGTGCTTACAGGTGGTAGTGATAATCAACCATCTATATCTGGCAATCCACCACCTATAAACGACACTAGTGGCAACCTAAACATCCGAATCGGCCGCATCAACTGGCGCGAACTCATCCGGGAGTAATCCACCATGCTCCGTATTCCACGCCGCAGCCGCGGCTTCACCCTGATCGAGCTGATGATCGTGGTTGCCATCATCGCCATCTTGGCCGGAATCGCCTACCCCAGCTACCAGCGCCACGTGCTGCAGACCCGCCGCACGGCGGCGCAGGGGTGTCTGATGGAATTGGCCCAATGGATGGAGCGCTATTACACCACCAAAATGACGTACAAGAATGCGAAGCTACCGGATCTCTCGTGTACGACCGAGTTGAGCAGCTTCTATACCTTTGCCTTGGACGGGACACCGTCCGACACGAGCTATAAACTGAAGGCCACGGCCAAAGGAGCACAGACGCGGGACACCGACTGCACGCCGCTCACCCTGGATAGCGCCGGCACCAAGGGCCCGGCCGGCTGCTGGCGCTGACCCCACACGATGGAGTGCGCTTTACAGGGCCAGGCTCGAGGGGCGGTACGGGGTACAATGGCACGGCCACATTCGACGAGTCGAGCATGACCCCATCCCTGCCATCCCGCGCGCTTTTCCTCGCCGCCACCCTTGCTGTGGCGGCGCTGCTCTCTTTCGGCCTCTACCTGCAGCACGGCCTCGGGCTCGAGCCCTGCCCGCTGTGCATCCTGCAGCGCATCGCCTTCTTCGGGGTAGGATTCTTCGCGCTCCTGGGCACGATGTTCGGCACCCGCAAGCTCGCGGCCCGGGCCTGCGCCGGTGCCATGCTGCTGTGCGCCCTGGCCGGGCTGGGCACGGCGCTGTGGCAGAGCTGGCTGCAGCGGCACCCGCCCAGCGACCCGTTCGCCTGCGGTCCCGGGCTCGATTACCTAATGGAGACGCTGCCGCTCGCCGAGTGGCTGCCCAAGGTGTTCGCCGGCGAGGGGCAATGCACGGCCATCGATTGGACCTTCCTCGGGCTTACCATCGCCAACTGGTCGGCGCTGTGGTTCGCGCTCTTCGCCGGGTTCGCGGCGTGGCTCGCGCTGCGCCGCGGCTGAATCAAGAGAGAACCTCCACGATCCGCCCGCCCAGCTCGCAGCGCCAGGAGCCGCCTTCGAGTCCGAGGCAGCGGCGCACTTCCAGGCGTACGCGCAGCGGGCGCGCCGGCATGCCATGCACCCCGCCGGGCTGCTCGAGCTGGACGGCAAGGATTTCCTCGGCGGAGGGGACATAGTTGGTACGTAGCGCCATGCCACCGACCGAAAGATCGAAACAAATGGCGTCGTGCACTTCCCCCTGCGGGGAGAGCACCCGGGCAGGAATGCCGCCGGGCAGAGGGATGCGGCGCTCGCAGCGCCGTTCGATGAACTGGCCTACCATGAAGAAAACCTCCCAAGCCAACGAGATGCAGTTTAGCTTGGGATGCGGGGGAAGGCAATGCGGAACAAAGGAAAAAAGGCTTACGCGAGCGATCACGTAAGCCTTTCGAATTCTTGGTCGGGGCGGCGGGATTTGAACTCGCGACCCCTTGCACCCCATGCAAGTGCGCTACCAGGCTGCGCTACGCCCCGACGAGTTCGCCATTATACCCGAGTCGGCGAAAAATACAACAAGGCCAGAATTCCTGCTGCAGCGCACAGAGACGGCATGTTATCCTTGCACGCATCCAATGCGACGCTCGAACAAGGAAAGCAGTAATGGCACTTTATGCCTTGGGCGACAAACGCCCGCAGCTCGGGCCAGATTGCTGGGTGGCCGATAGCGCCGAAGTGATCGGCGACGTGCGGCTGGGGCACGAAGTCTCGATCTGGTTCAATGCCGTGCTGCGCGGCGACAACGAACCGATCATCATCGGTAACGGCACGAACGTGCAAGACGGCGTGATCCTGCACGACGACGAAGGAATCCCGCTCACCATCGGCGCCGGCGTGAGCATCGGCCACATGGCCATGCTGCACGGGTGCACCGTGGGGGACGGCTGCCTCATCGGCATCAACGCGGTGATCCTCAACCGGGCAGTGATCGGGGCGCAGTGCATCATCGGCGCGAATGCACTCATCCCCGAAGGCAAAGTCATTCCTGATCGCAGCCTGGTGGTGGGCTCGCCGGGACGGGTGATCCGCACCCTGACCGACGAAGAAGTCGCGCGGCTACAGGCCAACGCGGCGCACTACCGCGAGGCGGCGCAGCGCTACCGCACGGCGCTCACACGCATCGGCTGAAGTTCAGGGAGTCGTCGCCTTGGACGGCAGGGTGAGGAGCACTTCGTCGGGGCGCAGGTAGTTGAGCGAGCCGCGCGCCACCGCTTCGAGCGCCTCACCACCGTTTTTCAGCTCTTCGATTTCGGCCGCGGCGGCGGCGTTGCGCGCCGCGAGCGCTTCGTTGCGCTGGATGATCTCATTGAGGCGGGCGTCGAGCCGCTGTCGGTGCAGCAGACCGTCGCGGCCGAGCCACAGCTGATACTGCACGACCGCAAGCAGTACGACGAGGATCAGCCGCACCCACAGGCTCACGCCCCCTCCCGCCTCATCGAGTGCGCAGGTTGTAGAACGCCGCCAGCCCCGGGTAGCGGGCGGTATCGCCGAGGTCTTCCTCGATGCGCAGCAGCTGGTTGTACTTCGCCAGGCGGTCGGAGCGCGACAGCGACCCGGTCTTGATCTGGCCGGTGGAAAGCCCCACGGCGATGTCGGCGATGGTCGAATCTTCCGTTTCGCCGGAGCGGTGCGAGATCACGGCGGTGTAGCCGGCGCGCTTGGCGAGTTCCACGGCGGCGAAGGTCTCGGTGAGCGTGCCGATCTGGTTGATCTTGATGAGGATGGAATTGGCCACACCCTCGCGGATGCCGCGCTCGAGCAGTTGCGTGTTGGTGACGAAGAGATCGTCGCCCACGAGCTGCACTTTCTTGCCCAGGCGCTCGGTAAGGATCTTCCACCCCGTCCAGTCGCCCTCGGCCATGCCGTCCTCGATCGAGACGATGGGGAATTTGTCGACCAGCGCCGCGAGATAGTCGGCAAAGCCCTCGGCGGAGAGCTTGAGCCCTTCACCGGCGAGCACGTATTCGCCGTTTTTGTAGAATTCGGAGCTGGCGCAGTCGAGCGCGAGCAGCACGTCGCGCCCCGGCTCGTAGCCGGCGGCGGAGACGGCTTCCAGGATGAGTGAGAGCGCCTCTTCGGTATTTTTCACGTTCGGCGCGAAGCCGCCTTCGTCGCCCACGGTGGTGGGGTGCCCCTTGCGATCGACGAGTTTCTTCAGATGCTGGAAGACTTCGGCGCCGCAGCGAAGCGCCTCGCGGAAAGATTCCATGCCCACCGGCATGATCATGCACTCTTGGATGTCGAGGCTGTTGTTGGCGTGCGCCCCGCCGTTGATGACGTTCATCATCGGCACCGGCATCTGCTTGGGCCCGGAACCGCCGAAGTAACGGTAGAGCGGCAGCCCCGCCTCCTCGGCTGCGGCCTTGGCCACCGCCATCGACACGGCGAGCATCGCGTTCGCCCCGAGGCGGGATTTGTTCTCGGTGCCGTCGAGCTCGATGAGGGTCTGGTCGATGAAGGTTTGCTCTTCGGCATCGAGCCCCAGCAGCGCTTCACAGATCTCGGTGTTGACGTTCTCCACGGCGCGCAGTACGCCCTTGCCGAGGTAGCGGGCGGGGTCGCCGTCGCGCAGCTCGATGGCCTCGCGCGAACCGGTGGAGGCGCCGGAAGGGACGGCGGCGCGCCCCATGATTCCGGATTCGAGCAACACGTCCGCTTCGACGGTGGGATTGCCGCGGGAATCGAGAATCTCCCTCGCGACGATATCGACGATCGCACTCATTGCATGGGCTCCAAGGAAGAAAGAAAACTCAACGCATTAGTTCGTGTTCGACGAAACCGCGCGCCTTGACGATCCGATCGAGCGCGACGAGGGTCTCGAGCAGTTCGGCCATGCGCGGGATGGGCCAGGCGTTGGGGCCGTCGGAGAGGGCCTTGTCGGGATCGGGGTGCGATTCCATGAAAAGCCCGGCGATGCCGGCGGCCACCGCCGCCCGGGCGAGCACGGGCACGAATTCGCGCTGACCGCCCGAGACTTGCCCTTGCCCGCCAGGCAGCTGCACCGAGTGAGTGGCATCGAACACCACGGGACAGCCGGTGGACCGCATGATGGCGAGCCCCCGCATGTCGACCACGAGGTTGTGGTAGCCGAAGCTCACGCCGCGCTCGCACACGAGAATGGTGTCGGCTCCGCCGTTGGCTTCCCTGGCCTTGGCCACGACATTGACCATGTCTTCGGGGGCGAGGAACTGCCCTTTCTTGATGTTGACCGGCTTGCCGCTCGCGGCCACGGCCTGGATGAAGTCGGTCTGGCGGCAGAGGAAGGCCGGCGTTTGCAGGACGTCCGCCACTTCGGCCACCGGCGCCACTTCGGCTTCGGTGTGCACGTCGGTGAGCACCGGCACGCCCACGCGCTCGCGCACTTCGGCGAGGATCTCCAGCCCCTTGGCTAGCCCCAAGCCACGGAAAGACTTGCTGGAAGTGCGGTTGGCCTTGTCGTAGCTCGACTTGTAGATGAAGGGCACGCCGAGCGCGGCGGTGATTTCCTTGAGCGCCTGCGCCGATTCGAGCGCGAGGGTGCGCGATTCGATCACACAGGGGCCGGCGATGAGAAAGAAGGGGCGGTCGAGCCCGACTTCGAATCCGCAAAGTTTCATGCCGTCTCCTTGGCCGATGCGATCGCCGTGGGACGCCCGGCGCGGCGGCGCGCTTCCAGCGCCGCCTGCACGTAGGCGATGAAGAGCGGATGGCCTTCGCGCGGGTTGGACGTGAATTCGGGGTGGAACTGGCAGCCGACGAACCAGGGGTGCACATCCTGCGGCAGCTCGATCATCTCGCACAGATCGGTACCGGGCGCGCGGCCCGAGACCACGAGCCCTTTCTCCTGCAGCAACGGCAGCAGACGGTTATTCACCTCGTAGCGGTGGCGGTGGCGCTCCACCACCTGCGGCGCGCCATAGATGCGACGGGCGAGCGTTCCTTCGGCGAGCAGGCACACCTGGCCGCCCAAACGCATGGTACCGCCCAGGTCGGATTCCTCGGTACGCCGCTCGATCTTGCCGCTGCGATCTTGCCATTCGGTGATGAGGCCGACCACGGGATACGGCGTTTCGGGGTCGAACTCGGTGGAGTGCGCGCCTTCGAGCCCGGCGACGTGGCGGGCAAATTCGACCACGGCGAGCTGCATGCCGAGGCAGATGCCGAGGAAGGGGATGTGATGCTCGCGCGCGTACTGGATGGCGAGGATCTTGCCCTCGGTGCCGCGCCGCCCGAAACCGCCCGGCACGAGGATGGCGTCCATGTTCGCGAGCGCCGCGCAGCCTTCGTCTTCCAGCACTTCCGAATCGATGTAGTGGATGTTCACGCGGCAGCGGGTGTGCAGCCCGGCGTGGGTGAGCGCTTCCACCAGCGACTTGTACGACTCGGTGAGATCGACGTACTTGCCGACGAAGGCGATGTCGACCTCGGTGCGCGGGTGTTCCCAGGCGTCGACGATGCGCTGCCACACGGAGAGATCCGCCGGGCGGGCGAGGATGTCGAGCTTGTGGCAGACGATCTCGTCGAGCATCTGCTCGTGCAGCAGCAGGGGGATGCGGTAGATGGTGTCGGCGTCGCGCGACTCGATCACCGCTTCGGGGCGAACGTTACAGAAAAGCGCAATCTTGCGCCGCTCTTCCGCGGGAATGGGCCGGTCGGCGCGGCACAACAGGATGTCGGGCTGGATGCCGATCTCGCGCAATTCCTTCACCGAGTGCTGCGTGGGCTTGGTCTTGAGCTCGCCGGCGGCGGCGATGTAGGGCAGCAGCGTGAGATGGATGTAGCACACGCCGTGCGGCCCCAGCTCGATGCCCATCTGCCGGATGGCCTCGAGGAAAGGCAGCGATTCGATGTCACCCACCGTGCCGCCCACCTCGACGATGGCCACGTCCGCCCCTTCGGCGCCGCGCTCGATGAATCGCTTGATCTCGTCGGTGATGTGCGGGATCACCTGCACGGTCTTGCCGAGGTATTCGCCACGGCGCTCCTTGCGGATGACGGATTCGTAGATCTGGCCGGTGGTGAAGTTGTTGCGCCGGCTCATCTTGGCGTGGGTGAAACGCTCGTAGTGACCGAGGTCGAGGTCGGTCTCGGCGCCGTCTTCGGTGACGAAGACTTCACCGTGCTGGAACGGGCTCATGGTGCCCGGATCGACGTTGATGTAAGGATCGAGCTTGATGTGGGTGATGCGGATGCCACGCGACTCGAGAATGGCCCCGAGCGAGGCGGCGGCGATCCCCTTGCCGAGCGAGGAGACCACGCCGCCGGTCACGAACACGTACTTGGTCATGGGAACGCGGATTGGCTGGAAAAGCGAATGATAGCCGATCCCGGCCGCTTCGCGAACGCTCCGCGCCTCAGCGGATCAGGGTGCGCAGCACGTCGCGGAAGACGTCCGTGCCGCCGCGCTCGAGCCATTCGAAGGCCACCATCTCGCGGCAGACCACCACGGCCCCGGCCTGACGCATCCGCTCGAGCGCGAGCAGACGATCCGCGGCGCGGCGCGAGCCGACCACCTCGGCCACCACGAAAACCTGCTTGCCCGCCTCGAGCAGATCGAGCACCGTCTGCAAGACGCACACGTGGGCCTCGGTGCCGGCCACGACCACCTGCCCGGCACGCTCCACGGCGGTGCCCTCGAGCACCCCGTCGCGCACTGCCGAAAAGGCGGTCTTGCGCACCCGCTCGGCCGCGGGCGGCAGCGCTTCGAGCAATTCCGGCACCGTCTCGCCGATCTTGTCGGGAAAATGCTCGCTCACCACCACCGGCACCTGCAGCTTGCCGGCGAGCCGCAGCAGCCAGGCGGCGGCCTCCTGCACCCGCTCTTTTTGCTCGATCACCGGCAGCAGGCCGCTCTGGATGTCGACCACGAGCAGGGCGCTTTCCCTGACATGCATCTTCATCCTCGCCCCCTCAATCGCGCAGTTCGGGACGATCGCGGAAGTGCTCGAGCGCCTCGGGATTGGCGAGCGCCTCGACGTTTTTCACCGGCTGACCGTGCACCACCTGGCGCACCGCGAGCTCGACGATCTTGCCGCTCTTGGTGCGCGGGATGTCGGGCACCTGCACGATCTTGGCCGGAACGTGGCGCGGCGTGGTGTTGTCGCGGATCACGCGGCGGATCTTTTCCTGCAGCGCCTCGTCGAGCACCAAGCCTTCGCGCAGGCGCACGAAGAGCACCACGCGCACGTCGCCCTGCCAGTCCTGACCGATGACGATGGATTCCTCCACCTCGGGCAGTTTCTCCACCTGGCGGTAGATCTCGGCCGTGCCGATGCGCACCCCGCCGGGGTTGAGCGTGGCGTCCGAGCGGCCGTAGATGATGAAGCCGCCGTGGATCGTTTCCTCGCAGTAATCGCCGTGGCACCACACGCCGGGGAAGCGCTCGAAGTAGGCGGCGCGGTACTTGCTGCCGTCCGGGTCGTTCCAGAATCCCAGAGGCATCACCGGGAAGGGACGGGTGCACACGAGCTCGCCTTTCTGCCCGACGACGGGGTTGCCGTTCTCGTCGAACACCTGCACCGCCATCCCCAGCCCCTTGCACTGGATCTCGCCGCGCCACACGGGCAGCGTCGGGTTGCCCAGCACGAAACAGGAAACGATGTCGGTGCCGCCGGAGATCGACGACAGGCAGAGGTCGCGCTTGATGCGGGTGTAGACGTAATCGAAGCCCTCGGGCATGAGGGGGCTGCCGGTGCTGAACATCGTGCGCACCGTGTCGAGTCGGTGCGTTTCGATGGGTGCGAGCCCTTTCTTCGCCGCCGCATCGAGGAATTTCGCCGACGTACCGAAATGCGTCATGCGCTCGGCGTCGGCGTAGTCGAAAAGGATGGTGCCGTCCTTGACGAAGGGCGAGCCGTCGTAGAGGAGCAGCGTCGCCTCCGAGGCCAGGCCCGAGACGAGCCAGTTCCACATCATCCAGCCGCAGGTGGTGAAGTAGAAGAGCCGGTCGTCGGGCTTGACGTCGCCGTGCAGCTTGTGCTCCTTGAGATGCTGCAGCAGCACCCCGCCGGCGCAGTGCACGATGCACTTGGGCAGCCCCGTGGTGCCGGAGGAATAGAGGATGTAGAGGGGATGATCGAACGGCAGGCGCACGAAGTCTATCTCGGTCGCGTCGCGGTGCGGCGCGGTGAACTCGGCCCAGCCCTGCGCGCGGTCGATCATCGAGAGATCGGGCAGCGCCTCCAGATACGGCGTGACCACCACCCGGCGCACCGAAGGCAGACCAGCCACCACCTCGGCCACCTTGCCGCGGATGTCGACCACCTTGCCGTTGTACCAGTAGCCGTCGACGGTGAAGAGCACCTTGGGCTCGGTCTGGCCGAAGCGATCGAGCACCCCTTGCACGCCGAAATCGGGGGAAGCGGAGGTGAAGATCGCCCCCAGACTCGCCGTGGCGAGCATGGCGATGATCGTGTGCGGCATGTTGGGCATGTAGGCCGCGACCCGGTCGCCGCGCGTCACCCCCGCTTCGGCCAGGGCCCGGGCCACACGGGCCACTTCGAGATACAGCTCTTCCCAGCTCCAGCGCTGCTTGACCCGGTCCTCGCCCCAGAACACCATCGCCTCGCGCCCGTCGCGCCGGCGCAGCAGGTTCTCGGCGAAATTGAGCCGCGCCTGCGCAAACCAGCGCGCCCCAGGCATCTTGTGGCCATCGACGAGCACCACCTCGCCGCGCTCGCCGATCACGCCGCATTCGTCCCACACCGAAACCCAAAATTCTTCGGGATGTTCGATGCTCCAGCGGTGCAAGGCCGCATACTCGGGAAAACTCCGGTTCCAGCGCGCTTCGGCGCGGCGGGTAAACGCCGTGATCGTGGCGCTCGCCACCCGTTCGGCCGAAGGGACCCAGATGGGGTTCGTCTCGCTCATGTCCTTCCTCCTCTTTCGTGAATTTATTATGATTTTTTGCCAGCTGCCTCAGCCGGGAATACTCGTCAACGCCCGGCGCAGGTCGTCGGGCAAGGGCGTGGAGCGGCCGGTGGCGGCGTCCACCCACACCATCTTACCGGAACCCGTGGCGTAGAGGGTCTCGTCGCCCACCAGGCGCAGCTCGTACCAACTCGTCACGCTGGAGCGTCCCGGCTCGCCGGCATACACCGTGACCTCGCACACGGCCGGATAGGTGACCGGCTTGAGGAAATTGCAGTCTGCATGCACCAGTACCGGCGAGGGCGACACGCCGGCCACCACCCGATAGCCCAGCGCCTCGAGCCATTCCACGCGCGCCTGTTCGAAATAACGAAAATAGATCGTATTATTCACATGGCCGAAGGCGTCCATGTCGCCCCAGCGCACGGGGATGGTGGTCGTCAAAACTTTCCGGGCATGGACCGGGCGGTGTGTCATGATCGCTCCTCCTCGAACGTGTGATTGATCGTCGGCCCTTTTTCTGCCAACATACGGCAGCGTATGGCCTCTCATCCTATTGTAGCGCGAGGACTCCCGAAGATGGAACGAGAAGCGATGGAATTCGACGTGGTGATCGTCGGCGGCGGCCCGGCCGGGCTCGCGGCAGCGATCCGCCTCAAGCAGCTCTGTGCCGAGAAAGGACAGGATTTCTCGGTATGCGTGATCGAGAAAGGGGCGGAATTGGGGGCGCACACGATGTCGGGCGCCGTGCTCGATCCGCGCTCGCTCACCGAGCTCATCCCCGACTGGAAGGAACGCGGCGCGCCGGTAAAAACCGCGGTGCGCGAGGATCGCTTCCTCTTCCTCAAGGAAGGCGGAGCGATGAAAGTGCCCAACGCCCTGTTGCCACCGTGTTTCCAAAACCACGGCAATTACATCATCCGCGCCGGATTTCTCGTCAAGTGGCTGGGCGAGCAGGCCGAAGCCATGGGCATCGACGTCTATCCCGGTTTTGCCGCCGCCGACGTGCTCTACGATGACGCAGGTCGCGTGCTCGGCGTGGTCACCGGCGACATGGGCCTGCAAAAAGACGGCACTCCGGGGCCCAACTACCAGCCGGGCATGGAGCTGCGCGCGCGCTACACGCTCTTTGCCGAAGGCTGCCGCGGGCATCTGGGCAAACGGCTCGAGCAGCGCTTCAAGCTGCGCGAAGGGCGCGATCCGCAAGCCTACGGCATCGGCATCAAGGAGCTGTGGGAAATCGACCCGGCCAAGCACGAACCGGGCTTGGTGATGCACACCGCCGGCTGGCCGCTCGATCCCGACACCTACGGCGGCTCCTTCTGCTACCACCTCGACGACGGCCCTCTGGTGGCGATCGGCTTCGTCGTCGGGCTCGACTACCGCAATCCCTATCTCTCGCCCTTCGAGGAATTCCAGCGGCTCAAGACCCACCCTGCCATCCGCTCCATGCTCGAAGGCGGCAAACGCATCGCCTACGGCGCGCGGGCGCTAGTGGCCGGCGGCCTGCAGGCGCTGCCCAAGACGGTCTTCCCCGGCGGCGCGCTCATCGGCGACGACGCGGGCTATCTCAACGCCTCGCGCATCAAGGGAATCCACGCCGCGATCAAATCCGGCATGCTCGCGGCGGAAGCCGCTTTCACCGCGCTCGCCGCCGGCCGGGCCCACGACGAGCTCACCGAGTACCCGCAGGCTTTCGAGCGCAGCTGGCTGCACGAGGAGCTCTACCGCGCCCGCAACTTCAAGCCGCTCATGAAAAAGGGCCTATGGGTCGGGTCCCTGCTCTTTGGCATCGACCAAATGGTCTTCCGCGGCAAGGCGCCCTGGACGCTGCACCGCGACACGCCCGATCACGCCCTGCTCAAGCCCGCCGCCGAATGCACGCCCATCGCCTATCCCAAGCCCGACGGCGTGCTCACCTTCGATCGGCTCTCCTCGGTCTTCCTCTCCAACACCAACCACGACGAAGACCAACCCTGCCACCTCGTGCTGCGCGATCCCAAAGTGGCGATCGACGTCAATTTCAAGATCTACGATTCCCCCGAGCAGCGCTACTGCCCGGCCGGAGTCTATGAGATCGTGCGCGAGGACGGCACGCCCCGCCTGCAGATCAACGCACAGAACTGCGTGCACTGCAAAACCTGCGACATCAAGGACCCGACGCAGAACATCGACTGGGTCCCCCCACAAGGGGGCGAAGGGCCGATCTACGTCGGCATGTGAGTCACGAGGCGCCGCACCCTTGCGGCGTCCTCGGCCTCATTCGAACACGCGCCGCGCGTTCAGCGGTTGAACGGGGCGGTTGTTGCGACCGGTGAGCGACAAGAAGGCGCGCAGCTGTTCTTCGCTCGCCTCGGCCGTTTCCGACATCACGTACCAGCGCACCCCTTCGGTACAGGGGGGCGTGGTAAGCGAGCCGTTGTAGCGGTAGAAATCAGTGGTGGGCGGCAGGAGCTTACCCGGATCGAGCGACACGCTCGCCCCACCTTTCTTCTGCGCGGCAGAGAGGATCTCGTCGAGCACCGGATTGGCCTCGCCGCGGCGGAACCAGATCGCCACCACCGCGACGTTGCCCTCCTTGTCCTGATGCAGCAGCTGCGCTTCCAGGGGATAGCGATTGCCGCCGTCGGTGTGCTCGCTGGGGGAATGGAACTGGATCGAGGTCAGCACGAAGCGGTGCTGTTCGTCCGTGATCGACGCCTTGCCGGAGACGACTTGCAGCGTCAGCACGCCGTTGTCACGCCTCGGCCGAACGGTTACCGGCCCGTAGGCGAAGTCGATCGCCCTCAGGTCGGTGGTGAGCACGTCCTCGCGCCGGATGTCGATCGGCGACTGGTTCTTGCCGATGCCGCACCAAAAATACTCCCGCGACAGCTTTGCCCACTGGGAAGGACCGTTGTTCGGGCCATACCCCCAGGCGGCGGACGAACGGGCCGATCGCTTGCTCTGCGCTGCCCCCGGCACGGCGGCCGGTTTCGTCGCCACGGGCGAGGACGATTTTTCCCCTTCGGGTGTCGCCGGCGCCTCGGTTTTGTGCTCCCCCCCGGACACGTCCGCTGCCGTCTCCTGGGCCTGCAACGGCAGCGCCGCTGCGAGGCAGACGATCCCCCACATCCACCGCTTCATACGGGAAGCCCCCAATGCCATGAGAAATTCTCCTGATCGAATGTGCCGTACGCGCAGGGGTACTGCCCCCCGCTCCATCTGGCGGCGAATTATCACCCATCCGCAGGGCGATTGTACCTCCCGCCCCCCTGAGCGGCCGATCCGGTAAAATAGGGCGATTGGCTCAAGGAACGACGATGACTTCCTCCCCCTATCCCCATCCGCTGATCGCCCGAGAGGGCTGGCCCTTCATTGCCGGGGCGATCCTGCTCGCCCTCCTCGTCCATGCCACGGCCGGCCTCTGCTGGGCTTGGCCCCTGTGGCTGCTCGCGCTCTTCGTGCTGCAGTTCTTCCGCGACCCCCCGCGCCCCATCCCTGCCGATCCGCTGGCGGTGCTCTCGCCGGCCGACGGACGCGTCGTCGCCATCGAACCCGCCCGCGACCCCTGGCGCGACTGCGACGCGCTCAAGATCAGCGTGTTCATGAACGTGTTCAACGTGCACTCCAACCGCAGCCCGGTCGACGGCACGGTGCTCGCGCGTTGGTACCACCCCGGAAAATTCCTCAACGCCGCGCTCGACAAAGCGTCCAGTGAAAACGAGCGCAACGCGCTGCACCTGCGCAGTGACACGGGGCACGAGCTCACCTGCGTGCAGGTCGCCGGGCTCGTGGCGCGCCGCATCCTCTGTTACGTCGAACCGGGCGATCGGCTCACTCGCGGACAGCGCTACGGCTTCATCCGCTTCGGCTCGCGCGTCGACCTCTACCTGCCGCCGGGCAGCCGCCCGCGGGTCGTCTTCGGCGAGAAAGTCAAGGCGACGAGCACGATTCTCGCCGAATTCCCCGCGGCAGAACACGAGGCCAGCCGATGACCGAAGCACACGAAACACACGAATGTGCCACGCCGCCCAAGCGCCGCGGCATCTACCTCCTGCCCAACCTCTTCACCACGGCGGCGCTCTTTGCCGGTTTCTGTGCCGTGGTGCAGGCCCTCGATGGGCAATTCCAGACGGCGGCGGTCGCCATCTTCGCCGCCATCGTGCTCGACGGGCTCGACGGGCGCATCGCGCGCCTCACCCACACCCAGAGCGAATTCGGCGCGCAATACGATTCCCTCTCCGACATGGTCTCTTTCGGCGTCGCCCCCGCCGTGCTGAGCTACACCTGGGGGCTGCACACGCTGGGCAAGATCGGCTGGATCGTCGCCTTCCTCTATTGCGCCGGCGCCGCCCTGCGCCTGGCGCGCTTCAACACCAACCTCGGCGTGATCGACAAGCGCTACTTCCAGGGCCTGCCCAGCCCGGCCGCCGCCGCCCTGGTGGCAGGATTCGTGTGGGTGGCCCACGACCTGGGCTGGGACGGAACCGAGCTGCGCTGGCCCGCCGCGCTCCTCACGGCCTTTGCCGGCATCACCATGGTCACCAACATCCTCTACTGGAGCGGCAAGAGCATCGACCTGCGCCGCTCCTTCCCCTTCTTCGCCGCCGCCAGCGTGGTGCTCGCATTCGCCCTCGTGTCGATCTACCCGGGGCTTCTCTTCCTCCTCTTCCTTGGCTACGCCCTCTCCGGCTACGTGCTCGCCTTCTGGCGCTGGCGCCACAAACGTCGCCCCAACGCGGACGTCTCATGAAAACGCTTGCTTCGCCGCAAATTTCCGTGTAGATTTTGCTGCATGAAGATGCAAAGCGCCCTCCTTCGCTCATTCCTCCTCACGGCCGGCCTACTGCTGGGCCCGCTGCTGCGCCTCGCGCGCTAAATACACACTCCCCTCTCCCCTGCCGTTTCCGTTCCTCGCCACGACCCGCCGGTCGCGGCCAAGGCCCCGTTTCGTCCTTTTTTCGTCCTTTTATCTCAGGAGCCGCACGATGAAAGACTCATTGATCATCTTCGACACCACTTTGCGCGATGGCGAACAAAGCCCCGGCGCCTCCATGACCAAGGAAGAAAAACTCCGCATCGCGCGCCAGCTCGAGCGCATGCGTGTAGACGTGATCGAAGCCGGCTTCGCCGCCGCCTCCCCCGGCGACTTCGAAGCGGTACGGGCCGTGGCCGAAGCGATCAAGGAATCGACCGTCTGCTCGCTCGCCCGCGCCAACGAAGCCGACATCGAGCGCGCCGCCGAGGCCATCCGCCCGGCCAAGCGCCAGCGCATCCACACCTTCATCGCCACCAGCCCCATCCACATGGAGAAAAAGCTGCGCATGGCGCCCGACCAGGTCGTCGCGCAGGCGGTCGAAGCGGTCCGTTTCGCCCGCCGCTTCACCGACGACGTCGAATTCTCGGCCGAAGACGCCGGTCGCTCCGAACTCGACTTCCTGTGCCGCATCTTCGAGGCGGTGATCGAAGCCGGCGCCACCACGCTCAACGTCCCCGACACCGTCGGCTACACCCTGCCGCACGAATACGCCGAGAAAATCCGCCGCCTCATCGAACGCGTACCCAACTCCGACAAAGTGATCTGGTCGGTGCACTGCCACAACGACCTCGGATTGGCGGTGGCGAACTCGCTCGCGGCCGTGCTCGCCGGCGCGCGCCAGGTGGAATGCACCATCAACGGCTTGGGCGAGCGGGCCGGCAACGCCGCGCTCGAGGAAATCGTGATGGCGGTGCGCACGCGCCAGGACGCCTTCCCTTGCGACACGCGCATCGACACCACGCAGATCGTGCCCACCTCCAAGCTCGTGTCCACCATCACGGGTTTCCCGGTGCAGCCGAACAAGGCCATCGTCGGCGCGAACGCCTTCGCGCACGAATCGGGCATCCACCAAGATGGCGTACTCAAGCACCGCGAAACCTACGAGATCATGCGCGCCGAGGACGTGGGCTGGACGGCCAACAAGATCGTGCTCGGCAAACACTCCGGCCGCCGCGCCTTCCGCGCCCGGCTCGAAGAGCTCGGCATCGAGATCGGCTCGGAAGAACAGCTCAACCAGGCCTTTGCCCGCTTCAAGGAGCTGGCCGACAAGAAACACGAGATCTTCGACGAAGACCTCTTCGCCCTCATGGCCGAAGAACCCGCACCGAGCGAAGGCGAGCGCATCCGGCTCGTCGCGACCGTGATCCATTCCGAAACGGGAGAAGCGCCGCACGCCAAGCTCACGCTCGCGATCGACGGCAAGGAATACGTCACCGAATCCGACGGCTCGGGGCCAGTGGATGCCGCCTTCAAGGCGATCGAATCCCTGGTGCATAGCGGCGCCGAGCTGGTGCTCTATTCCGTCAATGCCATCACGCAAGGGACCGACGCCCAGGGCGAAGTCACGGTGCGACTGAGCAAAGGCGGACGCATCGTCAATGGCCTGGGCGCCGACACCGACATCATCGTCGCTTCGATCAAGGCCTACATCAACGCGCTCAACAAGCTGCAGCACGACGCCGTGCGCATCAACCCGCAGCTGTGAGCCTTACGCTGCCTCGTCTTCCTGCCGCCGCCCCGCGCGGCGGGCGAAGACGAGCAGCACCGCGAAGAGCAGCAAGGCAAGGAACGTCTCCCCTTTGGCGAAGAACCCCACCCCCTGCGAATCGCCCCAGCGCATCACGCCCTCCGCGACGTAGAAAATCGTCACGAGCGAAGCCCACTGCGCCGTGTAACGCCGAGCGCGCCACAACCCCGGCAGGGCCGCGGCGATCGGCAACGCCTTGAGCGTGAGCCACGAACCACCGGGGCGCAGCGGCGCGAGCCACCCCTCCCACACCACGCACCACAGCGCCAGAACCAGCGCCAGCACGAAGGCCGCTCGTGCCCAGCATCGGATTTTTCCCCTACAATTGCCGTCCATTCCGTCCTCTTTCCAGTCCGCCGGAGCGGATGTGCCGATACACCCCATCTCTTTGCCCTCGCGCCACCGCATCGCGCGCTTCGCTCGCCTCTTCCTGGGCGTACTGCGCCGTGCCGACTGTCTGACGGTGGCCGCCGCGCTCACCTATACCACCCTGCTCGCGCTCGTGCCGCTGCTCACCATCACCGTGCTCGTCTTTCGCAATTTTCCCGCCTTCGAAGAAATCGGCCTCGCGCTGCGCGACTTCCTCAGCGCCAACCTGCTACCCGAAGCCGCCGCCAAACTCGTCACCTTCTACACCCGCGAATTCGTCGACAATGCCGCCCGCCTGTCGGTGATCGGCACCCTGATGCTCATCGTCACGGCACTGCTGCTGCTCGCGACCATCGAATCGGCCTTCGACCGCATCTGGCGCCTGCGCCGCCCGCGCCCGATCGCGGCACGGCTCGTCACCTACTGGTTCGTCCTCACCGCCGGCCCGCTGCTCTTCGGCTCCGGCGTCTATCTCACCACCCGGCTCGCCCGCGAATCGCTGCGCCTGGCCGGGCTCGGGGCGCTGGCCATGCCCCTCGTCTCTTTCTTGCTGATCTGGTCCTTCCTCTGGGCGCTCTACCAGCTCGTGCCGCGCCACCCGGTGCGTTCCCGCCACGCCGGCACCGCCGCCTTTCTCGCCACCCTTGCCTTCCTTCTGGTACAGCGTGGATTCACCGCCTTCGTCTCCCGCTTCGCCACCTACGACCTCGTCTATGGCGCCTTCGCCGCCATCCCCATCTTTCTCGTGTGGATCTACGTTCTGTGGGCCGTCATCCTCGCAGGCGCCGCCTTCGGCGCCACCCTCGCCCTCCTGCCGGATCAATCCTCGGGGAAGGGATCGACCTCGTACTGAAACACCTCCACGCAGCGCGTCTGCGCCTCGAAGCGGATGAATCGCACCTGGCTCAAGAGCCACTGCCCTGCCGCCGGCTCGCTCGCGATCGCCAACCGAGAGCTGGCAATCGTCCCCGTGGGGCAGATCAACGCCGGCTGCACCCGCAGCGGCGGCGTTTTGCGTACCGCCAGCGCCATCTGCGGCGGGAATCCGGGAGGAGCGGGTTTTTCATGGGTGAGCGCCACCACCTCCGGCTCGAATCCCAACGCCAGAATCCCCATTTGCAAGCCATTGGGATGCTGCCTGAGCGAGCGCACCAACGCCAGCACCCAGCGCAGGTCGCCCCCCACGCGTATCGCCACCACCTGCCCCGGAAAGAACAGGGACTGCTCTCGATCAATCCAACGCAGTTCATAGCCGCTCACACTGGCGTCGGTGACGCGCACGGGACGGATGTTGGCCGGAAATCCCATGCGATGCGCCAGCACGTCTTCCCAGCCCACCAGCAATTCGGCCATCGCATCGAACGGCTTACGCGGCAGGCGCCGCTGCCAGCCGTAGCGCCAGCGGTCGAGCAATTCGCGCAACAAGGCCACCCGCCCGTCGGCCGTCACCCCGCCTTCCACGCGGCGGCGCATGGTCCAGTCTACGCCGTCTAGCTGCCGTATCTCCTCCTCCGCCCGCTTGGCGAGCTCCTCCAGCGAGAAGAAACAGCTCGGTTCAGGCCCATTTGCCCGCTTGAAGAACCATTCCTTGGGTTCGGGCGGCTCGTCGAGAACCAAAGACATCACGAAGCCGTCGTTCTTTTCAACGCCAGGGCGATGCAGCTCGATCACCGGATCGGTCGACTGCACCCAGCGCAAGGCCCACAGCAGCTCGCGTGCGTCCATGAAACGGGGATCGGCCGCTGCGAGCGCGAGCAGCCAGGCAAGCTCACCCTTGATACCCTTATCCTCCCCTTGCAGGCGAGAAAGGCAAAATCCCGTCAAGGTGCGCCAGAAACCGGCCGGCAGGTCGATACGCGTCACCAACGCGAGCAGATAGATGCGTAACGCAAAAGCAGCAAAAATGCTCGCCACCCGCGGGTTGCGCCGCGCCTCATCCGCACCGTTCTCCAGCCGATCCATGGCCGTGGAAAAAAAGCGCTGCAGCGCCACTATGAGACCGGAAGACAGCGGAAAGGACAAATCCCTTGCACGATGCAAGGTCTCGTCGATGGAAGCGAGCAAGGGGCGCGCCTCTTCGGCCATCCAGGCCGGATCGTCCCGGATCACGACGCGCGCCATCCGCGCCCGTAATTCCTCGATCTGCTGTTCGTCGATCATGACAAAACCACATTACAGGGGATGCGACCGATTGTACCCCGAGCGTAATTTTTCGCTACAATCGCCGAGCGCACCGCCAGGGTGGTGAAATCGGTAAACACAGCAGACTTAAAATCTGCCGCCGAGAGGCTTGGGGGTTCGAATCCCCTCCCTGGCACCAAGGATTCGAAAAAACGAACCGATCCAAGCGAAGTGCAGTCAAATTTACAATCGAGTAAACGCCAACTCCATGGACCTCCTCACCCAAGCCCTCGACTTCGTCCTGCACCTCGACCGGCATCTCGCCGCGCTCGTCGCCCTCTACGGCCCCTGGATCTACGCCATCCTCTTTGCCATCGTCTTCGCCGAGACCGGCTTCGTCGTCACTCCTTTTCTTCCGGGTGACTCGCTCCTCTTCGTGGCCGGGGCGCTCGCTGCCGCCGGGGGCATGGACTTGGGCGCGCTCATCGTCACCCTCACCCTCGCCGCGGTGCTCGGCAACACGCTCAACTACCACATCGGCCGCTTCCTCGGCCCCCGCGTCTTCCACTGGGAACAATCGCGCTTCTTCAACAAGGAAGCGCTCCTCAAGACCCACGCCTTCTACGAGCGCCACGGCGGCAAGACCCTGGTGCTGTCGCGTTTCCTGCCGCTCATCCGTACTTTTGCGCCTTTCGTGGCCGGCATCGCCGCCATGTCCTACGCCCGTTTCACCTTCTACAACCTTGCCGGCGCGCTCGCCTGGGTGCTCTCACTCACCTTCGCCGGCTACCAGTTCGGCAACCTCCCCTGGATCCAGCGCAACCTCTCCGCCGTCATTCTCGGCATCATCGTCGTCTCGCTCCTGCCCGCCGCCATCGCCTGGTTGCGCCAGCGGCGCGCCGCAGCGGTGCAGGGTTGACAGCAAAATTTGATGTGCACCGCCCCCATGCGTCCAAGCTCGTTTTTTCTCCCATCGCGCCGCCAACGCAACTCATTGAAAAACAATAAATAAAAAATTTACTCTCACCCCCTTTACATCCCCGCCACCACCGCGCTACGCTCCACCTGCCGACGCACCCGTCGTGCGCATTCTTCTCACCGCAACAAGGAGATCCACCATGAAACGCATGCAACAAGGCTTCACCCTCATCGAGCTGATGATCGTCGTGGCGATCATCGGGATTCTGGCGGCCATCGCGCTGCCGGCGTATCAGGATTACACCATCCGTGCGCGGGTATCCGAAGCGCTGACTCTGGCTTCAGAAGCCAAAACCACCGTCAGTGAAAATATTGCTAATCTCAATAAAATTGACACTGGAGCCTGTAACGGGGTTAACACTTTTACTGCTGGCACAACTAATGTTGCTTCTTTGTCTTGCACTGACGCTACCGGCGTTATTGCTGTCGAAACTACGGATCGAGCCGGAGCTGTAACTATAAGTCTTACCCCCTCACTCGACAATACTACAGGAATCATCAAGTGGACGTGCTCTGTGGACAATTCCAATAAATATAAATACGTTCCCGCCGAATGCCGAAACACCGCAACTCAGCAAACTCAGCAAACTCAGCCATAATAGCTATATAGACAAGCCCCGGCCCCGCGCCGGGTTTTTTTCCATCCAGTCGAGACGGCTGGCAGCCGATGAAGACACCCTACCGACTCACTTACCTCGCCACGATCGCGCTCGTGCTCGGAGGCCATCTCTACTTTTCCTTCACGCACGATGTCTCCCCTCTGACCCCGCTGCTGCTCCTCCTCTTGCTCATGCCTTTCGCCCCCTACGGCTGGGCCCAGATCGCCAAGATCGGCATTAGCCACCAAGGCGTGGTCATCGAACGCATCAAGAACGAAGTCCGAGAAACTTTCGAGCGAGTCTGCATGGATCGGTCCATCGCGCCTCACGCCATCGACGATCTGTTCACCACCACCGAAAACAACGAATGGATGACCCTGATTCTCGCCCGCATGCTGATGCGCTACGGTCTGGGCAGGCTTTTGCGAGAGCAAGCCGGGGATCTCCACCACGACGACCCCGCCCTCGCCAACGCAATAAGGCGATGCTACGAACACCGGATCATCTCCGAAGCGGAACGGGAATCGCTGGAAAAACTCCGCCGCATCACCTATTATGCCGAATGGTGGCAAGGAACGCCGCCGACCTACGAGGAGTGGGACTGGGCGATCGAAAACGCCAAATCGATCATCCGCGCGCTCCTCTCCAAGCAGAAAATCACTCGATAGTCGAGAAAAAATGATTGATCTGATCATCGGCCCCGTCGCCGAATGGCTCGTCAAACAGGGCGCAGAACACATCAAAGAATCTGCCCAGTTCCGACATTCCCGTCTCGCCATCCGCGAAGCGATCTATCGTGAAGTGCGATTCAACCGTGCGCTACTCGACGAAGTCGAAATCGCGAACACGCAAAACCCGAATCAAGCGTCGTTCCTGCGCAGCATCGCCGACGAGATGAACTTCTCAGCCTTTTCCCATCTCGAGAATTCTTATATTCCGATCAGATTGTTCTTCGACGGCCCCCGGCCGACGATCGAAGAAGCTTCCGATAGTCAGTTCCACAAATGGTCGAACCGACTCAAGAACGAAGCCGAGTGGATCGAGCGCATCTACTTGCGTGCCCGCATCCTGCGTGCCCGCTGGCGCAGTCGCAACGAGGCGGCGCATAATCCATCCAGCCTCTATTACGTGCAATGGCTCATGACGCAGTGGATCAAGCAGTATCAGAGCAAGGACGAGATCACTTGATCCGCCATTGCGCTCGGCGATGATCACGCCACGCGATTCACCCTTCGAACACGTCTTCCAACCGCTGGGCATCGAGCACCCGGTCGAGCCAAGTTTCCAGCGCATCGGGCGTGGCATCCTGCAAGCGCTGCTGCACCCACTCGGGCAAGGGACCGAAGCGGCGCGCGAGCATACGCTGCAGCCCAAGCGCTTCGCCCTGCAATCCGTTCTGCAGCCCTGTGCGAGCGAGTCCTTC
The DNA here is from genome assembly GCF_000425565.1 of Tepidiphilus margaritifer DSM 15129. Lineage (GTDB taxonomy): Bacteria > Pseudomonadota > Gammaproteobacteria > Burkholderiales > Rhodocyclaceae > Tepidiphilus > Tepidiphilus margaritifer. Next base: position 155,541 of record NZ_AUDR01000015.1, read on the forward strand.
GACGTCGCGTTTGCTTTAGCGTTTCAAGTCGCGGCAGAAGTTCTCGTGGAGACCGACGGCTTCGAGATAGACCAAGCGAATGCCGTCATCTCGGGTGTAGCCCAAGAGGTAGAGCTGGCCGAGGCAGCGAAACTTGTAGACCCACAGATCCGAAAGGTCTCCTTTCTTCTTCTCGCCGATGTCGGGGTTTTGAGCCACGGTCTCGATGGCCGCATCGACTTCGGCCACCGCGTTGTCGTGTAGCTTTTTGTAGATGCGGGCAAAGCGCCGAGTTTGCCGAACACTCCAGCTCATGCCTTGGCTGCTGAGCGGGGGACGAAGGCGGTGCTGTCTTCGCGCGGTTCGGCCATGCTCATCAGGCTCTCGGCAATGAAGGATGCGGGCAGATCCGGGTTGTCGAGCGCGGCGCGACCTACTTTGGCCCAGAATTCCAGCTGGCCTTGGACGGTACGGAACTCGGCCTTGGCTGCAGCGCGTGCAGCGTTGACCAAGCGCTCATCGATACGCACAGACACCGTGCTCATCGCAATGCTCCATTGAATTTTCGGTTACCACAATTGTATTCATGCGCTATGATGTGGTCAAGGATTCATGTCCCGAAAACGTCTTCGAGGCACGAGGCGTCGAGCACGCGGTCAAGCCAGGTTTCCAGTTCGTCAGGCGTGGCATGCTGCAGGCGCTGCTGCACCCAGCCGGGCAGAGGGCCAAAGCGGCGCGTGAGCATGCGCTGCAGCGCTAGCGCTTCGCCCTGCAAGACGCCTTTTTGCAGCCCCTGTTGCAATCCTTTTTGCAGCCCCTGTTGCAGCGCGCTTTGCTCGCGCTGTTTCATCTGTTCTTTGATACGTTCGGCGAATTGCATGGTCACTTCCCCCAGGTCGTAGGATTCGGGCACGTCGAGCTCGGGTTTGAGGTCTCGTAGCAGGTACTCGCGTATCCAGAGCGCGAGAATACGCTGAAGTTCCGGATCGCCCGCGAACCAGGCGCGCATCGCCGCGCCCAGCCGAGCGATGTCTTCGGCCGTCTCTTGCCGCTTGAGCCGGATGGTGGCAGCCACGGCGTTTTGCAGGCTCGCGAGCACTTCGTCACTATAGGCGTTTTCATCGACGAGGAAGTAGGCAAGCCGCGGCAGGTAGTTTCCCAGAATCCCCGGCGGGTGCTCGGGCAGGAGCTCGGCGAGGTCTGTGGGGGCGCTCCAGCGCTCTTCGCCGGTGTAGAAGACGATCGGCAAGACCGGCGGTAGTTTCTTTCCTTGGACTCGTCCGCCCTTGATGAGGTCTTGGTAGAGCAGCCCCACGTAGGTGAGCATGCGCACGGCCATCCAGGGGTCTACGCTGCTTTGGAATTCGATCAGGAAGTAGAGGTAGAGCCAGTCTTCGCCCGTCTTCACCCGCCAGAGGACGTCGTCGGCGCGCTCGCGCAGGTCGTCGCTCACGTAGCTCGCGGGGACTTTTTCCAGGGTACTGAAGTCGAGCCGCCCCAGACCTTCGGCGGGCAGGAACCCTTCGATGAGGTGCTGCACCACCTTGGGCGAGGAGAAGAGATGCTTGTAGCTCGCGTCGTGACGGGCATTCATGTTTGCCATTGTAATACGGGTTGCCACGTAACGCACGTGCGCCCAGGCTCGATCAAAAGCTCACAGCCTGCCCTCCACCGCCTCCCTCGGCAGCATGTGTTTCACGTCATACACCACCCCGCCCGCCTTCAGCCACGCACGGATCGCCCCTGCTCCCATCTCGCGGTATTGGCGGTGCGCCACGGCGAGCACAATGGCGTCGTAGGTGCCGAGCTTTGGCTTCAGGGTGAGTTCGAGTCCGTATTCGTGCCGAGCTTCTTGCGGGTCGGCCCAGGGGTCGTGCACGTCGACGTTCATGCCGTAGTCTTGGAGTTCGGCGATGAGGTCGATCACGCGGGTGTTTCTGAGGTCGGGGCAGTTTTCCTTGAAGGTGAGCCCGAGCACGAGCGCGCGGGCGCCTTCGACGGGGCGGCGGCGTTTGATGAGGAGTTTGACCACGCGCCCGGCGACGTAGGCGCCCATGGCGTCGTTGAGCCGGCGCCCGGCGAGGATGATCTCGGGGTGGTGCCCGACTTCTTGCGCTTTGTGCGTAAGGTAGTAGGGGTCGACGCCGATGCAGTGCCCGCCGACCAAGCCGGGGCGAAACGGCAGGAAGTTCCACTTGGTGCCGGCCGCTTCCAGCACGGCTTGGGTGTCGATGCCCAGTTTATCGAAGAGGATGGCGAGTTCGTTGATCAGCGCAATGTTGACGTCGCGCTGGGTGTTTTCGATCACCTTGGCGGCTTCGGCCACCTTGATGCTGGGGGCCTTGTGCGTGCCGGCGGTGATGATTTCGCGGTAGAGGGCGTCGACGCGCTCGGCGGCTTCGGGCGTGGAGCCGGAGGTGACTTTCTTGATGGTGGGAAGGCGGTGCTCGGGGTCGCCGGGGTTGATGCGCTCGGGGCTGTAGCCGACGGTGAAGTCGCGGTTGAAGACGAGGCCGGAGGCGCGCTCCAACACCGGCACGCAGTCTTCTTCGGTGCAGCCGGGATAGACGGTGGATTCATAGATGACGAGATCGCCCGGTTTGAGCGCTTTGCCCACCGTTTCACTGGCCGCGAGTAGCGCGGTGAGGTCGGGGCGCTTGTGCCGGTCGATGGGCGTGGGCACCGTGACGATGAAGACGGTGCAGCGCGCGAGTTCCGCCGAGTCGTCGGTGAAGCGGAGGTGACGGGCGGCGGCGAGTTCTTCGGCGGAAACTTCGCGCGTGCGGTCGAGCCCGCGACGCAGTTCTTCGATGCGGGTGCGCTTGAGGTCGTAGCCGATCACGGGGCGGCATTTGCCGAATTCGACGGCGAGCGGCAGGCCGACGTAGCCGAGGCCGATTACCGCCAAGGGGGCGGCTGGAGAAGAGGGTTGGTCAGTGGGATGTGCGTTCATGGAGCAAATACGTCTTCGAGACGCTGCGCATCGAGCACCCGGTCAAGCCAGGTTTCCAGCTCGTCAGGCGTGGCATGCTTCAGGCGCTGCTGCACCCAGCCGGGCAGAGGGCCAAAGCGGCGCGTGAGCATGCGCTGCAGCGCTAGCGCTTCGCCTTCGAGGCGTCCTTCGATTTTTCCTTGTAGCAGCGCACTCTGCTCGCGCTGTTTCATCTGTTCTTTGATGCGTTCGGCGAATTGCATGGTCACTTCCCCCAGGTCGTAGGATTCGGGCACGTCGAGCTCGGGTTTGAGGTCTCGTAGCAGGTACTCGCGTATCCAGAGCGCGAGAATACGCTGAAGTTCCGGATCGCACGCGAACCAGGCGCGCATCGCTGCGCCCAGCCGAGCGATGTCTTCAGCCGTCTCTTGCCGCTTGAGCCGGATGGTGGCAGCCACGGCGTTTTGTAGGCTCGCGAGCACTTCGTCACTATAGGCGTTTTCATCGACGAGGAAGTAGGCAAGCCGCGGCAGGTAGTTTCCGAGGATCCCCGGCGGGTGCTCGGGCAGGAGCTCGGCGAGGTCGGTGGGGGCGCGCCAGCGCTCTTCGCCGGTGTAGAAGACGATCGGCAAGACCGGCGGTAGGCGTCTGCCTTGGACTCGTCCACCCTTGATGAGGTCTTGGTAGAGCAGCCCCACGTAGGTGAGCATGCGCACGGCCATCCAGGGGTCGACGCTGCTCTGGAATTCGATCAGGAAGTAGAGGTAGAGCCAGTCTTCGCCGGTCTTCACCCGCCAGAGGACGTCGTCGGCGCGCTCGCGCAGGTCGTCGCTCACGTAGCTTGCGGGGATTTTTTCCAGGGTGGTGAAGTCGAGCCGCTTCATCCAGTCGTCGGGGATGAAGCCTTCGACGAGGTGCTGCACCACCTTGGGCGATGAGAAGAGGTGTTTGTAGCTGGCGTCGTGTCGGGCTTTCATAAAGCATTATAACCGATCTTCATGAATTTGGCATGCCATTTTTCAACGTAGGCATCCGCTCCACCACCTCGCTCAGCCCCGAGACCCGTTGCGCTTCCGGCAAGGAGGAGAGATCCTTGTCCTGTCCTGGCGGCACGACGAGGTAGAGGGAAGGAATGCCCGCGGCGCGGCCGGCTTCGAGGTCGCTGAGCTTGTCACCCACCAGGAGCGAACGGGACAAGTCGATGCCGTGCTCTTGGGCAGCACGCAGGATCATACCGGGTTCGGGCTTGCGGCAGGAGCAGGCGATGGCATAGTCCGACACGCTGCCTTGAGGGTGATGCGGGCAGTAATAGATCCCGGTAAGCTCGATGCCCTGTTCGCGCAAGAAAGCACGCATCCGTTCGTGCAGGGCGAGGACGTCGGCTTCCGAGCACAGGCCGCGGGCGACGGCGGATTGATTGGTGATGACGACGAGGAGATAGCCTTGCTGCTGCAGCCGGCGCAGGGCATCGATCGCACCGGGCAGGAAGGAAAAGTCTTCCCAGCGATGGACGTAGCCGCGATCTTCGTTGAGGACGCCATCGCGGTCGAGGAAGACGGCCGGTTTGCCGTTCATGCTCGGTCTCAACGCCCCTGCCCTCCTCTCATCTGCTCGAAGAGCTTGAGCACGGCGATCGAATCTTCCTCGCCTAGACCAGCGCCGACGAGGGCGTTGAACCATTGCGCGGCCACCGCCGACAGGGGCGCGGGAACACCACTGCGGTGGGCTTCGTCGAGCACGATGCGCATGTCTTTTTGGTGCATCCAGGCCTTGAAACCCGGGCGGAAGTTGCGCTCGAGCATGCGGGCGCCATGGTTTTCCAGGACACGGGAGTAGGCCGAGCCGCCCAAGAGCGCCGTGCGCACGCGGCTGGGATCGACGCCTTCGGAGCGAGCGAGGTTGAAGGCTTCGGCCACGGCCACCACGGTGACGCCAGTGAGGATCTGGTTGCAGGCTTTGGCGACTTGTCCGGCGCCGCTTTCGCCGATCCAGGTGATGGTGCGCCCCATGGCTTCGAAGAGCGGTCGTACGGTGGCGAAGGCGGCTTCGTCACCGCCGACCATGAAGGTGAGCGTGCCCTCGATGGCGCCGATCTCGCCACCGGAGACGGGGGCATCGAGCAGGCACACGCCGCGCTCGGCCAGCCGCGCCGCGATGCGGCGTGCCGCTTCGGGCGCGATGGTGCTGCAATCGACGTGGATGTGCCCCGGCTGGGCACCGGCGGCCACGCCGTGTTCGCCCAGCGTGACTTCTTCCACATCCGGGGCGTCGGCCACCATGGAGAAGGTGATGCGCACGGCGCGGGCGAGTTCGGCCGGGGAATCCGCAGCAATCGCACCAAGCGCGATGAGCGGCGCCATCGATTCACTGCGCCGCGCCCAGACGTGCACCCGGTGCCCCGCGCGCAGGAGGTTGAGCGCCATGGGGCGCCCCATCAGACCGAGACCGATGAAACCGACGTCCATGAGATGTTCTCCTTCGTGCTGAAGCGAAATCAAGGCAAGGGAACGGGTTTGCCGACTGCATAACCTTGCAGAAAATCGACCCCGAGTTCCGTAAGGCAACGGGCGAGCTCGGGAGTGCTGACGAATTCGGCCACGACCTGCATCTCGGTTTCGTGGGCGAAGTGGACGACAGCGGCAACGACTCGTCGGACCTTGTCTTCTCGCACCACCTTGGTGACGAGCGAGCCGTCGAGCTTGAGGTAATCGGGCGAGAGTTCGACGAGCGTGGCCAGGTTGGAGTAACCGCTGCCGAAATCATCGACGGCGAGCTGCGCGCCGTAGCGCCGGATGTCTTCGGTGAAGGCGCGCACTCGGGCGAAATCCTTGATCGCCTCGCTCTCGGTAATCTCGAAGGTGAGCCGCTCTCCTTCGTGTTGCTCCAAGCGTTCGAGAAGATAGGCGTAAGTCTCGCCGTCGGCGAGGTCGATCGCCGAGAGGTTGACGGAAATTTGGCTGCCCGTGCGTCGGGCCGCTTCCAAGGCGAGGTCGAAGACACGCCGGGTGAGTCGACCGTAATGGGCCGTGGGTTTGATGATGTCGAGGAATGCGCCGGGACAGAGGATCTGACCATTGCGGTCGTGCAGGCGCACCAGCGCCTCGTATTTGGGCACGGCCAGGGTGGATCGCACGGGGACGATGGGTTGGAAGTAGCAAAGAATGCGGGATTCGGCCAACGCTGCCTTGACTTCGTTGATCCAGAAGCGGTTGTTGAGGTAGGACTGATCATGGGCGTTGAAGACGAGAATGCGGTCGCGCACTCCTTCTTCTTTGGCTTTGTGCAGCGCCGCCTCGGCAAGCGCGAGCAGGTGATCCTCGCCCACCGCCATGCCGAAATAAAGGTCGATGTCGACCTCCTCCCCGTCCATCCCCGGCATGGGCAGACTGCGCAAAGCGCGGCCGGCGGCCAGGAGTTCGGCCTCGAAGGCCGCAAGCGGCAGCCCCGGCGGGGGAATGAAGGCAAAGCCTGCGCCGTAGTCGCGATAGACGCGAATGCCGAGCGGTTTGAATCGCTGCTGCAGACGCACGGCCAGTTCGATGATCACCCGATCACCCGCTTCGAAGCCGTAGTAATCATTGATCGATTTGAAGGCGGCGACGTCGGCCAAGGCGAGGAGATGGCATCGACCGCGTTCGAGATCGTCGATGAGCTGGTTGCGGTTGGGCAGGCCGGTAAGGCGGTCGGTGCGCTGCTGCGCGAGGAGCTGCTGGCTGACGATGATCTCGGTGACGTCCTCGGCGATGCCGATGTATTCGACGATTTCGCCATTCTCGTCGAGCAGAGGGATGATGGTCGCCTTTAGATAGTAGGTGCGCCCTTCCTTGCTGCGATTCTGGATGATGCCGCGCCAGATCTGCTTGTCCGTGATGGTGCGCCACAGCTCTTCATAGACCGCCCGCGGCATGTCGGGGTGGTGCAGGAGGCGGTGGGTGTGGCCGATGAGCTCATCGGCCCGATAGCCGCTGACCCGCTCGAAGAGGGCGTTGACGTAGGTGATGCGCCCTTGGAGGTCGGTACGCGAGACGATGGCGCTCTGATCGAGGGCGTAGCGGTACTGCTCGAGAAAGGTGAGGGATTGGGAGAGCTCTTGGGCCGTGACGTCGCTGAGCCGGGCGAGCGCCCGCAGCGTGAGATTGGGTTCGGGAAGATGGCGCTGCAAGGGGATGGGATGCGGCTGGATCGTGTCCGTTTCGGCGAGCACCACCACAGTGCAGGTCATGTTCAGCAGGCGGTTGTCCCGCGGCAGATGGAAAAATTCGCCATAGGTAAAGAATCCCGCCGCCGGCGCCACGGCGGCAAGGGGAGCGAGTTCGAGCGGGGTGTGCTCCCCGAGATAGAGCCGCCGGCCGAGGCAAGAAAAAACGTAGACGGCCTCGGCGGGCACGCTGCGGGTGATCTGCTGCGCGGTGGCGTGAGCGCGCTCGAGGAGGGTGAAGATGTCGCCGACGCCGAAGCGCACCGGCTGTTCGGGGCGCAGGGTTCCGCCAAAGCGCAAGGCGCCATCCTCGCTCAACCCCACGGGAAGGCGGGCGACGTCGAGGCCGCGTTGGCGGGCGATGAGGGGGAACGAGGCCAGCGACAGAGGGATCTGCTGCAGGACTTCTTCGCCGAGGTAGTGGCGATACACGTCGAGCACGGGCTTGCCGTCGATCTCGTAGACGCATTCACCGCGACTGCGCGTGAGGCGCATGGGCTTGCCCGCCGGGGTGAAGTTGAGGAGCGACTCGGTGCGCAGGCGCAAGCGCTCCCCGCTCAGGGCGGCGAGCACCATGCCGCGGGAATGGACTTCATTGCCGTGGATGACGAAGGAGCTCCGAAAGAGGACGGTGTCGGCAGCGATGCCGCCGGCCACGACCAGATCGGGGGCGGTGCGTGCGAGCCCTTCGAGGAAGGCTTCGGGATTTTCATGCAGGATGTTGCCGAATGCAAGGAGCAGCCGAACTCCGCGGGCGGCGAGTTCGGCGCCGAGCCGCTCTCCGTCCGCGGCCTCGGCCTGGGGAAGGTGGTGCGTTTCGATCTCCGTGTGCTCGAAGATCGACACCGAGAGTACGATGCCTTCGTCGTGGATGTGCTCACCGCCGATCGCTCCGGCCGTGGACGCGCCGATCACGGCAAAACCGCGCAAAGCCTGCAGGCGGTCGAGTACGGGACGCAAGGTCTGCGGCTCGACCCCCGCGGTGAAGACCTGGACGAGCCCCCGCCGGCGGGCAAGGCCGTGCGTGTCGATGAACGCATCGAGTTCGGCGGCGTCGCGATAGACGTGGATGAGGTGTTCCATCGGGCTCTCTGGGGACGGGGATAGGCCCCCAACAAGGCGTAACTATACCCGACGAACGCCTACTTATCTTCTCATGGCATAAGGTTCACGCGCGGAAGGATTGCTGCAGCCCCTCTTCGGCCTGACGCGCGACTTCGAGGAGAAGTTTCGCCTTTTCTTCGCTGTCGCTCGCCCGCTCGGCCGCCCCGTCGGCCGCCTGTGCCGCCTGTTCGACCTGTTGGGCGAGCAGTTGCGCCGCCTTGGCTTGCTCCTCGATGGCGTGCGACATGGAAGAGACGGCCTCGCGCGCTGCGTCGATCGCCGAGGAGATGGCGCGCAGTTCGCCTTCGACACTGGCGGCGAGCGTCTCGCCCTCCTCCACCCGCTCGCGTACCTGGGCCATCTGGGCGCTGGCGTCGTTGGATTGCTGCTGGACCTGGTCGATGATCTCGCGGATCTCGCGGGTGGACGCGGCGGTGCGTTCGGCGAGCTTGCGCACTTCATCGGCGACTACGGCAAAGCCGCGCCCGTATTCTCCGGCCCGCGCGGCTTCGATGGCGGCGTTCAAGGCGAGGAGATTGGTCTGGTCGGCGATTTCCTGGATCGTCTGGGCGATCGAGGAAATGTGCTGCGCTTGTTCGATGAGGGCCGACACGGAAGTTCCCGCCCGTTGCGTGATCTCGACGATGTCGCGCATCTGGTGCGCCGTGCGCTCGATGATGGCCACGCCGGCCAGGCTGCGCTGCTGTGATTGTATGGCGCGCTCGTCGGCGAGGTGCGCCATTTCGTTGAGCCGGTCGATGTTGGCCGAGAGTTCCTCGATGGCGGCGGCCATCTTCTCCGAATTCTCGGCGGCCAAGGCGGCGGCACGACGGGCTTCGGCCGCGTCCGTGCTTTGTTCTTCCGCGGCGGAGCGTACCCGGGCCAAGACGGCCCGCTGGGCGAGGACCAGGTCGCGGATGGCGTCGCGCAGGCGCCCGATGGCGGCGATGATGCGGCCGAGTTCGTCGTCGGAGGCAGGCGGCAATACCGCGGTGAGATCGCGCCGATCGACCACCGCGCCCACCGCCTCTTCGGCCTCGGCCAAACGGCGGCGCAGCATGCGATCCATCACGATGCCCAACGCCAGCGCAAAAGCGACCAGCGCCGCAGAGGAGACCGTCACCAAGGTGGACCAGAACGCCGCTTCACGGCGATATTTTTCGAATTCCTCGTCGTTGGCCTTTTCACGCCAGACGATGCGTTGATCGAGCCTGGCCTTGATGTCGCGCCAGGCGGGATTGAGCTCTTGTAGCAGGATTTGGCGCGCCGCCTCGACGTCGCCGCGATCTACGGCCGCCTGCAGCCGCTGCACGGCCGGCACGACGCGGTTCTTCCAATCGGCGAGCATCCCTTGGAGGTCTTCCCGGACTTCCTTGCGCCGGGCCTTGGCGATGACTCCTTCGAGCAGGCGGGGAAATTCATCCACCCCTTTGCGCAAGTTTTCCTTGGCCTGCGCATCCTCAGGGAGCAGCACGACCCCCCTGGCGGCGGCCTGCAACTGGATGCCCGCGCGGTTCGCCTCGCGCATGTCGACGGTGTTGGGCAGAATGACCGTCTGCGTCGTGAGCAGGTGCCCGGCGAGCATGTCGCGCGTGTACCAGGAGACCCAGCCCGTGGCCCCGCTGCCGAGGACGATCGCCCCCATGCTGGCCATGAGGGCGGTTCGCAGTTTGATCGCCATCGCTTTGCTCCCAGAGATTCGAGGTTCTATCTACTTCGTTGGTTATCGACCACTGGAGGAAAAACTTGAGCCCCAGCCGGCCTTGGCACGAACTTTTTGCCTTGCCGCGGCATCTGAATGGTCAGGACGGCGCATGCTATGATTGATCGTTTCAATTCTCGCGGGGAATATCGGTGATCGTCGTCGATCTGCTGTGCGCTGCGGCGCACCGTTTCGAGGGGTGGTTCCCCTCGGCCGAAGCGCTGGAATCGCAACTGGCGCAGGGTGCGGTGCATTGCCCGCTGTGCGGCAGCCAGGAGGTGCGCCGCCTGCCCAGCGCACCCTATGTGCACACCGGCGAGCGCGGCGGAGAAATGCGCGAACCTTCCCTGCCAGCGGCCGCGCCGGCGCCCCCTCCCCCCGCCGAAGATGCGCGTCTGGCGCACCTGTGGCAGACCCTGCGTGCCCTGGGGCGACAAGCCGAGGACGTAGGGGCGCGTTTTCCCGAAGAGGCGCGCCGCATCCACCGCGGCGAAGCCGATGCGCGTCCCATCCGGGGTCAGAGTAGCGCCGAGGAATTTCTCTCCTTGCTCGAGGAAGGCATCGAGGTATTGCCTCTGCCGCCACTCGACGAAGACATGCATTGAGCCATAAGCGCCAAGCCTCAATGCGCCTCGGCATCGAGCCGTACCACCAGCGCCTGTAATTCCCCGGAGATTTCTACTGGGTAGGGTGGCGCGTCTTCCAAGGCACGCAACGGCTGCGGAAGCGTACTCAACTGGGCCGCAGCGTGCTCGCGCGCCGCCCTGAGCCCGGCGAGCGTATCGAGCCGACGTCCACCACGCATCACGGGAACGAGTAGCGGCTCCCCGTCGTTCACCTCGTGCGCCAGCCCCACCACGTCGCCCGCCATGCGTCCTTGGGCATCGTAGCGACGCCACACTTGTTTGCGTCCCGGCCAGGTCGCCTTGCCGGCGGAGCGTTTGCGGCGCGGTTTACCGGCGTATTCCTCGAGCTTGTAAGCGCAGTCGAGATAAGGGACGTCGGCAGAGGTGTCGAGCTTGGTGCCGATGCCGAAGCCGTCGATGGGCGCGCCCTGGGCGAGCAGCTCGCGCACGCGGTATTCGTCCAGATCGCCACTGGCGAAGACGATGGTGCGCTGCAAGCCCCCCTCGTCGAGGATGCGACGCACGCGGCAGGCGAGTTCACCCAGATCGCCGCTGTCGATGCGCACCCCCTGAATGCGGATTCCCTCGGGTTCGAGTTCCTTGGCGAGCGCCACCACCTTGCGCGCGGCGGCTTCCGTGTCGTAGGTGTCGATGAGCAGCACCACGTTGGCCGGCTGCGCTCGGGCGAAATCGCGGAAAGCCTCCATCTCGTCGTCGTGCGCTTGGATGTAAGAGTGCGCCATGGTGCCGTAGAGCGGAATGCCGTAGCGCTGGCCGGCGAGCACCGTGGCCGTGCCGGCAAAACCGGTGAGCCAAGCCGAACGCGCCGCGAGCACGCCAGCTTCGGCCCCATGCGCGCGGCGCAGGCCGAAGTCGACGAGGGTCTTTCCCGGAGCGACGAGCACCGAGCGCGCGGCCTTTGAGGCGATGAGGATCTGCAGGTGCAGCAGGTTGATGAGCCGGCTCTCGATCAACTGCGCTTGCGGCAAAGGCGCGGTGATACGCACCACCGGTTCGTTGGGAAAGAAGACCGTGCCTTCGGGCATGGCCTCCACGTCGCCGGTGAAGCGCCAGCCGGCCAGCCAATCGAGGAATTCCGGCGAGAATCGGCCGCTCGCGCGCAACCAGTCGACCTCGTCGGTGCTGAAACGGGCCTGTTCGAGCCATTCGACGAGCGGTTCGATGCCGGCGGCGACGAGGAAGTTACGGCCGGGGCGCAGTTTGCGCACAAAGAGTTCGAACACGGCGGTGTCGTGCATGCCGCGCTCGAAATAGCCCTGCAGCATGGTGAGCTGGTAGAGATCGGTCAAAAGCAGACTGTGTTCGCTGTCCATCAGGGGTCCTTTCTTTTGCTCATCCTTTGATGCACACGAGCGGCACGAGCTTGGCCACTTTGCGCGCGAGCCCGGCGCGATCGGCCGCATCGACCACGGCGCTCACGTCTTTGTAGGCGTCGGGCGCCTCTTCGGCCACGCCGCGAAACGAGGGGCTGCGCACGATCACACCGCGGCGCGCGAGCGATTCGACCACTTCCCTTCCCTGCCAGCGCTTGAGCGCCTGCTGCCGGCTCATCGCGCGGCCGGCGCCGTGGCAGGCCGAGCTGAACGCGAGCGCCTCGCTCTCTTTGGTGCCGACGAGCACGTAGGAGGACGTACCCATGCTGCCGCCGATGAGCACCGGCTGCCCCACCGGGCGCAAGGCCTCGGGCAGCTCGGGATGCCCCGGACCGAAGGCGCGCGTGGCCCCCTTGCGATGCACGTAGAGCGTGCGCCGGCGCCCGTCGACCTCGTGCGTTTCTACTTTGCAGGTGTTGTGCGAGACGTCGTAGAGGAGCGGCAGCGAGAGGCCGGGGAAGAATTGGGCGAAGACGCGGCGCGTGAGGTGCGTGAGGATCTGGCGATTGGCGAGCGCGCAATTGATCGCCGCGCGCATTGCGCCCAGATACCGTTGCCCGACGGGCGAGGTGATCGGGGCGCAAGCCAACTCCCGATCCGGCAGAACGATGCCGTAGCCCTTTGCCGCGAGCGCCATCTCCTTGAGATACTCGGTGCCGATCTGGTGCCCCAGGCCGCGCGAGCCGCAGTGGATGCTCACCACCACCTGGTCGCGCACCAGGCCAAAGGCCGCCGCCGTGGCCTCGTCGTAGAGCTCGGCCACACGCTGCACTTCGAGGTAGTGGTTACCCGAACCGAGCGTGCCCATCTCCTCGCGCTGACGCTTCTTGGCCTGCGTCGAAACGGCCTTGGGATCGGCCCCGGCCATGCAGCCGTGCTCCTCGATGCGCTCCAAATCGGCCGCCTCGCCATAGCCCTGCGCCACCGCCCAGCGTGCCCCGCCGCGCAGCATGGCATCCATTTCCGCATCCGAGAGCCGGATCTGACCCGTGCTGCCCACCCCGGCCGGAATCGCCGCGAAGAGGGCTTCGGCCAAGGGTTCTTGAACTGCGAGGATCGCTTCGACCGGCAAACCCGTGAGCAGGCAGCGCACGCCGCAGCTCACGTCGAAACCGACGCCGCCGGCCGAAACGACGCCGCCTTCGTCCGGATCGAACGCAGCCACTCCGCCGATGGGAAAGCCATAGCCCCAGTGCGCATCGGGCATGGCGTAGGAAGCGCGCACGATGCCGGGCAGCGTGGCGACGTTTTCCGCCTGCTCGCGCACCTTGTCGTCCATCGCCTGCAGCAGCGTCTCGTCGGCGAAGATCTCCACCGGTACGCGCATCGCCCCGCGCGGCGCGAGCCGCCAATGACAGGGGCCGAGTCGTTCGAATCCTTTTATGTCCATGGCTCGTCTCCCTATACGTCCACGACGCATTGTGCGATCCATTCTTCCCCCTGCCGCGCGACCTGGAGCGCGGTGAACGTCGCCCCTTTCGGCTCGACCGCCGGCTGGTGCCGCGACCGATCCACCGGTTCGCCCCAGGCGGTGGCCTCCAGCCGATCGCCTTCAATGCGCACCTCGTAGCAGGAAAAGAGCATGTGGCGCGTGGCCATCTCGTAGATCAGGGCATTGAGCCAGTCGACGAGGAGGAACTCCGGATCGGGCGCCTCGCAGCGGATCGCCACGGGAATGCGCGGCGCGACGAGGGCCGGGTCGGTGACGATGGCCGTGAGCGCGAGCGCCGCCTGCGCGAACGCCTCCGCGAGCGTGGCGCCGCGCCCGCGCACGCCGATGTCTGCTTCATGTTCGAAGTGTTCCCAGGCGCTCATGGCTCTCCTTGGTGCTCCATGGGGGATGCATCTTGCGGCCATCCCCCCGAAACCTGCGCCGCCTGCAGCAGGCGCCGTGCCAGATTGCCACACACCAGCTCGCACAGAGCATAGACCGAGGGATCGGCGATGCGGTAATAGACGGTCGTGCCCTGGCGCCTGCGCTCGAGCAGTCCCTGTTTGGTCATGAGCGAGAGGTGGCGCGAAATGTTGGCTGCAGTATAGCCGCAGCGCTGCGCGATTTCACCGACGTTGCACTCTCCCTCCTGCAGCAGGTTGAGGATGTGCAGGCGCGTGGGCTCCGAAAGTACCTGGAAATAGCTCGCCACCTGCGCCATGATCTCGGGAGGAATTTTTTCCATGGACGGGCTCCGTTGCAGCAATCGATGTCGCGATTCGAACACCACTTGACTATTTAGTCAAACAGTCAAATAATGGAATCGAAAGGGCGGCTCGAAGAACCGTCGCGAGCGGCGGCAGGGCAAGGCGCCCGGAGCGCAGGATGCGAGACATATCATCGATAGGCGAGCATCCGAGCACCGCGCAACGCCGCCATGCGGCCGCGCAGTAGGTTATTCGAGCCGTCCAAAAGAATGCCCGCCAGGAGAAGGAGGAGAACATGGGACCGAGGCGCATCGCCCTGCTGGCGTTCCTTGCCGGCCTGCTGAGCCATGGCGGGGGGCTGCTGGCGGCGCCCGGGGCCGAACTCGAGGCCGTACCAGTGCAAGTCGAGCGCGAGTCCGCGCGCCACAGCGCCGAGGGCACGGTCGAGGCGGTGCGCGACACGCTGATGACGGCGCAGGTGGCCGGGGTGGTCGTCGCCCGGCCGGCGGAAGTGGGGCTGCGCGTACGGGCCGGTGAAGAACTGGTGCGCATCGATCCGCGCGCCGCCGAGGATCAGGCCGCGGCCAGTGCGGCTCAGGTCCAGGCCGCCCGCGCCGAGCTCCAGGTCGCTCTCAAGGAATACGAGCGCCAGCGCCGCCTCTTCGAGAAAGCCTATATCAGCGAGGCGGCGCTCGACCGCGCCCGCGCCCAGCGCGATGCGGCCCAGGCGCGTGTGGCCGCGCTCGAGGCACAAGCCAAAGCCGTGCGCACGCAGGCAGGATACCATCGGGTCACCGCACCCTACGACGCCATCGTGAGCGAGGTGCCGGTGGTGCTGGGCGAGACGGCTCTTCCCGGCCGGCCGCTGGTGCGCCTCTACGATCCGGGCGCGCTGCGCGTCACCGCCGTCGCCGCCCAGGGCGAGGCGAGCACCCTGGTACCGGGGGGAACGGTAGACGTGGAGGTTCCCGGATTTCCTGTCTTGCATCTTCCCGCCGAACGGGTGCAGATCTTTCCCGCGGCGGATCCTTCCACCCACACGGTCCAGCTGCGTCTGGCGCTTCCGTCCGAGGTGCATGGCCTCAAACCGGGGCTCTTCGCGCGGCTCTCCTGGCGCAGCCCGGGCACGGGCGAAGGGCGGCGTTTCCTCGTGCCGGCGAGCGCCGTGGTGCGCCGCGCCGAGATGATCGGCCTCTACGTGCTCGATCGCGACGGCAAACCCATACTGCGGCAAGTGCGTCTGGGTCGCGCCGAGGGCGAGCGCATCGAGATCCTCAGCGGGGTCGACGAGGGCGAGCGCGTGGTGACGGACCCCGAGCGCGCCGCGCGGGGGCGCTGAGATGGACGCCCCGCGCCCGCTCGGCCTCTCCGGTCGCATCGCCGCGCAATTCCAAAGCGCGCAGATCACACCGCTGCTCGCGCTCATCGCCCTGCTCATGGGGCTCTTCGCCGTGCTGGTCACGCCGCGCGAAGAGGAACCGCAAATCAACGTGACCATGGCCAACGTCCTCATTCCCTTCCCCGGGGCGGCGGTGGCCGACGTCGAGCAGATGGTGGCTTCGCCCGCCGAACAGGTGCTTGCCCAGATGGAGGGGATCGAACACGTCACCTCCGTCTCGCGCCCGGGTCTGGCCATCCTCACGGTGCAGTTCAAGGTGGGGGTGCCGCGCATCGTGGCCCTGGTGCGGCTGCACGACACGCTGCGCACCCATACCGATTGGCTGCCGCGCGACCTGGGCGTGCTCGAACCGATCATCAAACCCAAAGGCATCGACGACGTGCCCATCGTCACGCTCACGCTCTACGCCACCGACCCGCAGCAGGGGGCGTTCGATCTCGAACGCGTCGCCCACAGCATGGAGATCGAGCTCAAGCGGGTACCTGGCACGCGCGAGGTGCAGACGATCGGCGGACCCGGACGGGCCGTGCTCGTGCGCCTCGATCCGGCGAAGATGGCCGGCAGCGGCGTCACCGTCCAGGATCTCTATGCCGCTCTGCGCTCGGTCAATGTCGGCCTGCCGGCGGGGGAACTGGTGCAAGGAGATGCCACCGTCGCCGTGGAAACTGGACCGTTCCTTGCCAGCGCCGAGGAAGTGGGCGAACTGGTGGTGGGCGTGCATGAGGGTCGTCCGGTCTTCCTGCGCGAGGTGGCGGAAGTCGAAGACGGCCCGCCTCCACCCGAACGCTACGTCTGGCACGGCCGCGCCGAGGCGGCGGGCGGGGGGGAATTCCCCGCGGTAACGATCGCCGTCACGAAGAAACCCGGCGAGAACGCCATCGACGTGGCCGAGGCGGTGATCCGTCGCGCCGAGATGCTGCACAACACCATCGTGCCCGCCGGGGTGGAGATGACGGTGTCGCGCAACTATGGCATCACCGCCAACGACAAGGCCCAGACACTCATCAAGAAACTGCTCTTCGCTACGGCCTCGGTGGTGGCGCTCGTCTTCTTCGCCCTGGGGCGGCGCGAGGCGGCCATCGTAGGGCTCGCCGTGGTACTCACCCTCATGGCCACGCTCTTCGCCTCCTGGGCCTGGGGGTTCACGCTCAACCGCGTCTCGCTCTTCGCGCTCATCTTCTCCATCGGCATCCTGGTCGACGACGCCATCGTGGTGGTGGAGAACATCCACCGCCATCACCTGCTGCAACCGGACGCGCCGCTCGCGCGCCTCATCCCGGCCGCGGTGGACGAGGTGGGCGGCCCCACCATCCTCGCCACTCTCACGGTGATCGCGGCGCTGCTGCCCATGGCCTTCGTCACCGGCCTCATGGGCCCCTACATGAGCCCCATCCCGATCAACGCCAGCATGGGCATGCTCATCTCGCTCGCCATCGCCTTCACCGTCACGCCGTGGCTGTCGCGTCTGTGGCTGCGCGGACACGGCCAGGCGAAGACTGGCCTCTGCGAGCGCATCACCCCGCTCTTCGAGCGCATCTTCCGGCCGCTGCTCGACGAGCGGCGCGGGGCAAGGAACCGAGGGTTACTCGCCCTTCTCCTGCTCGCGGCGATCGGCATATCGCTCGCGCTGCCGGCCACGGGGCTCGTCCTCATGAAGATGCTGCCCTTCGACAACAAATCCGAATTCCAGGTGGTGGTGGACCTGCCCGCCGGCACGCCGCTCGAGCGTACCGCGGCGGTACTGCACGAGTTGGGCGCGTTTCTCGCCCGCCAGCCCGAGGTGACCGACTACCAGGCTTATGCCGGCACCGCCTCGCCCATCAATTTCAACGGACTGGTACGCCAGTACTACTTGCGCGCTGGCGGCGAGGTCGGCGACCTGCAGGTGAACCTCGTCGACAAGCATCTGCGCCACGAACAGAGCCACGCTATCGTCACCCGGCTGCGCCCGGCGCTGCAGGAGATCGGGCGGCGCATGGGCGCCAACGTCAAGGTGGTGGAAGTGCCGCCGGGTCCGCCGGTGCTCTCGCCCATCGTCGCCGAGATCTACGGCCCAGAGGCCGCCGGGCGCAGGGCCGTGGCCAAGGCCATGCGCGCCGTGTTCGAGCGCACCGAGGGCATCGTCGACATTGACGACAGCACGATCGCCGAGGCGCCGAGAAAACTCCTCCTCGTCGACCGGCGCAAGGCGGCGCTGGCCGGTATCTCGCAACAGGCGATCGTCACCACCCTGCAGGCGGGGCTGGCCGGACTGCCGTCGACCTACCTGCACGACGCGAGCAAATACCCGGCCCCCGTCGTGCTGCAGCTGCCCGCCGAAGCCCATGGCGAGCTGGACGCGCTGCTGCGGCTCGCCGTGCGCGGGCCCGACGGGCGGCTCGTGCCGCTGCGGGAACTCGTCACGGTGAGCGACACGCTGCGCGAAGAGCCCATCTACCACAAAGACCTCCTGCCGGTAGTCTATGTCGTCGGCGACATGGCCGGACACATCGACAGTCCTCTCTATGGCATGTTCGCCATGCGCGGCGCGATCAGCGAGATCGTCGCTCCCGACGGAGGCCACCTCGAGGAGCACTTCATCCGCCAGCCCGGGGATGCGCTGCGCGGCTACAGCTACAAGTGGGACGGCGAGTGGCAGATCACCTACGAGACCTTCCGCGACATGGGCGCCGCCTACGCCGTGGGGCTGGTACTCATCTACCTGCTGGTGGTGGCGCACTTCGGCTCCTATCTCGTGCCGCTCGTCATCATGGCGCCGATTCCGCTCACCCTCGTCGGCGTGATGCCGGGGCACGCCCTGCTCGGGGCGCAATTCACCGCCACCAGCATGATCGGCATGATCGCGCTCGCCGGAATCATCGTGCGCAACTCCATCCTGCTCGTCGATTTCATCCGGCTGCAAGTGAGCGAAGGCGTGCCGCTCGAGCGGGCCATCGTGCGCTCGGCGATCACGCGCGCCCAGCCGATCTTACTCACGGCCCTGGCGGCCATGATCGGCGCGCTCTTCATCCTCGACGATCCGATCTTCAACGGCCTGGCGATCTCGCTCATCTTCGGCATCTTCGCCTCGACCCTGCTCACCCTCGTCGTCATTCCCACCCTCTACTACATGGCCTACCGCCGTTCCCGTCCCGACCAAGGAGAACCATCATGACGTCCTGGCGCATCGTCCGCATCATCGCCGGCACTTTCATCCTCGTCTCGCTGCTCTTGGGCGCGCCCGCGAGTCCCTTCTTCATGAGCCAGTGGTGGCTCGCCTTCACCGCTTTCGTCGGCCTGAACCTGCTGCAGAGCGGCTTCACCCGCTGGTGCCCCTTGGAAATCATCCTGCGCAAGCTCGGCGTGCCGGGCGGCTGTTGAAACCGGAGGACGCCGCGATGCGCCTGTCTCCCTGGTCGGCCCTGCTGCTCGCCCTGCCGCTGCCCGCGGCGCATGCCCTCGACTTGATGCAAGCCTGGCAGGCAGCGCGCGAGCACGACCCCCGCATGGCGATGGCCCAGTCTTCGCTAGAAGCCGGACGCACGCAGCGCGAACAGGCGCGTGCCCTGTGGCGCCCGACGGTGAGCGTGGGCGGCGGCGCGGGGGTGCGTTCGCTCGAATCCGACACGAAAGGAGCCTACTTCGCCGCCCCCGGTATGACGCCTTCGCGGCACGTCACCTTCAAGACCTCGATCGACAACGGAACCGCCACCCAGTGGAACGTCACGGCGCGTCAGCCGCTCATCCACGGCGAGCGTTCGGCGCAGAGCGAGCAGCTCACGCTCGGCGCGGACGCCGCCGAAGTCGAATGGCAAGGTGCGCGCCAGGAATTGATGCTGCAGGTGGTCGAGAGTTACTTCCAGCTCGTCGTGGCCGAACGCCGGCAAGCGTTGCTGCACCGCCAGCTGGAGGCGGTGGAACGGGCGCTTGCCGAGGCCAAGGATCGCTATGCCGCCGGCGACCTGCCCATCCTCGACACGCACGAGGCCACCGCCCGCGCCCGCACCCTGCAGGCGCAGCTCGTGGCCGCCGAGAGCGAACGGGAAGTCGCCCAGGCGGCGCTCGCCGACGCCACGGGTCTGGAGCCGGATGGGCTCGATCCCCTGCCGCCTTCGGCCAGTGTTTTATCCCCCGAGCCGCTCGAACCGCTGGCGCACTGGCAGGAGGCGGCACTCGCTGCCAATCCCCTGCTACGCCTGGCGCAGGCCAAGGTCGAGATCGCTCACAAGGAAGTGGAGAAATACCACGCAGCGGCCGATGCCACGGTCGAGCTCGTCGCCCAGGCCGGGCGTGACTACGTGAGCGGCGACGGCGACTACGGTTCGTCCAGCGTGAGCCAGACGCAGCACGTGATCGGCGTGCAGGTCAATGTCCCCCTCTACACCGGGGGATACCGCAGCGCCAAGCTGCAAGAGGCGCTCAAGCTCGAAGATCGTGCCCGGGCCGAGCTCGAATGGATGCGCCAGCAGGTGGGTCAGCAGGTACGTGCCGCCTGGCTTGCCTTGCAGACGGCCCATGCGCGCGTGACCGCCCTCGAAGAAGCAGTCACGGCGAGCGAGGCGCGGCGCGATGCCACCCGGCTCGGACACGAGGTGGGCGATCGCACCACGCTCGATCTTTTGAACGCCGAGAACGATCTCGACGCGGCACGGCTCGCGCTGCTGCAGGCTCGTACCGAAGTTTTGCAGAACCGGCTGAAGCTGCAGGCGCTCGCCGGACGACTGGACGAAGAACGGCTCGCGGCGGTCGACGCCGCGCTGCAACGCTGACTTTCACGAGGAGAGGAGAGACCCACCATGGCCCACATCGTCATCATCGGCGCCGGCACCGGCGGAATGCCCTGCGCTTACGAAATGCGCGAACGGCTCGGCAAGGCCCACGACGTCACGCTCATCAATGCCGTCGACTACTTCCAGTTCGTCCCCTCCAATCCCTGGATTGCCGTGGGCTGGCGCCAGCGCGATACCACCACGTTTCCCATCAAGCCCTATCTCGACAAGAAAGGCATCGGTTTCGTCGGCCACCCGGTGACGCGCATCGATGCGGAAGGCAATACCGTGGAAACCGCCGACGGCCAGCGTATCGGCTACGACTATCTCGTCATCACCACCGGCCCCAAGCTTGCCTTCGAAGAAGTCCCCGGCGCCGGCCCCGCGGCCTACACGCAGTCGGTGTGCACGGTCGACCACGCCGAAAAAGCGTGGCAGGAATACCAGAAATTCCTCCAGGATCCGGGGCCGGCCATCGTCGGCGCATTGCCAGGCGCCTCCTGCTTCGGTCCGGCCTATGAATTCGCCTTCATCCTCAACAAGGACCTGCAACGGCGCAAGCTGCGCAACAAGGTGCCCATCACCTTCGTGACCAGCGAACCCTATGCCGGACACCTCGGTTTGGGCGGAGTGGGCGATTCCAAGCTCCTCATGGAAAGCGCCATGCGCAGCAACGACATCAAGTGGATCACCAATGCCAAGGTCACGCGCGTCGAAGACGGGAAGATGTTCGTCACCGAGGTGGACGACGAGGGGCAGCCGAAGAAGGAACACGAACTCCCCTTCAAATTCAGCATGATGATCCCCGCTTTCAAAGGGGTCGATGCCGTGGCCGCCGTCGAGGGGCTGTGCAACCCTCGCGGGTTCGTGCTCATCGACGAATACCAGCGCAGCAAGAAATACCGCAACATTTTCGCCGCCGGCGTGTGCGTGGCCATTCCCCCGGTGGAAGTCACCCCCGTTGCCACCGGCGCGCCCAAGACCGGCTACATGATCGAGACCATGATCTCGGCCATCGTCGAGAACATCGCCGCCGAACTCTCCGGCAAACCGGCCACCGCCAAGGGAAGCTGGAATGCCATTTGCCTGGCCGACATGGGCGACACAGGCGCGGCCTTCGTGGCGCTGCCGCAGATCCCGCCGCGCAACACCAACTGGTTCAAGATGGGCAAGTGGGTGCACCTTGCCAAGATCGCCTTCGAGAAATACTTCCTCTACAAGATGAAAACCGGCAGCTCCGAGCCGATCTACGAGAAGTACATCCTGCGGCTCTTGGGCGTGGACCGACTGGAGCAATGAAACGGCCCACAGACGAACACGCCGACCACCTCAGCAAAGCAGGGTCGGCGTGCAAATGAAGATGGAGCGGGAAACGAGACTCGAACTCGCGACCCCGACCTTGGCAAGGTCGTGCTCTACCAACTGAGCTATTCCCGCGTAAATTCTGGAGGCGCGGGCCGGAATCGAACCGACGTCCAAGGATTTGCAGTCCTCTGCATAACCACTCTGCCACCGCGCCGTAGACGCCGATTCCTGACGGACTCGCGCCCGAAGTAACCGGTTGGAGCGGGAAACGAGACTCGAACTCGCGACCCCGACCTTGGCAAGGTCGTGCTCTACCAACTGAGCTATTCCCGCTCACGAGAAGCGTAATTGTAAATAAACGCCTCACCCTTTGTCAATAGTCAGCCCTGCGATCTGTAAGAGCAGGATAGTAATGCCCACTCTGGGCAAGATGAAAATGTCCGCATCGGATTGATGGGGGGTTCCGATGGAACGGATCGAGATGAGTGGCAAAGCGCTCAAACGCCCGGAGGGAATCAGCGACATGACCGCCTCTACTGCCCCCTCCGAGCGAGAGTCGTGCAGCACTTGGAATTTGTCCGACTTTTCCCGACCAAGCGCGATCCCTGAGCTGCGGTTCTTGCTACACTAGGCGGTATCCGCATCCTACGCAGTCGCACGAGGAGCGCCGTTCCGATGCCCCGCGGTTTCTATTTCATCATGGCCGCGCAATTTTTTTCCGCGCTGGCCGACAATGCCCTACTGATCGTCGCGATGGGAATCCTGCGCCAACTCGAGGCGCCGCCCGAATACGAGCCGCTCCTCAAGCTCTTCTTTACCCTCTCCTACGTGTTGCTCGCCGCCTTCGTGGGCGCATTCGCCGACTCCATGCCGAAGTGGCGCGTGATGCTCATCACCAACACGATCAAGATCGTCGGCTGCCTGCTGATCGTCTTCGGCGTGCACCCCCTGCTAGGCTATGCCATCGTCGGCGTGGGGGCGGCGGCCTACTCGCCGGCCAAATACGGCATCCTCACCGAATATCTGCCGCATCGCCTGCTGGTGGTGGCCAATGGCTGGATCGAGGGGCTCACGGTCGGGGCGATCATCCTGGGGACGCTGCTGGGCGGTGCCCTCGTCGCTCCGGGCCTGGTTGCCCGGTTCGACGCCTGGTTCCCGTGGTTGCACAACGGCCTGTGGGTCTCTCTGCTCGTGGTCGTGCTGGTCTATGGGGCCGCGGCGCTGTGTAACCTCTACGTGCCCGACACCGGGGTGGCGCACGTGCCGCTCAAGAAGAATCCTTTGTATCTCCTGCATGAATTCGGCCATTACTTCCTGCTGCTGTGGCGCGACAAGCTGGGGCAGATCTCTCTGGCGGTGACCACACTCTTCTGGGGAGCAGGGGCAACCTTGCAGTTCATCGTGCTCAAATGGGCAGAGGTGAATCTCGGCCTGCCGCTCTCGCAGGCGTCGATGCTGCAAGGGGTGGTGGCCGTGGGCATCGCGGCGGGGGCGGTCGCGGCGGCCAAATGGGTGGCGCTACGCGACGCCCCGCGGGTGATTCCCCTGGGAATCGTGATGGGATTCGCAGCGATCGGCATGATCTTCGTGCATTCGCTCGCCTTGGCAGCGGTCCTCATGATCGCCATCGGGGCGCTCGCCGGCTTTTTCGTGGTGCCGATGAACGCGATGCTGCAACACCGCGGCCATGTCCTCATGGGCGCGGGGCATTCGATCGCGGTGCAAAATTTCAACGAGAACCTCGCCATCCTGGTGATGACCGGCCTCTACGCGTTGCTTTTGCGCTACGATTTGCCGGTCCACCAAGTGATCACGCTCTTCGGGCTCTTCGTGGCCGGAACGATGATTGCCATCTGGGCGTGGCATCGCGCCAACCAGCGCCGTATCGATTCGCTCCACTTGCTGGAGATGGTCGAGCGGCATTGAGGCGCGGCGCCCTGCCCCGTCAGCGAAACGCGAAGAGCTCGCGATGGAAGCGCCGGCGCACGTCGAAGCCCTGAGCGGCGAAGTCGCGCAGTAGCGCTTCACCAAACCCCTCGGGGCCGCAAAACCATAGGCTCGCTTCGCGCCATTGCGGCACGGCGGCGCGGATGCGCTCGCCCGTTAGCCGCCCGTCGCGCTGCGGCCAGACGAGATGCAGCCTCACCCCCGCCTCCGTGGCAAGTGACTGCAGCCGCGCCTCGACAGCCTCGTCTGGCGCCGACAGCGAATGGAAGTAATCGACCGGGCAGGAAGGCGAATCGCGCAGCGCTTTCTGCTGCAGCGCGGCGAGAAACGGCGTCACGCCCACGCCGCCGCTCACCCAGATCTGGCGCGGCGCTTCGTCGTCGAAGGTAAAACCGCCGTAAGGTCCCTCGAGGCGCACCTCCTGGCCCGGCCGCAACCGTTGCGGCAAACTGCGGGTGAAATCTCCCAGCGCCTTGACGACGAAAGTGAGTCGCGGCGAGCGCTCGTCCCAGGCGCTGGCGATGGTAAACGGATGAGCCTTTTCCTGCGGATCGAGCGTGAGAAAGGCGAACTGTCCAGCCGCGTGCCCCGGCCAGTGCTGCGGCGCCACGGTGAGCGCGATCGCCCCTACGCCCGGTAGCGGCTCCACCGTTTCCAACCGCCCGGGGACGCGCCGCGCGGCGCCAATGCGTCCGGCGAGCGAGACGGCGGCGGCAAAGACTCCGGCAGCGATCTCCAGGGCGAGCAGCGCCCCCAGCGGCGTGCCCCAGTAGGAGAACTTCACGAGCACGAGGGCGTGGAAGGCGAAGACGAGGAAAAGTAGCGGGATCACGCGGTGCAATTTGGCGAAGACGTGATACGGCACGCGGCGCAACAGCGCGATCAGCAGAAGCGGCACGGCGGCGTAGAAGGCCCATTCACCCAGGGTCTCGGCCAGACCCCGCACGGCGCGAAACGCCGCCTCGATCGCATTGCTCGGCTCCGGCCGCGGCCCGCGCGGCGGGCGGGTGATCCAGCCCAGCTGCACCGCCCACTTCGGTCCCTTGACCCACAACCAATGGGTGAGGGCGAAGACGAGCGCTCCGATGCCCAGCCACTTGTGCAGACGGTAGGTCTTGTCCAGCCCGCCGAAAAGGCGTTCGACGGGGCGAAGGCGCAGGGCGAGCACCATGGCCGCACTCATGCAGCCGAAAGCGAGCACACCGCTCAACTGCGTCATCACCTCGCGCCAGGCGAAGAGCGTGCCCGCTTCGTAGAATCTCGGCTCGGCCGCCAGCCACAGCAACGCGGAGCCGAGCAGCAGGGTCCACAATCCGTAGCGCATTCGATTCATTGCATACCTCCACAAGAAATGTTTATCCTCTTGGCATCCTCATAGGATAACCGCCAGGAAAGGAGGAAGGCTTAACCCGGAATGAACGCCGTGTAACGAAAACGCTCGACGTACTACCCCTACCCTTCAGCAAGCGCCCGGGCCCGGCATAGGTCCTCCCAGGCTTTGGCCTTGTCGGCGGGGTTGCGCAAGAGGTAGGCGGGATGATAGGTGACCACGACGGGGATGTCGCCGTAGCGAAAGATTTGGCCCCGCGCCTGGGCGATCTTGATCTCTTCACCGAGAAGGGCGAGCGCCGCCGGCCGCCCCAAGGCCACCAAGACCTTCGGGCGCACGAGTTCGATCTGGCGGAAAAGGAAGGGCGCGCAGGCGGCGATCTCCTCGGGCGTGGGGGTACGGTTGTCCGGCGGGCGGCACTTCACCGCGTTGGCGATATAGACCCGGGTGCGATCCAGCCCCAGGGCGAAGAGCATGGCGTCGAGCAGTTTCCCCGCGGGGCCGACGAAAGGCTCGCCGCGCCGATCTTCCTCGCGCCCCGGCCCTTCGCCCACGAACATCCAGCGCGCCTGACGGTTGCCCACGCCGGGCACCGCCTGGGTGCGCGTACGGTGCAGCGGACAGGCGGTACAGGCGCGGATCTCCGCTTCCAGCGCCTCCCAGTCGAGCGTGGCGATGCGTGCAGCGCGCTCCGGGTCGACGGTCCGCGCCGAAGCGCTGGCGCTAGGAGCGCTCGGGGCGGAAACGGGGGGGTGGTCTGGACGCCGCCCGACGGGGCTGGAGGAAAGCCGGGGCGGCTGAACCCTGGGGCGTTCCCTGGCTGGCGCGGGCGATGCCGCTGCGGCCGTGGCGGGTTTCTGCAGTGGCGTATCGAGTGCCTGGTCGGTCGGGGCCGCGACGGCAGAGGATTCTCGGTGTGCGCCCTTGGCCTCACCTTCCTCGCCGGCCGCTTGCAAGCGGGTACGCAGGCGCCACAGCGGCGTCAGACCCATTTCCTCGAGTCGGGCAAAGCGCTCCTTTTCGTCGACCGGCGCATTCATCGAACGAGTTCCCGCTGCATCACCAGCGCGTCTTCCCTCGCCCCCTCGCGGGTGGCGTAATAGCCGCGCCGCCGGGCGACGATGGCAAAACCGCTGCGCTGATAGAGGGCGATCGCCGCCTGGTTGGAGACGCGCACTTCCAGCCAGACCGTGGTCGCGCCGCGTTCGCGCGCCTCTTCGAGCGCGGCCTCCAGCATCTCCCGCCCCAGTCCCCGGCCGCGATGAGGCGGGTCGATCGCCAGGTTCAAGATCTCGGCTTCACCCGCAGCGAGCAGCAGAATGAGAAAACCGACCGGTTCGGCCACCGCGGTCGCGGGATCCTCCCCGGACAGCACTTCCGCCACCCAGCAGGCGTAGCCGGCGGTGAGCGCCTCGCGAAAACTCTTTTCGCTCCAAGGAGTTTCCTGCGCGGTGCGCTCGAGCGCCGTTACCCACGGCAGGTCGTCCTCCCGCATGGCACGCAGGCGCAGCCAGTTCACGGCACCTGCATCCTGCGCTGGCGCAAGGCGGCCTGCTCCTCGGCCGTGAGCGCCACTTTGTCGCGTACATAGTAGGGCGTGGCCTCCCATGGCGGGACCGTCCGCCCCTCGGCGAACGCGCGCCGCGCGAGCTGCAGGAGGTCGCGGGCTTGGACCGTGGCATCGAGCATGACTTCGAGCGCGCCGGAACGGATGGGCTCCGGTAGCCTTGGCCACAGCGGCTCCATCCCTTGGCCGATGACGTACCACGGGCCATCCGCCGGAGGCAGAGGAATCTCCTCCGGCGCATCCACGCCTGCCTCGGTGAGCGATTCGAGGCGCCCCCCGGAGCAATGAAACCAAGCATGATAGCATTGCCCCATGCGGGCGTCGGCGAGCGCCAGCACCGTTGCCTCGCCCGCCTGCGCCGCCAGCGCTTCGAGCGTACCGACGGGCACGAGCGGCAGCGACCACGGCATGGCGAGCCCTTGCGCTACGGCACAGGCGAGCCGCAGCCCGGTAAAAGCCCCCGGACCGGCGCCAAATGCGATGGCGGAGAGCTGCCCCACGCCGAGCCCTGCTTCGGCGAGCACGCCGTCAATCGCGGGCAAGAGGTGTTCGGCGTGGCGGGCGTAACCCTGCAGACGGCGCTCCCAGACGGTATCGCCGCGCTGTACCGCCACGGAGGCGATTTCGCCGGAGGTTTCGATCGCGAGCAGATCCATGCCGGCATTTTACCGCCGGGCTGGGATTTTTCGCGCGTGATCTGCGACAATTCCACCGAACGCCGTTGACGTTTTTCCAGCCGGGGAGGATCGCACCATGAATGAGATCGGCCGTTGCCGCGTCCTGCTCGTCGATGACGACGCCCGCCTGCGCGAGCTGCTCACGCGCTTTCTGCAAACCCAGGGTTTTCCCGTCAAGGCCGTGGCTGACGGGGCGGCCATGGAGCGAGCGTTGGAGCGCGAGCATTTCGACATGGTCATTCTCGACCTGATGCTGCCGGGCGAAGATGGGCTCACGCTGTTGCGCCGTCTGCGCCAGCGCGAGGCACCGCTCGGGGTCATCATGCTCACCGCCAAGGGTGACGAGGAAGACCGTATCCGCGGGCTGGAGCTGGGCGCGGACGATTATTTGCCCAAGCCCTTCAACCCGCGCGAACTGGTGGCGCGCATCCACGCCGTGATGCGCCGCCGCCCGCGCGAACCGCTCGGCGCCCCGGCGCCCCAAGGGGGTACGGTAGTTTTCGGCGACAACGTGCTCGACCTCACCACGCGCCGCCTGACGCGCCACGGCGAGGAAATTCCGCTCACTACCGGCGAATTCGCCGTCCTGCGCGTGCTCGCCGAACATCCCAACCAGCCCATGACCCGCGACAAGCTCATGGAGCTCGCTCGTGGCCGGGAACATGGCCCCTTCGATCGCGCCATCGACGTGCAGATCAGCCGCCTGCGCCGCCTCGTCGAACCCGATCCGAGCAAACCGCGCTACATCCAGACCGTGTGGGGCGTGGGCTACGTCTTCGTCCCCGATGCGCCTGCCGAGGAGCCTGAATCCTCGCCATGAGCGAGTCGCGTGAACAAGGGCTACGGGCACTGCTGTGCCGGGTGAGCCTCTTCTGGCAGCTTTTCGTCTCGATCACCGCGCTGCTCCTTGCCGCCGCCACCAGCTGGTGGTGGCTGTCCTGGCAGATCGAGACGGAACAGCGTGCCCGCGACAATGCCCGGCTGATCGCCTCGGTGATCAACCTGACGCGCTCGGCGCTGCGCCACACTCCGCAGCGTTTCCAGGGCGACTTGATGATCGATTGGGTCACGCTCGAGGGGATTGCCGTCTACCCGGCCGATTTCGGCGACGAAGTCGAGCCGCTGCCCGACGACGACCCCGATCGCGCCCTGCAGGAGGAACTGCGCCGACTGCTCGGCCCCTCCACCCAGGTAGGCAAGAGCTGGCGCGACCAGCCCGGACTGTGGGTATATTTCCGCCTCTCGCCGGACGATCCGCGCGGCTACTGGCTGCGTTTTCCCCCCGAACGCATCCCCCGTCCCGACCCTTGGCAATGGATGATGCTCGCCGGGGTCATCCTCGTGCTGGCGCTCTTCGGCGCCTTCGTCATCGCCCGCTGGATCAGCGGCCCGCTGCGCGTGCTGCGCCGCGCCGCCGAGACGGTGGCCGCCGGCGGCCAACCGACGCTCCTGCCCATGCCCGCCTCGGCCGAGCTCGCCCAGCTGGTGCTCGCCTTCAACACCATGGTCGAGCGGCTGCGGCTCAATGAAACCGAGCGGGCGCTCATCCTCGCCGGCGTATCGCACGACGTGCGCACTCCCCTCACGCGCTTGCGGCTCGCCCTGGCGATGCTCGCCATCGACGAGCACGAAGCCCGGGCGTTGGAGGCCGACCTCGACGACATCGATCGCATCGTCGGCCAATTCCTCGACTATGCCAAGGTGGACGCGCTCGCCGCCGACGAAACCTTCGAGCTCAATGCCCTCGTCGAAGAAGTCGTGGCCAAGGAACGTTTGCGCGGCACGCCCATCGAATGGAACAGCGACGCGCCCCGCATCTTCGTGCGCGCCAATCGCGCGGCCTTGCGCCGGGTGCTGGTCAACCTCATCGACAACGCGAAGAAATATGCCGGGACCGAACGCCCCATCGAGATTCTGCTCGGCGAGGATGCAGCCGCCCCCACCCTTACGGTGGCCGACCGCGGCCCCGGCATTCCCGAAGACCAGCTCGAGCGGGTACTCGCCCCTTTTGCCCGCACCGAATCGGCCATGCGCAGCGGCGTGACCGGCTCCGGCTTGGGGCTAGCCATCGTACAACGTACCGTCAAGGCGCTCGGCGGCCGTCTCCGGCTGGCCAACCGCGACGGCGGCGGGCTCGCCGTGACCCTCGAACTGCCGCCCGCACCGCCTCCCCTTCCCGCACCCACCCCTTCGCAGGACGCTTCATGAAACTGCTTTTCGACCTCTTCCCCGTACTCGTCTTCTTCCTCGCCTATCGCCTCGCCGGGCTCTTTCCTGACGCCCTCGCCCCTTTGGGGATGGCGATGGGGGCGGCTCCCTCGACCCTGCCGCTCATGGCCGCCACCGCGGCGACGATGCTCGCCACCGCCGTCCAGATCCTGGCGTTGCGCCTGCGTGGGCGAACCGTCGATCGCATGTTGTGGGTGAGTTTCGTTCTGGTCTCGGGTCTGGGCGGCGCCACGATCTTCCTGCACGACCCCGTCTTCATCCAGTGGAAACCCACGGCGCTCTACTGGAGCTTTGCCGCCGCACTCATCGGCGCACGGCTCTTGCACCGCAACCTGATCCGCAGCGCCATGCAGGCGCAGCTGCGACTGCCCGATCCCGTCTGGGCGCGACTCTCCGACCTGTGGAGCGCATTCTTCGTCCTCCTCGGTGCGCTGAATCTCTACGTCGCCTGGAATTACTCCGAAACCACCTGGGTAAATTTCAAGCTCTTCGGTACCCTGGGCGCGATGCTGCTCTTCGTGCTCGCCCAATCCCTGTGGCTGTCCCGTCATCTCGAGGAGGAACGAACCGATGCCTGAACCCGATCGCGTCGCCGAGTTGCGCCAACGACTGCAAACGCTCGAACCGCTCGAACTCGAGATTCGCGACGACAGCGCCGCGCATGCCGGCCACGCCGGGGCCGCCGGCGGAGGGCATTACCGCGT
The DNA here is from genome assembly GCF_000425565.1 of Tepidiphilus margaritifer DSM 15129. Lineage (GTDB taxonomy): Bacteria > Pseudomonadota > Gammaproteobacteria > Burkholderiales > Rhodocyclaceae > Tepidiphilus > Tepidiphilus margaritifer. Next base: position 185,521 of record NZ_AUDR01000015.1, read on the forward strand.
GCGCATCGTCTCGCCGCGTTTCGCGGGATTGTCCCGGGTGCAACGCCATCGTCTGGTGTTCGCCGCCGCGGGCGACTTGATGCAAAGGGGGATTCACGCGCTCGCCGTCACCGCGCTCGCCCCGGGTGAATGAGGCGCGCTTGCAGTTTGCTACAGGTCGATGAATTACTTTCGGCCGTCATCGGTTACACTCGGATTCGCGGCGCGCATCGCGGCGCGCCGAAACCGTCATCCGTGAAAGGAAACCCATGTACGCCAAACTCCGCACTCCCGTCCGGGCCGCCGTCCTCGGCCTCGGGCTCGTTGCCCTGCCTGCCATGGCGCAGAACGTGGCCAAGGTCAATGGCCAACCGATCCCCCAGATCTACATGGACGTGATCGTCAAGGAACAGGTCGCCCAAGGGCTGCCCGACAACGAGCAGCTGCGCCAGGCGGTCAAGGACGAGCTCATCCGCCGCGCCGTCATCGCCGAGCAGGCAAAGAAAGCCGGCCTCGACAAAAGCCCCGAAGTGAAGGCCGAGATGGAGCTCGCCCGCCAGGGCGTGCTCGTGCGCGCCTACCTCAAGGATTTCGTCGCCAAGAACCCCGTGAGCGAAGAAGAGATCAAGAACGCCTACGAGAAAATCAAGACGATGTACTCGGGCAACGAATTCCACACGCGCCACATCCTGGTGGAGAACGAGGATCAGGCCAAGGACATCATCGCCAAGCTCGGGAAGGGCGCCTCGTGGGATGAGCTGGCCAAACAGTCGAAAGACCCCGGCAGCAAGGACAAGGGGGGCGACCTCGGCTGGGTGACGCCCGACATGTTCGTGCCCGACTTTGGCACGGCGCTGGGCAAGATGCAGAAGGGCGAGACCTCCAAGGCTCCGGTCAAGACCCAGTTCGGCTACCACGTGATCCGCGTCGACGACGTGCGTCCGCAAACTCCGCCGCCGCTCGAGCAGATTCGGCCGCAGATCGAACAGCAGCTGCAGCAGCAGAAGATCCAGAAACACATCGAAGAGCTGGTCGCCAAGGCGAAAGTCGAAGAGGCTTCATCTTCCGGTTCCAAGGCGGGCAAGCCCGAGTAAGGCTTTACCCTGCTGCCCGACCTCCTCTCGGAGAGGGGGTCGGGCGCATCGACCTTTCAGCGCCGCTGCAGACCGCGCAGAAGCTCCTCGATCGCCGGGCCCACGGGCGGCACCGGCAGATCGGGGGCCGGCGCGAGGCGTCGCTTGATCGCCTCCTTGGCCACTTCTTTCGCCAATTCCTCCATCACGACGCGGTATTTCGGCGAGGTGATCGGTCCTTGCACTTCCAGCGGAATCGGCACGCCCAGCAAGATACCGAGCAAAGCATCCTGCCGCACCACAGGCAGGTCGGCGAGCAGGAGCGTGAAGCGCCACGCCAACCATGAACGGCGCAAGTCTACGCTGCCGGCTCCGCGCACCGTGAAGCGTTCGGTCCGGCCATAGAAATCCTGACTACGCAGCACCCCTCGTTCGAGCCGGGCACTGGCCGAGATCTCGGCAAAGGGGGTACGACCGCGATCGGCACTATTTCCTTTCTTGCCGCCCAAAACGGACGAAGCCTCGCGCAGCAAGCGATCGACGTCCACCCCCAGCACGGCGCCGTCGACGATGCGCGCCTGCACCCGTCCGGCAGCCGTCTCCAGCCACTGCGGCGGCGCCCAGCCACGTCCCGTCACCGAGAAACGCGCCTCGCCTCGGCCGGTGAGCCGACTCGTGCCCTGAAGCGTGGTGAGCAGGGCCGCCACGTCCATCCCTTCGAGCATGCCTTCGGTCTGCCACGCCCGTTTGGCCGGTTCGATACGGCCGGTGAGCGCGAACCGTCCGCCGAAGGCGCCGCCCTGCAAGGAGTCGATCGCGAATGCCGCGTCCTGCCATCGTCCCTGCAAACGCACGTCGCGCGGCGCAACCCCTTGGGCCCGCTCACCGAGCCAAGGCTCGAGATCCAGGGTGTCGGCAGCGAGCACCACTTCCCCACGAAGCGCAGCAGGGCTGAAGGAGCCCTTGCCGCGCACCGTGCTGCGATCGAGTTTTAACACCATATCGTCGAGGACGAGCGTCTGCCCGTCCCAGAGCACTCGCCCTTGTCCCTCGACCCGACGCAATGCCTGCGATGGGAGTGCGAACTCGTACCCTTGACTGGCGAGCCAGGCGCGAAGATCGGCGGCCGTGAGTGTGAGATCCCCGGCGAAGTTCCCACCCTGGATGCCTTCGGCGAATGTTCCCGTGACCCGGGCGGAGATTCCGAAAAAAACGCACTCCAGCCATCCGTCCAACGGCCGCGCGGGCACGAGCGGACCTGCTTCGAGCTGGCATGGGCCCAGGTGAAGTGCCTGGGCAGCACCCTCGCCATGCCAAAAAAGCTCGACCGCGCGCAAACGAATCGATTCCACCGCGAAGGCCGCCGCGGATGCCCCCACGGCTCCGATCGTGGCTTCCGTTGCCGTCGCCCCCTTCGCCGGCCTGGATGACGGAAGGAACACCCAGTTACCCCCACCGGGGCCACGTTCAAGATGCAGCACCACCCCATCGGCATCGATCGAGGCGATTTCGAGGCGCCGCTGCAATAGCGGCAAGAGCTCCACCCCGATCGCGAGGCGTCGGATCGCGGCAAACTCGGAAGCAAACCCCGGCGGAGAGGCGACATGGACATCCTGCACTTCCAGGGCCAGGCGAGGCCAGAACTCGAGATGCATCGGCCCGGCGAAGCGCACCGCACGGCCCAGGCGTGCTTGAGCCCACCCTTCGAGCTCGCCGCGATAGCGTTCAAGATCGAAAGTCGCGACGAACAGGACAAACGCCCCCGCCCCGGCCAGAACGGCCAAGGCGAGGGCGAAGAGGATGCGCCGTTTCACCGGCAAGGCCGACTCAGAACATCTCCTCGTCGAGCGCGAGCACACCGGCCGAGCCTTCGCTGACCGTTACCCCAAGCGCCGGGGCGCGGGCGAGGACATGGTCGGCATAGAAACGCGCCGTGCCGATCTTGGCCCGGTAGAACGCCGGATCCTGCGCCCCTTCGGCCAGACGCTTGGCCGCCACCAGCGCCGACAGACCGAGTTGCCAGCCGCCGCAGACGATGCCGAAGAGCTCGAGCAGCGGCACCGAAACCGCATGGGCCGCTTTTGGATTGGACCCGTAGGTCTCGAGGATGTAGGCTACGCCTTTTTCCAGGGCGTCGATGCCGGCGCCCAGCCGGCGCGCGAGCACGCCGAATTCCTCGCCGGGCTGGGCACGCAATTTCTCCGCCGCCAGGCGCATCTCTTCGATGAGTCCGCGGGCGATGACGCCTCCGTTGCGGGCGATCTTGCGGCCGATGAGATCGTTGGACTGGATCGCGGTGGTGCCCTCGTAGATGGGGGTGATGCGCGCATCCCGGTAGTGCTGCGCCGCGCCCGTCTCTTCGATGAAGCCCATGCCGCCGTGCACCTGGATGCCGAGCGAGGCGATGGTCACCGAGTTCTCGGTGCACCACCCCTTGACCACGGGGGTCATGAGCTCGACGAAGCCACGACTGCGCTGGCGCACCGACTCGTCCGGATGGTGATGGGCCAGGTCGAACGCCGCCCCCACCGTATAGGCGAGCGCACGCATGGCCTCGGTCTGCGATTTCATCAGCATCAGCATGCGCCGCACGTCGGGATGGCGGATGATGGGCACTCGCGGCCCGCTCTTGACCCCGACCTCGAACCCCTGGATGCGTTCCTTGGCGTAGGAGAGCGCCTTCTGATAGGCGCGCTCGGACAGCGCAAGACCTTCGAGGCCGACAGCGAAGCGCGCCTCGTTCATCATGATGAACATGTATTCGAGGCCGCGATTGGGCTCGCCCACCAGGGTGCCGACCGCGCCGCCGTGGTCACCGAAGGAGAGCACGCAGGTGGGGCTGGCGTGGATGCCGAGCTTGTGTTCGATGGAAACACAGCGCACGTCGTTGCGTGCCCCCAGACTGCCATCGGGGTTGACGAGAAACTTTGGCACGACGAAAAGCGAGATGCCCTTGACCCCCTCGGGTGCGCCGGGCAGGCGCGCGAGCACGAGGTGCACGATGTTCTCGGCCAGGTCGTGTTCCCCATAGGTGATGAAAATCTTCTGGCCGTAGAGCTTGTAGGTACCGTCGCCCACCGGCTCGGCGCGGGTGCGCACTGCCGAGAGGTCGGAGCCAGCCTGCGGCTCGGTGAGGTTCATCGTGCCGGTCCACTCGCCGCCCACCATCTTGGGCAGGTACATCTTCTTCTGCTCGGGCGAGCCGCACAGCATGAGGGCCTCGATCGCCCCCTGGGTGAGCATGGGGCACAGCGAGAAGGCGAGGTTCGAACCTTTCCACAGTTCCATCACGGCGGTGGCCACCACCTTGGGCAATCCTTGCCCGCCGAACTCGGGCGAGCAGGCGAGCGCCGTCCAGCCGCCCTGGCGGAAGGCGGTGTAGGCCTCCTTCCAGCCGGGCGCCGTCTTCACTTCGCCCTCCTGCCACACGGCCCCGTGCACGTCACCGACCCGATTCAGGGGGGCGAGCACTTCCTCGGCGAACTTGCCGCCCTCTTCGAGGATGGCTGCCACCACGTCGGGGCTGGCCTCCTCGCATTGCGGCAGGCGGGCGATCTGCTCGAGGCCGATCAGCTCTTCGAGCACGAAACGCATGTCTTTCAGCGGGGCACGATATTCACTCATGGATTACTCCTGAAGGGTCCTCATCGATGAAATCCCGGAGCCTTGCTCCGGTGCTCGTTCCCTTGCCATCCCCGGTCGAATGCCGGCTTCGTTTTTCATTTGTTTTTCAGGTATCGGGCATCGTCGAAAGCCGCCACCCAGTCCGGGCGATAGACCACGAACATCGTGATCACCGCCCCGCTGAGCCACGACTCGGCAAAGCCCATGAGCACGAAATAGGGTGCCCAATCTTGCAGCAGATGCTCCAGGGGATAGGCTCCAGCCCCCCAAAGCACCAGGATGGCGAGCGCCCCCTCGGCGATCAGCGTCAATCCCGATCCGAAGAAGGCCACCACGAAAATGAACACGAAAAAGTGCGCCGGCAAGGAGCGCGCGATGAAACGGCGCCAGAAATCGGCGAAAGCCACTGGCCAGACCGCGGTCACGAGGAAGTTGAGCGCGAACGCCGGCGCGTCGAATGCGCCGTTCGCACAGACCACGGCGAGCGCCAAGCCCAGTGCCAGGGTGGCGAGCGGCGCCCCCAGCGAGAGCGTGGCCGCCATCGCTCCCAACACATGAAAGGTGAGCCCCGCTTCGATACCGGCACGGATGCTCCACAGCAGCGCCAATCCCAACGCCCACCCGGCAACGAGATGGAAACGCCGGTCGTCCTTGAGCGCCTGCCAAGGGGTGCGGCGCCAGCCGCGCCAGAGCCACACCCCCGCTAGCACCCAGGAGCCGACGATCCATTCTTCAGGGAAGAGCGCCGAAGGCAGGTTCATTGCGCCGCGCGGCTCACAATTTCTGCGTCAGCTCCGGCACCGCCTGGAAGAGATCGGCCACCAGGCCGTAGTCGGCCACCTGGAAGATGGGCGCTTCGGGATCCTTGTTGATCGCCACGATCACCTTGGAATCTTTCATCCCGGCCAGGTGCTGGATGGCCCCCGAGATGCCAATGGCGACGTAGAGCTCGGGCGCGACGATCTTGCCCGTCTGCCCTACCTGATAGTCGTTGGGTGCGTAGCCCGCGTCCACGGCGGCGCGCGAGGCGCCGATAGCCGCGCCGAGCTTGTCGGCGAGCGGTTCGAGCAACTCGTGGAATTTCTCCGCGCTCCCCAGGCCGCGCCCACCGGAGACGATCACCCGGGCGTTCGTCAGCTCGGGGCGGGCCGACTTGGTCACCTCCCGGCCAACCACCTTGGTGGGCCCCGGCTCGGCGATCGCCTCGATCGTCTCGATGGGGGCGTTTCCGCCGTCCGCTACGGCGTCGAACGCCGTACCGCGCACGGTGATCACCTTGATGGGATCGCTCGAGCGCACGGTGGCGAGCGCATTACCGGCATAGATCGGGCGCACGAAGGTATCGGCGTCGATCACTTTCACGATGTCGGAGATCTGCGCCACGTCCAGCAAAGCGGCGATGCGCGGGGCCACGTTTTTGCCAAAGGCCGTGGCCGGCACGAGGATGTGGGTGTATTCCTTGGCGATTTTGAGCGCCTGGGCAGCGAGCGCCTCGGCGGTGAGATCGGCGAGCGCCGGCGAATCGGCAAGCAGCACTCGGGCCACGCCCTCGAGCTTGGCCGCCTGCTCGGCGACCGCCCGGCAGCCATGGCCGGCCACCAGCACGTCGGCTGCCGCACCCAGCGCCTTGGCCGCCCCCAAGGCATGCGCCGTGGCCGGGGCGAGTTTCTGGTTGTCGTGTTCGGCGATGACGAGAATTTTCATGGTATTGGGCTCCCCGCTCAGATCACTTTGGCTTCATTGCGCAGTTTCTCGACGAGCTCATCGACGCTGCCGACCATCACGCCCGCCTTGCGCTTGGGCGGCTCTTCGACCTTGAGCGTGACGAGCCGCGGCGTGACGTCTACGCCGAGCGCTTCGGGCGTGAGCGTGTCGATGGGCTTTTTCTTCGCCTTCATGATGTTGGGAAGCGTCGCGAACCGGGGTTCGTTCAGACGCAGGTCGGTGGTGATGACCGCAGGCAGCGGCAGTTCGAGCGTCTCCAGGCCTCCGTCGACTTCGCGCGTGACCACGGCCTTGCCGTCGGCGATCACAACCTTGGAGGCGAAGGTGGCTTGCGGCCAACCGAGCAGCGCCGCCAACATCTGACCGGTCTGGTTCGCGTCGTCGTCGATCGCCTGTTTGCCGGCGATCACCAAGCCCGGTTGCTCTTTCTCCACCACGGCTTTGAGGAGCTTGGCCACCGCCAGCGGCTGCAGCTCCACGTCGGTCTGTACCAGGATGCCGCGATCCGCCCCCATGGCCATGGCCGCGCGCAGGGTTTCCTGGCACTGGGCCACGCCACAGCTGACCACGATGACTTCACTGGCCACGCCCGCTTCCTTGAGCCGAATCGCCTCTTCCACGGCGATCTCGTCGAAGGGGTTCATGGACATTTTGACGTTGGCGGTATCCACGCCGCTGCCGTCGGGCTTGACGCGGATCTTGACGTTGTAATCCACCACGCGTTTGACCGGTACCAGAATTTTCATTTTTCTCCCCGAGTTGAGTATGCCATCTCGACCTCGCCCGACCGAGCCGGGCCACCCCTTGCGGGATCGTGCTCCATACGGTATCGTATGGAAAGGATTTCGTCAAGATGGCAACGGTGAACGACCCAAATCGCCCTCCCTCCGAGCGTACTCCGCTCGATCGATCTGCCTGGATCGAGGCGGCGATCGAGCTCATCGCCACCGAAGGGATCGCCGGCCTGCGCATCGAAACGCTGGCTCGCCGCCTGCGCGTCACCAAGGGCAGTTTCTACTGGCATTTTCGCGACCGGCGCTCACTGCAGCAAGCGCTGCTCGAACACTGGCGCGAGGGGCGCATCCGCGACATCCACAAGCAGACCCGCGCCCTCCCCGGCCGTGAAGCCGAGCAGCTGCGCCACGTGATCGACGTCTATAGCGCGAGCCGCAACCGCAAGGGCATCCTCATCGAACTAGCCATCCGTGAATGGGCGCAGCGCGACCCGGAAGTGGCCGAAGTGGTGGCCGAAGTCGATGCGATCCGGCTCGCCTGCGCTCGCGATCTGTTTCTCGCCCTGGGGCTCACGGAAGAAGAGGCCACGGCGCGGGCCACGCTCCTCTACGCCTACGTCTTCGGTTTCTCGCTCATGCACGTCGAGCGCATGCCGCAGGAAATCGAGCGCCTGAAAACGCGCATCGCCGGCTGGATCACCGGACCCGTGGCGGAAAGCGGGCAGGAAAACGGCAGCAAGCAAGGCTTTTTCGGGTAGGCATTCACAATCGGAGCACACGGCGCGCGTTCTCGCTCGTGCGCTCGATCACTTCGGCAACCGTACAGCCGCGCAGCTCCGCGAGGATCTCGGCGTAGCGCGCCAGATCTGCCGGCACGGTGCGCCGGTCTTGCGCCCAGACGGGGGGGATGTCCGGCCCGTCGGTCTCGAGCACGATCGATTCCCAGGGCAACTCGGCCGCGAGCCGGCGTACGTGGCGAGAGCCTTCGTAGCTCATCGTGCCGCCGAATCCCAGGGCAAAGCCCAGGCGCAGCGCCCGCTCGGCCTGGGCGAAGGAACCATTGAAGGCGTGCAGGATGCCGCCGACCAGACGATGTTTCGCCAGACTCTGGAGCACGTCCTCGACGGCGCGGCGCACGTGCAGGATCAACGGCAGACCGAGCTTTTGGGCCAGGCGCAGCTGGGCTTCGAACCAGGGCCGCTGCACGTCGAGCGCAGGAGTGGCGACGAAACGATCGAGCCCGATTTCCCCGATCGCCACGCAGGGGTGCGACTCGATCCAGGATTCCAGCTGTGCCATCACGGCGGCGCGGGCAGCGGGCGCATCCAAGGGGGCACCGGCGAGCGCCTCGGCGTGGCGCTGCGCCTGCGCGACATAGAGCGGATGCACCCCCCAGGCGAGCCGCGCCTCGGGCACGTCCCGGCATTTCTCCGCTTGCCGGGCAAAGCGCGCCGGCTCCACGCCCGGCACGACGAAGAGGCCGACGCCGCACGCGCGCGCCGCCGCGAGCAAGGCGCCGCGATCGGCGTCGTATTCTTCGGCATCCCAATGCAGGTGGGTGTCGATCAGCATCCGCGCCACTGTGGCGGACGTTTTTCGATGAAGGCGTCGATCCCTTCGGCGGCATCCTCGGCCATCATGTTGCAGGCCATTACCTCGCCGGCGAGCTGGTAGGCCGCCTCGATCCCCATCTCCAACTGGCGGTAGAAGAGTTCCTTGCCCATGCGTACCGCTACGGGCGACTTCGCCTTGATCGCGGCGGCGAGTCGCTCTACTTCCTCGTCGAGCGCCTCCGGGGCGACGACGCGATTGACGAGGCCGCGACGATGGGCCTCCTCGGCATCGATGAATTCTCCCGTGACCAGCATCTCGAACGCCTCCTTGCGCCCCATGTTGCGCGACAAGGCCACGGAGGGCGTCGAGCAGAAAAGCCCCACGTTGATGCCGGAGACGGCAAAGCGCGCCTCGCTGCTCGCCACGGCGAGGTCGCACATACCCACGAGCTGGCAACCGGCAGCGGTGGCGATGCCATGCACGCGCGCGATCACCGGCACCGGCAAGCGGATGAGGGAGAGCATCACCTCGGAGCACAGGGCGAAGAGCCGGCGCTGAAAATCCAGCGTACGATTGGCCCGCATCTCCTTGAGATCGTGCCCGGCACAAAAGGCTTTGCCGGCACCGGCGAGCACGACCACGCGCACGTCCGGGGCCTGCGCCGAGCGCACCGCCTCGCGCAGGGCTTCCAGCATCGCCCAGGAGAGCGCGTTGTACTGCTGCGGCCGGTTCAGGGTGAGGGTGAGCACGCCATCTTCGAGCCGCGAATGCACCAAGGGCTCGGCAGCGGTCGTCTGGGATTGGTCCATGTTCTGGTCTGCTATCAAGAAAGTGCGCGATTATGCGCACGGTTCTCTTCCTGCCCCGAAGCGCCTTGCGGGCCGACTTCGTGTCTGACAAGCGTGACTTTCCCGACTACGGCAGAGACCCCCTCTGTCGTAGTGCCGCCGTTGCCGGACGGACTCGCCACGGGTAGAGCAGTTTCGGTTGCCAGCCGTTTTAGGTTGAGCGCTGCGTTGAGATCGCGGTCATGGTCCGTGCCACAATTCGGACACGTCCATTGCCGGTCTTTCAGCGTCAGCTCCTCGTGCTGCCATCCGCAGACGGAGCACAGGCGAGAGCTTGGATACCACCGATCGGCAATCACCAACCGGGTGTCGTAGCGCTTGGCCTTGTATTCCATCTGCCGGCGGATCATCCCAAAGCCCACGTCGCTAAGCGCCCGGGCGAGCTTGTCGTTTGCCAGCATCCCCTGGACGTGCAAATCCTCGATCACTACCGCTTGGTTTTCGCGGGTAAGCCGCATCGTGAGCTTGTGCGTAAAATCCGCTCGGATGTTGGCAACGCGGGCGTGGAGCCTTGCCAAGATCGCAGCGGACTTCTTGCGGTTGTTGGAAACCGGCAGACGGGTTCCTTTGGGAAGGCTTGCCTTGGGCGCGAATCCGGCGGCGACTTTGGCCGCTTCGACCTTGCGGCTGAGCCGCCGGGCGCGGATTTTGAGCCGTCGCAGCGCCGCCTTGAGCGGCTTGGGCGCTTCGATTCTCTCGCCGTTCGAGCGCGTTGCCGCCGCTTTCAATCCAAGGTCCACGCCAATGACGCCTTGCCCCGTCCTTTGGCGATAGAACTGGGCATCGGGCACCTCGACCTGAATGGCAATGAACCAGCGATCCGCTGTGCGCGAGACTGTCGCGCCCATAATCTTTCCATCGAACCGCAGGGATTCCGCCATCTCCACCCATCCCACCAGAGGCAGGCGGATGCGTTGCCCTTCGATCTTGAACTTGTCGTTCGCCACATAGAAACTGTCACGGCTGCGGCCTTTTTTCTTGAACGTCGGCGGATAGGCAAGCTTCACGCCCTGTTCCCGCAGAGCGCGTCGCTCGGCTTTGTCTTGAGGCGCGATGCGTGCGCCCGCCTTGAGGTCAGCAAAGAATCGTGACCACGCACGCTGCAAATGCGCAAAGGGTTGTGCGTGCGCGTCGCGGTGAATGGTTTTGAGCCACGGCCGACCGTGCTCATCAAGCCACTGCGGGTCACTGTACTTGATGGCGTTGAACTGTTTTTTGAGCGCCATTGCGTTGGGTTTGAGCCCCGCCGAGTATTGCCGATTCCACTCGGCGAGCGCCCAATTCCAGACGCGCCGTGCCGTCCCGCAGGCCCGGTGGAAATAATCGGCCTGTTCAGGGGTTGGGCGAAGGGCAATCTTGTGTGTCAGTTGCATCTTGCGCACCCTTCTTCAGCGCCTCGCCATTAACGACGTCGGTTGCTGTCTGTCCGCGCTATCGGAACAAGACGACCCTCGCGTTCCCATCGTTGCAGCGTCTTGACCGATACGCCGAGCAACTTCGCCGCTTTTCCTGTGCTCATCGTGTTTTCCATATGCACCATTATGCACTATAGTGCACATTATTAAATACTAGATATGAGCTCCTCCGGGAAGTGGATCACGGCGCGATCCTGCGAAGGATTCGCGCACCGGATCATGATACGCCAAGCTCAGCCGACGTGCGATTGCGCCGCGAAATCCGGCAGCGGCGCACGCAATCCCCCCAGGAGGAAACTCATGAGCCGGGCTTCGAGCTTGGCCGGATCGTGATCGTCGAAGGACTCACCGGCGATGGCCTGCAGACCTTCGGCGCCGGCGATGGCATAGGAGACGGCACCCAGCATGAAGTGGAAACGCCAGAAGATCTCCGCGTGCGGCACGCCCGGCAGGGAGCGGTAGAGCGCCTCGAGGTATTCGTCGGTGACGTCGCCGTACTCCTTGGCGAGCACGTGCCGCACGAAGGCGCTCGGATCGGTCATCGTCCGGCCCAGGAGCTGGAGAAAGCGCCGCCCTCCTTCCGTGCGGGCCAGTTCCAGCAATGGGGCGAAGAAGGCTTCGACGATGCGACTGGGTCGCACCGCCTTTCCCAGCGCCTCGGCGTCGCGCTGAAGCTGCGCCAGGCGGCGTCGTCGCTCCTCCGTGATCTCGGCCAGACGCCGGCGGAAGATCTCGCGCAGCAGGTTCTCTTTGGATCCGAAGTGATAATTGACCGCCGCGAGGTTGACCCCGGCGCGGGCAGTGATCATGCGCATGGAAGCGCCTTCGAAGCCGTGCTCGGCAAAGAGCGCCTCGGCCGCATCGAGGATTTTCTCCCGCGTCTCGGCACCGCAGACCGGACGCGGGGGTTTCCTTTCCTTTTTCTCGCTCACGCTCGCACCCCCGCCGTCACGTCGCCGTCGCCATAATGCCAAGGGAAGCGGCGCCGCATCTCGGCCTCGATCCACTGTGCCGCCAGGCGATTGACCTCGTCGACGCTCTTTCCCTGGGGATCGATCGGCGGTCCGATCGACACCAGCACTTCACCCGGGATCTTGACGAAGGCCCCCTTGGGCCAGAATTCACCGGCGTTGTGCGCGATCGGCACCACCGGCACGCCCGCCGACACGGCAAGCGCCGCGCCGCCAGCGAGATAGCGCCTCGTGTGCCCCGGCGCCACCCGGGTGCCTTCGGGGAAGATGAGCACCGAGAAGCCCTGCGCGAGCCGCTCCTTGCCCTGCTCGATCACCTGCTGCAGCGCGCCGCGCCGGTCGTTGCGGTCGATGGCGATCATCGAGCAGCTCGCCAGTCCCCAGCCGATGAAGGGGATGCGCAGCAGCTCCTTTTTCAGCACGAAGACGAGCCGCGGCAGGATCGCCTCCAGCACCAGCGTCTCCCAGGCCGACTGGTGCTTGGCGAGAAAGACGCAGGGCCGCGCCGGGATATTCTCCCTCTCCTCCACCCGCCAGCGGATGCCGAGCACGTGCCAGATGAGGAAGGCGGTGATCTTCGCCCAGAAACTGACGATGCGATGGCGCGGCAGCGGCGGCAAGGGACGCACGGCGACCGTCACCAGCGAATAGGGCACCGTCACGAGCGTCATGAGCACGACGAAGAGGATCGAGCGGATCCAGGCCGAGAGCGGGGCGCGGCGGGGGCTCATGGCGACTCCGTGAGCCGGCGGGCGACTTCGGCCAGATCTTCGGCGATGGTCACGTTCTCCGGCAGCAGACCGCTTGCCAACGTCTGCCGCCCTTTGCCGGTGAGCACCAGCCACGGGCGGCAGCCGGCGGCAACCGCCGCCTGGATGTCGCGGATGCCGTCGCCCACCGCCGGCACCTGCGACAGATCCACGCCGAAGCGCTGCCCGATCTCGAGCAGCATCCCCGGCTTGGGTTTGCGGCAGGCGCAGTTCTCCACTTCGGCGTGCGGGCAGAAGAAGATGGCGTGGATGCGCCCGCCCACTTCGGCCAGGCGCCGCAGCATGGTCTCGTGGATCGCGTTGAGGGTATCCATGCCGATGAGGCCGCGACCGATCGCCGACTGGTTGGTGGCGATCACCACGCGCCAGCCCCACTGGGTGAGCTGGGCGATCGCCTCGAGCGAACCGGGAATGGGGATCCATTCCTCCGGACTCTTGACGAACTGCTCGGAATGCTCGTTGATCACCCCGTCGCGATCCAGCACGATGAGTTTCATCGCTGCCCCCCTCAGGCGCCGGCCTCGCGCGCGAGTACCGACAGGTCGGCCACCTGGTTCATGAGCCGCCACAGCTCGCGCAGCAGCGCCAGACGGTTGGCGCGCAAGAGCGGCTCGTCGCACAGCACCATCACGCGATCGAAGAAGGCATCCACCGGCGCGGCGAGCGCCACCAGCGTGCTGAGCGCCTGGGCGTAGGCCTCGTTTTCCAGATGCGAGGCGACGTAAGGCGCCACGGCGTGCATCTTCTCGAAGAGCGCCTTCTCCTCGGGTTCGGCAAAGAGGGCCACGTCGACGTGCGCCGCGCCCTCTTCGCCCGCTTTCCTGAGCAGGTTGGCGATGCGTTTGTTCGCCGCGGCGAGCGTGGGCGCTTCCGGCGCCTCAAGGAAAGCGGCCACCGCCTCGAGCCGCGCCGGCACCGTGTCGATGCGGCCCGGGCGCAGCGCGAGCACTGCATCGATCGCATCGAGCGCATGCCCCGCCTCGCGCAGCCAATGGCGCAGACGCTCGTCGAAGAAGCGGCGCAGTTTCTCGACGGTATCGGCCGGAGCCTGGGCACGCACCGCCGGGGGCTGCTCGGCGAGCGCGCGCTCGATCGCCGCGTCGAGCTCGAGTGGCAGCGGCGTCTCGACGGCGATGCGCAGCACCCCCAGCGCGGCGCGGCGCAGACCATAGGGATCTTTCTCGCCGGTGGGGATCTCGCCGATGGCAAAGAGCCCGGCGAGCGCGTCGAGCCGCTCGGCGAGCGCCAGGATTTTCCCCGTGAGCCGGCGCGGCAGCGTGTCGCCGGCAAAGCGCGGCTTGTAGTGATCCTCGATCGCCTCGGCCACCGCTTCCGGCTCCCCGTCGGCGAGCGCATAGTAGCGCCCCATCACACCCTGCAGCTCGGGGAACTCACCCACCATCTGGGTGACGAGGTCGCACTTCGCCAACCTTGCCGCACGCCGCGCGAGCGCCACGTCGGCGGCCAGCCGCTCGGCGAGCCAGCCTGAGAGCGATTCCAGCCGCGCCACGCGCTCGCCCAGGGTGCCGATGCGGTTGTGATAGACGATGGCGTCCAGCCGCGGCAGGCGCGATTCCAGCCGTTCCTTGCGGTCCTGCTCGTAGAAGAAGCGCGCATCGGCCAGGCGCGGGCGCACCACCCGCTGGTTGCCCTCGACGATGTTGCGGCTCTTGGGCTCGGACAGGTGCATGTTCGAAACGATGAGAAAGCGGTTCGTCAGCCGCCCCTGCGCATCGAACAAGGGAAAATACTTCTGGTTCGCCTGCATCGTCAGGATGAGGCACTCGGGCGGAACGGCGAGGAATTCCTCCTCGAAGCGCCCGACATAGACGGTGGGATGCTCGACGAGGGCGGTTACTTCGTCGAGCAGCGCCGCATGCTCGCCCAGAACGCCCCCTTCGGCGGCGGCCTTTTCCTGCAGCTGGCGTTCGATCTCGGCGCGCCGCTCGGCGAAGTCGGCGATGACCTTGCCCTCGGCGCGCAGCGTCGGCTCATAGGCCTCGGCATGGGCGAGCTCGATCGCACCGCGGCTCATGAAGCGATGCCCCAGGGTCTCGCGGCCCGAGTCCAGGTCGAGCACTCGCCCCGGCACCACCCGTGCGCCGTGCAGCAGCACCAGGCGATGCACCGGGCGCACGAACTGCGCCTCGCCCGAGCCCCAGCGCATGAGCTTGGGGATGGGCAAGGCGCGGATCGCCTCGGCCACGAGCACGGCGAGCGCCTCGTCGAGCCGCGCCCCTGCTTCCACCGTGTGCAGGTAGAGCATTTCCTGCTTGCCCTCGATGCGGCGCTCGAGCTTGGCGTTCTGCAGCGTGAGCCCCTTGGCGGCGAGGCGCTTTTCCAGCGCCGCCGTGGGCTTGCCGGCGGCATCGAACGCCACCGCCACGGGCATGAGGCGTTCTTCTTTGGCCTGATCGGGCGCACGCTCGCGCACGCCGCTCACCTGCACCGCCAGCCGCCGGGGGCTGGCGAACCAGCGCCAGGGCGCGTCGGCATCGACCAGGCGCCGCGCCTGTAGGCGCTCGAGCACACCGCGCCCGAAGGCTTCGCCCAGCCGCGGCAGCGCCTTGGGCGGCAGTTCCTCGGTGACGAGTTCGACCAGCAGGGTTTCCCGTTCACTCATGACTCAGGCTCCTTTCTTTGCGGCCGCGGCGAGCATGGGAAAGCCCAGCGCCTCGCGGCTGGCGAGATAAGCCTGCGCCACCGCGCGGGCGAGCGCCCGGATGCGCCCGATGTAGGCGGCGCGCTCGGTCACGGAGATCGCCCCGCGCGCATCGAGCAGGTTGAAGGTGTGCGCAGCCTTGAGCACCATCTCATAGGCGGGCAGCACCAGCGCCGCCTCGATCAGCCGCTTGGCTTCAAGCTCGAAATGCCCGAAAAGTTCGAAGAGCAGGGGCACGTTGGAATATTCGAAGTTGTACTTCGATTGCTCCACCTCGTTCTGGTGGAAGACGTCGCCGTAGGTGACCACCCGGCCGTCGCCCGTGCGCGTCCAGACGAGGTCGTAGACGTTCTCCACGCCCTGCAGGTACATCGCCAGGCGCTCGAGCCCGTAGGTGATCTCGCCCAGCACCGGCCGGCAGTCCAAGCCGCCGACCTGCTGGAAGTAGGTGAATTGCGTCACTTCCATACCGTCGAGCCACACCTCCCAGCCCAGACCCCAGGCGCCGAGCGTGGGGTTCTCCCAGTCGTCCTCGACGAAGCGCACGTCGTGCTCGCGCGGGTCGATCCCCAGCGCCACGAGGCTGGCGAGGTAGCGATCCTGGATGTCGAGCGGCGAGGGTTTCAGCACCACCTGGAACTGGTAGTAGTGCTGCAGCCGGTTGGGGTTCTCCCCATAGCGCCCGTCCTTGGGCCGGCGCGAGGGCTGCACGTAGGCGGCGTTCCACGGCTCGGGGCCGATGGCCCGCAGGAAAGTGGCGGTATGCGAGGTTCCCGCGCCCACTTCGAGGTCGTAGGGCTGCAGCAGCACGCAGCCCAGCTCGGCCCAGTAGCGCTGCAGGCGCAGGATGAGGTCCTGAAACGTGGGTTTTTCTTCGCTCATAGTCCGTCCGGATGCTCGATGGCGGCGCAAAGGCGCCATTTTACGGGCTAACGCGGCGCGGCGCCAGCAGAACTGCAGGCCGCGGCGCCATCGAAAGCCCCCGCCGCAGCTTGCGGCAAAAGAGGAAAAGGGAATGCGCGGCACGCCAGAAACCGCCTCTCACCGGGCGTCAGTCCCATCCTACCTCGAGCAACCACGTCTGCCCCAACCGCGACCACACCGCCGCGAGGTAGGGCGCGAAGGGCTGGGGCGGCCGCGCTGGATCGGCCCAACACAATCCGTCGCAGCGGTGCGGCTCGGCGATGCGCGCTTCCCCCTGCCAGCGACGTGCCTCGAAGAGGAACTCGATGCGGTTGGTGTCGGATGCGCGATGCACCACCGCCACCGGCGTGAGCGCCTCCTGCGCCACCTCGATGCCCAGCTCCTCGGCGAGCTCGCGCACCGCGGCCTGCCGCAGGCTCTCGCCGTTTTCCACGTGCCCGCCCGGCAGGCTCCAGAACCCGTCGAAAAAGCCCGTACCGGCGCGGCGCAGGAAAAGCACCCGGCCCTGCTCGTCGAAGAGCCGTACCTGCACCGCGGTGGGGATGGCGAACCGCACTGGCGTGGCGCTCAAGCGTGCCCCGTGCTGCCGAATCCGCCCGCGCCCCGCTCGCTCGGGTCGAACGACTCCACCGCGACGAGACGCGCATGGATCACCGGCACGATCACCAGCTGGGCGATACGCGCGAGCGGCTCGACCACGAACGCCTCATCGCCGCGATTCCACAGCGACACGAGGATCTCTCCCTGATAGTCCGAATCGATGAGCCCGACGAGGTTGCCCAGCACGATGCCGTGCTTGTGTCCCAACCCCGAGCGCGGCAGGATGAGGGCCGCAAGGCCCGGATCGGCCAGATGGAGCGCGATGCCGGTGGGCACGAGCGCCGTGGCACCGGGCTCGAGCTCGAACGGAGCCGCGATCGCCGCGCGCAGGTCCATTCCCGCGGCACCCGGCGTGGCGTACTGCGGCGGGCGGGCCGCGATGCGCTCGTCGAGAAAGCGCACCTGCACCGTCACTTCGTCATTACCCTGCGTCGGAGCGCTCATAGATCCCCCCGTTCCACGGCCGTGTCGATCAAGCCAAGGCGCTGCGCCACGTGCCGCACGATGCCCCAGGCAACCTGGACCTTGTCCGCAGTCGGCAAGGGAATGCGGCCGTTCTCGTCGTAGAGCACGACGGTGTTCTCGTCGCGCCCCATCGCCTCCTGCACGAGGTTCCCGACCACCAGCTGCAGCCCTTTTTCCCGGCGCTTGCGCTCGGCGTATTCGTCCAGATTCTCGCTCTCGGCGGCGAACCCGATGCACCAGGGCGGCTCGGGCAGCGCCGCCACCTCGGCGAGGATGTCGGGATTGCGCACCAGCTCCAGCGTGAGCCGTTCCGCCCCCTTCTTGATCTTTTGCGGCGAGACGCGCGCCGGCCGATAGTCGGCCACCGCCGCCACCGAGGCGAAGATGCGATGCCCCGGGACGCGCTCCAGCACCGCCGCGCGCATCTGCTCGGCGGTGGTCACGTCCACCCGCGTCACGCCCAAGGGCGTGGGCAGGCTCACGGGGCCGGAGACGAGCGTCACCGCGGCGCCGGCCTGCGCGAACGCCTGCGCCAGCGCATAGCCCATCTTGCCGGAACTGAGGTTGGTGAGCACGCGCACCGGGTCGAGCGGCTCGTAGGTCGGCCCGGCCGTGACCAGCACCGCATGCCCGGAGAACCACTTCGGCGCGAAAAACGCTTCCAGCCGCGCCACGATCTCCTCGGGCTCGATCATGCGCCCGGGACCGGTCTCGCCGCAGGCCTGTTCGCCCTCGGCGGGCCCCCAGACGAGCACGCCGTCGGCGACGAGCCGTTCCCGGTTGCGCTGCGTGGCCGGATGCAGCCACATCTGGCGGTTCATCGCCGGCGCCACGGCCATCGGGCAGGCGCGCGCCAGCGCGAGCGTCGCCAACAGATCGTCGGCCTGCCCCTGGGCGAAGCGCGCCATGGCATCGGCCGTGCAGGGCGCCACCAGCAGCAGGTCCGCCCCGCGCGTGAGATCGATGTGCGCCATGGCGTTGGCGCGTCGCTCGTCCCAAGGGTCGCACCACACCGGCCGCCCCGAGAGCGCCTGGAAGGTGGTGGGCGTGACGAAATGCGCCCCGCCCGGCGTGAGCACCACGTCGACCTGCGCTCCGGCCTTGACGAGCCGGCGCACGAGTTCGGCCGCCTTGTAGGCCGCCACCCCCCCCGTCACGCCCAGCACGATCCGCCGACCGAACAGAAAGGGCGGCGCCCCGCTTTCATTGCGCTCCATCTTCTCTCCTCTTCCCCGTTGCGCCCGGGGCGCACTTCATGGAAAATGCATCTCGTCTCGTTCGCTGCGCAGGCGCCCCATGCCCATCACCGACTGGCCAGAACAGGAACGCCCTCGCGAGAAACTGCTCGAACGCGGCGCCTCAGCCCTCTCGGACGCCGAGCTCCTGGCGATTTTCCTCCGGGTCGGCGTGCGAGGCAAGAGCGCCGTCGATCTCGCGCGCGACCTACTCACACACTTCGGTGGCGTGCGCGCGCTCGTCTCCGCCCAGCCCAAAGCCTTCGCCGCCGTGCATGGCGTGGGCCTGGCCAAATACGCGCAGCTCCAGGCCGCCTTCGAGCTCGCCCGCCGGGCGCTGGCCGAAACCGCCCGCGAAGCCGACCTTCTCTCCGATCCCGAGAGCGTCAAGGATTGGCTGCGCCTGCGGCTCGCCGGGCTGGAGCACGAAGTCTTTTACGCCCTGCTGCTCGACAACCGCCACCGCCTGCTCGCCGCCCACGAACTCTTTCGCGGCACCGTCGACCAGACGGCCGTCCACCCGCGCGAACTCGTCAAGCTGGCGCTCCACGCCAACGCAAGCGCCGTCATCGTCGCGCACAACCACCCCAGCGGCGCCGCCGAGCCGAGCCGCGCCGATGCCGCACTTACCCGCACGCTGCGCGAGGCGCTGGCGCTCATCGACGTACGCCTGCTCGACCATTTCATCGTCACGGCAGGTAACGTCGTCTCGCTCGCGCAACTCGGTATGCTCTGAACCCGGAACGAGCCGCCAAGTCCACTGCAGCAAAAAGAAAAATCCGGTGCAAAATTTTAAAAAAAGCCCTTGCTACGCCAGTAAATGAGAACTATAATCAATCAGGCCTATCCAACCGATCGAATTTGCCCATCGCTACCCGGAGTCTTGCCATGGTTCCTGAGTCCGCCGCCAAAGCCTTTCCCCTTCCCGTGGCCCCGCTCGGTTGCCGCCTGCGCATCGCCGCGCTCCACGGCGGCGCCGAATTCACGCGCCGTCTCACCGAACTCGGCTTGAACGTCGGCTGCGAGATCACCTTGCAGCAACGCGAGGGCGGAAAATTCGTCGTCAAGCGCGGCGAGACGCGCTTCGCACTCGGCGGCGGCATGGCGCACAAGATCCTGGTGCATGAATCCCTCGTGGCGGAACGCGATGCCCATGCTGCTGCGTGACCTCGCCGTGGGCGAGCGCGCCCGCGTCACCGGCTATGCGCCCGGCGGCGAATCCTACCGCCGCAAGCTGCTCGCGATGGGCCTCACGCCCGGGGCCGAGCTCGTCGTCACCCGCATCGCCCCCATGGGCGATCCGCTCGAGATCCGCACCCGCGGCTTTTCCCTGTCGCTGCGCAAGAGCGAAGCCGCCGCCGTGGAGGTGGAAAAAATCCAATGAAAAACGCCTACACCATCGCCCTCGTCGGCAACCCCAACTGCGGCAAGACCACGCTCTTCAACGCGCTCACCGGCGCCAAGCAGCGCGTGGGCAACTGGCCCGGCGTCACCGTCGAGAAAAAGACCGGCGAGTACCGTTTCGAAGGCGATGAAGTCGAGGTGGTCGACCTGCCCGGCACCTATTCGCTCGACGTCGTGGGCGAAGACATCTCGCTCGACGAGCGCATCGCCCGCGATTACGTCCTCTCGGGCGAGGCCGACCTCGTGGTCAACGTCGTCGACGCCGCCAACCTCGAGCGCAATCTCTACCTCACGCTGCAGCTGGCGGAGATGCAGGTGCCGCTGCTCGTCGCGCTCAACATGGTCGACGTCGCCGAGAAGAAAGGCATGAAGATCGACGTGGCGGCGCTTAGTGAGCGGCTCGGCTGCACCGTAGTCCCGATCGTCGCCAGCGAGAACCGGGGCATCGCCGAGCTCAAGGCGGCGATCCGGCAAGCCATCGTCACCGCCCCCCAGCCGCGCGCCGTTCCCTATGGGGAGGAAGTGGAAACGGCGCTCGCCGAACTCGTGCCCGAGCTCGAACCGATCGCCGCGCAGAAAGGCTGGTCCCCGCGCTGGCTCGCCGTGCGGCTGCTCGAGGGCGACGCGCTCGCGCGCGCGAGCGTAGACGAACCCCTCGCCCGGCGCGCCCAAGCCCTTGCCGAGCGTTTCGGCGGCGAACTCGACATCCTCGTGGCAGACGCCCGCTATAGCCTCGCCAACGACATCGTGCATCACGCCGTGCACGTTGCCGGCCAAGCCCCGGCCGACCTCACCGAGCGGATCGACCGCGTCGTGCTCAACCGCGCCCTGGGAATCCCCATCTTCCTTGTGGCGATGTACCTGATGTTCCTCTTCACGATCCGCGTGGGCGGGGCCTTCATCGATTTCTTCGACCAGCTCGCCGGGGCGATCTTCGTCGATGGCTTCGCCGAGGCGCTCAACGCCATCGGCTCGCCCGACTGGCTCACCGGGCTGCTCGCCCACGGCGTGGGCGGTGGCATCCAGACGGTGGCCACCTTCATCCCGGTGATCGGCTTCCTCTACCTTTTCCTCTCAATGCTCGAAGATTCGGGCTACATGGCGCGCGCCGCCTTCGTCATGGACCGATTCATGCGCTGGGTAGGGCTGCCGGGCAAGAGCTTCGTGCCGCTCATCGTCGGCTTCGGCTGCAACGTCCCGGCCATCATGGCCACGCGCACCCTGGAGCACCGCCGCGACCGCCTCATGACGATCGCCATGGCCCCCTTCATGTCCTGCGGCGCGCGCCTGCCCGTCTATGCACTCTTCGCCGCCGCCTTCTTCCCCACGGGCGGCGAGAACGTCATCTTCGCCCTCTACCTCATCGGCATCGCCGTGGCGGTGCTCACCGGGCTCATCCTCAAAAACACCCTGCTCAAGGGCGAGGCCACGCCTTTCATCATGGAGCTGCCGCCCTACCACCTGCCCACCGCGCGCGGCGTGCTGCTGCACACCTGGGAGCGCCTCAAGACCTTCATCGTGCGCGCTGGCCGGCTCATCGTCCCCATGGTCGTAGTCATCAACTTCCTCAACGCGATCGGCACCGACGGCAGCTACGGCAACGAGCACAGCGACAAATCCGTGCTCGCCGCCGTCGGCCGTACCCTCTCCCCCGTGTTCGCCCCCATGGGGCTGACCGAAGACAACTGGCCCGCCACGGTGGGCATCTTCACCGGCGTGCTCGCCAAGGAAGCCGTGATCGGTACCCTGAACGCCACCTATACGGCACTTGCCACCGAGAACGCCGACACGGAAGAAGAAACCCCCTTCTCGCTACGCGAGGCGATCGCGGCGGCGTTTGCTACCATTCCGCAGAACCTCGCCGAGGCGCTCGGCTCCTGGGCCGACCCCCTGGGACTGCACAAGGCCGAGGAAGAACGCGAGGAAGTCTCGCAGGCCGCCTTCGGTGCCATGGCCGAACGGTTCGACGGCGCGGTCGGAGCGTTTGCCTACCTGCTCTTCATCCTGCTCTACACCCCCTGCACCGCCGCCACTGCCGCCATCTACCAGGAATCCGGTCGACGCTGGACGCTCTTCGTCGTCGCCTGGACGACGGGCATCGCCTGGGCCGCGGCAACGATTTTTTATCAGCTGGCCCGCCTGCCCCGCTCTCCGCTCACCTCCGCCGCCTGGATCGCGGGCATCGCCGCGTTCTTCGTCCTCGCCTATCTCCTCATGCGCCGCGGTGGCGCATTCCTCTCGCCGGCGGCAGCCGGAAGCACCAAGACCGTCCGTCAGGAGGGTTCCGCATGATCCTCTCCCGCCTCACTGAGACCCTGCGCCTGCACCGCCGTGTCAGCCTCGACGATCTGGCCACGGCCCTGCAGGCCGCGCCCGAAGCGGTCGAGGCCATGCTCGCCACGCTCGAGCGCAAGGGCCGCATACGCCGTCTTCCCGCCGGCTCGTCCTGCGGCAAGAGCTGCTGCGCCTGCGACCCGAAGCGCCTGCAGATCTACGAATGGGTGGAGCCCCCGGACAGCACGTCCTGAGCCCGGACTCCCTTCCTCCGGCCTTCTTGCAAGATACGAATCGAATCTGTAGCCCCCATGACGCGGATTTTTGATCGCGGAGTTTCGATAGTTCTTGCAAATGAAAATGGTTATCGTTTACAATCACGCCATCGCATCGTTTGATGCCATCCGATATCCGTCTTCGGCCGCAAGGAGAACGAAACCATGTGCGAGAGCGCCTTTGCCTCTACCATGAGTCCGCTCACTCTCGAACCCCCGCCCCTATCCTTCTTCTCCCGCCTCGGTTCCCGTCGGCGCCGATTATGGGAGCTGTCGAGGGAAAGCCACTGCCCCGTGATCGGTGTCTGTCTGCCGCTATCGGTTCTGCGCAAACTGGTTGGCAAAGTGCTCGATCGGGCAGCCCCACTGGAAGATTACGACCTGCACGTCGGTGCCGTCAATGCTTGCAGCAGCCGTAACCGGCTCTCCGAGTTGCTGCAAGACGAACTCGATCGCCGCTACGCCACCGTGATCCGCCGCTACAAGGCGGCCAAGACGAGCGAGGCGCTCGAATCCCTGTGGCAGGAAGCCGTCGACGAGGGCGACGTGGCCGGGCCATTTTGGGCCGCGCTCACCCATCCACGCTGTACCCCTGCCCTCGAACTCGCGTTGTGCCGGGAAATGCACATGCTGCAGCACCAGGCTGGCGCCACCACCCGTGTCGAGCGTAGCCGTTTCGAGGCGCTGGTGCAGGAAAATGCCACCCTGCTGCGAGAACTCGGCAAGGTCCAAGAGCGGTGCACCCGCCTCGTGACGGAGAAGACCCGGGAGCTCGAACGACTCCGCCAGGATTTGATGCAAGCGCGCGCCACCTTGCTGTGCCGCGACACGACAATCGCCTGTCTGCGCAGCGACTTGGCCGAAATACGCGAAACGGTACCCGAGCTCGAAGCACGCCTGCAGCTCAAGCGCAAACTCGCCGCCGAAAAAGCGCACACCAAGGCGCTCGAGCAGCAACTGGCCGCCCTGCGCCAGGAACTCTCCCGAGCCCAAAGCGAACTCGCTGCCTCACGACGGCGCCAAAACGAACCAGAACCGTCAAGCTGCGCGGCAACCTGCTCCTCCGCCAGGCATCTGCCGCCACCGGTCACCATCGAACCTGAGCTGCTGGACAAGACCATCCTCTGCGTGGGCGGACGAAGCGGCAACATCACCGATTATCGCGGAGTCATCGAACGGATCGGCGGACGATTCGTTCACCACGATGGTGGCTTGGAAGACAATCTCGGGCAACTCGACGCCAACCTCGCCGCGGCCGACCTCGTCATTTGCCAGACGGGATGCATCAGCCACAAAGCCTACTGGCGCGTCAAGGACCACTGCAAACGCACGGGCAAACGCTGCGTCTTCGTCGACAATCCCAGCGTCTCCGCGCTTGCCCGTACCCTTTTCCCCCGCCTCGAGGAGAATGAAACCGCGAAAGACGCTACCGATGACGCAAGCTCCCAGTGAATTGACATGACTCCCGTTTCCATCCCGAAAGGATCTCATCATGATAGACACTCTATCGGACGCCGACCGTATCGCCGCCATCGAAGCGCTCAACCGCGTGCTCGAGGTTGAACTTGCAGGCGTCGTACGCTACACTCATTACTCGCTCATGGTCTACGGGTACAATCGGATCCCCATCGTCTCCTGGCTCAAAGACAACGCCAAAGACGGGCTCGACCACGCCCTGCGCGTTGGCGAGATGATCACCTTGCTTGGCGGACATCCCTCGCTCAAGATCGGTACCCTGCTCGAGACCCATCGCCATGACATCGACGAGATTCTGCGCGAAAGCCTCGAGCACGAGCGCCTCGCACTTCAGGGCTACCATGACCTCCTGAAGATCACACAAGGGAAATCCGTGCTGCTCGAAGAATTCGCCCGGGAGATGATCGTCGAGGAAGAAATGCATTTCGACGAAGTCAACAAGATGCTGCGCCGCCCCGGCGATCTTGCTCCTTTCCACGAGTGATCCCTGACCGGGTCGATGATTTTTCATCGACCCGCCCCTTCCCCCGTTGCACGAGGAAAACAACGATGTTCAAAAAAACGCTCGCCCTCTCGCTCACCAGCCTCTTCTGCCTGCCCGCGCTCGCCCAGTCGGGGATACAACTCTATGGTTCGGCCGATGCCTTTTTCAAATACGGCAAAGTGATGGGCGACAAAACGGCCGGGATCGACGACGGGGGTATCGGCAACAGCTTCTTCGGCCTTCGCGGCGAAGAAGATCTCGGTGCCGGCCTCAAAGCCGTCTTCGTCCTCGAAGAAGGGTTCAGCATCGACAGCGGCAAATCCTGCTGCATGAGCTCGACCGATAGCGAAGCCAACGGCGGCAGCGAAGCCTTCACCCAGCAAGCCTACGTCGGCCTCAAAGGCGCCTTCGGCCAGCTTTCCCTGGGCCGTCAATATGCCCCCGGTTATTTCACCGATCCCTACGACGCCTTGCAGGGCATGACCCCGAGCCCGCAGAACTGGCTCTCGCAGCTCGCCAACCTCACGATCACCCCCAACGATCCGGCGCGCTGGAACAACTCCGTCGGTTACACCGGCGAATTCGAGACCATCGGGGTGAGCGCCATCTACTCGGCCGGCAACCTCGAAACGGACCAGGCACACGGCGCCTCGCGCACCGACGACGACAAATACGGCCTCGGCCTGCGCTACGAGAACGGTCCCTTGAAAATCGGCGCCATCTACCAGGCCGTCAAATACAAGGCACAATACGACGGCGGCTGGAGCAAGGCTCCCGCTCGCGAAGACGAAACCCAGAAAGACTGGATGCTGGGCGCGGCCTACGACTTCGGCTTTGCCACCCTTGCCGGTTCCTGGCAGCAGGGCCGCGACGTGCTCGGCGCCAGCGGCTTCGACGTCACGCTCTGGCAGATCGGCCTCATCATCCCCGTGGTGGGCGAAGACACGCTCAACCTCGCCTACGGCCAGGCCAAGCTCGACGGCGGCAATGCCATCATGGGCGATAGCGGCAGCGTCAAACCCAAATCGCTGGGAGTGGCCTATCTGCATCCGCTCTCCAAGCGAACCACCGTCTATGCCGCCTATACCTGGGTCGATCACGATGATCTGCGCCGGGATCAGGCTGTCGCGCTCGGTCAGGACGACAACGGTCACGCCCCCGACGGCAAGGTGGGCGATACCAGCCTCTTCTACCTCGGGTTGAACCACCGCTTCTGAGCCGCACATGACCCAGCCCCCAGCGAATCGCTCCGAACGCCCTTGGTTCCTTGCCCTGCTGGCAAGCCTTGCCGCCATCGGCCCCCTGGCCATCGACCTCTATCTGCCTGCCCTGCCGGCGATCGGCCACGATCTCGGTGCCTCGGCGGCAAAAGTACAATGGTCGGTGACGGCATTCCTCGCCGGGTTTTCGCTGGGGATGCTCTTCTACGGCCCGATCTCCGATCGGTACGGTCGTCGCCCCGTCCTGCTCACTGGGCTCGCGGTCTTTTTCCTCGCCAGCATCGGTTGTCTCCTTGCTCGTTCGGCAGAGGAGCTCATCGTCGCGCGATTCTTGCAGGCCGCTGGCGGTGGCGCGGCCTCGGTGTTGTCGCGGGCCATCGTGCGCGATGTCTATCCGGGGATGGAAGCCATTCGCAAGCTCTCGCTCATGGCCATGGTCACGGCGCTCGCGCCCCTGCTCGCGCCGCTGATCGGCAGCCAGATCCTGCATTGGAGCAACTGGCGCGGGACCTTTGCCGCCCTGCTGCTATGGGGCGCCTCGAGTCTCGTGCTCGCAAGGCGGTTCCTCCCCGAGACGATGCCTCCATCGCATCGCCAACACGTCCGCCTCGCGTCCGCCTTTGCCGCTTACGCCGGCATCCTGCGCGACGCTCCGGCACTGGGGCTGCTCCTTACCGGAGGCATGTCCTTCGCCGCCATGTTCGCCTACATCACGGCCAGCCCTCATGTGCTCATCGAGCATTACGGTTTCTCCTCGACCGCCTATGCACTGGTCTTCTCGAGCAACGCGACGGGAATCCTCCTGGCCAACTACCTCAACAGCCGGCTGGTGCATCGCCTTGGTGCCGTGCCCCTCATCGGTCTGGGTGCCGTCGCGGGAGTCGTCGCCACATCCATGCTCCTGATCCTCTTCGTTCTCGATCTAGACGTTCGCTTCGCGCTTTTCTTCCTTTTCATGGGGGTGGTCGTGACGGGGCTGCTGGGCGCCAATTGCGTCGGTTTGCTCATGCACCGCTTCCCGGCCAATGCCGGTGCGGCCGCCGCCCTCTTCGGGGCCAGCCAGTTCGGCTTCGGAGTGCTCGCTAGCGCCAGCGTCGGCGTCCTTCCCGGCGCGAACGGCCTCCCGATGGCGGAAGCAATGCTGGTTGCCGACCTGCTGGCCCTGCTCGGTTTTTTCCTCTATCGCCGTCACGGCGAGGGCGAGCCGCGCGGCTCGTCCTCTTTACGCTGACTGCACCATCAACGTCCGTCCGAGCCAGTCGCCCGGCTCGCGCACCCCAGGCAGAACGAAGAAATAGCCCCCGCCGAAAGGCTTGATGTACTCTTCGAGCGGCTCTCCATCGAGACGGCTTTGCACCGTCAGGAAACCGGCGGCGAGGTCGGCTTGAAAGCAGGTGAAGATGAGTCCCATGTCGAGCTGGCCGGCATTGTCCACACCACGCGAATAATTGTAGCTACGACGCAAGACGAGATTGCGCTCGGATCCGGGTGTACGGGGATTGGCCAAGCGGATATGGGCGTCGAGCGGGATGACCTTGCCTTCCGGGTCGGAAGCATAATCGGGCAGATCGTGTTCGTGGGGTTTACCCAGGGGCGCACCTTCGGCTTTGTCCCGCCCGAAAATTTGTTCCTGCTCACGCAACGGTGTACGGTCCCAGCGCTCGACCAGCATACGGATGAGCCGCACGGCCTGGTATGTTCCGCCCTGAGCCCACGCCGGTTCTTCGCCCCCTTTCCCCACCCAAACGACACGCTCCATGAGCGCGGCATCGGTCGTATCGAGGTTGGCCGTGCCGTCCTTGAACCCGAGCAGGTTGCGTACCGTATCCCGTCCCTGGCGCTTGAGCGTATCCGGCGGCAGGAACCCTTCGATCTTCCAGCGCAGCGCGAGGAGATCCGGCGTATTCTTGACGAGGTCACGCAGAGCGTGGATCACCGTCTCGGCGGTATTGGCGTTGAACGACAGTAACAGATCCCCGTGGCACCACGACCGGTCAAGCCGGTCGTTGGAAAAACGCTGCATGCGCTGGAGATGACGCGGCTTGAGGGCGGCGAGGCCGAAGCGCCGCTCCTCGAAGAGGCTGTCGCCAACGGCCACGGTCACCGTCAGGTTGTCCGGTGGGATGACCGGTCCCAGGATGCCCGAGTCGGGTGGCGGCAATCCCGGATCGGCCACGGCGGCCGGCCCACCGTGCATGAGAAAGGCGATGCGTTCGGTGAGCACTTGAAAGAGGCGCTCCAGCCCTTGTCGGTCGTTTGCCAGCACGTCGAAAGCGGCGTAGAGCGCCGCGGCCGGCTGGGGGGTGACGACGCCGGGCTGATGCAGGCCGTAGAAAGGTTGTCGCTCCTGACGCAATTCCTCCTTTTGCGTGAACACCGGATCGGAAGGATCGGCCGCCGCGGCTGGCCGCAACAAAGTTGC
Source organism: Tepidiphilus margaritifer DSM 15129 (assembly GCF_000425565.1). Classification (GTDB taxonomy): domain Bacteria; phylum Pseudomonadota; class Gammaproteobacteria; order Burkholderiales; family Rhodocyclaceae; genus Tepidiphilus; species Tepidiphilus margaritifer. The sequence goes on from NZ_AUDR01000015.1 coordinate 213,655, forward strand.
GGCCGCCCCCGTACCCAGTCCCAGCAGGAAACGGCGGCGACTCCGAAGATCAGCGACGAAGTCCATGGACATTCCCCTTACTCGACACCGAGCGTACCGCGCAGCTTGGCGAGATCCTCGGCCAAAGCCGTGATGGGCCCCTTGAGCGCGGTTCGATCCGCCTCGCTGAGTGCCTCATAGCTCTTGAAGCCCTCGCCCTCGCGATACTTGGCGAGCAGCGTGTCGACCCGGCCGAAATTGGCATCGATCCGCGAAAGCAGCTCGGCATCACGCGCCTGCAGCAACGGCCGCAGCAGCGAGACGATCTTCTGCGCACCCTCGACGTTGGCTTGAAAATCCCACAAGTCCGTGTGGCTATAGCGATCCTCCTCACCGGAGATCTTGGTCGCGGCAACCTCCTCGATGAGATCGGCCGCGCCACCCACCATGGCTTTCGGCGTGATCACGAGCGAATCGATGCGATGCTGCAATTCCTTCGTATCGGCGAGCAAACGATCCGCCACCGGGCCCATTCCTTTGGTCGTTCCGTCGGCAAACAGCGCCTTTTCGAGGCGATGGAAACCGGACCAATTCGGGTCCTTTTCCTGTTCCTCGTAATCGTCGGCACGTGCGTCGATGCGCTTGTCCAGATCGGAGAAAAGCTCGGCGATGGGTTCGATTCGTTCATAATGACGTCGCGCCGGGGCGTAGAGACGCTTGGCCCTGACAAGATCGTTTGCCTTGATCGCAGCGACGAATTTTCCCGTTGCTTCGACCAAAGCGTCGACCTCCCCTTTGACGTAGCGCTTGTATTCGGCGATCGGGCCCACGAGATCCATGGCTGAGGGGGATTCTTGCGCCACGGGTGCATGGCCATTCGCCTCCACATGGATCACCCCTTTGGGATTGCTCAGCAGACCGCAGGTCATCTGGTAATCGCCCGCCGCGAGCGTGGCGGTGAGGGGCAACACGAAGCCCGGAGCGATGTTTTCGCGCTCGGCCACCACTTCCACCCCTTTGAGGATTTCCCACTCCAGGGCACGTCGGCTGGCATTGCGGATGCTGAACGTCGTCTTGCCGGCCGACACCGTGAGCAAAGCCGGCTCACAGCCCTTGTCGGTGACGGTGACCGAAACGGCCTGCGATGCTTCCTGGGCAAGCGCGCCCAAGGACAAGGAAACCGCCCACCCCGTGAGGACAAAGCGCAGGGGACGGTGAAGCACAGAGGGTTTCGTCATGATGATGAGTCCTTGCTTTTAGGAAGAAGACGTCGAATCGCGTGCCACGGCGGGGCGCACGCCAATGCCCTGAATCCAGAACAGGGTGAGTACGGGGACGAGATAGGCGAGATAGACGATCACTTCCCCGAGCGAGGGTGTGTCGTGATAACCGAGCAGCCCGGCAAGCACGGCGCCGACGGGACCATCGACGGGCAGGACGTCGCTGAGATCGAAAGCGATCTGCTGCAAGCCGTTCCACAGGCCCGCCTCATGGAGGCTACGCAGCGCCCCGGAGAGCAGCCCTGCGGCCACGAAGATGATGAATACGCCGGTCCAGCGAAAGAATCGCCCCAAATCGAGCTTCAGGCTGCCGCGATAGATCGCCCACCCCACCAGCACGGCGCATACCAAGCCGAGAACGGCGCCCAGTGGAGCGGCAAGTCCGACATCCTGCTGGAACGCGGCCAGGAGGAAAAAGACCGACTCCAGCCCTTCACGCCCCACGGCCAGAAACACCATACCCACCAGCGCCAGCCCTGAACGATCAGACGAGAGGGCGGCATCGACCGATTGGCGCAACCCAGTCCCGATGGAGCGCGCCGCCTTGCGCATCCAGAACACCATGGAGGTGAGCAGGACCACGGCGATCAAACCGACGAGGCTCTCGAAGAGCTCCTGGGCCTTTTGGGGGAACTCGGCGCTGGCCTGCTCCAGGGCGATTCCCAGGACCAGGCACAACAGCGCGGCGAGTCCGGCACCGGCCCAGGCCGCGGGAAGCCAGCGAGAACGACCGGTTCGGGAAAGATAGCCGGCCACGATGCCGACGATGAGGGCGGCCTCCATCCCTTCACGCAGCATGATGAAAAAAGGAACGAGCATCGGCGCCTCCGGGGATCACGGAATGGCGACGACGATAACACGATGAAAACGATGTTGCAAGTCATTCTCGATTTCATTCAAAAAATGAATGACCGCAAACGACCCTCTGTGGCGGTAGATCATCCCGCGAGGCATCCATGACGGCAAAAAGGGCTCAGGCAGAAAGGGACTCGGCCAAATCCTGGCGCAGGGCGGCGAGATAGCACAGACCCGAGATGGCGCGGGTGCCGTACCACGACACCATTTCGCCATCGACGAGCGTCACCGGAACTTCAGCTCCGAGCAAGCGGGGAATCTCTTCGGCGTGGTCCTGGGTGAAGCGATAGGGCTCGGAAGGCAGCAGCACGCGCGCGATGCCCGCGTGGCGAACGGCCGTTTCGTCGATCACGGGATAACGGGGTTCCTCGATTGCGGGCCAGGTCTGCCAACCCACGGCCTCCAGCATGGCGGAGATCCAGGTGCTGCGGGCCACCGTCATCCACGGCTCGCGCCAGATGGGATAGAGCACGCGCTCCCGCGGCAAGGAGGCAGCGATCGTGCGTGCGAGTTCCAGGACGGATTCGAAGGCTTGCACGGCATAGTCCGCCGCCTCCTCGCGGTCGAACACCCCTCCGAGCAAGCGAAAAAGCGCGACGTTGTCTTCGAGCCGGCAGGGATGGGTGACGATCACCTCGATGCCGGCCGCAGCGATCGCCTCGACCTGTTCCCGCCGGTTCTCATCGACGTTGGCAATGACGTGTGTCGGCTCGAGCGCGAAGAGGCGCTCGAGGCGCACGTCCTTGGTTCCTCCCACTTTGGGCAGATCTCGCACCTCGGCGGGATGGATGCAAAAACCGGTGCGCCCCACCACCGCTTCGCCCAGGCTGAAAGCGAAGAGCGTCTCGGTGAGCGAGGGCACCAGCGAGACGATGCGCGGCGTACCCCGGGCCCGGCGGTGCGGCACGCCCAGCGCGTCGTACCACAGCGTCTCAGCCATCTCGTGGCACTCCCGCCGAAGGTGTACCGGCAGGGGATCCCTTCTCCGCCGGGGAGTCACCTGCCGCCGTGGCCCCGGGCGCGGGGTGCGCCGCTGCCGCACCGGGCTCATCCACATCGACCTCCCCGACGCAGGGAGGACGGCGCAAGTTGGAGAGCAAGCGCGCGACGTCCTCTTCCTCCAGGGTTTCCTTGGCGAGCAGCTCCCGGGCCGCCGCCTCGAGCTGGTCGCGGTTCTCCCGGAGCACGGCGAGCGTGCATTCGAAGGCTTCCATCACGATGCGCTGCACCGCTGCGTCGATGCGCTCGTGCAGCGCTTCCGATACCCCCAAGGTTTCGCCCGGCGCGGGGACCTGAGTGTCGAGGAAACGAGGGCGGCTCTGCTCGAACACCACGAAACCCAGTTCGTCGTCCATGCCGTAACGCGTCACCATGTCGCGCGCGATCTGAGTCGCCCGCATGAGATCGTCCGCCGCACCGGTGGACAGGCGGTTGAAAACGAGCACTTCGGCAGCGCGCCCGCCGAGCAGCACCATGATCTTGTGGCGCAACTCCTCGCGGGTCATGAGATAGCGATCCTCGGAGGGACGCTGCAGGGTATAGCCGAGCGCACCGATGCCACGCGGCACGATGGAGATTTTGTGCACCGGGTCGGTGCCTGGCAACGCCCGCGCCACCAAGGCATGTCCAATTTCGTGATAGGCCACCACCCGACGCTCGCGCTCGCTCAGCACCCTCGTCTTCTTCTCCAGGCCGGCGACGATGCGCTCGAAAGCGGCGGTGAAATCGGCCAGGGTCACGGCATCGGCGCCCCGACGCGTGGCCACGATGGCCGCTTCATTGACGAGGTTGGCCAGATCCGCGCCGCTGAAACCGGTCGTCATGGCAGCGATCTGCTCGAGGTCGACCTCGGGCGCGAGGCGAATCTTCTTGACGTGCACTTTCAGGATCTGCAAGCGCCCGTTCTTGTCGGGCCGGTCGACCAACACCTGCCGGTCGAACCGGCCGGGCCGCAGCAGTGCCGGATCGAGGATCTCGGGACGGTTGGTGGCCGCCAGCACCACGATGCCCGAAGAAGAATCGAAACCGTCCATCTCGGCGAGCAGCTGGTTGAGCGTCTGTTCCTTCTCGTCGTGCCCGCCGAAACCGGGATACAAGCCGCGGGCGCGCCCCAGCGCGTCGAGCTCGTCGATGAAGATGATGCAAGGAGCGTGCTTACGCGCCTGTTCGAACAAGTCACGCACGCGCGCCGCGCCCACGCCGACGAACATCTCGACGAATTCCGAGCCGGTGATGGAGAAAAAAGGCACCTTGGCTTCGCCGGCCACCGCCTTGGCGAGCAGCGTCTTGCCGGTTCCCGGCGGCCCCACGAGCAGCACGCCCTTGGGCATGCGCGCCCCGAGCCGACCGTAGCGTGCCGGATCCTTCAGGAATTCCACCACCTCCTGGAGTTCGGCTTTGGCTTCATCGACGCCGGCCACGTCGTCGAACGTGACCCCCGTGTCGTGTTCGACATAGACCTTGGCGCGGCTTTTGCCGATCGACATGAAACCGCCCATGCCCTGCTTCTCGATCACGCGCCGGAACACGTAGTACCACAGGGCAAAGAAGACGAGCACCGGGACCACCCACGAGAGGAGGTCGCGGAAAAACGTATTTTCTATGACTCTGGTATAGGGAACGTTGTATCGATCCAGCCTCGCCGCCAGATCCGGCTCGACCCGCGCCGTGGCGATAGCGACCTTGTTCCCGTCCGGCGTCTTGAGGCGGCCGGTGATCACCCGATCGCCGATGATCACCTCGGAGACGCGACCTTCCGCGAGTGCCCGCTCGAATTCGGAGTAGGACACCGTCTCCACGGTATTGACCGCCTGCCACTGGCTTTGCAGAAAGAGCAGCAAAGCGATGGCGATCAACCAATAACCGACGTTCCACTTGCGCAATTGCTCTTCGTTCATGCCATTCCCCTTCAGGGTTCATCGCGCCAGGAAATGCCGGCACGATCGAGCAGGCGCCGCAAGCGGGCGATTTCGTCGATGAGCTCCATCATCATCGCCGCCGCGGTGAAACTCGCCTCGAAATCACGCATCAGGCGGCGCATGCGGCGCACCCGCTCCAGGGCCATTCCTTCGAATCGTGGCGCACCCGCCTCGACCAGGCCGGCCTCGATCAAGCCCTCTTCCCACAGCGCACGCACGAAGGAAGGGGATGCCCCTGCCGCCACTGCGAGCTCCTCGAGCGTGAGCCAGCGCTCGCCGCCCAACCATTCGCACGACACCACGATCGCCGCGTTCATTCCTGCTCCTCCTCACCGGCCCCAACGCGCGCGCGGATCGAACCGCACCTCGCGCGCCATCGCCGCAAAATGCTCCCGCACCTTTGGATCGCTCGAAGGAGGCAACACCACTTGGAGCACCGCGTAGAGATCGCCCGGCGGGTCGCTCGGCAGCCCCTTGCCCCGCAGGCGCAGCTTGCGACCGTGCTGCGAATCCGGCGGGATGGTGAGCGTCACCGGTCCTTCTGGTGTCGGGATCTGGATTTTGGCACCGAGCACCGCTTCCCACGGCGCCACCGGTACCGTCAGGTAGAGGTCCTTGTCCTCGACGCGATAGAGCGGATGAGGACGGAATTCCACTTCCAGGTAGAGATCGCCCGGCGGACCGCCGTTCACCCCGGGGCCGCCCTGCCCGGCGAGCCGGATTTTCTGCCCCGCCCGGATGCCTTTGGGGATGCGCACGTTGAGGGTGCGCTCACGCAGCACCACGTGGCCGGACGCATCGAGCTCGGGCACACGCAGGGTCACGGAACGGGTGGCGCCATGCAGGCTGTCTTCGAGATCGATGAGGATCTTGGCGTGGTGGTCTTCGCCGCGCAAGGCAAAGCCGCCGGTACGACGCTGGCGCGCCCCGCCCGTGCCACGGTGCATGCGCCCGAAGAGCGACTCGAAAAACTCGGAGAAATCCGTTCCTTCGAAAGGGCCGCCGCCCGGCGCCCCACGGAATTCGAAGCCGGCATCCCAGCCCGGCGGCGGCGAGAAGTCCTCGCCCTGACGCCAGTGCTCTCCCAGCCGATCGTAGGCGGCGCGCTTCTCCGGATCGGAGAGCACCTCGTAGGCCTCGTTGATCTCTTTCATGCGCTCGGCCGCGTCGGGCTCCTTGCTCACGTCCGGATGGTACTTGCGCGCGAGCTTACGCCAGGCTTTCTTGATTTCCTCCGCCGTGGCCGTGCGCGGCACGCCGAGAATCTCGTAGTAGTCGCGAAACTTCATTCCGTACCGCCTCCGAACAGCCGATGAATGCGATCCGGACGGCACGGCTTCACCATCCCGTCCGGGCTTTCACATTATTGGTGGCGGTGCGGGAAATTACAAGCGCGACGCAACGAAGTACCACCTACCGCCCTCGACAAGGCCCTTGAAATTCCCACCGAGACAACCTATACCAATAAACGCAACACACGCATTCATCGTTGGTCCCAATGCCGGACGGAAATGTCCGGACGACATTCAAGGAGGCAGCACGATGGTCACGACACTCTTTCCCACCAACCTGTTCGAGGAATTCGACCGGCTGCAACGCGAACTCGACCGCCTGTGGAGCGGCTGGCCGGCGGCCATTCGTGAAGTAGCGCTCGATACCGTCTATCCCGCCATCAACATCGGCCGCACGCCGGAAGCGGTCGAAGTGTATGCCTTCATACCCGGCGTGGATCCGGCCAAGCTCGAGGTCACGCTCGAGCAAGGCGTGCTGACGATCGCCGGCGAGCGCCCCTCGTCGATCCCGGAAAACGATCAAGTGACGGTCTATGCCAATGAGCGCTTCGCCGGACGATTCAAGCGCACCATCAGCCTGTCCGAGGATCTCGATCCGGACAAGGTCGAAGCAACCTACCGCGATGGCGTGCTGCGGCTGCGCATCGCGCGCAAAGCCCATCTGCAACCGCGCCGCATCGAAATCAAATGATCGCGAAAGGAGGAACGACCATGGCTGAAACCAATGTCACCACCCGCCCCGGCACCAACGTCACCGCCCAGGAAGCCCAGCGCGTCCCGACCGCGGTGCCGCGCGTCGACATCATCGAAGATCAAACCGGCATCACCCTGTGGGCCGACCTGCCCGGCGTGAGCCGCGATTCGCTGGAGATCAAGGTGGAGGGCGACACCCTCACCATCGAAGGCAACGTGTCGATTCCGGTGAGCGAGGGCATGGAGCCGATCTACGCCGAAGTCCGCGCACCGCGTTATGCCCGCAGCTTCACGCTGTCGCGCGACCTCGACACCGCCGGCATTCAGGCCAAGCTCAATCAAGGGGTACTCGAGCTGCGCATTCCGAAACATCAGCAGGCTCAACCCAAGCGCATCACGGTGCAGGCTGGCTGATTCGGCCTTCGTCTGACGCAGAGGAGGACGAAGTATGAGTTCGGTACTGGAGCAATGGAAATCCGGCCTCGGCCAGAGCTGGGAGCATCTGATGGAGGGTTGGCGTCAGCTGTGGGAACGGGCTGCCGGTGCGCTCACCCGTTTCCAGCCCCGCGAGCGCAACGACGAAAAAAGCGCTTCGACCAATCTGCCGGCACCGGCTGGAAGCGTGCGCTGGGCCGTGCTCGGCGCCGACATCTATGAAACCGACGAGGCCCTTGAAGTCCGTGTCGAGATTCCCGGGCTCGACCGAGAGGATCTCGAAGTCGAGGTGCTCGACGGCCAACTCGTGATTCGCGGCGAAAAACGGCTCGAGCGCGAGGAAAAGCAAGGGCAGTATCGCCTGATGCAGTGCGCCTACGGCCGATTCCAGCGCGTCATTGCGCTCCCCGTGCCGGTCAAAGCCGAGGATGCCAAGGCGGAATACCGCGACGGCGTGCTCAAAATCATGCTGCCCAAGGCAGAGACCGCCAAAACCCGTCGCATCACCGTTCAAGGCTGAGCCCTTTCTTCATCTCCTGCCCGACGGCGGCCCGCGTGGCCGCCGTTTTTACCTCCTCGCTCCCCTTGCATCCGCCCTTTCCCGTACAATGTTCGCTTCGCACCGTCGGGAACCCGCCGTATGCGCTCCGCCCATCGCTTCACGCTGCTCTCGCTGCTCTTCATCGTGCTTGCCGCCTCGCTGGGCACGCTGCTTGCGAAGACCGCCGGAACGACCCCGGCCCAACCGCGCGCCGTCACCCCGCGTGGCGAGCTCACCGCCGACGAGCGCAACACCGTCGAAGTCTTCGCCCTCGCCTCGCCTTCGGTGGTCCATATCACCACCGCCCGCCAGGCGCTCAATCTCTTCACCCTCAACGTGCTCGAAATCCCTCAGGGAACCGGCAGCGGTTTCGTCTGGGACGAGGCCGGGCACGTGGTCACCAATTTCCACGTCATCCAGGGCGCAGATGCGGCCCGGGTCACTCTGGCCGACCAGAGCACGTGGCGCGCCAAACTCGTCGGGGCCTATCCCGACCGCGACCTCGCCGTGTTGCGCATCGACGCTCCGCCCGAACGCCTACACCCCATCCCCATCGGCGAGAGCAAGGGACTCAAAGTGGGGCAGAAAGTGCTGGCGATCGGCAACCCCTTCGGGCTGGATCAAAGCCTCACCACCGGCGTGGTGAGCGCGCTCAACCGGGAGATCGAATCCGTCACCGGCCGCACCATCCGCGGCGTGATCCAAACCGACGCGGCCATCAACCCCGGCAACTCCGGCGGGCCGCTCCTCGATAGCGCCGGCCGGCTCATCGGCGTCAATACCGCCATCTACAGCCCCAGCGGCGCTTCTGCCGGCATCGGTTTCGCCATCCCCGTCGACGAGGTCAACCGCATCGTGCCGCGGCTCATCCGCGAGGGACGCATCCGCCGCCCCGTGCTCGGCATCGCCGCCGCCTCTCCCGCCTTCAACAAGGCGCTGGGCTTGCCGCCCGGCGTCGCCCTCCTGCGCGTCGATCCCGACGGTCCGGCGGCGCGTGCCGGGCTCAAACCCTTCGTGCCGGTCACCGAAGGCAGCGTCATCGTCGGCGACCTGATCGTGGCCATCGACGGTATTCCCACCCCCGATGCCGACACCCTGCTCGACGTGCTCGAACGCTATCAGCCTGGCGATAGCGTGACGCTCGAAGTCCTGCGCGGTACCGAACGACGCCGGGTCGCCGTTACCCTGGATTCTTCTTCCTGATATCTTCCGCATGAACCGCATCTTCGCCGCTTTTTTGCTGATCGCCTTCGCGACTGGCGCCGGCCGCGAGCTCAGCGGCACGCCGGGCGTGATGATGGCCATGAGCAAGGCCGTGATCGACGCCTCGCGCGCCGCCGTCGAACTCGCCCTTGGCCTGGTGGGCGTGATGGCCTTCTTCCTCGGATTGATGAAGATCGCCGAGCAGGGAGGGCTGCTCACCGCCACGGCCCGGCTCATCGCTCCCCTCATGCGCCGGCTCTTTCCCGAAGTACCCCCACAGCACCCGGCCATGGGCGCCATGATCATGAACTTTTCGGCGAACCTCCTGGGACTGGGCAACGCGGCCACGCCTTTCGGCATCCGCGCCATGCAGGAACTCGACCGACTCAATCCCCATCCCGGAACGGCCACCAATGCCATGGTGCGCTTCCTCGCGATCAACACCTCGGGCCTGGCACTGCTGCCCACGGGGGTGATCGCCCTGCGCGCGGCCGCCGGCAGCAGCGATCCGGCCGCCATTCTGCCTACCACGCTCTTCGCCACCACCTGCGCCACCCTGGTAGCGGTGTTCCTCACGCCGCTGCTGGCGCGTTTCTTCCCTGCGCCGCGCATCGCCCCGGCAGCAATGCCTGAGCCTACCCAAGCAGACGAAGAGGCCGCACTCCCCCCCTTGCCGCGTTGGGCCGGATGGACGGCGGCGATTGCCTTCCTCGCCCTCATCGTCGCCAGCGTCCGCCATGGCCAGATCGTCTCGGCCTGGATCGTGCCCACCCTCATCGTCGGCTTTCTCGTCTATGGACTCGCGCGTGGCGTGGCGGTCTATGAAAGTTTCGTCGACGGCGCCAAAGACGGCTTCCAGGTGGCGCTGCGCATCATTCCCTATCTGGTCGCCATCCTCGCGGCCACGGCGCTCTTGCGCGCGAGCGGCGCCCTTCCTTTCTTCGTCTCGCTGCTCGCGCCGATCACCGGGCCGTTGGGGCTGCCCGCCGAAGTACTGCCCATGGCCCTCCTGCGGCCGCTATCGGGCTCCGGCGCCTTTGCGCTGCTCGCCGATCTGCTCAAAGACCCAAACGTCGGTCCCGACAGCTATGCCGGTTGGCTCGCCTCCACGCTGCAGGGCTCGACCGAGACCACCTTCTACGTGCTGGCGGTCTATTTCGGCGCCGTCGGCATCAAGAAAATGCGCCACGCCATCGCCGCGGGGCTAGCGGCAGATCTGGCCGGCGTGGCCGCGGCGGTCTTCATCTGCTCCTGGCTCTACCCGGGCGCTGCGTGAGCGTACGCGCCACGCTACAATAGCGGCATCTTCCGTCGCGGATCGTCACCATGCTCCACGTCCTCGTCATTCCCGTCACGCCGTTCGAACAAAACTGCTCGCTGCTGTGGTGCGACCGCACCGGTGAGGCCGCCGTCATCGATCCGGGCGGGGACCTCGAGCGTATCGAGGAGGCGATCCGCACCCGCAACTTGAACGTGCGTCAGATCCTGCTCACGCACGGCCACATCGACCACGCTGCCGGCGCCCCGGAGCTCGCCCGGCGCCTAGGCGGAATCCCCATCATCGGTCCTCAGGAAGAAGAACGCTTCTGGCTGCAGGCCCTGCCGGAGCAGGCCCGCACCTTCGGCTTTGGCAAAGCCGAGGCGTTCCTGCCCGATCAATGGCTCGAAGAAGGTGACACGGTATCCGTAGGAGAACACGCCTTGGAAGTCCTCCACGTCCCTGGCCACACGCCGGGGCACGTCGTCTACTTCGCACCCGACGAGCGGCTCGCCTTCGTCGGCGACGTGCTCTTCGCCGGCTCGATCGGGCGTACCGATTTTCCCCGCGGCAATCACCGTCAGCTCATCACCGGCATCCTCACCAAGCTGCTGCCCTTGGGCGACGACGTCCGCTTCGTGCCGGGGCATGGGCCGATGTCGACCTTCGGCGAAGAGCGCGCGCATAATCCCTTCCTCGTCTAGCGTTTCCTTGGCATCGCTCATTCGGCCCGGTAGCGACCCGGCGCCCGTGCCCATTCTTCGGTGAGTCCCCACGCGTCGGGATCCGGAGCGGCCGTCTCCAGACGATCTTGCTCCTGCGCCGGCAAATCCGGGAAAAAGTCGATGCCCGTAGCCTCTTCGATCGCTCGCACCGTGGTGAGATACGAGCGCAGATCGGCCTGCGGCGGCGTCTCCTGCGGCATGAGAAAAGCAAGCACCCGCTGCCTGCCCTCCTCGTCCTCGCCCCAGAAGATGCGAAAGAACGCCTTGGGCACCGCGATCCATTCCGGCGAGAACCGCGGCGGATGCTCGTCGAACACCGGCCCCACCACCACCCATAGCACGCGCGCGTTCGGCGCGAAACGATCCGCCTCCACCGCTTCGAGTCGCTGCCAGCTGCCGCGGTTGAGCGAGGGACGCTGGGGCGCGACGTTCGACAGCAAAAAAGTGGCGTGCTGCGCCTCGAGTCCATAGCGCGTCCCGATCAGGAAATTCGGCGCCATGTGGCCACGGTCGAACCCCGAATCACGATAGGACTCGTGGCGCACGCAGTGCCAACCCAGACGGCAACGCAAAGTGCGTGGATCCGGTTCGAATCGCGCCGGACGCCGCTGCAAGCGATGAGTCGGCGGCGGATCGGCACGATAGGCCACCCAGCGCGGCACCCCGTGCCACTCCGAATAGCCCACGACGAAGCCCGGATTGACGAGCTCGGTCGTGAGCAGCCGATCGACGGGTTCGCGCACGCGAGGCCAACCGCCGGGCGAATCCTGTGGCAGCGCACTGCGCCCGAGCCACAGCCAAAGGAAGAAAAGCAACGGCACGAGCAGCAGCACCGACGCCGGCACCCCCAGCCGGTATCCGGCCTTTCGCATTTCCCCGTCTCCTGTTTCGTTCGGACGGAGCGATTATAGAGGGCGTGGGACGATTGCCTTTCTCGCTCCCCTTTCTCTACAATGCAGCGTCTTTTTCGGGATGCCCCCCATGCTCGAACGCCTCTTCCAGCTCAAGGCCCACGGCACCGACGTGCGCACCGAAGTGCTCGCGGGGCTCACCACCTTCCTGACGATGGCCTATATCGTCTTCGTCAACCCCGAGATCCTCGGCTCGGCCGGAATGCCGCGCGAGGCCGTCTTCACCGCCACGTGCCTTGCAGCCGCCATCGGTTCGGCCATCATGGGGCTGTACGCCAACTATCCCATCGCACTCGCGCCGGGCATGGGGCTCAACGCCTACTTCGCCTTCGTCGTCGTCGGCACGCTTGGTTATTCCTGGCAGACGGCGCTCGGAGCCGTCTTCATCTCAGGTTGCCTTTTCCTTATCGTCTCCGCGCTGCGCATCCGTGAGTGGATCATCGACGCCATCCCTACGAGTCTCAAGTTTGCCATCTCGGCCGGCGTGGGGTTCTTCCTCGCCCTCATCGGCCTGAAGAATGCAGGGTTGGTCGCAGCGCACCCCGTCACCTTCGTCACCCTCAGCGACCTGCACCACCTGCCGGTGCTGCTCGCCGTGCTCGGATTCCTCACCATCCTGGCGCTGGAGGCGCGCCGCGTCACCGGCGCCGTGGTACTCGCCATCCTCGCAGTGACGCTCACTGCCGTGGCCCTGGGGCTCGTCCCCTTCAAAGGCATCGTCGCTCCCCCTCCTTCGCTCGCCCCCACCTTGCTCAAAATGGACCTCAAAGGGGCGATCGACGCGGGCATCCTCTCCATCGTGCTCACCTTCTTCCTCGTGGAACTCTTCGATGCCTCCGGCACTTTGATCGCGGTGGCCCAGCGCGCGAAACTGCTCGATGCCCGGGGCCGTCTGCCCCGACTGGGGCGAGCGCTCATGGCCGACTCCACCGCCATCGTGCTCGGCGCGGCGCTGGGGACGTCCTCGACCACCACCTACCTCGAATCGGCAGCGGGCGCGGCCGTGGGCGGTCGCACGGGGCTCACCGCCGTGGTGGTGGCGATCCTGTTCCTCGCCATGCTCGTGTTCTCACCGCTCGCGGCCATGGTACCGACCTACGCCACGGCGCCGGCGCTGCTCTACGTGGCCATCCTCATGGCGCGCGGGCTGGCGGAAGTGCAGTGGGACGACCTCACCGAAGCGGCACCGGCAGCGGTCACCGCCATCACCATCCCCTTCACCTTCTCGGTGGCCAACGGTCTGGCCTTCGGTTTCATCACCTACACCGCCCTCAAGCTCCTCACCGGGCGCGTGCGCGAGCTGCCGCTGGCCGTGGCCGTGATCGCCGGCGTGTTCCTGCTCAAGTTCACCCTGCTCTGAATCTCGCTGCCGCACGCGGCCGTGGCACGGCCGCCCGTCAGCATTACCCGGCACCCCGAATCCCCCTCCGAATCCGACCTTGACTTCCATCAAGGACGACGATGCGCTTACGCGCTATCCTGCGGGCTTTCCGAGTCGGATCCTCGCGCCCGATGATGAATCCTTCCTGCATGCGTCGCCCCGAACTCGTCTGCCCCGCCGGCAACCCGGCCATGCTCAAGGCCGCCGTCGAACAAGGAGCGGACGCCGTCTATCTCGGTTTCAAGGACGCGACGAACGCGCGCAACTTCAACGGCCTCAATTTCGACGAACGCAGCCTCGCGCAGGCGATCGAGCTGGCGCATGCACACGGCTGCCGCGTCTTCCTCGCCCTCAACACCTATCCCCAAGCCGAGGGTTGGACTCACTGGACGGCGGCGGTCGATAGGGCCGCATCGCTCGGCGTCGATGCCCTCATCCTCGCCGATCTCGGCCTCCTCGCCCATGCGCGCGAGCGCCATCCCGAGCTACGCCTGCACTTGTCGGTGCAAGGCTCGGCCACGAACTACGAGGCGCTCGCCTTCTACCACGAACGCTACGGCATCGAGCGCGCCGTGCTGCCGCGCGTGCTCTCGCTCGAACAAGTGGCGCAGGTGGTTCGGCACAGCCCCGTGGCGGTCGAAGTCTTCGGATTCGGTGGCCTGTGCGTGATGGTCGAGGGGCGCTGTGCCCTCTCGGCCTACGCCACCGGTCAGTCGCCCAACTGCCACGGCGCCTGCTCTCCGGCCAAGTTCGTGCGTTGGGACGAAACGCCGCAAGGGCTGGAGGCACGGCTCAACGGCTTTCTCATCGACCGTTACGCCCCCGATGAACCGGCCGGCTACCCCACCCTGTGCAAAGGCCGTTTTGCCGTAGGCGGACACACCTATTACGCCATCGAGGAGCCCACCAGCCTCAACACGCTCGAGCTGCTGCCGCGCCTCATCGAGATCGGCGTCGCCGCCATCAAGATCGAGGGACGCCAGCGCAGCGCCGCCTACGTGGCGCAGGTCACGCGTGTGTGGCGCGAAGCGATCGACGCCGCGTTCGCCGCTCCTCGGGATTTCTCCCCGCGCCCACAGTGGCTCACCGCGCTCGACCGCGTCAGCGAAGGCGCGAGCCACACCCTCGGTGCCTATTCCCGGCCGTGGAAATGACCCCCATGAACCCCCTTTCGTTCGAATTGGTGCTCGCGCCCATCCCTTACTTCTGGCCGCGCGAGCGCGTCCTCGCCTTCTACGAGGCGATCGCCGAGACGCCCGTGGATACCGTCGTCTTGGGTGAGACCGTCTGCGCCCGTCGCGCCGAATTGCGCCTGCCCGACTGGATCGCCCTCGGACGCGAACTCGCCGCCGCGGGCAAGCGGGTCGTTCTCGCCGGCTACGCCCTCATCGAATCCGAATCCCATCTCAAATGGGTACGCCGCCTGGTGGAGCAGGACGAATTCGCCGTCGAAGCCAACGAGATGGGCACGGTGCACCTGCTCGCAGCCGCCGGGCGGCGCGACTGGATCGCCGGTGCCTCACTCAACGTCTACAATCCGCACGCCCTCGCCCAGCTCTCCGAGGCCGGAGCGCGCCGCTGGCTGCCACCGCCGGAGCTCTCACGCGCAGCCCTCGCGCGGCTGCTCGAAGGCTTTTCCGCCCTGGAAAAAGGAACGATCGAGACCGAATTACCGGTATGGGGACCGCTTCCCCTGGCGCATTCGGCGCGCTGTTTCACCGCCCGTCACTACCAGCTGCAAAAAGACGCCTGTGAATTCCGCTGTCTGCAGCATCCGGCCGGACTGCCGCTCGCCACCCGCGACGGAGCCGACTTCCTCGTGCTCAACGGCGTGCAAGTGCTCTCCGCCCGTCCGTGGTCCTTGATGGACCGCCTCGAAGAAGCCACTTCGCTCGCGCAGGCCCTACGCCTCGTGCCCGCCCCCGAAGGCACGCCCGAGCGGATCGCCGCCCTCGACCGTGCCCGCCGTTTCGGTGAAATGCCCGCGCCCGAGCCGGAATCGTGCAACGGCTTCTGGTACGGCGAGAGCGGCTTCGTGTATCGCGAACCCTCTTCTTCTCCCTCTGCCCTCCGCGCCCAATGAAAGAATCCCGCTTCGCCTTTCCGCCCGTGCTCTCCCGGATCGTCTCCCGTTTGCCTCAAACCCCGCCGGCGGCCGTGCTCGCCTTCGCCCTCGATCGACTGCTCTTTCCCCGGCTACCGCTCGCGGACCTCGAAGCGCTCCTAGAGCAGCCGCTGCGCATCGAGGTGAGCGACCTCGGATTGCGGCTCGCCCTCACGCTCACCCGGCAAGGCTTCCGCCCATTGCCGCTACACGTCGCGCCGCGCCTGACGCTGCGTGCCGCCGCTCGCGATTTTCTCGCCCTGCTGCGGCGGGAAGAAGACGCCGACACCCTCTTCTTCCAGCGGCGCCTGGTACTGTCCGGCGATACCGAATTGGGGCTCCTCGTGAAAAACACGCTGGATGCGATCGAGCTCGAAATCCCTCTCCTGTCTCATCTGCACTCAAGGAGTGTTTCTGTTGCCAATCGACAACGTCCCTGAAGGGCAAACTTGATCCAAAGCAAACTTTGGCGCTTTTTCCCGGTAGCAAGGAGCGCAATGGACTAAATTTGCCTTACAAATTTTTCCTTCCGCCGGAGGCTCTCATGACCCGCAAGCTCCTCTTCACCGCGATCGTCGCCGCCTTCGCCGTTTCCGCAGTCCAGGCAGCCATGACCGAAACACCCGCCGAACTGCGCGAGAAAGCCAAGGCCATCATCCAGCCGATCGAACCCGCCAAGATCGAACATCAGGCCAAAGTCGATCTCGGCCGTCAGCTCTTCTTCGAACCGCGCCTGTCGATGTCCGGCATCATCTCCTGCAACACCTGTCACAATCTGTCGTTGGGCGGAACGGATAATCTCAAAACCGCCATCGGCCACAAATGGCAACCCGGGCCGGTCAATACCCCCACCGTGTTCAACGCTTCGCTCAACATCGCCCAGTTCTGGGACGGACGTGCCGCCAACTTACAGGAACAGGCCGCCGGTCCGATTCAAAACCCCATCGAGATGAGCATGCCGCACACGCTCGCCGTGGCCGTGCTGCAATCCATTCCCGGCTACGTCGATGAATTCAAAAAAGTCTATGGAACCGAGGCCATTACCCTGCAAGAAATTACCGATGCGATGGCCGAGTTCGAAAAGACCCTGGTCACCCCGAATTCGCGTTTCGACAAATGGCTCAAGGGCGACGACAAGGCGCTCACCGCGACCGAGCTCGAAGGATTCAAGCTCTTCTACGATAGCGGCTGCATCGCCTGCCACAACGGTCCCAACCTCGGTGGCAATTCGTTCCAGAAACTGGGGGTGGTGGAACCCTACAAATCCACTTCTCCCGCCGAAGGCCGCGCGGCGGTGACCAAGAAGGACGAAGACCGCTGGTACTTCAAAGTGCCCACCTTGAGAAACGTCGAACTCACCTATCCTTACTTCCACGACGGCGAAGCCGCCACTCTGGAAGACGCCGTCACACTGATGGGGCGCCTGCAACTCGGCCGCACGTTCACCGACGACGAACTGAAGAAGATCGTCGCCTTCCTGTATACGCTCACTGGCGAGCGGCCGCAAATGCCTTTGCCGCTGCTGCCGCCTTCCGGCCCGAATACGCCGCGCCCCGATCCCTTCAAGTGACTCGTCACGCGGCACCCCAAGGGTGCCGCGACACCGCCCGAAACACTCCTTCTCGTCCGGATGGGCTATCATGGGCTCACCGGACTCGATTTTTTCTTGCTGCGATGCGCCCCTCCTGCGCCACCATCGATCTCGACGCCCTACGCGCCAATTACCTTCTCGCCAAACGCCTGGCTGGCGGCCGGGCATTGGCCGTGGTCAAAGCCGACGCCTACGGTCACGGGGCGATTGCCTGCGCCAAGGCGCTCGAGCCCCTTGCCGATGGCTTTGCCGTCGCTTTCCTCGAAGAGGCGGTCACGCTGCGTACCGCCGGCATCACCCGGCCGATCGTACTCCTCGAAGGGGTGTTCGACCCGGCCGAGCTCGAGACTGCCGCCGAACTCGATTTATGGCCGGTCGTGCACCACGAGACACAACTGCGCATGCTCGAACTCGCGCCGCGCCGACCCCGCCGCATCTGGGTCAAGATCAACACGGGCATGAACCGCGTCGGCTTCGCCCCTCACGAAGCCCCGGCCGTGTGGCGGCGTCTGCAGGCGGTCCCCAATCTTGACCCCCCCGTATGGATGACGCATTTCGCCTGTGCCGACGATCCGACCTCGAGCATGACGCTCGAACAAATTCGGCGTTTCCACGGCGGCATAGCGACCCTGCCGGGCGAGACGAGCCTTGCCAACTCCGCAGCGCTGCTCGCCTGGCCGCAGGCACGCGGCGACTGGGCCCGCCCCGGGATTCTGCTCTACGGCGGCAACCCCCTCGTCGTCGGCGCCGATCCCGACATGGCCAATGCCCTGCGGCCGGTCATGACCCTCACGAGCAAAATCTTTGCCACCCGGTGGCTCGCCCCCGGCGAAACCTTGGGTTATGGAGCCACCTTCGTGGCCGAACGGCCGACCCGCGTCGGTTTGGTCGCCATCGGCTACGCCGATGGCTATCCGCGCCATGCGCCCACCGGTACGCCCGTGGCGGTAGGCGGTCGGCGCACGCGGCTCATCGGTCGCGTTTCGATGGACATGCTCACGGTCGACCTCTCGCCGCTGCCCGAAGACCTCGGCCAGGGCGCGATCGTGGAGCTATGGGGCGAGCACATTCCGGTCGATGAAGTGGCCCGCGCCGCCGGCACCATCTCCTACGAGCTGCTGTGCCACGTCAAGCGGGTCCACCGCATCCACCGCGGCACCGAATTCACACCTTGAAGTGCTCGGCCCGTTGGCGCAGGCTCGAGGCCGCTTCCTGCAGTGCCTTGGCCTGTGCCTCGCTGTCTTTGGCCGCCGCAGCCGAAGCCTCAGCGCCCTCGGCGATACGCTCCACCCGCTGCGCGATCGAATGGACGGCCTCGGTCTGCTGCTCCAGCGCCTGATCCACTTCCTGCACGGCCCGGCTGGTTTCGGCTGCCTCCTGCCGGATTTCATCGATCGCGCGCCGTGCCTGACGGGCATTTTCCACCCCCCGTTGAACTTCGGTCACCCCGGCATTCATGCCGGACACGGCTTCGCTCGTCGCATGCTGGATCTTGTCGATCATGTCGCCGATCTCGCGGGTCGCGCTGCCGGTGCGCTCGGCGAGCTTGCGCACCTCGTCGGCCACCACGGCGAACCCACGCCCCTGTTCCCCGGCGCGCGCTGCCTCGATGGCCGCGTTGAGTGCCAACAGATTCGTCTGATCCGCGATCTCGCGGATCGTGGCCACGATACTCGAAATCTGCTGCGAGAACCCGTCCAGAGTCCGAATCCGGTCGGCCGCCTCCTCCACGATTCTGGCGATCTGGTTCATCCCTTCGATCGCCGCGGCGATCGTCTCGGCCCCTTCGTCCGATTTCTCCATGGACGCCTGAGCGCGCTGCGCCGTCTCGCGCATGTGCTGCGCGAGCTGGTTCAAGGCCACACTGAACTCCTCCATCGCGGCGGCCACCGCATGGGTGTCTCCTGCCTGAGCGGCGACACGCTGCTGCACTTCCTCCGCCTGCCGTTCGATCGTCTTGGCCCGCGTGGCCACATCGCCCGCCTCGCGCTGCAAGGCGCCGATGAGACTGGCGAGTTCCGAACGCATATGGTTGATCGCCGCGGCCAGACGCCCCAGCTCGTCATTGCGCTCGTAGTGCAAGGTCTGGCTCAGATCCCCGGACGCCATGCGCTCGGTTACCATGACGAAGGTATCGAGCGGACGCAAGGCACGGCGCACCAGCCACACCATCACCAGGGCAAGCAAAACCGCTTCCCCAATGGACGCAAGTGAATTGCGCAGGATATTGCCAAAGAGATCCTCCGCGAGCTCGTCGACGTAGGCCGAAGAGACGACCAACCAATCCCACTCGGGAAAATAGGCATAGGCGGCGACTTTCTCCCGCGGCTTGTCTTTGCCCGGATCGATCCATTGATAGCGAATGATCCCGTTTTTCTTCTCCAACATTTCGCCAATGAAGTCAAACCCATTAGCATCACGCATTTGTCGTATATTCTTCCCCTCCAACGATGGGTGAAAACGAAGATACCCATCTTTGTCGAGCACGTAGACATAGCCTGTCTCGCCTATTTTGATACTGGCAACCGAATCACGAAACTTGGACAACAGGCTGCCCATGGGATAGCCGATGAACCAGGCTCCGACCACCTTGCCATCCTCAGACTTCATCGGCTCATAGATGGTCATGTAATCTTTGCCGAAAAGGACCGCTGGCCCGATGTACTCCTCCCCTGCAAGCAAGCGTTTGTAGGCCGGGTGATTACGATCGAGAGTGGTCAAGAAGGCCCGCGAACCGTCTTCCTTACGCAGGGAGGTCGAGATGCGCAGGAAATCGTCACCCACGCGCTCGAAAATCGTCGCCACCGAGCCCGTCTGCTCCGTCAGGAGATCGGCCTCGATGAAACGCTCGTTCATCTCCATTCCGCCCAACCGAAAGATGGGGACCTTCATCTTGGCCGGCCCCATTTCCGTCGTCTGCTTGGTATCGATGTCGACTCGAGTCCCATAAGGGAACAAACTCTTTAACATCTTGAGCTGAGAGCGTACCGACACGGTGACGGCCTCGTGCAGCATCTGCAGGCGCGAGAGCACGTCGCGTGTCTGGAAACTCATGGTCTCGTCGATGCGGCGCTGCAGTTTTTCCCATTCCAGGCCGCCGATCACGGCGGTACTCAGCGCGATGAAGCATACCGTGGCGATCGCCACCCCCATGGCGATACGACGTGTGAGACTCTGTTCACTCATGGTTCTTCCCTGTTCCCTGCTGAATAATGATTTATATCGGTGTTTCTCCAGCAAACTTTAGCAAGATTCACGAGCGTACTCCAATTTCTTGCGCAGTTACCCCTCATTCGATCAGCGCTGCGCTATCATGAAACCGATGCATCCTTGATGTGATTCCAGCCGCCGCTTCGAGGAACGACTCCATGAACACCGCCTCCACGCCCCTTGCCGAACCTTCGCAACTCGACATCCCGCCTGCCCCCGATGTCCTGACCGCCATCGCCCGCGAAGCCGAAGCGGAAAACCCGAACCTCGCCAAGCTCGCCAAGATGATCCAGCAGGATCCGGCGCTCGCTGCGGCCGTGCTGCGTGCGGCCAACGGCGTCATGCGCATGCGCAAGATCGAATCGGTGGCCCAGGCGCTGCAGGTGATCGGCCTCGAGCGCACGCACCAGATCGTGCTGCACGCCCTGCTGCACTCCACCTTTGGCTTGCCCAAAAATCTGCGGCCTTCCATCTGGGACGAACTGCGGGTCGCGGCCGAAGCCGCTGCAGATTTCGCCCGCCTGATGCGTACCGTGCCGCCCCCCATGGCCCACACGGCGGCACTCTTGCACGACACGGGGTTTTTCCTGCTCGCGCGCAACCATCCCGATTATCACGAGACGCTCTCGCTCGCCCGGGTCGATCCAGAAAAACCCTTTACTGAGCACGAATTCGAGCGCTACAAGACGCATCACGCCGTGGTCGGTTTTTTCCTCGCCCGGCGCTGGGGCCTGGCCGAACCGGTGGCCCTGGCGATCAACCATCACCACGACTATGTGAGCGTCTTCGAAGAGACGACGCTGCCGCCCCAGGTACCACACCTGGTGAGCCTCATCGCCATGGGCGACGTCGTGGCGGCCGAGACGGTCGGCATCGGACGCGACAAGGAATGGCACAAGGCACGCGGTCCGGTGGCCGAATTTTTCGGACTCACCGAAGACGAGCTCGACGACATGATCGAAGCGGAAATCGCCCAGCAGCGCGCGGCTACGAACGTGCGCTGAGCATGAGCCCCGTGAGGGTTCAATTTCCTGGGGCCAGCCCCGCCTTCTGCCGCTCCGCTTCGATCGCCGCGCGCAGCGTCTGGGTGAATTCCCCCTCGGCCGGCGCCTGCGCGAGCAGTCGTTCCCAGCGCTCCACCGCTTTGGCGTGGTCCCCGGCCGCGGCGGCCGCCGCCCCGCCCATCGCGAGCGCCTTGGGTTCGTTCGGAGCGAGCGAGAGCGCCCGCTCTATCAGAGCCGAAGAGTCAGCGTCGAACCCGCCGCGAGCGACGACCAGTAATTCGGCCCACTCGACGAGTACCGTGGGTTCCTGGGGAATCTTCGCCCCCAGCCGATCCCAGCCGGCAGCCACGAGCGCCGGATCTCCCAGCACGCGATAAGAACGGGCGAGCATCAGCCAGGATTGGGCGTCGCCCTCCCCGCTTTCCAGCCGCGCTTCGAGCCGTGCCACCATGGACTTGATCTGATCGAGTGAAACACCGGCAGCTCCCGCCGCCTGCGCCGCCGCGGCTTCGCGCGTGGCCGCGAGTACCGCCTCCTCGTTCGCCCAGCGAGGAGCCCCTACCAGCAGATAAACCGCCGCGGCGAGCACCGGCAGCCCCACGCCGACGAACACGGCCGTCATGGGCGAAGTTCCCTGACGCCGAACATGCCGCGCGCGCGCCTGCGCTTCAAGCAAGGCACGCGCTTCCAGCTCGCGCCGGGCTTGCTCATAGGCCGAATCGTCCAGTTCGCCCGCCGTGCGCGCCGCCTCCAGGGAAGCAAATTCTTCGCGCAGTACCACTAGGGCTGCTTGGGCCTGGGCTGCCTCGTCGGAGGCCATCCCCTGGCGCCGCACGAGCGGCCACACGACCCAAGCCGTAGCCACCAACGCCACGAGCGCCGCCATCCCCAGGAATCCCGTCACGACCGTTCCCCTTCATTCGTGCCGCGCAGCAAGGCTTCGGCGCGCGCCGCCTCGTCGGCCGAGAGCGTCGGCGTTCCTTCCCGCGCACGGCGGCGCAGCGCCCGCCACAGGGCGAGCACACCGGCGAGTACCAAAACGAACGGCCCCACCCACAACGCCACCGTACTCGCCTTCAAGGGTGGCTGATAGAGCACGAAGTCGCCATAGCGCGCCACCAGGTAGGCACGCACCTCCTCCTCGCTCTTGCCGGCGGCAAGCTGCTCGCGCACCTGGTTCATCAGGTCATGGGCAAGCTCGGCGTTGGACTCGGCGATCGACTGATTCTGGCACACGAGGCAGCGCAGCTCGTGCCCGAGCTTCAGGGCACGCGCCTCGATCGCCGGGTCGCCCACGGGTCGTGCCTGGGGCACTTCCCCGGTCGCTTGGGCAAAGCCGAAACGGCCCACGAACAAACAGAGCAAGACGGCAAGCGCAAAGCCCTGCCAGGCGCGTGTTCCCTTGGCAAAAAACCGGTTGCCACTCATGGCTTTCCTCCCCCGAGCGCCGCCCATCGGGGCTGCAATTCCTCACGCCACGCCCGCTCGTCGATGGGACCGATGTGCTTGTAGCGGATGATGCCCCCGGCGTCGATGAGGAAAGTCTCCGGCACACCATAGACGCCATAGTCGATCGCCACGCGCCCGTCGAGATCGAGCACGGCAAACCGATACGGATCGCCTCGCTGGGTGAGCCAGGTCCGTGCCCGCAGAAGCGCCGCTTCACGCTCTTCCTGCGGGGAGAGGCGCGAGGCGTCGAGCTCGGCATCGCCGCGAATCTCCTTGTAGTCCAAACCCACGATGGGCACGCCCGCCTCACGGGCGAGCCGCACCAGCATGGCGTGTTCCTCACGACAGGCAACGCACCACGTGGCCCAGACGTTGAGCAGCCACGGCTGGCCGCGCAGATCGGCCGGGCCTGCGAGCGTCTCGGGCGAGTCCACCCGCGGCAAGGCGAAGGCCGGGGCCGGTTTGCCGATGAGCGGCGAAGGCACCTCTCGCGGATCGAGGCGGAACGCGTAGGCGAAGAGCGCGACCAGGGCGACGAAAATGACGAACGGAATCAGGTATTTCAACTTCATCGCACCGCCTCCGCAGCCGGTTCGGGCAGCGCCTCCGGCAGGGGAACCGAAGCCATGCGCCGCGCGAGCCGCCGGTAGCGCCGATCGAGCGCTGCGGCGAGCCCGCCCACGGCGATCGCGATCGCCCCGAACCAGATCCAGGAAATGAAGGGTTTATAGAAGAGCAACACCACCCAGCCGCCATCGCCGGTGGGATCGCCCAGCGACACATAGACGTCGCGGAATACGCCCCAATCGATCGCCGATTCGGTCATCGGCATGGCCGAGCGGAAGTAGGCGCGTTTCTCCGGGGCGAGCACCGTGAGCATTCGCCCCTCGCGCCACACCTCGAGCTCGCCGCGCTGCGCCGTGTAGTTGGGCCCCGGCACCTCGCTCACACCGCGCAGCACGAAGCGGTAACCGGCAAGCTCCGCCGCCTCGCCCGGCATCATCTTCACGTCGAGCCGCTGCTCCAGCGCCCCCACGAGCGTCACGCCAAGAATGAACACCCCCACGCCCAGGTGCGACAACCACATCCCCCACCAAGAGCCGGGAATGCCGCGCAGCCGCGCAGCCAGTCCCACCGCACCCCCTTGGCGCAGACGGTCGACGAGCAGCCGCAGCGAGGCCAGAACGACCCAAGCCGTGAGGGCAATCCCCAGGAAGGCGCCGAACGTGACGTGATTCATTGCCCACACGCCCAGCGCTGCGATGAGCAGCGCCCCGATCAGCTCCGGCCACACCCGGCGCAGTACCCGGGCGAGCGCATCCCGCTTCCAGCGCAGGAACGGCGCCAAGGCCATCAGCACCACGGCCGGCACCATGAGCGGCACGAAGACGGTCTCGAAATACGGCGGACCCACCGAGATCTTGCCCGCGTGCAACGCGTCGATCACCATGGGATAGATCGTGCCCAGCAACACCGCCCCGGCAGCCGAAGCCATGAGCACGTTATTGACCAGCAGCGAACCCTCGCGCGAGACCGGCGCGAAGGCCCCGCCGCCGGAGAGCCGCGGCGCGCGCCAGGCGAAGAGCAGCAGCGACACCCCCACGGTGAGCGCGAGAAGCCCCAGGATGAACACGCCGCGCTTCGGATCGGACGCAAAGGCATGCACCGAGGTGATCACGCCCGAGCGCACGAGGAACGTTCCCAGCAGCGAAAGCGAGAACGCCCCGATCGCCAGCAGCACCGTCCAACTGCGAAACGCCCCCCGCTTCTCGGTGACGATGAGCGAATGCAGCAAGGCGGTCCCCAGGAGCCAAGGCATGAGCGAAGCGTTCTCCACCGGGTCCCAGAACCACCAGCCGCCCCAGCCCAACTCATAATAGGCCCAAGCCGAACCGACGAGGATGCCCAGCGTGAGGAACACCCAGGCGACCAGGGTCCAAGGCCGGGACCAGCGCGCCCAGGCCGCGTCCATCCGCCCCGAAAGCAATGCCGCGATCGCAAACGCAAACGCCACCGCCATGCCGACGTAGCCCATGTACAGGAGCGGCGGATGGATGATCATGCCCGGATCCTGCAGCATGGGGTTGAGGTCGCGCCCCTCGGCCGGCATCGGTACCAGTCGCTCGAAGGGATTGGAAGTGAGCACGAGGAAGGCGAGGAACCCCACGCTCACCGCACCCAGCACCCCGAGCACGCGCGCGCGAAAGGACTCGGTGAGCGAGCGCGAGAAAGCCGCCACCGCCGCCTGCCACAGGGAAAGCGACAGCGCCCACAAGAGCATCGATCCCTCGTGGTTGCCCCACACGCCGGTGAGGCGATAGAACCACGGCGTGCGCGTCGAGGAATTGGCCGCCACCAAGAGCACGGAAAAATCGATGCGCAGGAAGGATGCCGTCAGGCAAGCGTAAGCGAGCACGAGCGCGGCACATTGGGCGAGCGCCGCGCGCCGGGCCGCCGCCATCGCCCCGGCCGAACCGCGCGCCGCGCCTGCAAGGCCGAGCACCGCCTGCACCAGCGCCAGCGCCCAGGCGAGCGCCAGCGCGAACTGTCCCATCTCGGGGATCATCACGCACTCCTCAGGGTTTTAGGGTGGCCGCCGCGCGCTGCGCCTGATCCACGGCGTGCTGCGCTTCCACCGGCATGTAGTTCTCGTCGTGCTTGGCGAGCACTTCGCTCGCGACGAACACCCCGTCCGGCCCAAGTTTGCCCTGAGCCACCGCCCCCTTGCCCTCGCTGAAGAGATCGGGCAGCGCGCCGCGATAGACGACGGGAATGGTCTTGGCCGTGTCGGTGACGGCAAAACGTACCGTCACGCCGTCGGGCAGCCGCTCGAGCGAACCTGGCGCCACCAGCCCGCCGATGCGGAAGGTACGCCCGAAAGGCGCCTTGCCCTCGGCCACCTCGGAGGGCGTATGAAAAAACACCAGATTCTCGCGCATCGCCGAAAGCACCAGCGCCGTGGCCCCGCCAAGCAGGGCGAGCGCCGCGAGGATCAAGGCCAAACGCTTGCCGCGTGCCGTCATGCGTCTTCTCCCGTGTCTTCGAGCCGTGCCGCCCGCCAGCGCAGCAGACGGCGGATCACGGCCTTACGAGTGCGATGGAGGAAATAAAGTTCGAGGGCGATGAGGGCGAAACTCACGCCGTAGCTCCCCCAAACGTAAAAACCCCGTCCACCCATGTCCCAAAATGCCGACCACGATTCCCAGTGCATCCGCTCACTCCTTTTCCTTGACCGCCAGGCGATCGAGCTCGGCGGCCACCCAGTCGGTGTGCCGTTCGCGCTCGAGGATGAGCGTGCGCACGCGCCACAAGGCCACGGCGATCGAGTAGAACCAGGCAGCAAACGCCATCACCAGCATGGTCACCAGCATGACGGTGGCCATGGAAGGCGCACGCGTCAGGCTCACCGACGCGCCCTGGTGCAGCGTGTTCCACCATTTCACCGAAAAGTAGATGATGGGTACGTTGATCGAACCGACGATGGCGAGCAGGGCCCCGGCGCGATCGGCGCGTCGCGGATCCTCGATGGCCCGCGTGAGCGCCAGATAACCCAAGTAGAGGAACATGAGGAGCAGCTGCGAGGTGAGCCGCGCATCCCACACCCAGTACGTCCCCCAGGTGGGGCGCCCCCATAGCGCCCCCGTCCACAGGGCGATGAAACACCAGATCGCCCCCGTGGGCGCGAGCGCATGGGCCATCATGAAGGAGA
The DNA here is from genome assembly GCF_000425565.1 of Tepidiphilus margaritifer DSM 15129. GTDB lineage: Bacteria > Pseudomonadota > Gammaproteobacteria > Burkholderiales > Rhodocyclaceae > Tepidiphilus > Tepidiphilus margaritifer. Next base: position 240,193 of record NZ_AUDR01000015.1, read on the forward strand.
GCCGCGTGTTGAGTACCCAGCCGACGATGCCCCAGAAAGCCATCACGAGATAGAGGAACATCGACATCCACGCCGCCGGCACGTGAAGGAAAATGACGCGATAGACCTCGCCTTGCTGCGCATCGGTGGGCGCGACGAAAAACGCCAGATACAGCCCCGCCACGGCAAGCACGGCGGCGAGCGCGGCGAACCACGGCGCAAGCCGCCCGGCGAGCGGATAGAACTGCTGCGGTGCGGCAAACCGCCACAGGCTGCGCGGGGATCGCTGCCGCGCCTCGATTCCCTGCTGCCAGCGCTGCCGTCTTCCTGGTGTCGCGTCCATCCCTCGATTCTTCCCTCTCATTGCACCGCCAAACGCAGCGCCGCCACGCACGCCCAGGGAGCGAGCGCTACCGCTGCAAATCCTCCTGCCCCCAGCAGGGCCAAGTGCGCGGCGTAGGATACCCCACCCAGGGCCGCTTCCACCGCGCCGGCGCCGAAGATCAACACCGGCACCGCCAGCGGCAGCACCAGTAGCGCCAGCAGCACCGCTCCGGAACGAACCCCCAGGGTGAGCGCCGCCCCGATCGCGCCGATGAGCGTGAGCGTGGGCGTACCCAGCAAGAGCGTTCCCGCCAGCAACGGCAGGACCTCCGGCTGCAGATCATAGAGCCCGGCGAGCAGCGGCGCGAAGAGCGCCACCGGCACGCCGGTGACGAGCCAATGGACGGCCACTTTCGCCAGCACCCACACCACCGCCGGCTCGGGAGAGAGCAGCAATTGCTCCAGCGTGCCGTCCCTCAGGTCGTGCTCGAAGAGCCGCGGTAGCGCCAGGAGCGAGGCGAGCAGCGCCGTTACCCAAACCACGCCCGGGGCGATCGAGCGCAGCTGGTTCGCCTCCGGCCCGATGCCAAAAGGAAAGAGGCACACCACGACGACGAAAAAGGAGAGCGCGAGCAGCACGTCGGTACGGCCGCGCCAGGCAAGCGCCAATTCACGCCGCAGCATGGCCGCGAATACCGCCCCCATCACGCCGCCTTGCGCCGCGGCGCAAACCGCCCCGGCTCCAGGATGTCGCAAGCACAGGAAAATTCCACATCCTGGTGCGTCGTGAGCACCACGGTGGCTCCATCGCGCACCCGCGCTTCGATGCGGCGCGCGAGCGCGGCCACCGCGGCGACGTCGAGCGCCGTGAAGGGTTCGTCCAAAATCCACACGGGTCGTTCCTGCGCCAGAATGAGGCGTGCAAGCGCCACCCGCCGCCGCTGCCCCGCCGAAAGCACCCGCACGGGCAGATCGCGTTGCCGCGCAAGGCCAAGCTCCGCGAGGGCAGCGTCGATCACCGCTGCGTCGTGCGGCAGCCCCTGCACCGCGGCGAGGCTGCGCAGGTTCTCTCGCGGGCTCAAGAGCTCATGCACCGCCGGCAGATGGCCGTGGAAAAATACCGCCCGGTGCCAGGCATCCGTTTGCGCCCTCAACGGCACTCCTTGCCAGCGCACTTCCCCCTCATCAGGCTGCGCCAAGCCGCAGAGCAGGCGCAACAAGCTCGTCTTGCCCACGCCGTTGGGACCGGCCACGCGCGTGAGCACGCCGGGGCGGAAGACGTGCGTCAGGTCGCGAAAGAGAATGCGGTCGCCTTTGATGCAGGTGAGCGCCGAAGCTTCGAGCATGGCATCGAGGGATGAGGGATCGAGGCCGTAAGTCTAGCAGAGCCGGCCGCGGAGCGGACTTCAGGCACCGCGGGAGGGCGTATTTTCCTTGCTCCGGCGGGGTTGAGCACTCCATGAAGGCGGGGCGGGCCGCACACCCAGCCGCGCACAATCGGCAACGAAGGCGTCGCTCGCCAGATATTCGTATTCCCATTCGCGCGGGGTCGTGAGCGTGTCGACGGCCAAAAGCGTCGCGTCGACCCGGCCCGGATGCACGTGCACCAAGGCTCTCGGCCCCAATGACAGAAGAAAACGGCCCATCTTCTCGCGAAAAGGCAGCGTTTCCTTGAAATCGTGCAGGCCGGAGAATCCCTGGTTGTGCGCGATGCCGTGCTCGAGCAGTGCTGCCTTGAGTCCACCCCCCAAGCGACGTAGGAAGAGCGCCTTGCGCACCCCAACACCCCGTATCCGGATGCGCCGCACGGTTTCGCGGCAATCGCGCACCCACAACGTACCCGGCGCGTAGCGGCGCAGGATTTCGGCGATGAGCGCCTCACGCACCGTCGGCAGGAGATGCACGTGCTGATGCCCATCGACGAAGGCGGGCGGCGCCCCCCAGACATCCTCGAAGGCATCGAACTGCGCCCGGATCTCCTCGGCCACGGCCGCCGCCGGCAGACGCCTCGTCAATGCCCTCAAAAGCAAGGAACGCAGCGACGGCAGACGTCCATCTTGCGCCAAGCCACGCGCCGGGCTCGCCGAACGCTGCTCGGTGAGCGTCAGGTGCAAGCCCACCTGGGCACCCGTTGCGCGTGCCAAAGCCGCCAAGCCCGACGCATCGCTTTGCCAGCAAGGCATGGTTACCATCGCCCCCGTGGCCGTCACCCGCCCCGATTCGATCAAATGCTCGATGGCACGATCCACGCCCGGTGCGATACCATAATCGTCGGCGCACAAAACGAAGGTCCGCCGCACCGACGCGGTCGTTTCCAGGGAAACCTCGGCCGGGGATGACACCCCTAGGGGGGGCGGCGTCAGCGCCAAAACGCCGGATTTTTCGAAATGGACGTCCATGCGATCCTTGCCTTACATCCCGTTACGATTCGCTGACGACAGGAGCCGACAACCGTGATTCCCGCCTCCGCACCGCCGACCCCGGTCGAATTGAGCGTGATTGTACCCGTATATAACGAAGCGGCATCGTTACCGGTTTTGTACGAACGGCTCAAGGCCGTACTCGATGCGCTCGCGCTCTCCTGGGAATTGATCCTCGTCGATGACGGCAGCCGCGATGAGAGCTTCGCGGTCATCGAGCGGCTCGGCAAAGCCGATGCCCGCGTCAAGGGCGTGCGTTTTGCGCGCAACTTCGGCAAGGAAGCCGCCATGGCCGCGGGGCTGCATCGCGTCGCCGGACGGGCCGCCGTCATCATGGATGCCGACCTGCAACATCCGCCCGAACTCATTCCCCAGATGCTCGAGCACTGGCGCGCCGGGGCGGCCATCGTCACGGCCGTGCGCACCGACCGCGACACCGACTCCCCCTTGCGCCGCTGGCTCTCGCTCGCCTTCTACCGTTTCTACCGGGGCATCTCCGAAATCGCCCTCACACCGGGCGGGGGCGACTTTCGCCTCTTCGATCGGCGCGTGGTGGCAGCCCTGAATCTCCTGCCCGAACGCAAGCGTTTCCTCAAGGGGCTGGCGAACTGGGTGGGGTTCGAGCAGGTCACCATTCCCTACCGGCCCGCCGAGCGCCACGCCGGCACCTCCCGCTGGTCGCTGCGCAAGCTCTGGCGCTACGCCATCGACGGCATGGTCTCCTTTACCACGGTCCCCTTGCACGTCTGGTCCTCGATCGGCGCGCTTCTGGCGCTCGCCTCCGTCGTCTACGGTCTGTGGCTGGTGGTACGCACGCTGCTTTTCGGGCGCGACGTGCCCGGATACGCTTCGCTGATGGTCGCCACACTCTTTCTCTCGGGAGTGCAGCTCGTCAGCCTGGGCGTGCTCGGCGAATACCTCGGCCGCGTCTTCGAGGAAGTCAAGCGCCGGCCGCTCTACCTCATCGGGCGCACCGTGAACCTGCCCGACGAACTCGCCGACCCCCCTTCCCCTCTGCGCTGAACCTTTCGTCCGCGCGCCTTTCTGATTGCCGATTCCGTGCCGAGTTCCTTGCCGATGCGCCTCCTCTTCCAGCGCCTGCTCACTCCGCGCAGCCTCGCCATGCTGCTGTGGCTCGTCTTCGCCTGGTACGTGTTCGACGGCTACGACCGCCACGCCCCCAGCAACGACGAATGGGTACAGCACATCTATGGCGAACTGCTCGTGGCGTATTACACGAGCGGGCTTGCCGACAAGACCTTTCTCGATTTCAGCAACCTCTATCTCTACGGCGGCCTCTTCGACCTGCCCGCAGCCTGGATCACCATGGCTTTCGGCATCGACTGGTGGCCGCTGCGGCACCTCCTCACCGCCGCTTTCGGCGCCCTGGCCTTCTTGGGCGCGGCGCGTTTCGGGCGCTTCCTCGGCGGTGCCTGGCTCGGCACGGCGGCGCTCGCCGCCACGATGGGCAGCGGCGTCTTCTCCGGCGCCATCTTCACCCACACCAAGGACGTCCCTTTTGCCGCGGCCATGCTGTGGTCGCTCTACTACACGAGCCGCATCGCCGACGGGCTTCCTGCGCCGCGTTGGCGCCACGTCCTGTTGTGGGGGCTCGCCACCGGAGCGGCGCTGGGGCTGCGCGTAGGCGGCGTGCTCGCCTTCGGCTTCCTCGGCGCGGCCATTCTCCTCTCCTGGTGGCCCCGCCGCCGGGCCCTGCCCCCCTGGCCACGGCTCTTCACGGCGATCCTCCTGCGCCTCGCGCCGGGCATCGCCCTCGCGCTTGCCCTCATGGCCTTCTTCTGGCCGTGGTCGGTGATGGGATGGGATCACGTCTGGCAGGCGCTCACCAAATTCTCGCACTTCGCCTTCGACCTCTATACCTGGGAAGACGGCGAGCGCGTGGAAAACGCCAAAGTCTCGCGTCTCTATTTACCCAAGTACCTCCTCGTGCGACTGCCGGAATTCGTTATCCTGGGAACCGTACTCGCGCTCGCCCACTGGCGGCGCATCAAGGAATCCCCCCGCCTGTGGCCGCTGCTGTTCGCGCTCGCCTTCGTCCTCGCCTACGTCGTGATCGGCAAGCCCCCCCTCTACAACGGTCTGCGCCACTTCCTCTTTCTCGTACCGTGGTTTGCGCTGCTCGCCTGCTGGGGCTGGCAAAGCACGCTCGCGGCACTCCACCGCCCCCTGACCGAAATCTCCCTTCGCCGCCGCCATGGAGCACTGCTGCTCAGCGCTTTGCTCGTACTCTCGGCCGCCGATGACTTCATCACCCTGGCGCGGCTGCATCCCTATCAACACCTCTACTACAACCATCTCGCCCGAGGCCTTGCCGGCGCCAAGCATCACTGGGAACTGGACTACTGGAGCGACGCCACCCGGGCTCTGCTCCCCGCGCTCGCCGACTGGGTCGCCAAGCAACCCGCCGACAAGGAATGGGCACTCGCCTACTGCGCGGAAGGATTCCAGATCGAACCTTGGCTACCCCCCAACGTGTACATCACCGAGGCCTGGGACGATGCGGAACTGCTGCTTGCCACCACGCACGATGACTGCGACCAGGCGGTACCCGGCAAGGAAATCGCCCGCATCGAGCGGCTGGGCACGCCGCTTGCCGTCCTCAAGATCATCGACCACGAGGCCACCGATCCATGAGGCGTCCGCTGGCCGAACTCGTGCGCATGTCGCGCTTCGCCCTGGTGAGCGTCTCCGGCACCCTCGTGCATTACACCGTGCTGGTGGCCTTGGTCGAAACGGACACGCTCGGCCCGCTCCCCGCCTCGGCGCTGGGTTTTCTTGCCGGAGCCGTGACGAACTACCTCGGCTCGCGCCGCTGGGTCTTCGCCAGCGACGCGCGCCACATCGTCGCCTTACCCAAGTTTCTCGCCGTAGCCGCCACCGGGTTTGCCGGCAACGTCGCCGGCATGGCACTCGCACTCGATTGGCTACAGCTACCCTACCTGCTTGCCCAGATCCTCGTCACAGGGATCCTCTTCTTCTGGCACTACGGCGCGAACAGCCTGTGGACCTTCGCCCGCCGCGGCTGAGGCCGGTGCGAGGCAGCCCCACGCTTGGCATCGACACCTTGCCGCCGCGGTGTTTTCATGCTATCGTTCCATGCTTTGAAGAATTCCCAGGAGAGCCCTCATGGCCCGCGTCTGTCAAGTGACCGGCAAGCGTCCGATGACGGGAAACAACGTCTCGCACGCCAACAACAAAACCAAACGCCGCTTCCTCCCCAACCTGCACTATCGCCGTTTCTGGAGCGAGGCCGAAGAGCGTTGGGTGAAGTTGCGCATCTCCAACGCGGCGCTGCGCACCATCGACAAGAAAGGCATCGATGCCGTGATCGCCGAGCTGCGCGCCCGCGGCGAGAAAATCTGAATCCCGGATAGGAGTGCATCATGGCCAAGGCCGCCCGCGAGAAGATCAAGCTCGAGTCCACCGCCGGAACCGGGCATTTCTACACCACCTCGAAGAACAAGCGCACCACGCCGGAAAAACTCGAGCTGATGAAGTACGACCCCAAAGCGCGCAAGCACGTGCTCTACAAAGAAACCAAGCTCAAGTAAGCTGCATCGCAAGGCATCGGAACGGGCCGCCCTCTCAGGGCGGCCTTTTTCTTTTGCCGCGAAGAAAAAAGAAAAAGCGCCTCTTGCAGGCGCCGTAATTCGTCTCCTCCCATGAGGCGGGCGGTCTCGAGGCCGCCCGTCCTTCTTCTCCTCTTAGCCCTTGAGCTGCTCCAGGATCGCCGGGTTTTCCAAGGTGGACGTATCCTGCGTGATCTCTTCGCCTTTGGCGAGCTGACGTAGCAGCCGGCGCATGATCTTGCCCGAGCGGGTCTTGGGCAGGTTTTCGCCGAAGCGGATCTCCTTGGGCTTGGCGATGGGGCCTATCTCCTTGGCCACCCAATCCTGCAGCTCCTTCACGAGGCGCTTGGCTTCTTCGCCTTGGGGCCGCGAACGTTTGAGCACGACGAAAGCCACGATCGCCTCGCCCGTGATGTCGTCGGGACGGCCGACCACGGCCGCTTCCGCCACCAGCTCGTGCGCCACGAGAGCCGATTCGATCTCCATCGTGCCCAGACGGTGGCCGGAGACGTTGAGCACGTCGTCGATGCGCCCGGTGATGGTGAAGTAGCCCGTCTCGGGATCGCGGATCGCCCCGTCGCCGGCCAGATAGAGTTTCCCTTTGAAATCTTCGGGGAAATAGGATTTCTTGAACCGCTCCGGATCGCCCCAGATCGTGCGAATCATCGACGGCCAGGGTTTCTTGATGACGAGGAACCCGCCATGCCCCCAAGGAAGCTCGGTACCCGTCTCGTCGACCACCGCCGCCATGATGCCGGGGAAAGGTAGCGTGCAGGAACCAGGCACGAGCGGCGTGGCGCCGGGCAGCGGGGTGATCATGTGCGCCCCGGTTTCGGTCTGCCACCAGGTATCGACGATGGGGCAACGCTCATGCCCCACTTCGCGGTAATACCACTCCCAGGCCGCCGGGTTGATCGGCTCGCCCACCGAGCCGAGGATGCGCAGGCTGGAGAGGTCGAAATTGCGCGGATGCACTTCGGGAGTGGCGTCGCTCGCCTTGATGAGGGCGCGGATCGCCGTGGGTGCGGTATAGAAAATGGTGACCTTGTGCGCCTCGATCATGCGCCAGAAACGGCTCGCGTCGGGGTAGGTCGGCACACCCTCGAACACCACCTGCGTCGCCCCCACCGCCAACGGTCCATAGGCGACGTAGCTGTGCCCGGTGATCCAGCCGATGTCGGCCGTACACCAGAAAACGTCATTCGGCTTGATGTCGAAGGTCCACTTCATCGTCAGCGCGACCTGCGTGAGATAGCCGCCGGTCGAGTGCTGCACGCCTTTGGGTTTGCCCGTGGAACCCGAAGTATAGAGGAGGAAGAGCGGATGTTCGGCTTCGACCCACTCGGGCTCGCACACTTCGCTCTGGCCGGCGATGACCTCGCTCCACCACAGGTCGCGCTCCGGATGCCATTCGATGTCCATGCCGGTGCGCTTGTTGACGATTACGTGGCGCACCGATTCGCACCCGCCCATGGCAAACGCCTCTTCGACGATGGCCTTCAACGGCAAGACCTTGCCACCGCGGAACTGACCGTCGGACGTGACCACCACCGTGGCGCCGGTGTCCTGGATGCGGTCGCGCAGCGCCAGAGCGGAAAAGCCGCCGAAGACCACCGAGTGCGTCGCCCCGATGCGCGCGCACGCCTGCATGGCCACCACGCCTTCGATACCCATGGGCAGATAGATGAGGACCCGATCGCCCTTCTTCACGCCGAGCGACTTGAGCGCGTTGGCGAACTGGCTCACCCGTGCGAGCAGCTCGCGATAAGTGACTTTGGTGACCTTGCCGTCGTCGGCCTCGAAGATGATGGCCACCTTGTCGCCCAATCCAGCGGCCACGTGCCGATCGAGGCAGTTGTAGGAGGCGTTGAGCACCCCGTCGGCGAACCAGCGGTAGAACGGAGCGTTGGACTCGTCGAGCACCTGGGTGAAGGGCTTCTTCCAGTCGAGGAGCGTGCGAGCATGGTTCGCCCAATAGCCCTCGTAATCCTTTTCCGCCTCGGCCACGAGCCGTTTGTAGTGATCCATTCCCGAGACGGCGGCATGTTTGACGAGTTCTTCCGGCGGATAGTACATTTTCTGAGCCATGGGTCGTCCTCCCTCTTCGATGGTTTGTGCGAACGGACCGCGCTCACCCCGGTCCCCCGTGTCCGTTCATTGAAACTGCTCTATCTTACATCAGACTTACTGGGGCAAGCGGGCAAAGGTCATTCCGTCGGCGCCCACCCTGTTTTAGAATAGGGCACTCTGCGAGGGAGCCTGTGATGACCACTATCCGCGAAGAAGACCTGATCGAATCGATCGCCGACGCATTCCAATACATCAGCTACTACCACCCCGTCGATTACATCAAGGCGCTCGCCGAGGCGTACGAGCGCGAGCAAAGCCCTGCGGCCAAAGACGCCATCGCCCAGATCCTCACCAATTCCCGCATGGCCGCCGAGGGTCACCGCCCGATCTGTCAGGACACGGGCATCGCTACGGTCTTCCTCGAAATCGGCCAGGACGTGCGTTTCGACACGCGCCGCAGCCTGCAGGAACTCATCGACGAAGGGGTACGCCGCGCCTACACCAATCCGGACAATCCCTTGCGCGCCTCGGTGCTGCGCGACCCGGCCGGCAAGCGACAGAACACGCGCGACAACACCCCGGCCGTGGTCCACATCGAGCTCGTACCGGGTGATAAAGTAGAAGTGATCTGCGCGGCCAAGGGCGGCGGCTCGGAGAACAAGGCCAAGCTTGCCATGCTCAACCCCTCGGATTCCCTCGTCGACTGGGTACTCAAAACCGTGCCCACCATGGGAGCGGGCTGGTGCCCTCCCGGCATCCTCGGCATCGGCATCGGCGGTACGCCGGAAAAAGCCATGCTGCTCGCCAAGAAATCCCTCATGGCCCCCGTCGACATCCACGAGTTGCAAGCACGCGCCGAGCGCGGCGACGAGCTCACCACCGCCGAGCGGCTGCGGCTCGAACTCTACGACAAGGTCAATGCGCTTGGTATCGGTGCGCAGGGGCTGGGTGGGCTCACCACGGTGGTCGACGTCAAGGTGCTCGACTACCCCACCCATGCCGCAAGCCTGCCGGTGGCCATGATTCCCAACTGCGCCGCCACCCGCCACGTGCACTTCACGCTCGACGGCAGCGGCCCGGCCCGGCTCGACCCCCCGCGGCTGGAAGATTGGCCCCGGATCACCTGGACGCCCGACACCAAGAAAGCCAAGCGCGTGGATCTCGACACCCTCACGCGCGAGGAAGTCGCCTCATGGAAGGCCGGCGACATCCTGCTCTTGAACGGCAAGCTCCTCACCGGGCGTGACGCCGCGCACAAGCGCATCGCCGACATGATCGCCCGCGGCGAGCCGCTTCCCGTCGATTTCACCAACCGGGTCATCTATTACGTCGGCCCGGTCGATCCGGTGCGCGACGAAGTCGTCGGCCCCGCCGGCCCCACCACCGCCACGCGCATGGACAAATTCACCCGCCTCATGCTCGAGAAGACGGGCCTCATCGCCATGGTCGGCAAGGCCGAGCGCGGCCCCGAGGCCGTGGCGGCGATCCGCGACAACCGCGCCGCCTACCTCATGGCCGTGGGCGGCGCCGCCTATCTGGTCGCCAAGGCGATCAAGGCGGCGCGCGTCGTCGCCTTCGAGGATCTGGGCATGGAGGCGATCTACGAATTCGAGGTGCGCGACATGCCGGTGACGGTGGCCGTCGATAGCCAAGGCAACAACGTGCATGAAACCGGCCCGCGCGAGTGGCGCATCAAGATCGGCAAGATTCCCGTCACCGCCTGAAACCTTTTCCCTCGGACGGGGAACGGTATAATCCTTCCGTCCGCTGCGGAATGATTCCCGGAGCGGACGCCGCAGTGCCGGCATAGCTCAGCTGGTAGAGCACCCGCCTTGTAAGCGGAAGGTCGTCCGTTCGAATCGGACTGCCGGCATTCTCCCCGCTCCCGATCTCGCGCCCATCCCAAGGAAGGCTCCATGCGTTTCGTCCGCCGGTTGTGCGGCCTCTTGATCTTCTGCCTCGTCGGTGCGCTCGTCCCCGCCTTTGCCGCCGAGACCAGCGACGACCCGATCCAGTCGGGCCTTGCCCTGATTCAAGATGCGCTGCAGCGCAATGCGCTACCGCCCGACACCTCCGCCGCGCTCAAGCAATTGCTCGACCGCATCCAGGAAGCGCAAAGCCGCCGACAGCAAGCCGAGATTCGCGCCGCGCTCGCCGAAAAGCTCATCGAGCAGACGCAGCGCGAACTGCAGCAGCTCGCCGCCAGCCGCCCCAGCGAGTTTGCCGATCTGCGGGTCAGCGACAGCCTGGCACCGAGCGAGCGCGCCGAGCGCCTGCGCCGCATCCTCGAGGAAGAACGGACGCGACGCCAGACGCAGGAAGCTTTGCGCGCCCAGCTCTCAGACCTCGAACAACCCAAGGAGCGCGGCGATGCTGCTGTCGCCCCCCCTCCGCCCGCCCCCCTGCCTACCCTTCCCAGGAACGATCCCCTGGTACAGCAAGCCCTCACACTCGCCACCTTGGTCACAAGCCAGGCTCAAGAAGCCGAACGGCGCGCCGCCTTGCTCGAGAGCCGTCTTGCCGCGAGCACGCGGGTGCTGCTGTCGCGCCGCATCGAGCGGCTCGACGTCGAACTGGCCCGCCTGCGGCAGCTGCGCGAAGCGGTGGAAAAGAGCACGACGGCCGAAGTCAGCCAGGAAACGAGCCAGGTCAATGCCGAAGCAATCGACCGGAGACTTGCCCGGGTGGAGGCGACCAACCGGGAATGGGAAGCGCGCTTGCAGACCCTGCGCCATCGCCTGCAGAGCGTGCGCGAACGCCAATCGCAGCTGCAGCGTGAAACGCAGGAGCGGTGGGAAACGCTCGAATCCCTGAAAAAGCGCATCGCCCAGCAGGGCCTGAGTCCAGCCGTGGGCAACCTCCTCCTCGAATACCGCAGCCGCCTCCCTTCCCCGTCCGAATTGAGCCAGGAGCTCAACAAGGTCCGCGGCATGCTCGAAGAAGTCCAACTGCTCGAGCTCGAGCTACGCCAGGCCAAGCGCCTCATTGCCGATCCCCGCGAGCGGGCGTGCCAGGTCCTGGGGCAGTCCGACCCGGCCGGAGCCGACGGCAACCTGGAAAATGCCATCGTCGAAGCCCTGGCCGTGCGCTCCCTCACGCTGGAGACGATCGACGCCCTGCGCCCGGCCCTGCTCGCGGCGCTCAGCGACCTGGAATCGGTGCTCCTGCGCGATCTGGACGTCGTCGAAGAGTTCTCCTCCTTCATCGACCAGCACCTCATGTGGGTGGCCACCACCCGCACGCTGTGGCGCGACCCCATGCCCGAGCTCCTCGCCGTCGGCACGGGCACGCTCACCCTTTTCCAGAGCTTTGCCGATCCTGGCTCATGGCGCCTCGCCCTCACCCAGTCCCCGCCGATGACATGGTTGGCCGCCGTGCTGGGCGTCTGCCTGCTCCTCGCACGCCCCCGGCTGGCCCGGCTCATCGGTCGCCACCTCGCCGCCGGCGAGCGCGATCCGCACCACGCCGGCTTGCTCGATACCTTGCTGCTGCTTTTCCTGGAAGCCATCCAAGCCCTTCCCTTCCCGCTCATCGCCTACGGCTGCGGCACGATGATTCTCGCCGGGGATGCGTTCGCCGAAAATTTCCGCGCCATCGGCACCGCCTTGGTGCGCATCGCGCCTTTCGGCTGGAACGTCGCCTTCTGGCAGCGCGTCTTCGCGCCGGGCACGGGGATTGCCGCCACCCGGTTTCATTGGCCGCCCTCCATCCTCAAGCGCCTGAGGCACACGCTGCGGGGGTTCGCCTGGGGCGTGCTGCCCTTGGGCTTTCTCGCCGTCTATCTCAACGAGGCCCAGCTGGATGCCCCCTTTACCGACCTGGGGCGCACGCCTTTCGTCGTCTCCATGTTGCTGCTGGCCTTGCTCCTGTGGCGCATCTTCCGGCCGCGGAGAGGGCTCCTCGCCATCGCCCAGCAGCCGACCTGGCTGCGCCTGACGGCGGCCATCGGCGGCCCCGGCCTGCCCCTGGTGAGCGCGCTGCTCGCCGGAGCCGGCTATTTCTACGCGGCGGTGGCCCTCGTCGGCCGGTTCATGTCCACCCTGTGGGTGCTGCTCGCCTTCGCCCTGCTGCAGCATGCCGCACGCGATTTCTTCCTGCACCGCTTCGACCGGCAGCGCGAAAGCCTCGAAGAAGGAAACACAGGCGAGGATGCGCGCATCGATTCTTCCGAACGCCAGACGCTGACCCTGCTCAACCTCGCGCTCATCCTTGGACTCGCCTTCGTGCTCTTCGAGCTTTGGTCGTCGCTGCTGCCCGCCACCCGCATCCTCGACGAATGGGCGCTGTGGCGCTACACGGAGACGCTGGGCAACGAGACGGTAACGCTGCAAGTCACCTTCGCCGACCTCCTCATCGCCATGATCGGCTTTGCGGTGATGTGGGTGGCGGCGCGCAACCTTCCCGGTCTGCTCGAATTGGCGCTGCAGCGCACCTCGCGGTTGGATGCGGGCAGCAAGTATGCCTTGGTGACGCTGCTGCGCTACGCCATCTTCACCATCGGCTCGGTGCTCATCCTGGGCGAACTCGGTATGCCGTGGTCGAAACTGCAGTGGCTGCTGGCCGCCCTGAGCGTGGGGTTGGGTTTCGGCCTGCAGGAGATCGTGGCCAACTTCGTCTCCGGCCTCATCATCCTCTTCGAGCGACCGGTGCGCGTGGGCGACCAGGTCACCATCGGCAACGAGACCGGCACCGTGCGGCGGCTTACCATCCGCGCCACGGTGATCGAGGATTTCGACCGGCGCGAGATCCTCGTACCGAACAAGAAACTCATCACCGACCAGGTGACCAACTGGACGCTGAGCAACTCGCTGTCGCGCATCTTCGTCACTATCGGCGTGGCCTACGGCACCGACCCCGAGCACGTCGAAGCGCTATTGCTCGAAGCCGTCAAGGCCACGCCGGGCGTGCTCTCCGATCCGGCGCCCAGCGTGGTCTTCGCCCGTTTCGGCGAGAGTTCGCTGGATTTCGAGGTGCGGGCCATCGTGGCCGACGTCAATCAACGCCTGAGCATCCTCGGCCGCTTGAACCATGAAATCGACCGGATCTTCAAAGCGAACGGCATCGAGATCCCCTTCCCGCAGCGCGACCTGCACATCCGCGACATCGCCTGGCCGGCCGCGGCGGCTGTCCCTGCCGCGCAGGGTGCGCCTCAGCCGCCCGCGGCTTGAGCCAGACGCCGACGCACCGTCTCATAGAGGCACACGCCGGCAGCCACCGACACGTTCAGGCTCTCGACGGCGCCGAGCATGGGGATATGTACGAGCTCGTCGCACAGCTCGCGCGTGAGCCGCCGCAGTCCCTCCCCCTCGGCGCCGAGCACCCAGGCTACGGATCCAGCAAGGTCGCACTCGTAGAGCGACTTCTGCGCCTCGCCCGCCGCGCCCACTACCCACACGCCCGCCTCCTTGAGCGTGCGTAGCGCCCGCGCGAGGTTGGTCACCGTCACGTAGGGGACGGTATCCGCCGCGCCGCTCGCGACCTTGACCGCTGCGGCACTCAAACCCGCGGCGCGGTCCTTGGGCGCGATCACCGCATCCACGCCGGCCCCATCGGCCACGCGCAGGCAGGCCCCCAGGTTGTGCGGATCCTGCACCCCGTCGAGCACGAGGAAGAGCGCCGGCCGGTTCGCATCGAGCGCATCGAGCACTTCTTCGAGCGAATGCGTCCGCGCCGCCGCGGCGACGAAGGCGACCACCCCCTGATGCCGCCCTGAGCCGGCGATCGCGTCGAGCCGGGCGGAGTCTGCAGGCACGACGCGCACGCCGGCCAACTGCGCGCGTTCGAGCAGCGAGCGCATGCGCGCATCCTGCCGCTGCCGATCGACGTAGAGCTCGGCGACGTCCTCGGGACGATGGCGCAGCAGCGCCGTGACCGCATGAAACCCCGGCACGGTGCGCCGTTGTCTGGTTTCTTCCTTCATCGCTTGCCCTTGGCGCGGCGCGTGCGCTCGGTCTTGCCCTCGCGCCGGGTCGGTGCCGGGCTGAGGTTCTCCAGGAGATGGAAATCGATCTTGCGCGTGGCCAGATCGACCCGCACCACCTGCACCTTCACCCGATCGGCCAGGCGGTGGCGCACGCCGCTACGCTCACCCACCAGGGCGTGCGCGCGCTCGTCGAAGTGGAAATAATCGTCGCCCAGATCCGAGATGTGCACCAGCCCTTCCACGAAGAGCTCGTCGAGCGTGACGAAGAGGCCGAAGGGCACCACCGCCGTGACCACGCCGGTGTAGACCTCGCCCACCTTGTCCTGCATGAAGTAGCACTTGAGCCAGCCGATGACTTCGCGCGTGGCCTCGTCGGCGCGCCGCTCCGTCATCGAGCAGTGCTCGCCGATCGCCTTCCAGTCGCCGGGCTCGTAGCGCGTACCGGCGAGCACCGCCTTGATGCAGCGGTGCACCAGCAGGTCGGGATAGCGGCGGATGGGGGAGGTGAAATGCGCGTACGCCTCGTAGGCGAGCCCGAAGTGGCCGCGATTTTCTGGCGTATACACGGCCTGCTTGAGCGAGCGCAGCATCACCATCTGCAGCAGGGGCGCATCGGGGCGCTGCTGGATCTGCTCCAGCACCTTGGCGTAGTCCTTCGGGGAGGGCTCGTCGCCGCCGGGCAGCTCGATGCCGAACCCGGCGAGGAACTCGCGCAGCGCCGCGACTTTCTCCGGCGCCGGTGGCTCATGCACGCGGTAGAGCGTGGGATGTTCGTGTTCGGCAAGGAACTCGGAGGCGCAGACGTTGGCTGCCAGCATGCATTCTTCGATGAGGCGGTGCGCGTCGGTGCGCACCTCGGGCACGATGCGCGCGATCTTGCCGTTCTCGTCGAACTCAATGCGCGTCTCCACCGTCTCGAAGTCGATCGCCCCACGCTGGCGCCGCGCTTTCAAAAGCGCCCGGAAAACGGCGTCGAGATGCTGCAGGTGCGGCAGGAGCTCGGCAAGCTTCGTCCGGGCCTCTTCCTTGCCCTCATAGAGGGCGGCGGCGACCTCGGTGTAGGTGAGGCGGGCGTGGGAATTCATCACTGCCGGGTAGAAACGGTAGCGCTGCACCTTGCCCGAGGCGCTCACGATCATGTCGCAGGCCATGCACAGCCGATCTTCGTGCGGCACGAGCGAGCACAGGCCGTTGCTCAGCTTCTCCGGCAGCATGGGAATGACCCGGCGCGGAAAATAGACCGAGTTGCCGCGATTGAAGCCCTCGGCATCGAGCGCCGAGCCGGGGTGCACATAGTGGGACACGTCGGCGATCGCCACGATCAGCCGGAACCCTTTGCCCTGCGGTTCGCAATAGACGGCGTCGTCGAAATCCTTGGCCGTCTCGCCGTCGATGGTCACGAGAGGCAATTCGCGCAGGTCCACCCGCCCGGAGACGTCCTTACGGCGCACCGTATCGGGCAAGCGGCGCGTCTCCTCGCGCACTTCGCGCGGCCATTCGAACGGCAAGTCGAACTTGCGCAACGCAATCTCGATCTCCATGCCGGGATCGTCGTAATCGCCCAATATCTCGACGATCCGCCCGATCGGCTGGGCGTACTTCGTGGGCTGCTCGATGAGCTCGACCACCACCACCTGCCCCGGTTTGGCCTTTTTACCCCCCGGCGCGACGAGGATGTCCTGGGCGATACGCTTGTCCTCGGGCACCACCAGAGTGACGCCGTGCTCGACGAGTACGCGTCCGACCACTTTCTGGTTGGCGCGTTCGAGCACCTCCACGATCTTGCCTTCGGGCCGGCCGCGGCGGTCGGTGCCGGCGATGCGCACGATCACCCGGTCGCCGTGCAGTACCTGGCGCATTTCCTTGGGCCCGAGGAAGATGTCCTCGCCGCCGTCGTCGCGGATCACGAAACCGAAGCCGTCGGGATGGCCCTGCACGCGGCCGCGGATGAGGTCGGCCTTCTCCGGCAGGAGATAGGCGCCGCGGCGGTTGCGCAGGATCTGGCCATCGCGCTCCATCGCGCGCAGCCGCCGTTCGAAGAGCTCATACTCGTGCGGGGCGATGTCGAGCGCCTCCACGAGTTCGCTCCAAGGCATGGGACGGCCAGCCTCGGCAAGCACCTGGAGGACGTATTCCCGACTGGGCAAAGGATGCCCGTACTTGGTCGCCTCGCGGGCAAAGAAAGGATCCTGGCGGCGGCGCTCGCTCACCTCGATCGCCGGCACGGTTGCAGATTCGGCACGAGCCGGAGGCGCCGACGCCGGTGCTTCGGTCGAAGAGGCAGACAGCAAGGCCGGAGTTCGCCGGCGGCGGGGGGAGGAAGGAGCGGGATCAGCGGAAGGAGTCCGCGGCTTGTTCTTTGAAGTTTTGCTCATCGAGAATCAGAAGTCCTTGCATATTCATCATGCGGCACCCGCCCACGCCGAAATGGCGTTGACAACGCGCGCCGCGTGCTTATAATAACGCATCTCGTCGCCCAGATGGCGGAATTGGTAGACGCGCTGGTTTCAGGTACCAGTGCCGCAAGGCGTGGAGGTTCGAGTCCTCTTCTGGGCACCATCAAAAAAGCACCGCATCGTGGTGCTTTTTTCATTTCCCTACTCCCATTCCGCCCTCCTTCAATGACGGTCTGCCATGATGCCCTGCCCGTCGGCGTCCTATACTGATCGAGCACTTCATCCACTCGATCAAAGGAGCCGTCGATGACCGAAAAAATCGATCTTTTCACCCCCATCGTCGTGGGACCCTATACCCTGCCCAACCGCATCGCCATGGCGCCGATGACGCGCAACCGCGCCAGCGCCGACGGCGTGCCCACCGACATGATGGTTCGCTACTATGCCCAACGCGCCAGCGCCGGCCTCATCATCAGCGAAGGGGTGATCATCTCCCAGGAGGGATTCGCTTATCCCAACACGCCCGGCATCTTCACGCCGGCCCAAATCCAGGGGTGGAAAGCCGTCACTGACGGGGTGCACGCTCGTGGCGGGCGCATCTTCGCTCAATTGTGGCACTGCGGCCGGGTGGCCCATCCCGAGGTCAACGGCGGCTTGCAGCCCATCGGTCCTTCCGCGATCGCCGCCCGTGGCGAGACCTATACGCCCAGCGGCAGCAAACCCTTCGTCACCCCGCGCGCCATGAGCCTGCAAGAAATCGAGGAAACCATCGAACGTTACGCCCAGGCGGCGCGAAACGCCAAGGCGGCCGGTTTCGACGGCGTGGAGATCCACGGCGCCAACGGGTACCTCATCGACCAGTTCCTGCGTGACGGCAGCAACCGCCGCACTGACGCCTACGGCGGCTCCATCGCCAACCGCGCCCGTTTCCTCATGGAAGTGACCGAGGCCGTGCTCGGCGTATGGGATCGCGGCTGCGTGGGGGTGCGCCTCTCGCCACTGCAACCGTTCAACGACATGCGCGATTCCAACCCCGAAGCGACGTTTTCCTATGTCGTCAAGGCGTTGGGCGAATTCAAGCTCGGCTATCTGCATATCACCGAAATGGGTAAGGAGGCGCCGGGGGTAGCCGGCCCCGCCTTCGACTTGAAATTGCTGCGCCCCCTGTGGCCGACCGTCTATATGACGAACGGCGGATATACGTTCGAGACGGCCAACGCGGCGATCGCACGCGGCGAGGCCGACATGATCTCGTTCGGGCAACTCTTCATCGCCAATCCCGATCTGGTCGAACGTTTCCGCCGCAGCGCTCCGCTCAACACACCCGATCCTTCCACCTTTTATACGGGGGGCGAGAAAGGCTACCTGGACTATCCCGTGCTCTATCCCTGAAATACGGAAAAAGCCGCCTTCGGGCGGCTTTTTCACGCGGGCAAACACCCAGTGTCTTACCGCTTGAGCCCTTCGGCTTCGATTGCTGCCTGTACCGCCGGACGTTGGGCCATTTTGTCGGCGAAACGGGCAAGTGCCGGAAACGCCGCGAGATCGATCTTCGCGAAGGCCGTCCAGCGCGAGCACACGTAGAGATAGACGTCGGCGACCGAGAATTCTTCCCCCAGCAGCCACGGCCTCTGGGCAAGCTGTCCGTCCACCCAATGCAGACGCTTGAGCAAGTTCTCCTTCACGACGGTCTTCCACTCGTCGGGACAATTGGGACGGAACAACGGGCCGAATCCTTTATGAATCTCGGTAGCAATGAAATTGAGCCACTCGATAAGCCGCACCAAGCCCATGCCATCTTTGGGTCCGATGGGCGTGCGCGCCAGATTCTGCACGATGTAGATGAGAATCGCCGGCCCTTCGGTGAGGAGAGTCCCATCATCGAGCTGCAGCGCCGGAACGTAACCCTTGGGATTGATCGCCAGATAATCACCGCCATCTGCAAGTTTCTTCGTGGTCAGATCCACCCGCACCAGCTCGGGCACGACGCCGGCCTCACGCAAGGCGATGTGGGGTGACAGTGAACAGGCGCCGGGCGAGAAATACAGTTTCATCGGTTTCCTCCTTTTTCGTGGTTCGCATGATCGAAAGCCCCTCACGGGGCTTTCTCACTGTAGCACGTCCGAAGAAAAACGGTTTCAGGCACCGAAAGGATGACGGCGCAGGATGGTCTCGTCGCGTTCGGGGCCGGTCGAGATCACGTCGATCGGGATCTCGCAGAATTCCTCGATGCGGTGCAGATAAGCACGGGCCTCGTAGGGGAGGTCTTCCCAACGGCGCGCCCCGAAGGTGCTCTCGCGCCAGCCGGGCAGCGTTTCGTAGACGGGAACGCAACGGGCGACCTCATCGGCTCCCATCGGCAGCAATTCGCGCCGTTCGCCGTCGAGTTCATAACCGATGCACAGTTTCAGCTCCCCGAGGCCATCGAGCACGTCGAGCTTGGTGATACACAGGCCCGAGACGCCGTTGATGATGATGGAGCGCTTGAGCGCGGCCAGATCCAGCCAGCCGCAGCGCCGCTTGCGGCCGGTGACGGTGCCGAATTCACGTCCCTTGATCGACATCTGCCAGCCTGGGGTGCCCTCGGTGTCGATGTCCAGTTCCGTGGGGAAAGGCCCCCCGCCCACCCGGGTGCAATACGCCTTGGTGATGCCGAGCACGTAGTGCAGCCGCCCCGGCCCCAAGCCGGCACCGGCGGCGGCTTGGCCGGCGACGCAGTTGCTGGAGGTGACGAAAGGATACGTGCCGTGGTCGATGTCGAGCAGCGTCCCCTGCGCCCCTTCGAAGAGCAGATTGCCGCCCGCCTTGTTGATCTCGTAGAGTCGGGCGGAGACGTCGGTGATCAGCGGCAAAACTTCTTTCGCATCGGCGAGCGCCTGCTCGTAGATCGGCTCGAACTCGAGCGGCTCGGCGTGGAAAGCCTGCGTGAGCACGAAGTTGTACCAGGCGAGGTTGCTCTCGAGCTTGGTACGGAATTGCTCGGGACGGAAGAGATCGTAGAGTCGGATCGCGCGACGGGCTACCTTGTCCTCGTAGGCCGGGCCGATACCCTTGCCCGTGGTGCCGATCTTGTCGCCGGCGCTACGCGCCGCCTCGCGCGCCCGGTCGAGCGCGACGTGATAGGGCAGGATCAAGGGGCAGCCGGGGCTCACACGCAAGCGCGAGCGCACTTCGATGCCACCAGTCTCCAACGCCCGAATCTCGGAGAGGAGGTGGTGCACGTCGAGCACTACCCCATTGCCGATGAAACAGGCCACCCCATCGCGCACGATCCCCGAGGGAACGAGGTTGAGCTTGTACTCACGCTCGCCCACCACCAAGGTATGCCCGGCGTTGTGTCCACCCTGAAAGCGCACCACGCCCTGAGCGTTGTCGGTGAGCCAGTCGACGATCTTGCCCTTGCCTTCGTCGCCCCACTGCGTCCCGACGACGACCACGTTCTTAGCCATCAGCCCTTCCTTTTACGATCACAACGGTTCCACGACCCAATGCCCGGCACGCTGCACGAGACGCCGGTCGCAGCCGGCCTCACGCCATTCTTCGAGCGGATGTCCCGGCAATTCCCGCACCACTGACTGCCCTGCCTCACGCAACTGGGCCACCACCGCCTCCAGCGCCTCATCGCCCACCGCGGGCGCGAGGATGGCGCCCGGCAAGGGAGCGAGTGGCAGACGGGCGATGAGCTCACGCAAATCGATCGAAAATCCCGTCGCCGGCCGAGCCCGCCCGAAGGCCGCGCCGAGCCCGTCGTAACGCCCGCCCAAAGCGAGTGCCGAGGGGTGGTCGGCACCGTAGGCGGCGAACATCACGCCGGAGTGATAGTAATAGCCGCGCAGATCGGCCAAATCGAACCCTAGCGGCAAGTCGGCGAGCGCCGCAGCGAGCGCTTCGAGCTCTTCGAGCGCCCGCACCACTGCCGGCAGCGGCGCGAGCCGCTCCCTGGCCGCGGCGAGCACTTCGACACCCCCATAGAGCCCAGGCAGGGCACGCAGGGAAGCGGCACGCTCGGCATCGAGCGTATCCTCCATCTCGGCAAGTGCTTCCTCGAGCCCGGCGGAATCTTTTGCCTGCAGCAATTCGAAGAGGGCTTCGGCGCGCTCGGGCGCAACCCCTTCGGTGAGCGCCCGGAAAAGCCCCATGTGGCCAACGTCGATGCGCACCGCCGGCAGGCGCGCCCGTTCGAGCGCCGTGGCCAACAAACGGATGATCTCGATGTCGGCTTCCACGCCGGCATGGCCGTAGAGCTCGGCGCCGAGTTGCAATGGCTCGCGCGTGGCGGTGAGCGAGGCCGGCAGCGTGTGCAGCACCGGACCACAGTAGCACAGACGCGTGACGCCGCGCCGATTGAGCAGATGCGCATCGATGCGCGCCACCTGGGGTGTGATGTCGGCGCGCACGCCCAACGTCCGACCGCTCAGCTGGTCGGTGAGCTCGAAGGTGCGCAGCCGCAAATCTTCCCCTCCCCCCACGATGAGCGAAGAGAGGAATTCGATGAGCGGCGGAGCGACGAGCTGGTAACCATGCAGACGGAAGAGATCGAGCAGCTCGCGGCGCAAGCGCTCGAGGTGTTCCGCCGCCGGCGGCAGTTCATCACGCAGATAGTCGGGCAAGACCCAACGCATGGATGGCCTCACAGAATGTCGTTCACGATGGCGAGCCCCAGCACGACGGCTGCGCCGCCGAACCAGCGCAGACGCTCCGGCGGCAGCTCAGCCAAGCGCCGCAGAGTCTGCTGCCAGGCGTGCGGCGCAAGGAAAGGCATCAGTCCTTCGAACACCAGCATCAAGCCGAGCGCTTTCCAGAAGACTTCGGACATGTCGCTTCGCCGGGGACTGCTCAGCGACCGCCGGCCGACTGGGGCGCCTTGAAGTACTTGAAGAAGGCCGAACCCGGATCGACGACGAGCACGTCGTCGCGTCGGGAAAAGCTTTCGCGGTAGGCTTCCAGACTGCGGTAGTAGCTGAAGAAATCGGGGTCGCGCCCGTAGGCTTCGTTGAAAATGCGCGTTGCTTCGGCATCCCCTTCGCCCTTGATACGCTGCGACTCGCGATAAGCCTCGGCGATGATCAGCTCGCTTTGCCGGTCGGCATCGGCGCGGATGCGCTCGGCGATCGCCGCGCCCTCGGAGCGCAGGTTGTTGGCCACGCGCTTGCGTTCGGCCTCCATGCGCCGGTAGACCGACTCGGACACCTCTGCCGGCAGATCGACGCGTTTCAGGCGCAGATCGACGATCTCGACACCGAACGTGCGCGCGTCACGGTCGGTCTTGGTGCGCACGATCTCCATGACCTTGTCGCGCTCGCCGGAGACGACATCGTGCACCGTACGCTGCCCGAATTCCTCGCGCAGCGTGGCATTGACCGTCTGCAGCAGCCGCGTGCGGGCGCGCGTCTCGTCCCCGCCCATGGTGATGTAATACTGCTGCGGGTCGACGATACGCCACTTGATGAAGTGATCCACCAGCACGTTTTTCTTCTCGGAGGTGATGAAACGCTCCGGTTCGGGCGTGTCGATGGTCAGGAGCCGCCGGTCGAACTGGCGCACGTTCTGCACCAGCGGCAGTTTCACGTGCAGGCCCGGTTCGGTGACGACGGCCTTGACCTCACCGAATTGAAGCACCATGGCATAGCGGCGCTGATCGACGGTAAAAAGTGACATCGAGGCGACCGCGGCCACCAGTAACAATATTCCGACTATCGTAGCGATCCTTGCCTGCATCATCGGCTCCCCCGCTCACGATCGCGCAGTTCGTCGCGCGGAGCATCCCGCTGCTCCTTGCGCCCGCCCGATTCGGCCGCGGCCTCGGCGCTGCCGTCGCCGGTGCTGGGACCTTGGCGGGTAGTCGTCGGCGCCACCGCAGAGCCGGAGCGGGATAGCAAGCGATCAAGCGGCAACAGCATGAGGTTGTTGTGCGCCGGCGCGTCGACCAGCACCTTGCTCGTGTTGGTGAAGATCTGCTGCATCGTTTCGAGATAGAGACGTTCGCGCGTGATTGCCGGGGCTTGGCGGTATTGTTGTTGGATCTGGGTGAAGCGCGCGGCATCGCCCGTGGCCTGGGCCACGACCTTGCCTTTGTAGGCGTTGGCTTCTTCCAGCAGGCGTGCGGCGGTACCGCGAGCCCGCGGGATCACCGCATTGGCGTAGGCTTCCCCCTCGTTGCGCAGGCGCTCGCGATCTTGCCCGGCCTTGACCGCGTCGTCGAACGCCGCCTGCACCTGCTCGGGCGGTTGGGCGTTTTGCAGGGTGACGCGCACCACCTGCACCCCGGTACGATAGCGGTCGAGCATGGACTGCATCAACTCCTGCGTGCGTACGGCAATGTCCTCGCGCCCTTCGTAGAGGACGTAGTCCATCTTGGATTTGCCGACGATCTCGCGCATGGCGCTCTCGGCGGCCTGCTTGACGCTCTCGTCGGGCGCACGGTCGCGGAAGAGATAGTCTTCGGGAGATTTGAGCACGTATTGCACCGCGAACTGGATCGAAACGATGTTTTCGTCGTCGGTGAGCATGAGGGATTCACGCAGCACCTTGTTGCGGTCGGTGCCACGGTAGCCGACCTCGACGGTGCGCACGCCGGTGAGATCGACGATCTCATGGCGCTCGATGGGGTAAGGCAGGCGCCAGCGCAGGCCCGGCTCGCTCGTCTCGACGTAGCGGCCGAAGCGCAAGACCACGGCGCGCTCGTTGGCATCGACTTTGTAGAAACCGGAGAGCAGCCACAGCGCGAGGGCAATGGTCACGAGCAAGACGGCACTCTTACCGACTCGCCTGGGATCGAGCGGCTCGTTGCTCCCTGAACCGCCCGCTCTACCCCCACGACCACCGAAGAGCACCGAAAGTCGCTCGTTGAACTTGCGCCATACTTCCTCGAGGTCGGGCGGGCCTTCGCCCTGGGGCGGACGCCCGGGGCGTGTCTCCCGTCGTCGCACCTCTTCGTCGGATTCGTCGTCGCGATCGCCCCAGCGGGGATCATTCAGTGACATGGAGTTCCTCGTCTCGTGATTCAGCGGCAGCTGTCGGCAACAGCGCACGCAAACGGGAAGCGAGCGCCATGCGCAAGGCGTCCATCCCGGCACCGGTGCGCGCGCTGACGCAGACCCGGCGAATGCTACCACACTCGTCGCTCAGCTCGGCCGGGACCTCGGCGAGCAGGTCGATCTTGTTGAGTACTTCCAGTCTCGGTACATCTTGGGCCCCGATCTCGGCAAGTACTGACTCCACCGTGCTACGCTGCGCCTCGCGGTCCTCGCTCGCCCCATCGACCACATGCAGCAGCAGATCGGCCTCGGCCACCTCTTCGAGCGTGGCGTGAAAGGCCGCCACCAGGTCGTGTGGCAGGTCACGGATGAAACCGACGGTGTCCGAGAGCACGACTTCGCCCACTTCCGGCAGCCAGATACGGCGCGAGGTGGTATCGAGCGTGGCGAAGAGCTGGTCGGCGGCATAGGTGCCGGCTTTGGTGAGTGCATTGAAGAGCGTCGATTTGCCCGCGTTGGTGTAGCCCACGAGCGAAACCTGTGGCACGCCACGACGGTTGCGCGCTCGCCGGCGCGTGGTGCGCTGACGTTCCAGCCGCTCGAGTCGGCTTTTCAGTTGCTTGACGCGAATGCCCAGGAGCCGGCGGTCGGTCTCCAACTGGGTCTCACCCGGGCCGCGCAGACCGATACCTCCGCGTTGGCGCTCGAGGTGAGTCCAGCCGCGCACGAGGCGCGTGGAAAGGTATTCGAGCTGGGCGAGCTCGACCTGGAGCTTGCCTTCGTGACTGCGGGCGCGCTGCGCGAAAATGTCGAGGATGAGGGCATTGCGATCGATCACCCGACACTGCAACTCGCGTTCGAGGTTGCGCTGCTGTGCCGGCGAGAGCGTATGATCGAAGACGACTAGGTCGCCCTGCCCCTGAACGATGGCGCTGCGCACTTCTTCGAGTTTGCCGCGACCGACGAAGAACGCCGGATCGGGCCGGGGACGGCGGCCGCGCACCACGCCGACCACGTCGGCCCCGGCGCTTTCCACCAGAAGTTGCAATTCGGAGAGGCGCTCGGCGAGCGCCCCCTGACCGAGATCGAGCTGGACGAGCACGGCTTGCTCGCCGCGTTGCGGACGTTCGAACAATGGGGGATTCCTTCAGAAAAGCAACGTCGGTGAGACGTCCGAAACGTACCGGCGTTCCCCAAGATCCGTCATTGTTCCGGCTGCTCGTCCTCGTGGACTTCGCGCAGCGTCACCGGGCGCGAAGGCACGACGGTGGAAATGGCGTGTTTATACACCATCTGTGTGACGGTGTTCTTGAGCAGGACGACATATTGGTCGAAAGACTCGATGTGTCCTTGCAGCTTGATGCCGTTGACGAGGTAGATCGCCACCGGAACGTGCTCGCGGCGCAGCAGGTTGAGGAAGGGGTCTTGCAGTTGCAAGGCTTTGTTGCTCATGTCGTGGCCTTTCGTGTTGTGGATTTGATCGAGGAAAAAAAAGCGGTGCGGAACCGCGGACAACGATAGCACAGTCGCGCCGGCTTTGCGCAGCAGCCGTTCAATCGCTGCGTTTCACGTAGGGGTTTTCCGAAGTGCGCCATTCGAGCTTGAGCGGCGTGCCGCGCAAACGGAAGGCTTCGAGGAAACCATGCTCGAGATAGCGCCGGTAGGATTTGGGCAGATGCTCGAGCGCGTTGCCGTGGATGACGATCACCGGGGGGTTGCTCCCCCCCTGATGTGCATAGCGCGGCTTGGGACGAAAAAGCCCGTGGCGAGGCGGCGCCTGACGTTTCACCAGCTCCTGCAGCACCCGGGTGAGCTGCGGTGTGGGCAGCTTGGCAAACGCGGCGGCGTAGGCTTCGTCCACGGCCTTGAGGAGCGGCTCCAGCCCTCGTCCTTGCACCGCCGAGAGAAAAACGGTGCGCGCGAACGAGAGAAATCCCAATTTGCTGGCAAGCTGCGTCTTCACCAGACTACGGTGGTAGTCGTCGACGGCATCCCATTTATTCACCGCAATCACGAGCGCGCGACCAGTCTCGAGGATGAATCCCCCCAAGTGCGCGTCCTGATCGGCGATCCCCTGCGTCGCGTCGAGCACGAGCACGGCAACGTTGGCCTGCTCCACCGCCTGCATGGTCTTGATCACCGAAAACTTCTCCACCGCTTCGGTGACTCGCCCCTTGCGGCGCACGCCGGCCGTGTCGACGAGCACGTAGCGGCGCGAGCCCCGCACGAACGGCACTTCGATCGCATCCCGCGTCGTCCCGGGCAGATCGTAGGCGATGAGCCGTTCCTCGCCCAGGAGGGCGTTGATGAGGGTCGACTTGCCCACATTGGGGCGGCCGACCACCGCCACACGCGGCACGTCCTCGTCCTGGGGCGGTGCGACTTCTTCGTCCTCGGGGAAATCGGCCAGCACTTCGGCGATCATCTGGCGCACGCCCTCGCCGTGCGCCGCCGAGATGGCCATGGGATCGCCCAGCCCCAGGGCGTGGAATTCGACCGTGGCGATCTCCCCTCGCATCCCCTCGGTTTTATTGACCACCAGTCGCACGGGGCGACCGAGCCGCCTCAGGTAGTCGGCGATATCCCGATCGTGCGCGGTGAGACCGGCGCGCCCATCGACGAGGAAGAGGAGGACGTCGGCCTCGCGAATCGCCTGCTCGGCCTGGCGCGCCATCTCGCGCGTGATCCCTTCCTTGCTCGTCGGATCGAATCCGGCGGTATCGACGACCAGATAAGGCCGCGGACCGAGCCTGCCCTGGCCATAGCGCCGGTCGCGCGTCAGCCCCGGCACGTCGGCCACGAGCGCGTCGCGGCTCTGCGTGAGCCGGTTGAACAGGGTGGACTTGCCGACGTTGGGCCGCCCGACGAGCACGACGGTGGGCAGTACCGCCATCAATGCACCTCCACGATGGCCACCGTCCCGTCGGTATTCTGCACCACCGCCCGGTTGGGGCCGATGGCGCGCGGCTCGACGAGGATGGGTCCGGAGCCGACGCGCACCCGGCCGCGGATGCGGCCGTCGTTGCGATCAAGCGCATGGACATAGCCTTCGCGATCGCCCACGAGCACCCAGTCTCCGAGAATGAGGGGGCGCGTCAGCAGGCGCCAAGAGAAACCACCCGTACGCCACTGTTCTTTGCCGGAGTAGGCATCGAGCGCAACCACGTCGTCGTTGTCGGCGGTGACCACGACGTAGCGATAGTCACGGTCGATTCCCGTGCGGCTGGAAAGATCCTTGGCCCAGATCGTCTCGGCGGTTCGCCCGTCGAAGCAGGCCACGCGCCCCTGATAGGCAGCGGCGCACACCTCCTGACGGGCTACCAGCGGCGGCCCGACCACATCGGTGAGCCGTTCGATCTCGGTCGCCCCCTTGGGCGAAGCCACCGTCAGCTCGAAGAGCGGCGCGCCGCTGCGCGGGTCGAGCACGGCGATGGTCCCCCCGGGATAACCTGCGACGATGGCATTGCCGGCGCTCACCAGCGGGGCCGACTGACGCAGGGACAAAGGCGGCAGGTTGCGCTGATAGACCCAGCGCTCCTTGCCATCGCGCGCATCGAGCGCGATGAGGCGATAATCGGCCGTACGCACCACGACGAGGCCGCTCGCCACCAAAGGCGGCGTGATCACGTCGGCCTTGAGCGGATGGCGCCAGCGCACCGCGCCATCGTCGACGGCAAACGCCACGGCATCCCCTTTGCGCGTGACGACCACGGCGAGGCGCTCGTCCGAACCCACCCCGGCGATGATGCCCTCTTCGAGCTTCGCCTCCCAGCGCACGCCGCCATTCCAGCGCAGGACGCGCCCGTCGCCGCCCGCAACGATCGCCTCGTTGTCGAGAACGGCGGGGGTGAGGAAGAGTCCCTCGCTGGATCCGACTTTGGTCTGCGCGGTGATCGTCACCTCCACGGGACTGACGAGCGGCGGCAGAGGCGCGACCTGAGGCCCCTTGCGCGAGAAGGGGTTGAGGGAAGAACATCCGGCGACAAGCGTCGCGACGGCCAAAAGCGCCAGCAGGCGCGCAGCGACACGGGGGGAACGATCTTTCATGCTCAGCCCCCCAACCCGTCGCGCTTGAGTTCGACGAGTTCGCGCCAAGCGGGATCCGCCCCTTGGTCGAGGGCACGCTGATAGGCCGCCCGCGCCTCCTCGATCCGTCCGAGCGCCGCGAGCGCATCACCCCGCGCCTCCTCATAGCGCGCCGCGAGTTCCGGCACCGGTGCGGCCGCGAGCCGCTCGAACGCTTCCTGAGCCGAACCCGAATCGAGCAACACCGCCGCCTCGCGCAGCCGCGCCAGATCGCGCAGGTAGGGTTCGGAACCCTGGTCAGCCACGTGCCGCAGCTCTTCCCGGGCTGCCGCACGATCCCCCTTCTGCCACAGTTCATGGCCGAGTTTCAAGCCGGAGAGATCGGCAAGCGTGGGGTTGGCACGCGATTCCCGCAGACGCTGCGCCGCGGCACGCGCCTGCGGCAGTTCGCCGCGCGACAGCGCTTCTTCCAGTTCCGCCTCGATGCGCGCTGCCTCCTGCGCCTGGTGCTGGCGCCACCAGCGCCATCCGTTCCAGCCCAAGGAGACGAGCGCCGCCACGAGGATGACAATCGTCACCCAGCGGCCATACATCTGCCACCAGGTCTTGAGTTCGTCGATCTGTTCCTGTTCCTGCAAGTCAAGCGCCATCGCCTTCCTCCTGGCCGTAGAGCCATTGCATCACCGCGTCTTCGCAGGCTTCGATCGCTACCCGCTGCTGCGGCGCCTCCTGGCGCAAGGGCTTGAGCCCCACCGTACCGCTGTCGACCTCGTCCTCACCCAGGATCAAGGCCAGCGCCGCGCCACTCGCGTCCGCTTTCTTCATCTGGCTCTTGAAGCTGCCACCGCCGCAGTGCAATACCACGTCGAGCCCCAAATCGCGCAGACGCTCGGCGAGTTGGAATGCCACGGCCTCGGCGCGCTCGCCCTGATGCACGACATAGACGTCAGGCACCTTGGGCACGACGTTGCCGCCGCTCATCTGCCACAGCAACAGCAAGCGCTCCACGCCGATGGCAAAGCCGGCCGCAGGCGCGGGCTTGCCACCGAGCTGCTCGATGAGGCCGTCGTAGCGGCCACCTGCGCAGATCGTCGCCTGCGCCCCGAGCCGCGGGGTCACCCATTCGAAGACGGTGCGGTTGTAGTAATCCAGCCCCCGCACCAGCCGCGGGTTGATGCGGTACGGCACGCCCGCGGCCTCGATGAGGGAGAGCACCCGCTCGAAGTGCGCCCTCGACTCCTCGCCAAGGAAATCCAACAGACGCGGTGCCCCCTCGATGAGTTCCTGCATCGCCGGATTCTTCGAATCCAGGATACGCAGCGGATTGCGCTCGAGGCGCCGTTTACCGTCCTCGTCGAGTTCGTCGTAGCGTGCCCGGAAGTACTCGACCAAGGCCCGACGGTGCGCGGCGCGCTCCTCGCTCGAGCCCAGGGAATTGATCTCGAGCCGCACGTCCTGCAATCCCAGCTCGTCCCACAGGCGCGCGCCCATGAGGATGAGCTCGGCGTCGATGTCGGGACCGGCAAAGCCGAGCGCTTCGATGCCGACCTGGTGGAACTGCCGGTAACGCCCTTTCTGCGGCCGCTCGTGGCGGAACATCGGGCCCAGGTAATAGAGCCGCTGCGGCCCTTGAAAGAGGAGGTTGTGCTCGATCACCGCGCGAACGCAGCCCGCCGTCCCCTCGGGACGCAACGTCAGGTGCTCGCCGTTCAGCACGTCCTCGAAGGAATACATCTCCTTCTCGACGATGTCGGTCACCTCGCCGATGGCACGCTTGAAGAGCGCCGTCGGCTCGACGATGGGCGTGCGAATGGGGCGATAACCATAGGCGCGCGCCCAGGTGCGCACCCGCTCCTCGAATTCTTCCCACCAATCGGATTCGGGCGGCAGGATGTCGTTCATCCCACGCACCGCCTGCAATTTCGTTGCGCTCATGCTTCCTCGTCGTGTTGCGGGACCTTCGGTGGAAAACGCCGCGCCACATAGGCTTCGATCATGGCGTGGAACTGCGCGGCGAGGTCCGGACCACGCAGCGTGGCCACCTTCTGCCCGTCGACGAAAACGGGGGCGGCCGGCGCCTCGCCCGTGCCCGGCAGAGAGATGCCGATGTGGGCATGCTTGGATTCACCCGGGCCATTGACGACGCAGCCCATCACGGCCAGCGTCAGCTGCTCCACCCCGTCATAACGCTCGCGCCATTCGGGCATGCGCGCGCGCACGTAGGACTGAGTCGATTCGGCCAACTCCTGAAAAAAAGAGGAAGTCGTACGCCCGCATCCGGGGCAGGCCGTCACCATCGGCGTGAACGCCCGCAGCCCCATGGTCTGCAGGACCTGCTGCGCCACCACCACTTCCTCGGTACGCTCACCCCCCGGCGCAGGCGTGAGGGAGACGCGGATGGTGTCGCCGATCCCTTCTTGCAGCAACACCGCCAACGCCGCAGTAGAGGCGACGATGCCCTTGCTGCCCATGCCCGCCTCGGTAAGGCCCAGGTGCAGCGGATAATCACAGCGCTGCGCGAGCAAGCGATAGACGGCGATGAGATCCTGCACGCTCGAGACCTTGGCCGAGAGCACGATGCGATCGCCAGGAAGACCGTAGCGCTCGGCGAGCGCCGCCGATTCGAGGGCAGACGTCACGAGCGCCTCGCGCATCACCGCCCCTGCCGACCAAGGCCGCGCGCGCCGGGCATTCTCGTCCATGAGACGCGCGAGCACGGCCGGGTCGAGGCTGCCCCAATTCACCCCGATGCGCACGGGCTTGTCGTAACGGCAGGCGAGTTCGACGATCTCGGCGAAACGCCGGTCGCGTTTCTCTCCCTGTCCGACGTTGCCCGGGTTGATGCGCCATTTGTCCAGCGTCTCGGCGCAGGCCGGATACTCGCGCAGCAGCTGGTGACCGTTGTAATGGAAGTCGCCCACCAGCGGCACCGTGCAACCGGCGCGCAACAGGCGCGCGCGGATCTCGGGCACCGCGCGCGCGGCCGCCTCGTCATTGACCGTGAGCCGCACCAGCTCGGAACCGGCCCGGGCGAGCGCCAACACCTGACGCACCGTCGATTCGACCTCGGTCGTCGCGGTATTGGTCATGGACTGCACGACGATGGGCGCGCTCGAGCCGATCGTCACGTTCCCCACCCGCACCTGTCGCGTCGGACGACGTGGTGCAGGTCCACTACGAGGTTCGTCGTCCTCCGGCAGCCGAGTCTCCTGCTTCGTCATGTCCTTCCCCGTTCTCATTGCAGACGCAACTTGGCCACACCGTTCTTGGCGGCGTGTTTCACGTCCACGGGATGTCCCTGGAACTCGATCTCGACCACCGGGGCGTTGCCCACCACCACGTTCAAGGGCGGCTCGCTGGACACTTCCGCTCGCTCCCCAGCCGAGAGGACGCGAGAAAGAAGCACCGTGCCTTTGGCGTCCCGCACTTCGACCCATGAGCGTCCCGAAGCGGACAAGCGCAAGGTCGGTACGGCAGGTTCCGCTTTTTCCTCTTCTGCTGCGGGCGTAGGCGCGGCCGAAGGGGCAACGGGAGCCGGCGCAGGAACTACGGCACCGCCCGTTTCTCCGTTACTGCCGACAGAAGTCCCCCGTTCGTCCGTTCCTTCCGACTCCAATGCCGCCTTTTCGCCTTTTTCAGCCACGCCGGCTTCGGGCTCACCTGGCGGAAGCAATACCGCCGCATTTTCCTGATCCACGGGGGGGGGCATGCGAAACCAGTCGAAATATGCCGAAACAATCAACACGACGATGAGAATGGGCAACACATAGCGCCATATCAGCCGCCAAGGCCGGAAACGGCGCACCTTGATCACCCCTTGGGCATTGGAAGCCGGCGTGAGCACCACTTCCCTGTCACGGGCCTGCTCGCCGAGCATCTCGAGCAAGGGCTCGGGATCCAGACCAAGGGCACGGGCATAATTGCGCACGAAGCCGCGTACAAACACTGGTCCCGGCAGATCCTCGAATCGCCCTTCCTCGAGCGCTTCGAGCTGCCGCGGCAACAGTTTCAACTGTTGCGCCATCTCGGCGACCGTACGCCCTTGCTGCATCCTCGCGTGCGCCAGCTGCACGCCGACCGCGCGAGGCTCTTCCGCGTGCTGCTGTGTCACTGCTCCCACGCTCCTTGCCGCAACTTTTCAGCCTCGGGACTATCGGGGAAATCCGTCCTCAGCCTCTTGGCATACTGCTCGAAAGCCACCGTATCGCCGCGCTTGCGCTCGACATTGAGCGCCATCCACAGCACGGCAGGATCGGGGTCGATCTCACGCATCAGTCGCTGCAGATAGTCGGAAGCCTTGTCCCACTCCTCCCAACGCTGGGCCAGTCGGGCCGCCTGATAGAGGACGAGGGTGTTGCGGGGCTCGAGCCGGATCGCCTCCTGGATGCTACGACGGGCGGCATCCCGGTTCCCGGTCATGTCCTGGCACCAAGCCAGGTTGGCATAGGCACGCGCCTTGCCGCCGTAGTAGGGATTGGTCACGACCTGCTCGATGTACGGCAGGCCGCTCGCCGGGTTAGGGCCTGTACACAAAAACCAGCCGTAGGCATAATTGAAATCGGGGTCTCGCGGTGCCGCCGCCAAGGCGCGTTTCAAGCCACTCTCGGCCTGGACCCGATCACCGATGGTCATGTGCGTCACACCCCAGGCGTAATGCAGAGGGGGATAATCGGGGGCCTCGGCGGCAGCGGCACGCAATTCATCCAAAGCCACATCGACGCGGCCGATCTCGACGTAGGCGAGCGCGAGATCGATGTGCGCCTTGGCCCGTACTTCTTCCGGACGCTCAGGCTTGCGCTCCAACAGCGGCCGAACGTAGCTCGAATCCATGGCATCAGTATCGGAACGCACGGCTTGGTTCACACATCCCGACAAGGCGAGCACAAGCAGCAGCCAACTCGATCGCATCCTTCGCTTCATACCATTTCTCCTTGGTCGATCCCCATCGTTTGCCGGGAACGGCGCGTGCGGTCACGCACCTGACCGGCGAGCTGACCACAAGCGGCAGCCACGTCGTCACCGCGCGTCTTGCGCGTCGTCGTCACCAGCCCCGCCTCCATGAGAATCGAGGCGAAACGCCGGATTCGATCCTCATCGGGGCGCGCAAACGGCGCCCCAGGAAAGGGATTGAACGGGATCAAGTTGAACTTGCAGGGCACGTCACGCACCAAGGTTACCAACTCACGCGCATGCTCCGGTGCGTCATTGACCCCTTCGAGCAAGACATATTCAAACGTGATGAAATCACGCGGCGCACGCTCGAGATAGCGCTGGCAAGCCGCCAGCAACTCGCGCAAAGGATACTTGCGGTTGATCGGCACGAGCCGATCGCGCAAGGCATCGTTGGGCGCATGCAGCGACACCGCTAGCGCCACGGGACAATGCTCGCGCAGGCGGTCGATGGCCGGCACGATTCCGGAAGTCGATACCGTGACCCGCCGTCGCGACAAACCATAACCATGATCATCGAGCATCACGCGCAGAGCGTGCACTACTGCCTCGAAATTGGCCAGCGGTTCGCCCATGCCCATGAGCACGACGTTGGTCACCACCCGACCGTTGTCCGGCCCTTCGGTCGTATCCCAATCGCCCTCGGCCTTGGCTGCACCCAGCAGCCTGTTGGCGAGCCACAGCTGCCCCAGGATCTCGGCGGTGCTGAGGTTGCGGTTGAATCCCTGCTTGCCCGTGGAGCAGAAGGCACACTCGAGCGCGCAACCGGCCTGAGTAGAAATACATAGCGTGCCACGCGAGCGTTCGGGAATGAACACCGTCTCCACGGCGTTACCACCACCCACGTCGAGTAACCACTTGCGCGTGCCGTCACGCGAAACGCTGTCACGCAGCACGCGCGGCGCAGCGATGATCGCCTGCTCCGCGAGCTTGGCGCGCAGACTCTTCGCCACGTCGCTCATCGCTGCGAAGTCATCGCAGCCCTCGCGATGAATCCAGCGAAAGATTTGACGTGCACGGAAAGGACGCTCACCGAGGGACTGGATCCAGTCGGTGAGCTGGGGCAGATCGAAATCGAGCAGATTGGTCGGGGTCATCGTCGAACCGTCGGCAAGGAGGCACCGACGGGGTGGACCAATCAGCGTGAATAAATGTTCATTTCGGGGAAGAAGAAAGCGATCTCCACCCTGGCCGTTTCGGGCGCATCGGAACCGTGCACCGCGTTGGCGTCGATCGAATCGGCGAAATCGGCGCGGATCGTCCCCGGCGCGGCCTTCTTCGGATCGGTCGCTCCCATCAGCTCGCGATTCCTGGCGATCGCGTTTTCGCCTTCGAGCACCTGCACCATCACCGGGCCGGAAGTCATGAAGGCGACGAGGTCTTTGTAGAAGGGGCGCTCCTTGTGCACCGCATAGAAAGCGCCGGCCTCTTTTTCTGACAACCACACCATCTTCGCAGCGACGATCTTGAGACCAGCCTCCTCGAAGCGTTGATAGATCTTGCCGATCACATTCTTGGCGACAGCATCGGGTTTGATGATGGACAGCGTACGCTCTACGGCCATGGATCACTCCTCGAGAAATAAAAAGCGAGATTCTATCAAACCGACGGCGGGCGGACGTCATGACGACGCCACGCCCGCCGCACACGGGAATCGTTTCAGTTGGACGAAGCGGTCGTTGCCTTGGCCGTCTTCTGCGGCGCAGGCTTGGACGGTTTCACGCCAGGTTTTTTCTTCGCCTTGGCTGCGGCCACTTTCACCGGCGCATCGAGCACCGAAGGATCGACCCCTTGGGCATAGACGCAATCGGCCGCCATCGGGCGCTCGGTTTTGGTATTTAGCAGCACACTCTTCCACGGCAGGTCGACCCACAACAGGCCATTTTGCCGATCCTCGTAGCGCGGCAGCCCCGAGAAGGAAACGTCTCGAGCCAAGGTGTAGCGCTTGCCTTCCCAACGCACCACGACCTTGTCGTTATCCTGGCGCACCCGTTCCACACCGAGCTGCTTGGTTCCTTCCTCACACCGATAGACGCCACTGGGCAGCTCGAGATCGAGCTGGGGCAACGCCTCTTCCTCGGCCCATGCGGCCGCACACGACACTCCCATCGCCGTCGCCAGCACCCAACGCATCATTGCTTTACGCATCTTTGCATCCTCACCACGAGGTCACCAAAAAATCCCTGAAAAAACATTATACACCTGCCACGGAACCTGCAAGAGCGGCTAGACTCCCATTTTTTTCGGGCCGCCATGCACTTCGGCATCTTCTGCTCCGTCATCGACAACTATGGCGACGCCGGTGTCACCTGGCGCCTCGCTCGCCAACTTCGAGACGACTTCGGCCAAGACGTCACTCTCTGGATCGACGATCCTTACACCCTCGCCGCCTTCGCGCCGGAAGTCCATCCTGAAAAAGAAGTCCAGCAATGCGGCAAACTCACGCTGCGTCGCTGGCATCGCCCACGGCCGACCGCGAGTGACCACGAATCACTCGAACGAATCGACGTCGCACTCGAAGCCTTCGGTTGTGGTCTGGGCGAACCCTGGCTCGAGACGCTCGCCGGCCGACGCCCCCCTCCCTGCTGGATCCACCTGGAGCACCTCACCCCCGAACCGTGGGCGGAAGGGATCCATGGTCTCCCCTCCCCCCACCCTCGATTACCACTCACCGCTTGGTTCTTCGTTCCCGGTTTCACTCCCCGTACCGGAGGACTATTGCGCGAACGGCTACTTCTCGAAACACGAGATCGGTTCCAGCGCGATCCGGAAGCGATCGGCCGCTTTCTCGCCCGGCTCGGCCACGCCGAATCCATCGACTCCCGTCGCATCACCCTTTTTTGCTATGCCGATGCCGAACTCGGTGCCTTCCTGGACTGGCTCGCCCACGAGCCTCTGACGACGACGATCTTCGTTCCCCCGGGACAACCGCGCCAAGCACTCGCCCGCACGGGTCTCGAACTCGACGCCAAGATTCTTACGCCTCCCGGTGCCCCCCAGGTACGCTTCGTCCCTTTGCCCATGCTGCCGCAGGACGATTTCGACCGCTTACTGTGGAGCAGCAATTTCAATTGGGTAAGAGGCGAAGATTCTTTCGTTCGCGCCCAATGGAGCGCCCGCCCTTTCCTCTGGCATCCCTATCGCCAGGAACGAAATGCCCATCTGCTCAAGCTCGACGCGTTTCTCGACCACTACCTCGCCGATGCGCCCGAGACGCTCGACGATGCGATCAGCCGCCTGTTTCGGCGCAGCAATCGAGGCGAGGAAACCCCGCAAGATTGGGATGGTCTATGGCAACGATGCGATCTCTGGCAAGCCCATTGCTACCGCTGGTCCCAGCGTCTTGCCTTACAAGAAGACCTCTGCACCCGGCTGCTCGACTTCGTCGCCAGAAACGCGATAAAATGATCGTTTATTTTCAACGGAACTACGGGAACCACACCCATGATGAAGCAAGCTCAGGAACTGCGCGCCGGAAACGTCGTCCTCATCAAGGACGAACCTTTCGTCGTCCAGAAGGCGGAATACAACAAATCCGGCCGTAATGCGGCCGTCGTGAAGATGAAGCTGAAGAATCTCTTCACGGGCAACGCCACCGAAGCCGTGTACAAGGCCGACGAGAAATTCGACACGGTGATCCTCGAACGCAAGGAGTGCACATACAGCTACTTCGCCGATCCGATGTACGTGTTCATGGACGAGGAATTCAACCAATACGAGGTGGAAAAGGACAACATGGAAAACGTCCTTCCTTACCTCGAAGACGGCATGAGCTGCGAAGTGGTGCTCTACCAGGGCAAGGCGATCGCGGTCGAGCTGCCTCCTTCCGTGGTGCGCGAAGTGGAATACACCGAGCCGGCCGTGCGCGGTGATACCTCCGGCAAGGTGATGAAGCCCGCCCGCATCAAGCCGACCGGCCACGAGCTCATGGTCCCGGCATTCGTCGGGATCGGGGACAAGATCGAAATCGACACGGCTACTGGCGAATACAAGCGCCGGGTGTGATGTTTCGGTAAACGCATGCATGAAGCCCGCTTGAAGCGGGCTTTTTTGTTAGTGCAGTTTATTAGCGCAATCGTCGACGCAAAAACCCCCGCCGTGTGCTTGTGGCGGGGGTTTTGGTAGGGGGTTCGTCTGACGCTGACCGACTTTCCCGGACGTTGGGGTCCAGTATCATGGGCGCGGCGCCGTTTCACGGTCCTGTTCGGGATGGGAAGGCGTGG
>NZ_AUDR01000015.1:277080-303648 GCF_000425565.1 Tepidiphilus margaritifer DSM 15129
CGTCGCCCACCTTGACGATGCCGCGCTCGACCCGGCCCGTGACCACCGTGCCGCGACCAGAGATGGAGAACACGTCTTCGATCGGCATGAGGAAGGGCTTGTCGATGGCGCGCTCGGGCGTGGGAATGTAGGTGTCGAGCGCTTCGGCAAGTTTCAGGATCGAGGGCTCACCGATCTCGCTCTGGTCGCCTTCGAGCGCCTTGAGCGCCGAGCCCTTGATCACCGGCACTTCGTCACCCGGAAAATCGTACTTGGAGAGCAGCTCGCGCACTTCCATTTCCACGAGCTCGAGGAGCTCGGGATCGTCGACCATGTCGCATTTGTTCATGTAGACGACGATGTAGGGCACCCCCACCTGGCGCGCCAGCAGGATGTGCTCGCGCGTCTGCGGCATCGGGCCGTCGGCGGCCGAGACCACCAAAATGGCTCCGTCCATCTGCGCCGCACCGGTGATCATGTTCTTGACGTAGTCGGCGTGACCCGGGCAGTCGACGTGCGCATAGTGGCGCTTCTCCGTCTCGTATTCGACGTGCGAGGTGTTGATCGTGATCCCGCGAGCCTTCTCTTCCGGCGCCGCGTCAATGTCGTCGTACTTCTTCGCCTCGCCTCCGTAGTACTTCGACAGCACCGAGGTCAGCGCCGCCGTCAGCGTCGTCTTCCCATGGTCCACGTGACCGATCGTGCCCACATTCACGTGCGGCTTCGTGCGCTCAAACTTCGCTTTTGCCATGAAAGACCCCTATCGTTTCAAATCTGCCCGCCGACGGCGCGGCGAAGGATTGGTGCCCATGACGTGGATCGAACACGTGACCTCTCCCTTACCAAGGGAGTGCTCTACCACTGAGCTACATGGGCAATGCCCGACGAACTGGAGCGGGTGAAGGGAATCGAACCCTCGTCTTAAGCTTGGAAGGCTTCTGCTCTACCATTGAGCTACACCCGCTCGACACCCGCAGCCGGTTTCGTATTCACTTGGAGGGGGTAGGATTCGAACCTACGAAGGCTGAGCCGGCAGATTTACAGTCTGCTCCCGTTGACCGCTTGGGTACCCCTCCGCAAGAAGCGGCATTGTGTACGAATTTGGGGCGAATGTCAACGCCGTGACGGCAGGAAAAAAGGACTCGGGGTTGACGCTCCCGGAATGCCGCTATATAAAGAACCCATCACGCCGGCACCCTTGCCATGTCCATGACGATCGCCGTCTCTCCTTCCTTTTTACAGGCATGTCCATGAACACTTCCCTGAAGCCTTGGCTCACGCGTATCGGCTTGATCCTGCTTCTCATCGCGCTTGGATTCTGGATCTGGCTGCGCGTCGAACTTTCGCGCCAACACGACGGGCTAGTATCGAGCAACGGCCGGATCGAGGCGACCGACGTCAACATCGCCGCCAAGATCGCCGGACGCATCGCCTCCATCGCCGTGGATGAGGGCGATCTCGTCTCCGAAGGGCAGGTGGTGGCCCAGATCGATACCAGCGTGCTCGAGGCGCAACTGCGCGAGGCGCAGGCGCAGTGGGAACGCGCCAAACGCAACCTGGAGACGAGCCGCGGCACGCTCGCCCAGCGTGAGGCCGATCAGGCGGCGGCCGAAGCGGTGGTGGCGCAGCGCCTGGCCGACCTCGATTACAACCGCAAGCAGCTCGCGCGCACCAGAGAGCTTGCCCAGGCCAAGATGGCGGCCCAATCCAAGCTCGACCAGGATGCGGCCGCAGTGACGGCAGGCGAAGCCGCGGTGGTCTCGGCCCGCGCCCAGGTGCGGGCGGCGCAGGCTGCGGTGGTGCAGGCACGCTCGGCGATCGCCGCGGCCGAAGCCCAGGTGGCCGCGGCGCAGGCAAGCATCGAGCGCATCCAGGCCGACATCGATGACAGCCAGCTCAAGGCGCCGCGCAGCGGCCGCGTGCAGTACCGCGTGATGCAGCCCGGCGAGGTGGTGGCCGCCGGCGGTGCCGTGCTCAATGTGGTCGACCTCTCCGACGTCTACATGACTTTCTTCCTGCCGACGCAAGTCGCCGGCAAAGTGGCGATCGGCTCGGAGGTTCGCCTCGTGCTCGATGCTTTCCCCCAGTACGTGATCCCGGCAACGGCGACTTTCGTCTCCGACGTGGCGCAATTCACGCCCAAGACGGTGGAGACGGCCGAAGAGCGGCAAAAGCTCATGTTCCGCGTCAAGGCCAGCATCGACCCCGAGCTGCTGCGTCAGCACTTGCCGCAGGTGAAGACGGGCCTGCCCGGAGTGGCCTGGGTGAAGATCGATCCCCAGCGTGACTGGCCACCGGAACTTCAAGTGAAGGTGCCGTGATGGGAGAGCCGGTTGCGCGGCTGCAGGGAGTCGCGCTCACCTATGGCAAGACGCGCGCACTCGACGGGATCGATCTCGATATCCCCGCCGGCTGCCGCGTCGGATTCATCGGCCCCGACGGGGTAGGGAAATCCAGCCTTCTCTCGCTCATCTCCGGGGCTCGCGCCATTCAGCAAGGCAAGGTGTGGGTGCTGGGGGGCGACATGGCAGAAGCCAGCCACCGACGCGAGGTCTGCCCCGACATCGCCTACATGCCCCAAGGTCTGGGCAAGAACCTCTATCCGACGCTTTCCGTGGCCGAGAACATCGACTTCTTCGGCCGCCTTTTCGGCCACGACGCCGCCGAGCGCAAGCGGCGCATCGAACAGCTCACGCGCGCCACGGGGCTCTTCCCTTTTCTCGATCGACCCGCCGGCAAACTCTCGGGCGGCATGAAGCAGAAGCTCGGCCTATGTTGCGCCCTCATCCACGATCCCGAGCTCTTGATCCTCGACGAGCCCACGACCGGCGTCGATCCCCTGTCGCGGCGCCAGTTCTGGGCCCTCATCGATGAGATTCGCGCCACGCGCGAAGGCATGAGCGTGCTCGTGGCCACCGCCTACATGGAGGAAGCGGCGCGTTTCGACTGGCTCGTGGCCATGGACGAGGGAAAAGTACTCGCCACCGGCTCGCCGCAGGAATTGCTCGAGCAGACCGGTAGCGACAACCTGGAACAGGCCTTCATCGCGCTGCTACCGGAAGAGAAGCGCCGGGGATATCGACCCGTCGAAATCGGATCGCTACCCGAGCGGGGCGACGAAGAGATCGCCATCGAGGCGAAAGATCTGACGATGCGTTTTGGCAATTTCGTTGCCGTCGACCACGTCAGCTTTCGCATCCGCCGTGGCGAGATCTTCGGCTTTCTTGGCTCGAACGGTTGCGGCAAGACGACGACGATGAAGATGCTCGCCGGGCTACTCACGCCCTCCGAGGGCAAGGCCTGGCTCTTCGGCAAGGAAGTCGACCCGCGCGACATCGATACGCGCCGCCAAGTGGGCTACATGTCGCAGTCCTTTTCGCTCTACGACGAGCTCACGGTGCGGCAGAACCTCGAGCTGCACGCGCGGCTCTACGGCATCCCCAAGGAGAAGATCGCCGATTACGTCCAGGAAGTGGTGCAGCGCTTCGGACTCTCGCGAATCATCGACGCCCTTCCCCCTTCACTGCCCCTGGGACATCGGCAGCGGCTGTCGCTCGCGGCCGCCGTCATCCATCGACCGAAAATATTGATCCTCGACGAGCCGACCTCGGGGGTCGACCCGGTGGCGCGCGACGGGT
This sequence comes from Tepidiphilus margaritifer DSM 15129, assembly GCF_000425565.1. GTDB lineage: Bacteria > Pseudomonadota > Gammaproteobacteria > Burkholderiales > Rhodocyclaceae > Tepidiphilus > Tepidiphilus margaritifer. The sequence goes on from NZ_AUDR01000015.1 coordinate 280,698, forward strand.
TCTGGAACCTCTTGCTCGAGCTGTCGCGCCGCGACGGCGTGACGATCTTCATCTCCACCCATTTCATGAACGAGGCGGAGCGCTGCGACCGCATCTCGCTGATGCATGCCGGGAAAGTGCTCGTCACGGGAGCGCCGGCCGAGATCGTGCGCGAGGGCGGTCACGAGTCGCTCGAAGCGGCCTTCATCGACCATCTGGAACGGGCTGCACAAGAGGGGCAACAGGCCGACGATACCCAAGGGTCGACCGCCATGAGCGGCGAAGAACGCAAACGCACGGCGGGTCTGACCGAAAAAGCGCCGGTGCGGGGAACGACGCACACCACCTCCTTTTTCAGCCTGCGCCGGATGCTGAGCTACCTGGTGCGCGAAGCTCTGGAACTGCGTCGCGACCCGATCCGCCTGTCGCTGGCGCTGGTGGGCAACGCCATCTTGATGCTGGTGATGGGCTTTGGCATCACCATGGACGTGGAGGATCTGACCTTCGCCGTCCTCGATCGCGACCAGACCACGCTGAGCCAGTCGTACGCCCTCAATCTGGCCGGTTCGCGCTATTTCAGCGAACAGCCTCCGATCGCCGACTACGAAGAAATGGACCGGCGCATGCGCTCGGGCAAACTGGGTCTGGCGGTCGAGATCCCGCCAGGCTTTGCACGCGATCTCGCGCACGGAAAACCGGTGGAGGTCGGGGCGTGGATCGACGGAGCGATGCCTTTGCGCGCAGAGACGATCCGTGCCTATGTCCAGGGGATTCACGCGCAGTGGCTACGGACGCAAGCGCGCGAACGTCACTTGCCCGACCCGACGCTCGCGACGATCGAGATCCGTTTCCGCTACAACCCGGACGTGAAGAGCATCGTCTCGATAGTACCCGCAGTCATCCCGCTGCTGCTCATGCTCATTCCGGCGATGCTCGCCGCCTTGGCGATCGTACGCGAAAAGGAACTGGGGTCGATCACCAACTTCTATGTCACCCCGACGACGAGGATGGAATTCCTCCTCGGCAAGCAAATCCCATACGTGATTCTCTCCCTCCTCAGCTTCGTGCTGCTGCTCGCGCTGGCCGAATTCGTCTTTCGCGTGCCCGTCAAGGGAAGCTACCTGGCGCTGTTCCTGGGTGCAATCTTGTATGTCATGGCCTCGACCGCCTTGGGTATATTGATCTCGAGTTTCATGCGCAGCCAGATCGCGGCGCTCTTCGCCACGGCGGTGCTCACACTGCTGCCGGCGACGCAATTCTCGGGCCTCATCTATCCGGTCTCCTCGCTCGAGGGCGGAGGTCGGCTGATCGGCGAAATCTATCCGACCACCCACTTCGTGGTCATCTCCCGCGGTACGTTCTCGAAAGCGCTGCACTTCCGCGATCTCACCGACGCCTTCGTACCGCTCGCGCTCGCCTGGCCCATCCTCTTTGGCTTGTCGGCGGCACTGCTGCGCAAACAGGAGCGTTGAACCGTGCGCTGGTCCCACGTCTGGCATCTCGGCATCAAAGAGTTCTACAGTCTGGGACGCGACCCGGTGCTGCTGGTGCTGATCCTCTATGTCTTCACTTTCTCCATCCATTCGCAGGCCACGTCGATTCCCGAAACGCTCAACAAGGCGCCGATCGCCGTGGTGGACGAGGATCGTTCGCAGCTCTCCGAACGCATCCTCCATGCCCTCTATCCGCCGTATTTTCTGCCGCCGGAGCGCATCGACACCGCCACGATGGACGCGCGCATGGACCGAGGGCTGGATACGTTCGCGCTCGACATCCCGCCGGATTTCGAGCGCGACGTGATGGCCGGCAAGAAACCGACGATCCAGCTCAACGTCGACGCCACCCGGATGAGCCAGGCGTTCACCGGCAGCGGCTACGTGCAGACCATCGTCAATGAAGAGATCGCGGCCTACGTCGCTCGCCACAAGGCGCAGGAACGCCAGCCCGTGGAGCTCAGCTTGCGTATCCGCTTCAACCAGGAATTGAACAAATCCTGGTTCGGCGGCATCATGGGCATCATCAACGAAGTGACGATGCTCTCCATCGTGCTCACCGGCGCAGCGCTCATCCGCGAGCGCGAACATGGCACGATCGAGCACCTCTTGGTCATGCCGGTCACCGCACTCGAGATCATGTTGAGCAAAATCTGGTCGATGGGGCTGGTCGTCCTGGTCGCCGCGACGCTTTCGCTCATCTTCGTGGTGCATTACTGGATCGGCGCACCGCTGCAGGGCTCGGTGCCGCTCTTCGTCGCGGGTACCGCCATGCACCTCTACGCCACCACCGCCATGGGCATTTTCCTGGGAACGCTGGCGCGCTCCATGCCGCAATTCGGGCTGCTGCTCATGTTGATCCTGCTGCCGCTGCAGATGCTCTCTGGTTCCGTCACCCCACGCGAGAGCATGCCCCAGTTTGTCCAGGACGTCATGCTGCTCGCGCCCAATACGCACTTCGTGATGCTCGCTCAGGGCATTCTGTACCGCGGAGCAGGGTTCGACGTGGTCTGGCCGCAGTTCGCGGCGTTGGCCGTCATTGGCACGGCGCTCTTTCTCTTCTCACTCGCTTACTTCCGTAAGATGCTGGAGACGCAGCAGTGAAGAGCGCCCCCTGCCCAGCCTCCGGCGGGCGGCGCAGGCGCGCAAGCGTGGCCATACGCCATGTCAAGTTCTCCCTGCTCGCCTTGACCTTCCTGCTGGCCTCGGAAATGGCGCCAGCCGGTACGGCGGTGCCAACGCCTTGTGCCGTCGACCCGCTGCCGGCAGCGGTCGAGTCCGCCTCGCGGCCGACGGACGGAGCGCCCGAAGCCGCGAGCGGCTATACACCCAAGCCCCCAGTGCGCTCGTCACGGGCAATGATCGTCGCTGCCAACCCTCTGGCCACCGCGGCCGGTTGCGAAGTCCTCCTGCGCGGCGGCAATGCCGTGGATGCCGCAGTGGCGGCGATCGCCGTGCTGGGATTGGTCGAACCGCAATCGGCCGGACTCGGCGGCGGGGGGTTCCTGCTCGCCTGGGATGCCAAGGCGCGGCGCCTGATGAGCTACGACGGCCGTGAAACGGCCCCGCTTGCCGCCGATCCGTCCGACCTGGTGCGCCTCGCTCCCGACGATCCCTCCCCGCCCCTGCCGCTCACGGCCGACACACCCGCCTCCGAGCGCTTCGACGCCCTGCGCGCGAGCGGCCGCTCCATCGGCACGCCGGGCCTGGTGCGACTGCTCGAGCGCGCGCATGCCGAACAGGGGCGTCGCCCTTGGGCCGAACTCTTCGCCCCGGCGATCCGGCTGGCCGAGCAAGGATTCCCCCTTTCGCCACGACTGGCGGCGGTAGCCAAGCCGCTCACCCGCTGGCTGCAACTCGACGCCGAGGCCAGCGCCTATCTGCTCACTCCCGCAGGCCAGGTAAAAGCCGTGGGCACGATCCTCTCCAATCCGGCCTACGCCCGCACGCTGAAAGAACTGGCAAGCGCCGGACCGGATGCCTTCTATACGGGGCCGCTCGCGCACGCCCTGGTGGCACGGGCGCACGCAAGCCGCGGCGCCGACGGCACGCCGCTCACGGCGTCGAAGCTCGCCGACGAGGATCTGGCGCGTTATCGGGCGATCGAGCGTCCGCCCGTATGCGCCCCTTATCGCGCCTGGTGGGTGTGCGGCATGGGTCCTCCTTCCTCCGGCGGCCTCGCCGTGGGGCAGATCCTGGGCCTGCTCGAACGTTTCCCTCTCGCGCAGCATCCGCCGGCAGCCGGTGCGGAAGGCGGACTGCCGGATGCCCAGGCGGCGCACTGGATCACCGAGGCCGAGCGGCTCGCCTTTGCCGACCGCGACCGCTACGTGGCCGATCCCGACTTCGTGCCCCTGCCCGGCGGTTCGGTCGCCGCTTTGCTCGACCCTGACTATCTCGCTGCACGCTCCCGGCTCATCCAGGACGAGCGCAGCCTCGGTATGGCACCGGCCGGAACGCCGCTCGCCGCAGCGCCGCAGTACGCTGTGGGCCCGGAAATCGAGGAGCACGGCACGACCCACCTCACCGTGGTCGATCCGGAAGGCAACGTGGTCGCGCTCACGGCCTCGATCGAATCGGCCTTCGGTTCCTTTCGCATGGTGGGCGGATTCTTCCTCAACAACGAGCTCACCGATTTCGCCTGGGAGCCGTTCGCCGATGGCATGCCAGTGGCCAACCGGCTGGAGCCGGGCAAGCGCCCGCGCAGCTCCATGGCGCCGACGCTCGTCTTCACCCGCGCTCCCGACGGGGGTCTGGGCGAATGGCAGATCGCCACCGGCTCGCCCGGCGGCTCGGCCATCATCCCCTACGTGACCCAGACGCTGGTGGCCCAGCTCGACTGGGGGCTGGACCCTTACGCGGCGGCGGCGCAGATCCGCGTCGGGGCCTTCAACCGCCCCCAGACCTGGATCGAAGATGGCCACCCTACCCCTGCGGCGGCGCTCGTCGAAGGCTTGCGGGCGCGAGGGCACGAAATCGTGCGCCGCCCCCAGCCCAGCGGCATCGCCACCGTCATCCGCGCCCCCGACGGGGCGCTGCAAGGGGCGGCCGATCCGCGCCGCGAAGGGGTAGCCCTGGGATGGTGAAGCAGCTTGCGCCGCTCTACCTCGCCTCGCAAAGCCCCCGCCGCCGTGAGCTCCTCGCCCAGCTCGGCTGGGATGCCCGGGTGATTCCGCTGGAGGGCGAATGGGTCGACGAAACGCCCCTTGCGCGCGAGGCGCCGCGGGACTACGTCCTGCGGCTCGCCCGGGCCAAGGCCGAAGCCGGCTGGCGACGGCGCGAGGCGCTGGCGCTGCCGCCCGGACTGGTGCTGGGCGCCGACACCACGGTGAGCATCGATGGACTGATCCTAGGCAAGCCGCGGGATGCCGACGAGGCCCGGCACATGCTGCGCCGCCTCTCGGGCCGAATGCACGAGGTGCACACGGGCGTGGCGCTCACCGACGGCACCCGCACGCACGCGCTCTGCTCGACGAGCCGGGTCTGGTTCGCCGCGCTCGAGGAGGGGGACATCGAACGCTATCTCGCCACGGGGGAACCCTGGGACAAAGCCGGTGCCTATGCCTACCAAGGACGCGCGGCCGCATTCATCGAACGTATCGAGGGCAGCGCTTCGGGCATCGTCGGTCTGCCGCTCTACGAGACCGCGCGTTTGTTGTCCGTTTTCGGCTATCCTCCCTTCCCATGAGCAAAGAATTCCTCATCAATTGCACGCCGCAGGAAACCCGGGTGGCCGTGGTCGAACAGGGCGTGGTGCAGGAGCTGCACGTCGAGCGTCTGGCGCACCGCGGACTGGTGGGCAACATCTACCGCGGGCGCATCGTGCGCGTGCTGCCGGGCATGCAGTCGGCCTTCGTCGACGTGGGCCTGGAGCGCACCGCGTTTCTCCACATCACCGACCTGTGGCAGGCCGAGCGCCACCCCGAATCGCCCCCCCGCATCGAGCGGCTGCTCGCCGAAGGCGAAGAGATCACCGTCCAGGTCCTCAAGGACCCGATCGGCAGCAAAGGGGCCAGGCTCACCACCCAGATCAGCCTGGCGGGGCGCTATCTCGTCTATCTTCCGCAGGAGAACCACATCGGTATCTCGCAGAAGATCGAGGGCGAAAGCGAGCGTGAGACCCTGCGCGAGCGCCTCACGGCGCTGCTGCCTCCCGAAGAGAACGGCGGCTACATCGTGCGCACCAATGCCGAGAACGCCGCCGATGAACAGCTGGCGGCGGACATCGCCTATTTGCGCCGGCTGTGGGCCGACATCCAGGGCGAGGCCCAGCGCCGCCGCGCCCCTGCCTTGATCCATGAAGACCTGGATCTCGCGCTGCGCGTGCTGCGCGACTTCGTCGATCGCGACACCGCCCTCATTCGCATCGATTCGCGTGAAAACGCCCAGCGGCTCTTGGCCTTCGCCGAGACCTACACGCCCCAGGTCGCCCCCCTCATCGAGCACTACCGCGGAGACCGGCCGCTCTTCGAGCTCTACAACGTCGAAGAAGAGATCGAAAAGGCTCTGTCGCGCCGGGTCGATCTCAAATCGGGGGGCTATCTCATCTTCGATCAGACCGAAGCGCTCACCACCATCGACGTCAACACCGGCGCCTTCGTGGGCGCACGCAACTTCGACGAGACCATCCTCAAGACCAATCTCGAGGCGGCGCAGGCGATCGCGCGGCAGCTGCGGCTGCGCAATCTCGGCGGCATCATCCTCGTCGATTTCATCGACATGACCAACCCTGAGCACCGCGAGCGCGTGCTCGAAGAGTTCAAGAAAGCGCTCGCGCTCGATCACACCAAGATCACGGTGAGCGGATTCACGCAGCTCGGCCTGGTGGAGATGACGCGCAAGCGCACGCGCGAATCCCTCATGCAGCAGTTATGCGAGCCCTGCCCCATGTGCGAGGGGCGCGGCTTCGTCAAGAGCGCCGAGACGGTGTGCTTCGCCATCCTGCGCGAGATCCTGCGCGAAGCGCGCCAATTCGCCGATGCCAAGGAATTCCGCATCCTCGCCTCGCCCGCCGTGGTCGACCTCTTCCTGGAAGAGCAGTCGCAGGCGCTGGCGATGCTGTCGGACTTCATCGGCAAAGAGATCTCGCTGCGCAGCGACACCTGCTACACGCAGGAGCAATACGACATCGTGCTTTTGTGAGGCATTGCCCATGCCTGCCCGTTCCCTGCCGCTCGAACCCGATGCCCGCCTGCGCGCTCGCCCCATCGTTTGGGTGCTCGCCACGCGCCCGGCCTTCCTCGTGGTCACCCTCATCGCGGTGCTGCTCGGGCTCGCGCTCACGATCCATCAGGGCGCGGCGCTGCGACCCTGGGCGGCGCTGAGCACGCTCGTCTTCGCCCTGGTGGCCCACGCCGGGGCCAACGTGATCAACGATTATCACGATCGCGACACCGATGGGCTCAATCGCGACCGGCTCTACCCCTTCACCGGCGGCTCGCGCTTCATCCAGAACGAGGTGCTCACGGCGCGCGAAACCGCCTGGCTCGGCTATGGGGCGCTCGCCATGGTGGTGCCGGCGGGGCTCGCGCTCACCCTCACCAGCGGGCCGCTGCTCGTTCCCATCGGCCTTGCGGGACTGCTGCTCGGCTGGGCTTATTCCGCTCCCCCTTTGCGGCTCGCCGGCCGCGGCCTGGGGGAAGTCGTCATCACCGCGGCCTGGCTGCTGGTGATCGTCGGCACGCACTACGTCCAGCTCGGCCGGCTCTCTCCCGTGCCTGCTTTCGTGGGCCTGCCGTACGCGCTCCTGGTCGCGGCCATCCTCTACGTCAACCAGTTTCCCGACGCCAAGGCGGACGCGGCCGCTGGCAAGCGCACGCTGGTCGTACGGCTCGGCGCGGCGCGTGCCGCACACGGCTTGCCGCTCCTGGGACTGTGCGCCGCCGGCTGGCACCTCGGCCTGATGGCCGCCGGCGCGATCCCCTTGGCAACGAGCGCCGCCTTGCTGCCGCTGCTGGCCTTGGTTCCGGCCTCCGCCCAGCTGAAGCGGTACGCGAGCGATCCGGCGCGGCTGCGTCCGGCCATCGCCCGCACGCTCGCGGCCACCGTCGGCTATGGCGCCGTGCTCACCTTCTCCCTGTGGGTTTCCGCATGATCGGACTCGTGCGCGGCGTGGTCCGCGAAAAAACCCCACCTCAAATCCTGATCGACACCGGCGCCATCGGCTACGAGCTGCTCGTGCCCATGAGTACTTTCTACACCCTGCCGGCGATCGGCCAGGAAGTGACGCTGCGCACCCACCTCCTGGTGCGTGAGGACGAACACCAGCTCTATGGCTTTGCCACGGAAGAAGAGCGCCACGCCTTCCGTCAGCTCATCCGCATCGCCGGCATCGGCGCGCGCACGGCGCTCGCCATCCTCTCGGGACTGAGCGTGCGCGAGCTGCGCGAAGCCGTGCTGCTGCAAGACGGCGGGCGGCTCGTCAAGATCCCCGGCATCGGCAAGAAAACCGCCGAACGCCTGCTGCTCGAGCTCAAGGACAAGACCGGAGCGTTGCTTCCCACCGGCCACGCCGCGGCCGTGCCCGCCGGCTCCGCCCCGAACCCGGCACATTCACCGGAAGAGGCGATACGCGCCGAGATCGTCGCTGCGCTGCTCGCCCTGGGCTATTCCGAGCGCGAGGCGCTGCGCGCCATCTCGGCGCTTCCGCCGCAAAGCGATACCGCCACCGGTATCCGGCTCGCCCTCAAGGCTTTGGCTCCCGGCGGCTGAAACGTACTTGAAACGGAGCACACGCCTCACCTGACCGCCGGGCTCCTCGAATGGCGGCTGCGTGATGGTCTTTTCAAGACGCCCCGCTACTCGAAGGGGAAGGCGCCTCCCCGTAGCGGCGCCAGATGTCTTCGATCTCGGGCAAAGCGGCGAGAAAAGCGTCCACGACCGCGGGGTCGAATTGCGTGCCGCGGTTCTGCTTCAGGTATTCCACCGCTTCGTCATGAGACCACGGCCGCTTGTAGGGCCGCTGCGAGCGCAACGCATCGTAGACGTCGCACACGGCGGCGATGCGCCCCTCCAGGGGAATTTCCTCGCCCCGCAGCCCCGCCGGATAACCAGTACCGTCCCAGCGCTCATGGTGCGTGAGCGCGATGCGGCGGGCCATCTGCAGGATGTCGTGATCGTTGTTCGGGATGATGTCGGTGCCGATTTCGGCATGGCGCCGCATCACCGCCATCTCTTCTTCGGTGAGTTTGCCCGGCTTGAGCAGGATGGCATCGGGGATGCCGATCTTGCCTACGTCGTGCAAGGGGCTGGCCGCTTCGAGCTGCTCGACCCATCGCAGGTCCTTGCCGAGACGACGCGCCACGGCGGCGCACATCTTGGCCATGCGGTGGATATGCTCGCCGGTGTCGGCATCGCGATATTCGCCGGCACGCGCGAGGCTCACCGTCAGATCCTTCGCCATCGAAGCGAGATCATCGGTATAGGCATCGTAATACACCGAAGCAACGAATCCCAAGTCGAGGAAGACGGCGAAATTGACCGCACGCAGAACGCGCTTCTGCTGCTGCGGATCAGGCACGTTCTCCATGACGATGGCGTTGACTTCGCTCAGCACGACGGCGTAAGCACCAGAGAAGAGACGCAAATCCACCCCCCGCTGCTGGTGGGTCTTGCCCATGCGCAAAGCTGCTTCCACGTAGTCACGATCGAACCGCCCGGCGAAGACGTATTCGAGCCAATGCCGTTTCTGATGGGCCAAGGCACGGTTCGCTGTGTCTTCGTCGGCGAAGAGTTTGATCGCTTCGGGCGAATTGATGACTCGGCGGTAGAAGGCATGGCTGACGCGGTCGATACGCGGTGCGATTATCGGAAAGAAAAGACGCAAAGTGTCGATGATTTCCTGATCGATGTCGAGAAAATCGATCCACTGCTGCAAGGTCACGGCCATGTCTTTCATCCAAAAGGCTCCGCCACCTCGAGGCTGATTTCACAACGGGCGGCATGTAAATTTTCGCCATCATTGTAGACTCGCTTTCACTCCGGGAGTGGACAATTTTTCACGACGTTCATGACATAATCCATTCATCCTGAAAAATAGGGATGACAATGCCTACGTCTTCGTTCCCTTCTCATGCCGCTGAAGGATTCACACTCATCGAGCAGTTAGTCACACTCGCCGTACTCGCCATCGTCCTTGCCCTCGCGATTCCTGCTTTCTCCCGTCTGCTCGCCTCGATACGTTTAAGTGCTGCAGCCAACGAGCTGCTCAGCTCGCTTCATCTGGCACGCTCCGAAGCGATCCGCCGCGGCGAGCGCGTCACTCTCTGCCCCGCTCCTCCCGACAAAACCGATTGCACGGGCAAAGCTTGGCATGAAGGATGGATCATGTTCGTCGACCGCACCCTCTCTGGTCAAACGCCGCGCCTCGATCCCGGCGACGAGCTCCTGTTTCGCGGCGGTCCGAGCGGGCGCAGCATCACGATCCAAGGCAATGGCCCCCTGGCCTCCTACGTTTCATTCGTTCCTTCCGGTCTGAGCCGACAGCTCAACGGCGGTTTTCTCGCCGGGACCTTCTGGCTGTGTGCCACGGGTACCACCGCCCCAGAACCAGAACGTCGACGCGATCTGGTCATGAATGCGGCCGGCCGCCCCGTTCTCGTTCGGCCTACGGACGGTCAAACCCGCTGCCCATCGTCCTGATCCGAGCTGAACGGTTCGCGCCCGCCGGGTTTTGCGCGATAATCGCGGCTCATTCTCCGCTGGACGATCGAACGGATGACACAGCCTGCCTCGCGCCTGCCGCGCACGTTCAGCCCGCTCGCGAACGCCCTGCGCGCGCTCGCCATGGATGCGGTGCAACTGGCGAAATCCGGCCACCCCGGCGCCCCAATGGGCATGGCCGAGATGGCCACGGTGCTGTGGCGCAAGCACCTCAAGCACAACCCTGCCAACCCCCAGTGGTGCGACCGCGACCGTTTCGTGCTCTCCAACGGGCACGCCTCCATGCTGCTCTACGCACTGCTGCATCTCACCGGGTACGATCTCTCGCTCGACGATCTCAAGCGTTTCCGGCAGCTGCACAGCAAAACGCCGGGACACCCCGAATACGGCGAAACCCCCGGTGTCGAAACCACGACCGGGCCGCTCGGCCAAGGGCTGGCCAACGCCGTGGGCATGGCGCTCGCGGAAAAACTCCTCGCGAACGAATTCAACCGCCCCGGGCACACCATCGTCGATCATCACACCTACGTCTTCGTCGGCGACGGCTGCCTCATGGAAGGCATTTCGCACGAAACCTGCTCGCTTGCCGGCACCTGGAAACTCGGCAAGCTCATCGTCCTCTACGATTCGAATGGGATCTCCATCGACGGCCAGGTGCAAGGCTGGTTCACCGACGATACCGCCACACGCTTTCGCGCCTACGGCTGGCACGTGATCGAGGCGGTCGACGGACATGACATGAGCGCGATCGATGCGGCCATCACGCTCGCCAAGGCCGAGACCGAGCGCCCCAGCCTCATCATTTGCCGCACCGTGATCGGCGCCGGCGCCCCCCACAAACAAGGCACGAGCGAGGTGCACGGCGCCCCCTTGGGCGAAGCCGAAATCACCGCCGCACGCGAAGTGATCGGCTGGCCCTACGGTCCCTTCGAGATCCCCGAAGAGGTCTACGCCCAATGGGATGCGCGCCCAGCCGGTCGCGAACGCGAGTCCGCCTGGCTGGAACGCTTCGAAGCCTATCGCCGGGCCTATCCAGAACTCGCCGACGAGTTCGAACGTCGCGTCGCCGGACTTTTGCCCTTGCGCTGGCCGGATCTGGCCGACGAGGTGATCCGCGCCACCGTCACCCGGCGCGAGAACATCGCCACGCGCAAGGCAAGCCAGAACGCCATCGCCGCCTATGCCAAAATCCTTCCCGAGCTCCTGGGTGGCTCGGCCGATCTCACCGGCTCGAACCTCACCGACTGGCCTGGCGCCCGTCCCGTCACTGCCGAAGGGGAAGGCAATTATCTCCACTACGGCGTGCGCGAATTCGGTATGGTGGCGATCGCCAACGGCATCGCACTGCATCGCGGCCACATTCCCTTCACCGGCACCTTCCTCGTCTTCTCCGACTATGCGAGAAACGCCATTCGCATGGCCGCGCTCATGCGCCAGCGGCAGATCTTCGTGCTCACGCACGATTCCATCGGCCTGGGCGAGGATGGCCCCACGCATCAGCCCATCGAACACGCCGCCTCGTTGCGCCTCATCCCCAATCTCGACGTCTGGCGTCCGGCCGACAGCGTCGAGACGGCGGTGGCCTGGCGCCTGGCGCTCGAGCGCACCGACGGGCCCTCGGCCCTGCTGCTGTCGCGCCAGAACCTCCCCTTCATCGAACGCTCGCCGCAGCAGATCGAAGCGATCGGGCGCGGCGGCTACGTGCTGCGAGAGGCCGAACGTGCCCCCGACCTCATCCTGATCGCCACCGGCTCGGAAGTGTCCCTCGCGCTCGATGCGCGCGGGGCGCTGGCGCAGTCCGGCATCGCCGCGACCATCGTCTCCATGCCCTGTACGCGGCGCTTCGATCAGCAGCCGATCGAATACCGCAGCGCGGTGCTGCCCCCCGACGTACCCAAACTCGCCATCGAAGCCGGTTCGGGCGAAGGCTGGTGGCGTTACGTCGGTGGTCACGGCGACGTGCTCGGCATCGACCGCTTCGGCGCCTCCGCTCCCGCGCCGCGCCTGTTCGAATTCTTCGGTTTCACGGTCGATCACGTCGTCGCCCGAGCGAAACTGCTGCTGTCGCGCTGACCCCGTTTTTCATCCTTCAAGGAGCGATCCATGAGCAAAATCCGCATCGCGATCAACGGCTACGGCCGCATCGGCCGCTGTACTCTGCGCGCCCTCTACGAGCTCGGCCGGCGTGACGAATTCGAAGTGGTGGCGATCAACGCCTCGGGTGACCTGCCCACCAACGCGCATCTCACCAAATACGACACCACCCACGGCCGTTTCCCCTTCCCCGTGGCCACCGAAGGCGACAAGACGCTCATCGTCGACGGCGACCACATCCCCTTCTACTCGACCAAGAACCCCCTCGAGACTCCGTGGGGCGAACACGGCGTCGATGTCCTGCTGGAATGCACCGGTGCCTATACCACCAAGGAAAAGGCCCGGATCCATCTGCAACAAGGGGCGAAAAAAGTCCTCATCTCCGCCCCCGGAGGTGACGACGTCGACGCCACCATCGTCTATGGCGTGAATCACGACATCCTGCGCCCCGAGATGCAAGTCGTCTCGAACGCCTCCTGCACCACCAACTGCCTCGCGCCGGTGGCCAAGGTGCTCCATGAACACATCGGCATCGAGCGGGGCCTGATGACCACGGCCCACGCCTACACGCTCGACCAACAGCTCATCGACGCACGCCACAAGGATCTGCGCCGGGCCCGCGCCGCGGCGATGAACATCATCCCCACCAAGACGGGTGCAGCCAAGGCCGTCGGGTTGGTGCTGCCGGCGCTCGCGGGCAAATTCGACGGCTTCGCGCTGCGCGTGCCCACCATCAACGTCTCGCTCGTCGATCTCACCTTCACCGCGAGCCGCCCCACGAGCAAGGACGAAATCAACGAACTCATGCGCCAGGCCGCCGCGGGTCCGCTCCAGGGCATCCTTGCGGTGAATGACGATCCGCTCGTGTCCTGCGACTTCAACCACGACAGCCACTCCGCCATTTTCGATGCGACGCAAACCCGCCTCATCGAGGGTACGCTCGTCAAAGTGCTCGCCTGGTACGACAACGAATGGGGCTATTCCTGCCGCATGCTCGATGCCGCCAAGGCGCTCGCCACCTGCGCCTGAGGAGCCGATCATGCGCGTCAAAACCCTCAAGGACGTCGGTCTGCGCGGCAAGCGCGTCTTCATCCGTGCCGACCTCAACGTGCCCCAGGACGAGGCCGGGCGCATCGTCGACGATACCCGCATCCGCGCCTCCATCCCGACGATCGAATACTGCCTGCAGCAAGGCGCCGCAGTCATGGTCACCTCCCACCTCGGCCGCCCCAAGGAGGGTGCCTGCACCCCCGAAGACTCGCTCGCACCCATCGCCGAGCGGCTCTCGGAGCTCCTCGGTCGACCGGTACCACTCATCAAGAAGTGGGTCGATGGCGGTTTCACCGTCCAGCCGGGTGAAGTGGTACTGCTCGAGAACGTACGCTGTAACGTCGGTGAGAAGAAGAACGACGAGGCGCTCGCGCGCAAGTATGCGGCCCTGTGCGACGTCTATGTAAACGACGCCTTCGGCACCGCGCACCGGGCAGAAGCCAGTACCGTGGGCATCGCTCACTTCGCCCCCGTCGCCTGCGCCGGGCTCCTCATGGCCGCCGAGATCGAGGCACTCTCGCACGCCCTCGAACATCCCAAGCGTCCACTCGTGGCCATCGTCGGCGGTGCCAAGGTCTCGACCAAGCTCACCATCCTCAAGTCACTCGCCGAGAAAGTCGACCAGCTCATCGTCGGCGGCGGCATCGCCAACACCTTCCTCCTCGCCACGGGCAAGCGTATCGGCAAATCGCTCGCCGAGCCGGAACTCGTGGTGGAAGCGCAGGCGATCATGGACATGATGGCCGCGCGCGGCTCCGAGGTCCCCTTGCCCGTCGACGTCGTCGTCGCCGACGAAGTCTCGGCGTTTGCCCGTGCCAACCGCGTCTCGGTCGATGAAGTCGGCCCGAACGACCGCATCCTCGACGTCGGTCCCAAGACCGCCGCGCGTTACTGCGACATCGTCGCACACGCCGGTACCGTCGTGTGGAACGGACCGCTGGGTGTGTTCGAATACGACCAGTTCGCCGGCGGCACCAAGATGCTCGCCTCTGCCATCGCGCACTCCGAAGCCTATTCGCTCGCCGGCGGCGGCGATACCATCGCCGCGATCAAGAAGTTCGGCGTGGAAAAGGACATCGACTACATCTCCACCGGCGGCGGCGCATTCCTCGAATTCCTCGAGGGCAAGAAACTACCGGCCATCGCCGCGCTCGAAGCGCGCTACGACGGCTGAGCCCTGATTCCGTCCAGGCCGGGAACCTCCTCTCGGCCCGGACGGTCGACGCCGCACCGGTCTTTTCCCGCCTCTTCGACCCAGAAACGATGCCCACTGCCGACGAGATCGACGCCCTCTTGCCGCAGACGCAGTGCCGCCGCTGCGGCTACCCCGCGTGCCGCCCCTATGCCGAGGCGCTCGCACGCGGCGAGACCACGCCGAATCGTTGCCCTCCGGGCGGGGAAGCGCTCATCGGCAGACTGGCGAGCCTACTCGGCGTACCCGTCACCCCCCTCGATCCCGAAGTCGGCCCACCGCAAGCGCCCCAGGTCGCCCGTATCGTCGAAGCGGATTGCATCGGCTGCACGCTGTGTCTCCAAGCCTGCCCCGTGGACGCCATCCTCGGTGCGCCCAAACGCATGCACACGGTGATCGAGGACGAATGCACCGGCTGCGGCCTGTGCCTGCCTCCCTGCCCCGTCGACTGCATCGTCCTGCTGCCCGTGCCCGCCTTTCCCGAGGCGAGCGCCTCGCGCATGCGTTTCCTGCGTCGCCAGGCCCGGCTCGAACGCGGTGAGGATCCCCGCAAGCGCATCCGACGTCCGCGCGACGAAGATCAGCTCAAACGCACGCTCGTGGCGGCCGCCCTCGCACGCGCCCGAAGCGGGAAAACGCATGGCTCGACCCCCTGAAAAAGCGGCCGACGGAACGCAGGCACGGCGCCGCCAGCGCAAACGCCTCGGTGCCGGGGAAGCAGCCGCGGCCGACCCCGCCCCGCCCATGACGCCGCAGGAAATCGAAGCCTTCTTCGAGCGGCTCGCCGCGCTCGATCCCCATCCCACGACCGAGCTCGAATACACCACCCCTTTCCAGTTGCTCGCCGCGGTCGTTCTCTCGGCGCAGGCCACCGACAAGAGCGTCAATGAAGCCACGCGCACCCTCTTCGCCGTCGCACCGGATGCGCGCGCCATGGTGGCGCTGGGTGAAGCAGGCATCGCCCAACACATCCGCCGCATCGGCCTCTACCGCAGCAAGGCGAAACACCTCTACGAACTCTCGCGCCGGCTGCTGGAGACCACGGGCGGTGAGATCCCGGACGACCGGGCCTTCCTCGAATCCCTGCCCGGCGTGGGACGCAAGACCGCCAACGTGGTGCTCAACACCCTTTTCGGGCACCCCGTGATCGCCGTCGACACCCACATTTTTCGTGTCGCCAATCGTACCGGTCTCGCCCCGGGAAAGACCGTTCGGGCCGTGGAAGAAGCGCTCACCGCGCGCATTCCACCGCGCTTTCGGCGACATGCGCATCACTGGCTCATCCTGCTCGGCCGCTATACGTGCACCGCCCGGGCACCGCGCTGCGACGCCTGCCCGGTTCATGACCTCTGTCATTGGCCGCACAAACCCCCCGGCACTAGGGAGACAAACGATGTTCACGCCCAGCCGTGAAGAGGTACGGCGATTCTTTGCCCAAGCCTATCGCAAATGGCGCGACAAGCAGCCGCTCGAGCCGATCGAGGCGATGGCCGCCGACGTGATCGCCCTGCACCCGGAGTATTTTCCTCTACTGGAAGACGAGGCGGCGCTCGCGCGCGATTACACGCCGGAAGACGGCGGTCTCAACCCCTTCCTACACCTGTCGCTGCATCTGGCGATCGCCGAGCAGCTCTCGATCGACCAGCCCCCCGGTATCCGCGCCGCCTGGCAGGAACGGCTCGCTGTGCGTGGAGACCTCCACGAAGCCCTACACGACGTACTCGAAGCCCTGGGCGAGACGCTGCACGAAGCCCAACGCGACCGCGTTCCTCCCGACAACGCCCGCTACCTCGAGCGCATCCGCCGCACCAGGCGCTGAAAAAGCGAAGGCCGACGGAATACGGTTTCCGTCGGCCTTCCCATACCCGCGCTCAGGGCGCTCTCAGAGCGGAATGCGATAAGCGTCCTGCGTCATGAGATCGATGCCGCAGGGCAAGGTCTCGATCCAGTCGATGAATCGACGCACCATCTCCTTGCCGACGAAACGCTGCCCATGCTGCGGCACCAACATTTCGATATCGAGCTGGCGCGCCATGTTGGCCCAAAAGCGCAAGATCTTGTTGGAGATCATGTAGCGCTGATGAAAAGTCTGCATCTTGGGAATATGGCGATCGAAATCCTCCACGGGTTTCGCCGCCTGTTCGTGATCGACCAGCGACACGCCCAAATCGCCCGAAAAGAGGATCTTGGCGATGGGATCATAGAACTGGAAGTTGCCTTCCGAGTGCATGAAGTGCGCCGGCACGGCCACGATCTCGCTCTTGCCCAGCGGAATCCGCATCCCGGGATCGGGAATGCCGATGATGCGCGAAGAATAATCCTTGCCCGTGGTGAAGTGAGGCACGAAACGCGTCCACAGCTTGGAGATGAACACTTTGGCGTGCGTAGTCACCATCCACTTGTTCACCGAAGCGATGATGTCCGGGTCGGCGTGCGAAGCGAAGATGTAATCGACGTTTTGCGGACGACAGTATCGGCTCATACCCATCAGCAGGCCGGTATGGGTCATGTTCCCGCCCGGGTCGATGAGGGCCGCATGGCCATTGTCGATGACGAGGAACTGGTTGCACTGTACGGCGTGCTCCCCCTGCTCGTCGACCAGATCGTAGAACGCCAAACAAATATGATTCCCGTCGTTGTAGAGTTCGACCGCCATGATCCCATCCCTAGGAACGGATATACGAAGATTCTACCAAGAAGCTCGCCGGTTGGCGCAAAGGAAGGCGATTTTTCGGCAAAATCACGAACACTCCGGTTTTTACCCTTTTTTTCGCATCATCGCTCCCACCCACTTCTGCCATCCTATCGTCAGGAGCCCCGACAATGACCACAGACTGGATCCACCCCGTCACCCAGCTCGCCCTCGGTCTTGGCGTCACCGCCATTGCCCTTTGGGCAGCCTTTGCCGCTTTGCGCCGCCTACAGCGTCGTCAGGGTGGGCGCGTGGGGCTTTCCATCCTTGGAGCGATTGCCGTGGGCACGCGGGAGCGTGTGGTACTGCTCGAAGCCGAAGGAGTACGCTTGCTGATCGGCGTCACCCCCAATACCATCACCTTGCTGCAACGCCTACCCGATCGCCCCTCTCCCTTCGCCGAGCGGCTGGCTGCGGCGATCGATGAAGAACGCGTCGATCGTCACCCGACTCCTCCCTCCACTCAGGAAGGAGCACACCCATGAATCGACGCCTAGGGTTCATCCTCTTGCTGGGCCTTGGCGCCTTGCTCCTGCCCTCGTTCTCCTCGGCCCAGGGCCTACCCCTTGCCACCGCCACGCCGGCCGGTGGTGGCGCCACGAATTACTCCCTTCAGGTGCAGACGCTGCTGCTGCTCACGGCGCTTACCTTCATCCCCGCCGCCATCCTGATGATGACGAGTTTCACCCGGATCATCATCGTGCTCTCCTTACTGCGCATGGCGCTCGGCACCCAAACCTCGCCCCCCAACCAGGTACTGATCGGCCTCGCGCTTTTTCTCACGTTTTTCATCATGGCACCGGTAGCCGAACGCGTCTATACCGAAGCATGGCAGCCGCTGCAAGAGAACAAAATCGATTTCACGCAAGCGCTGGAGCGGGCCGCGGTTCCAACCAAGAAATTCATGCTCGCGCAGATACGCGACAACGACCTCACCCTGTTTGCCGACCTCGCCAAAACACCGCCGGTCGATCAGGCCGAAGATCTCCCCTTGCGCGTCGTCGTCCCAGCCTTCGTCACCTCCGAGCTCAAGACGGCCTTCCAGATCGGCTTCGTCGTCTTCCTGCCGTTCCTGATCATCGACATGGTCGTCGCCTCGGTACTGATGTCGATGGGGATGATGATGATGTCGCCCGTCATCGTCGCCCTGCCATTCAAACTGCTCGTTTTCGTGCTCGTCGACGGGTGGACCTTGCTCATCGGCTCGCTCGTCAAGAGCTTCGCACTTCCCTGAAGGAAAAACCATGGTTCCCACCCTGATGGATTTCGCCCGCGACGCCGTCGTCACCACCATGCTGCTGTGCGCCCCGCCCTTCATCGCTGCGCTGGTGACGGGGCTGCTGGTGAGCGTCTTCCAGGCCGCGACCCAGATCAATGAGATGACGCTCACCTTCGTGCCCAAACTGGTGGCCGTGTTCATCACCCTCATCGTGATGGGACCTTGGATGGGGCAGACGATCACCGACTATCTCACGCGGCTACTCACGGCGCTGCCCACCCTCATCGGCTGAGGCGATGTGGACGGTCACGGAAGCCCAATGGTCGGCGTGGATCACCGCCTATTTCTTGCCGGCGGTGCGCATCCTCGCCCTGCTCGCGGTGGCGCCGGTGTTCTCCAACCGCGCACTGCCCACCCGCATCCGTCTGGCGCTGGGGCTGGCGATCACGGTGGCCGTCGCACCGGTGCTGCCGCCCGCCCCGCCGATCCCGCTCGACTCCTGGCTGATCTACCCCGTCTTGGCGGCGGAATTCGGCCTCGGCGTCGCGTTCGGCTTCGTCCTGCGTTTCGTCTTCGCCGCCATCGACCTCGCCGCGGCCCTGATCGGTTTTCAGATGGGATTATCGTTCGCGGTGTTCTACAGCCCCACGGCGGGGACGCAGACGCCCGTCTTCAACGAATTCTTCGGGGTGGTCGCCACCCTGCTTTTTCTCGCCCTCGACGGGCATCTGATGCTGGTGCACGCCGTGGTGACCAGTTTCGAATGGATCCCGGTGGGGGGGGCCGTGGCCTGGCAAGAGGGAATGGCCGTGTTGCTGCGCTATCCGGTAACGCTCTTTGCGCTCGCTTTTCTGCTGTCGCTACCGATCACCGCGGCGGTGCTACTCACGAACATCGCGCTCGCCGTGCTCACGCGCGCCGCTCCCCAGCTCAATCTCTTTGCGATCGGTTTTCCCGTGACGATCACGGTGGGGTTCCTGGCGCTCCTCATGAGTCTCAGCCCGGTGGGGGCGCTGCTGCAACAGGCCTTCGCCGACGGGCTAGACGCCGTCGGGCAGGTGATTCAAGGCTTGAGCGGGAGATGAGAGAAGAGAGTGGTCGGGGAAAGAGGATTCGAACCTCCGGCCCCTGCGTCCCGAACGCAGTGCTCTACCAGGCTGAGCTATTCCCCGACGTTTCGCGATTCATGCAGAACGATTCACCGCGAAGTCTGATAATTGTAGCAATGATTCCCGGAATTGGGAAGGGGACAGACACGCGAGTCGCGTCTTCGCCGTCGCGGCATAGCGCTCGGCGACGCGACGCGAGGCCTCCAGCGCGCCCGTTTCGGCGATCGCCTCGAGCACCGCGGAAAGATGCTCTCTCCCTCCTTGCTCGATCACCTGTCGGATGAGGCTCGCCTGAGCCGGCGTACCATGATGCAGCACGTGCAGCAGCGGCAGGGTCGGTTTTCCTTCAGCGAGGTCGTCGCCCACGTTCTTGCCCGACACCGCCGGATCGGCCGCATAGTCGAGCACATCGTCGATGATCTGAAAGGCACAGCCCAGTTCCCGCCCGAAGGCCGCCATCGCCTCTTCCACCTCGGGCGCAGCCCCGGCGAGGATGGCCCCCAGACGGCCCGCCGCCTCGAAGAGTTTGGCGGTCTTGTACTCGATCACGCGGAAATAGTCTTCGAGCGTTGTCTCGGGATTGCCCTGGTTCATCAACTGCAGCACTTCGCCCTCGGCGATGACGTTGGTCGCCTCGGCGAGCACCGCCATCACCCGCATGCTACCCACCGAGACCATCATCTGAAACGAGCGGGAATAGAGAAAATCCCCCACCAGCACCGCCGCGGCGTTGCCGAAGACGGCATTGGCCGTCTCACGCCCACGGCGAAGATCGGATTCATCCACGACGTCGTCGTGCAGGAGGGTGGCCGTGTGGATGAATTCGACCACCGCGGCAAGGGTGGCGTGGTGCAGCCCCTCGTAGCCCAAGGCGCGGGCCACGGCCAAGAGCAGCGCCGGACGCAAGCGCTTGCCGCCGGCAGCGATGATGTAATCGGCGATACTGCGCACCAGCGCCACGTCCGAATGCAGTTCGCGTCGGATCACCTCGTCGGTACGCGCCATGTCCGGCTGCAGCGGCGCAAAGATCTCCTTGATCGTCGGCGTTGGCGTCATGTTTCCTCGCTGGCTGGGCGGTCGCCGCCACGCACGACCTTGCCCGGATTGAACAGGTTCTCCGGATCGAGCGCGGCCTTGAGCCGCTGTAGTAAAGTCAGTTCCGCCTCGGACTTGTAGCGCGGCAGTAAATCGGCCTTGAGGCGCCCGATGCCGTGCTCGGCCGAGATCGAACCACCGAATTCAGCCACGGTGTCGTGCACTAGACCCGAGAGCTGCGGCTCGATGAGAGGCCATCGTGCCCGCTCGATCCCCGTAGGGAAGACATTGTAGTGGAGATTACCGTCTCCGAGATGCCCGAAACAGACGAGCGTCACGCTCGGCCAGTAGTGACGCAAGCGCGTCTCGCACTCGGTGATGAAGCGGGGCAGCGCCCGGATCGGCAGAGAGACGTCGTGCTTGAAGCTGAACCCCTCGAAACGCTGCGCTTCGGAGGCATTCTCGCGCAACGCCCACAACGCCTGGCGCTGCGCTTCATTGGCCGCGAGCACCGCCTCCAGCACCCAGCCGCGCTCGATGGCTGCGGCCAAGGCACGCTCCACCCGTTCCGGCAACTGCGTCCCTCGCCCTGCTTCGCCGAATTCGAGGAGCACGGACCATGCCGGTGGTTCGCCCGAAAAGGGCGCCCTCGCCTGGGGAATGTGTTTCAGCACCAGCTCGAGCGTCGACCGACCCATCAGTTCGAACGCCTCAAGCCCCTCGCCCACCGCTTCACGCAACCAGGAAAAAAGCCCCACCGCGGTCGCCGGATCCGGTACGGCCACCCACGCAGTCACGACTTCGGTAGGCAAAGGAAAGAGCTTGAAGGTCGCCGCGGTGATCACACCCAAGGTCCCTTCCGAGCCCACGAAGAGCGGCTTCCACGCATAGCCGGTGTTGTCCTTGCGCAAGCCTTGGAGCGAGGAGACCACACCCCCGTCGGCGAGCACCACTTCCAGGCCCAGCACCAGATCGCGCGTCGTGCCGTAACGCAGGACATGCACGCCTCCTGCGTTCGTCGCGCACACGCCCCCCACCGTGGCACTGCCCTCGGAGGCGAGCGAGAGGGGGAAGAGGCGATTCGCCGAACGCGCCGCCTCTTGCACTTCCCGCACCGTCACCCCCGCTTCGGCCGTCACCGTGAAATCCAGTGGCTCCAAGCTGCGGATCCGGCGCATGCGCCCCAGATGCAGCACGATCGCCGGGGCCTGCTCTTCGAGTGGCGTCGCCCCGCCCACCAGACCCGTGTTTCCCCCTTGAGGGACGACGTGGGCCCCATACGTCCGGCAACAGCGCACCACCGCCGCCACTTCCCCGGTCGTAGCCGGTCGTACTACCGCCAAGGCTCGACCGCGATAGCGCCCACGCCAATCCACGAGGAAGGGAGAAATCTCCCTCTCCTCACAGTGCACGTGCGACTTGCCCACACATGCCGCGAGCGCCTCCAGAAACCCGGCATCATTCATCGAAAGGACTCCAACAATTCGCCGATCTGCCATTGCACCCGCTGCACCGCCGCCTCCCCTTCTTCAATCGCCTCCGCACCCCGGTGAAAATCGAGCAAGGACAGATCCGCCACTCGAGGGGAGATCAATATTTCAGGAGGCTCTCCCGCGAGCCGCGACTGCGCGATGCGCATCTGCATGATGTTGACCGAAGTGGTCAGTACCGCGGCGATGGGAGGAAGGGAATCGGCCTGGTCCGCCTCTCCCGAAGAGGTGATACCGATCATGGCAAAGAGGCGATTCTTCCATCGCTGTACACCGCCATTACCGTTGGGCGAGCGGAAATGGCGCCCCATGCGACCGGAGCCCAACTCTACCGCGATGACGATTTCCGCGCCCAAAGCCCGGCACAGGCTCACGGGAACCGGATTGACGAGTCCTCCATCGACCAACCAGCGCCCATGCAGCTTGGTTGGCGTGAACATCCCGGGCAAACCGATGGAAGCACGCACTGCCGGACGCAGTTCTCCTTCCCGCAACCAGATTTCGCGGCCTGTCGTCAGCTCCGTCGCCACGCAGGCAAAAGGAATCGCCAGATCTTCGAATCGTGTGGCGAAAAAATGCTCGGCGCAATAGTCGATCACCCGGTCGCCCTGCAGCGCGCCACCGCGCAGAGAGACATCCATCAGCGAAAGAACGTCGACCCAGGTGAGTGACTCGACCCATTGCTGCATGGCGTCGAGCCGGCCGGAGGCGTGTGCAGCCGCCACCAGCGCACCGATGGAGGTACCGGCGATGACGTCGATCGACACCCCCAGGCGCTGTAAAGCCCGGATGACACCGAAGTGTGACCAGCCACGGGCCGCACCCGAGCCGAGCGCCAGACCGATTCGAGGCATGAAAGTCCTCTTGGCAGGAAACAAAGATTCAGTTTAGCGCAATCGTCGACGCAAAAACCCCCGCCGTGTGCTTGTGGCGGGGG
>NZ_AUDR01000016.1 GCF_000425565.1 Tepidiphilus margaritifer DSM 15129
CCCTCTGTGTCAGAATAGTTGTCGTCTCGATAGATCCTGAAACCAGAGGGCGACAAAGGAAGAACGAAGTGGCCAGATACGGACAGTCCTTCAAGGACAGGGCGGTTGCACGGCTGTTGCCGCCAGAAAGTGTCGCGGTGCAGACGCTGGCGCGAGAGCTGAGCATTTCAGCTGCGACGCTAGCGCGCTGGCGAGCCGAGGCGCTCTCCCAGCCCGTTGGCGAGCGGGGCTGGAGTGCGGGGGCCCGATTCGAAGCGGTGCTCTCGACCGCCGCGATGGACGAGGCGAGCAAAGGGGCCTGGTGCCGCGAGCATGGCGTGTATCCCCAGACGCTCGAGCAATGGCGCACCGCCGCCCTGCAGGCGCTCGATGAGCCCGAGGAAGTCGCACGGCAGGCTCTGCGGGAGAAGAAGGCCGAGCGGGGTCGCATCAAGGAACTCGAGCGCGACCTGCGCCGCAAGGAAAAGGCGCTGGCCGAAGCGGCAGCGTTGCTGGTGCTATCAAAAAAGCTCGAAGCGATCTTCCCCAAGGACGAGGACGCATGATCGGCCTGGAAGATCGCCAAACACTGGTCCGACACATCGATGAGGCACACGCAGCCGGCGCGCGCCTACGCCCGGCCTGCGAGGTCGCAGGCATGACGCTGCGCACCCTGCAGCGCTGGAAAGCGCAGGAAGGACTGCGCCAGGGGGACCGCAGGCCCCTGGCAAAGCGTGCGCAGCCGGCGCATGCGCTCAGCGACGAAGAACGGGCGAGGATCCAGGCGTTGGCCAACGAGCCCCGTTTCGCCGACCAACCCCCGGCGCGCATCGTCCCCACGCTGGCCGACGAGGGCGTCTATCTTGCCAGCGAATCGAGCTTTCAGCGCGTGCTGCGTGCCCACGGACAAACCCGTCACCGTGGGCGCAGCCGTGCGCCGCAGCGCACGCGAGCGCCGACGACGCACGTAGCCAGCGCCCCCGGACAAGTGTGGTGCTGGGACATGACCTACCTGCCCACCCACGTGAAGGGGCAGTGGTTCTACCTGTATCTGATCATGGATCTGTACAGCCGCAAGATCGTCGGCTGGGAGATTCATGCCACCGATGAGGCAGAACACGCGGTGAGCCTGCTCAAGCGCACCGCGTTGGCCGAAGGCCTCCACGCCCTGCCGGAAAAACCCGTGCTGCACGGCGACAACGGCAGCACGCTCAAGGCCACCACGGTGTTGGCGATGCTGCACTGGCTGGGGATCAAGCCCTCATACTCTCGCCCCAGGGTGTCCGACGACAACGCCTTCGTCGAATCGCTCTTCAAAACGGCGAAGTACCGCCCCGAATTCCCGGCGCGCGGCTTCGCCAGCCTGGACGAAGCCCGCCAGTGGGGACAGCACTTCGTGCACTGGTACAACGTCGAGCATCGCCACAGCGGCCTGCGCTACGTCACCCCCGCCCAGCGACATGCAGGGGAAGACCACGCGATCCTGGCGGCACGGCACCAGACCTATCTGCAAGCCCGCGAACGTCACCCGGCACGCTGGTCCGGGCAGACACGGGACTGGACACCGATCGGGGCCGTCACGCTCAACCCGGAACGGGACAGCGTCGTTCGGGACTCTACCCAAGCTGAAATAGAAGGCAGGTGATTGCATGAATCAGGCGACAACTATCTTGACTTGTTCCGGTGATCCGGAAGTCGCTCAGGGTAGAGAACAGATGTTGCGTAGTTTGCAGGGAGGTGATGATGCAGTTCCATCTGACACATGGGAACCGGGCGTAGAACCTCCAGACCTCTACACCACCTACCTCACCCGCCACCACACCCCCTTCCACCCCGACGATCCCCTCCCCGCCGATAGCCCCACCTTCACCTTCGTCGTCCCTTGTCCAGCTTCCGACCTGCCGCTCCTGGCCGATACGCTCGACAGCCTGGGCGTGCAGTCGGCGCCTTTGTGGCGGCTGGTGGTGGTGGCCGACTCGCCGGCGCCGGATGCGATGTGGGCGGAGTTGCCCATGTTGCGCTGGCGAGCGGTGGAGTCGGCGGAGGGGATGGGAGCGGCGCTCGCAGAGGAGCTGGCGGCGGTGGAGTCGGGCTGGGTATCCGTGATCGCGCCCGGGGTGCGGCTAGCGGGCGATGGGGTGGAGCAGCTGGTGCGCCATGCGTTGGCGTTTCCGCGGTGGCGCCTGATGTATGGCGATTCGGACACGGTGGAGGCGGACGGCACGCGGCGCGATCCGCTCTTCCGGCCGGACGTCAATCTCGACTTGCTGCGCTCGATGCCGTATCTGGGTCCGTGCCTGTGGGTGGAGCGCGAGGCATTCGCAGCGGTGGGCGGATGGGGCGAGTGTGGGGAGGCGTGGCGCTACGATCTGGCGCTGCGGGTGCTCGATGCTTTCGGCGAGGAGGCGATCGGGCATGTGGATGAGGTGCTCTATTCCGTGCCGGCGGGGCGCGAGGAGGGGGTGGATGAGCCGGCGCACCGACAGGCGCTGGCGGCGCATCTGGCGCGCCGGGCGTTGGACGCGGAGGTGGCGGAGGGGTACGTGCCGGGCACCTGGCGGGTGGTGTATCACTGGCCGCGGCAGCCGCGCGTGTCGATCGTCATTCCGACGAAAGACCAGGCGGATTATCTCCAGTCCTGCGTCGAGAGCATTCGCGCGAAGACGAATTATCCCGACTACGAGATCCTGCTGGTGGACAACGGCAGCACGCAGCCGGAAGCGTGCGCGTATCTGGAACGCCTGAGGGCTGAGGGCGTGCGGGTATTGCCTTATCCCAAGCCGTTCAATTTCTCGGCGATGTGCAATTTGGCCGCGCGCGAGGCGAGCGGCGAGTATTTGTTGCTGCTCAACAACGACACGGTGGTGCTGCAGGAGCATTGGCTGGAGCGCATGGTGGCCTACGGGCAGCGGCCGGACGTGGGCATCGTGGGGGTGAAGCTGATGTTCCCGCAGCCGCCGACGGTGCAGCACGTGGGCGTGATCCTGGGGCTAGGCGGCATTGCCGAGCATCCGTATCTCGGTCTTCTGGGGCTCACCGACGGCGGGTACATGAACCGGGCGTTGGTGGATCAGGATCTTTCCGCGGTGACGGCGGCCTGCCTTTTGATTCGCAAGTCGGTGTGGGAGGAGGTAAAGGGGCTGGACGAGCAGGCGTTTCGCGTGTCCTACAACGACGTCGACTTGTGCCTGAAAGTGCGCGAGCGCGGCTACAAGATTGTGTGGACGCCCTTCGTGGTGCTGGTGCATCACGGCAGCGTGAGCCAGCAGCAGGAGGCGGCGGAGCCGGCCAAGGCGCGCAAGGCGCAGCAGCGCTTCGGCAAGGAGCAGGAGGCGATGCTGCGCAAGTGGTTGCCGCAGCTCGCGCGCGATCCGGCCTACAACCGGCACTTGAGCCTGACGCACCGCGACTACCGGGTGGAGTCGGAGATCGTGGTGAATTGGGATCCGCGTCTGCCCACGGAAAAGGTGCGGGTGCTGGGGTGGGAGCAGTTGAGCGGGGTGATCGAGTACCGCATCAAGCAGCCGCTGGAGGGGCTATGGCAGGCGAGGGCGGTGGAGCGCAGTTTCATCCACGCGCCGGGGGTGCGGCAGACGCGCATTCCCTTGCTCGTCGAGGTGGAGCGGGCGAAGCCGGATGTGTTCACCGCGAGCGCGTTCCTGGAGCTGAGCGATCATCTGGAGACGGTGCAGCAGGTGCGGGAGCTTGCCGGCATTCCGTTTCTGCTGCATCTCGATGATCTCATCAGCGAGATTCCACGCCAGAGCGAGGTCTATGAGCATCGCAACACGCCGGGGGAGATGAAGCGGGTGGTGCGCACGGCCGACCGGGTGGTGGTGACCACCGAGCCGATCCGCGCGGCGATCGAGAAGTACGCCCGCGAGGTGCGCCTGATCCCGAATTATCTGCCGGGCTGGGTGTGGAATGGTTTGCAGTCGCAGCGGCGCGTGGGGCCGAGGCCGCGCGTGGGTTGGGCCGGGGCGATGCAGCACGCGGGCGACTTGGCGCTGATCCGTGAGGTGGTGGAGGCGACGAGCGGGGAGTGCGATTGGGTTTTCTTCGGCATGTGTCCGGAGGAGCTTCGCCCCTTCGTGAAGGAGTTTCATCCCTTCGTGCCGTTCGAGCAGTATCCGGCCAAACTCGCGAGCCTGAACCTGGACTTGGCGGTGGCGCCGCTGGAGGTGAATCGCTTCAACGAGTGCAAGTCGAATTTGCGGATTCTGGAGTATGGCATCCTCGGCTGGCCGGTGGTGTGCTCGGACGTGCTGCCGTATCGCGGCGCGCCGGTGACGCGCGTGCCCAACCGGCCGGACGCCTGGCTCGAGGCGATCCGCGCCCGCATCCACGATCTGGACGCGGCGCAGAAGGAAGGCGACGCGCTGCAGCAGTGGGTGCGCGAGGGGTGGATGCTGGAGGATCACCTCGGGGAGTGGCTCGAGGCGTATCGGTTTGGGCGGTGATTGGTTGCCCATGGGATTGGGACGCGGCATGCCCCAGGGGATAGAGCAATAAGTGGGTGGTGACAAGCAATCACTACCAGGGCCTGTGCATCCACGCAGTAGACCAGCCGGTGGGTATCGTCAATGCGCCGCGACCAGAAGCCCGAAAGGGTTTCCTTGAGAGGTTCGGGTTTGCCGATGCCTTCGAATGGGTGGCGCAGGCAGTCCTTGATCAGGGTATTGATGCGCTTGAGCGTCTTGCGGTCCTGGCTTTGCCAGTATTCGTAATCCTCCCAGGCGGCCAGGGTCCAGGTGAGCTTCAGTAGCTTGTCTTCACTCGGCATCGACTAGGTCCTGCTGCTTCACCTGTCCCTGGCGGTACTGCTCGATCGAGCGTGCCAGGTGTGCCACATTGGCAGGCGATTTCAGCAGATGGACAGTTTCCATCAGGCCGTTGAATGTTTCCAGCGACATCACCACCGCATCGGGGGCATCCCGGCGTGTGATGACCGTGTAGTCGGCATCGTCGATGACCTGATCGATCACCTTTTTAAGGTTGTTTCGTGCCTCAGAGAAATTCACTACGCGCATGACGAGAGTCCTGTTTCTATTGTGCGATTTATTGTACAACTATAAAGCATTGCGTGCACGCGTGCAAGAGGGGGGCTCATAATGGGATGCTGGTGCGGTACGAAGTAGCAGCGAGAGTGATCGAAGCGAACCAAGGGTTCAACCGTCCTCTCCCTACCCGCGAGGTACACCGCACGTACACGGCAGACTTTCGAGTATGACGATGAATCGGTAACTCGTTGATTTTATTGGTGGGCCCAGCTGGATTCGAACCAGCAACCAACGGATTATGAGTCCGCTGCTCTAACCGTTGAGCTATGGGCCCTACAGCGAAAATTATCGCATGAAAAACCCCGCCCACAGTGGCGGGGTCGAGGCGGTGAGGTGCTTCAGACTTCGCTGTCGAGGAAGCTGCGCAGGCGCTCGGAGCGGGTGGGGTGGCGCAGTTTGCGCAGGGCCTTGGCTTCGATCTGGCGGATGCGCTCACGGGTGACGTCGAACTGGCGGCCGACTTCTTCGAGGGTGTGGTCGGTGTTCATCTCGATGCCGAATCGCATGCGCAGTACCTTGGCTTCGCGCGGATTGAGGGTTTCGAGCACTTCACGCGTGGCTTCGCGCAGGTCGGCAATGAGCGCCGCATCCACCGGGGCGAGCACGGAGGTGTCTTCGATGAATTCGCCCAGATGCGAATCCTCGTCGTCGCCGATGGGCGTCTCCATGGAGATGGGTTCTTTGGCGATCTTGCGGATCTTGCGGATCTTCTCCTCGGGCATGTCCATGCGGCGCGCGAGTTCGGCGGCGTCGGGTTCTTCGCCCGTCTCCTGCAGGATCTGGCGGCTGATGCGGTTCATCTTGTTGATCGTCTCGATCATGTGCACCGGGATGCGGATGGTGCGGGCCTGGTCGGCGATCGAGCGGGTGATGGCTTGCCGGATCCACCAGGTGGCGTAGGTGGAGAATTTGTAGCCGCGACGGTATTCGAATTTGTCCACGGCTTTCATCAGGCCGATGTTGCCTTCCTGGATGAGGTCGAGGAACTGCAAGCCGCGGTTGGTGTATTTCTTGGCGATCGAGATGACGAGCCGGAGGTTGGCTTCGATCATTTCGCGCTTGGCCGCGCGCATCTTGGCTTCGCCCATGGACATGCGCTTGTTGATGTCCTTGAGCTCCTTGAGGGGCACGCGGGCGCGCTGTTCGATCTCGCGGATGCGGTTTTGCTCCTCGAGCACGGAGGGATAAATCTTGACCATCGATTCGGACCAGGGTTTGCCGGATTCGATCTCGCGGGTGATCCAGTCGGGGTCGGTTTCGTGCTCGGGGAAGACCTTGATGAAGTAATCCCGCGGCATGGTGCCGATCTCGGTGCACAGCTTGGCCACCGCCCGTTCGTGCTGGCGCACTTGTTCGATCATGGAGCGGATGACGTCGCACAGCTGTTCGATGTAGCGGGCGGTGAAGCGGATGTGCAGCAGTTCGCCGGCGATCTGGTCGCGCAGCGCCGTGTAGCGTGGATCTTCGCTGCCGTAGGCTTCGAGCGCGCGGTCGAGCTCGGCGTAGAGCGTGCGGATGCGCTCGAAGTGCTGCATGGCGCCGCGTTTGAGCTCGGCGAGATTGGCGGCCTGGATACGGGCGGCGCGGTCTTCGTCGCTCTCGTCGTCCAGCTCTTCTCCTTGGGCCGTGGTGTCGTCGTCTTCGGCGGCGGCATCTTCATCGACTTCCGCGTCTTCTTCTTCGATGGCTTCGAGGTCGACGTCGGAGGGGGACGCTTCGGCTTCCGTGTCTTCTGCGGCAAGCGGGGCGAGGTCTTCGTGGTCGATGAGGCCGTCGACGACCTCGTCGATGCGCATCTCGTCGCGCTCGATCTTGCCAATGGTCTCGATCATGTGGGCGATGGTGAGCGGGCAGGCAGCGATGGCCTGTACCATGCTCTTCAAGCCTTCTTCGATGCGTTTGGCGATTTCGATCTCGCCTTCGCGCGTGAGCAGCTCGACCGAGCCCATTTCGCGCATGTACATGCGCACGGGGTCGGTGGTGCGGCCGAATTCGGAGTCGACCGAGGAGAGCGCCTGCTCGGCTTCTTCTTCGATGTCGTCATCCGCGCCGCCCACGGTCGGGGCGTCGGCCATGAGCAGCTCTTCGGGCGCGGGGGCTTCTTCGAAGACCTGGATGCCGAGGTTGTTGAAGGTGGTGATGATGCTTTCGATCTGCTCGGAGTCGACGATGTCGTCGGGCAGATGGTCGTTGATTTCGGCGTAGGTGAGGTAGCCGCGTTCCTTGCCGAGCGCGATGAGGGCCTTGATCTGGGTGCGGCGCTTCTCGGCATCGGCCGGGGAATGGTTGGCGGCCACCGCTTCGATGAAGGCGCTCTCCGCCTTGGGGTTGGCGCGTTTGGAGGATTTGCGCTTGGGGGAATTCTTGGGAGTTTGAGCCATGGCAGCAGCGTGTTTTTCCCGGAAAAACTAACAATTATAAACGACTCGCCACGCTTTGGCGTGCCGTTTTCGGTCAGGATAGCATCGGCAGGGGGTGATCGCTATGGAGGTTGAGGCATGGGAATTGCCCCCGAAGTGCCGACGGAGGTGAGACGGTTTTTTTCACGCAAAAGTTCGCCGAGGTG
The DNA here is from genome assembly GCF_000425565.1 of Tepidiphilus margaritifer DSM 15129. GTDB lineage: Bacteria > Pseudomonadota > Gammaproteobacteria > Burkholderiales > Rhodocyclaceae > Tepidiphilus > Tepidiphilus margaritifer. Next base: position 7,606 of record NZ_AUDR01000016.1, read on the forward strand.
CACGGTTTCCTCTGGGGTGAGTTTGCGCTGGCGGCTGAGAGCGATGAGGGCCTCGATTTCGCGCTCGAGCCTGCGGCGACGCAGGGTGTGCAGAATGTCGGCGAGGGTGGCTTCCGGGTCTTCCCAGGGGAGCGTTTCTTCGAGCAGGGACGCGGCGTGGCGGGCGAGGACTTCCTCGTGTTCGCTGGCGCGGAAGTGTTCGACGAGGACGGCCGGCGTGGCGTGCGCGTCGAGCGTGCCGACGTCGATGGCGTCGATGATCGCGGCGCAGGCGCGCCATTCGGGTTCGGGGTCTTCAAGCGGCAGCAGGCCGACCGAGAGACGGCTGGCGAGCAGGGGGTGCGTGATGAGCAGGCGTAGCAACAAGGCGGCGAGCGGCAAGGGGGCGCGGCGAGCGGCAAGGCGCGGGCGGCGGGCGGCGGGGCGGGACGAGGGGGACGCGGTTTCGGCCGGCGGAATCCACTCGTGCAGGGTTTCGGCGGCGATGCCGGTGCGCGAGGCGAGCTCCTTTTCCAGCTGCAGGCGCAGCATGGGGGCGCGGATCTGGCCGATCAGGGGCTTGGCGAGGTGGGCGAGCCGGGCGCGTCCTTCGGCGGTGTGCAGGTCTTCGTCCCGTGTGAGTTCGTCGAAGAGATAAGTGGTGAGCGGTTTGGCTTCATCGGTGATGAGGGCGCGGAAGGCGTCGGCGCCATGGGCACGGACGAAGCTGTCGGGGTCGTGTTCCGGCGGGAGAAAAACGAAGCGCAGGCGGCTGTCGTCCTTGAGCGCTTCGAGGGAGTTTTCCAGCGCCCGCCAGGCGGCGCGGCGGCCGGCTGCGTCGCCGTCGAAACAGAAGACGATCTGGTCGGTGAGGGCGAGCAGCGTGCGGACGTGCTCGGCGGTGGTGGCGGTGCCGAGCGCGGCGACGGCGTTCGTGAGGCCGTGCTGGGCGAGCATGATGACGTCGATGTAGCCTTCGGTGACCAGGGCGAAGCCCGCTTCGCGGATACCGTCGCGCGCGAGCGCCAAGCCGTAGAGAGTGCGGCCTTTCTCGAAGAGGGGGGTCTCGGGGGAATTGAGGTATTTGGGTTCGCCGCCGTCGAGGCTGCGTCCGCCGAAGGCGATGATTTTCCCCTGGCGGTCGTGGATGGGGAAGATGAGCCGGTCGCGGAAGCGGTCGTAGCGCTTGCCGCTGTCGGGCTGGGCAATGACGAGGCCGGCTTTCTCGAGGAGCGGTTCGCTGTAATGGGGGAAGATGGCGGCAAGGGCTTGCCATTCGGAGGGGGCGTAGCCCAGACCGAAGCGTTCGGCCGTGGCGGGCAGGATGCCGCGCTGCTCGAGGTAGGCGCGGGCTTTGGGGCTGCGCTCGAGACTGCGGCGGTAAAAGTCGGCGGCTTTGGCGTGCAGTTCGAGCAGGAGCTGGCGCTCGCTCTTTTGCTGGGCGGCTTCGGCGGCCGAGATTGCACCCTGGGCTCGGGGCACTTTGAGCCCGGCTTCGGCGGCGAGCGCTTCCACCGCGTCGACGAAGCCCAGCCCCTCGTACTCCATGAGAAAGGTGATGGCGGTGCCATGGGCGCCGCAGCCGAAACAGTGGTAGAACTGTCTGGCGGGCGAAACCGAGAAGGAGGGCGTCTTTTCGCCGTGGAAAGGGCAGCAGGCGAAGTAGTTGGCGCCGGATTTCTTGAGTTTGAGGCGTTTGCCGACGACGTCGACCAGGTCGACGCGGGCGAGCAGCTCGTCGATGAAGTCGCGCGGGATCATGGCCGGACGGCCAACGAAAGACGTCGGGCGATCGGCGTACTCGAACGGAGGAGGTGCCGGACGGCGAAGGAGGTCACGGCAGGGGTGGTGGAACAGGGGACGACGCGAGACGCCGCCCCGGTGTGCACACCATCAATACATTTTGGGCGGCAGCATCTGGCTGCGCAGGCGCTTTTGGTAGCGCTTGATCGCGGCGGCACGCTTGCGCTTGCGCTCGGCGGTGGGTTTTTCATAGAACTCGCGTTTGCGCAGCTCGGTGAGGATACCGGCTTTCTCGACCGTACGCTTGAAACGGCGCACGGCGACTTCGACGGGTTCGTTTTCTTTGACGCGGATACCGGGCATCTCGATCCTCGATTCGAATGGATGATACGAAAACCCGCATTATAGAGGTTGGGAAAATGACTGGCAAGGCGATTTTCGCGTACGAGGCGAACGACGGTACAATTTTCCCTTTTGTGTGAGGGCGGGGCGTGCGTATTCTCGGGATCGAGTCTTCGTGCGACGAGACGGGCGTGGCGCTCTACGATACGTCGTACGGCTTGCTCGCGCATTGCCTGCATACGCAGGCACGGATGCATGCTACCTACGGGGGCGTGGTGCCGGAACTGGCTTCGCGCGACCACGTGCGCCGCTTGCCGGCACTGGTGCGGGAGGTGCTGGCGGCAGGCAAGACCGACTGGTCGGAGCTCGACGTCGTCGCTTATACGGCGGGGCCGGGGCTGGCGGGCGCTTTGCTGGTAGGGGCGAGTTTTGCAGAGAGTCTGGCATTGTCCTTGAATAAGCCAACTTTACCGGTGCACCATCTCGAAGGGCATTTGCTCTCGCCGCTTCTCACCGAGCCGCGGCCCGAGTTTCCTTTCCTCGCCTTGCTCGTCTCGGGCGGGCATACGCAGTTGATGGCGGTGCGGGCGGTGGGGGATTATCGTCTGTTGGGCGAGACGATCGACGATGCGGCCGGGGAGGCGTTCGACAAAACGGCAAAACTCCTTGGCCTGGGCTATCCGGGCGGGCCGGCGTTGGCGGCGCTCGCCGAGCGGGGAGATCCTGCGCGCTTTGCCTTGCCGCGCCCCTTGCTGCATGCACCGACGCTCGATTTCAGCTTCAGTGGCCTGAAGACCGCCGTGGCGCTGAAAGTGGGATCGCCCGACTGGCGGCCCGAGTACGCGGCGGATCTGGCGGCTTCTTTCCAGGAGGCGGTGGTCGACGTGTTGGTGGCGAAGACGGTGGCAGCGGTACGCGCCACGGGGTTGTCGCGGGTCGTCGTGGCTGGGGGAGTAGGGGCGAACCGTCGGCTGCGCGAAGCGCTGGCCGTGGCCGGTGCGGAGCAGGGATTTGCGGTGTTCTACCCGGACGTGGCGCTGTGCACCGACAACGGGGCGATGATCGCTTTTGCGGCGGCGCTACGGCTGGAGGCGGGCGCTTCGGTGAAATGGGATCGGCGCATCGAGGTGCATCCGCGCTGGGCGCTGGAGGGGCTTCGTCAGGGGTGATCGGCGGGGGGCTTGCGTTGGGGCCGTCCACGGCCGAATTTGGGTTCGGTGCCATTGAGCAGCTGACGGATGTTGCGTCGATGTCGCCAGAAGAGGACGACCGACATGGCGCCGATCACGAAGACGACGTCACGCGGTAGGCCGAGCAGTAAGGCGAGGAATGGGGCGCCAACCGCGGCGGTGAGGGCGGCGAGTGAGGAGTAGCGGGTGACGAAGGCGACGACGAGCCAAATGCCGGCAGCGGCCAGGGCGAGCGCCGGCTGCAGTCCGGCGAGGACGCCAAGGGCCGTGGCGACGCCCTTGCCGCCACGAAAACGCAGGAAGAGGCTATAGACGTGCCCGAGGAAGGCGGCGAGTCCGGCGAGCGCGGCGGTCGTGACGTCCGCCCCGATCCGTTGGACGAGCCAGACGGCGAACCAGCCTTTGGCGGCGTCGCCTGCGAGCGTGAAGAGCGCCGCGGCCTTGTGGCCGGTACGCAGCACGTTGGTGGCGCCGGGATTGCCGGAGCCGTAGGATCGGGGATCGGGCAGGCGGAAGAGGCGGCTCGCGACGATGGCGAAGGGAATCGAGCCGATCGCGTAGCCCATCAGGACGAGAAGCAGGATCTTGGGCATCGTGCGATGATCCGGGTAAAAGTGCCTTAGTTTACCCCAGCTTTGACCGGGGTGTTGCAACGGCGAAGAAGGGAGAAGAAATGGACAGCATTTTCATCGAGGGCTTGCGGGTCGAGGCGCGGGTGGGTGTCTATGCGCGCGAACAGGCAGCGCCTCAGACCTTGATGATCGATGTGCAGCTCGGTTTGAGCCCCGAGGCCGGGCGAAGCGATGAATTGGCGACGACGATCGATTACGCTCGAGTGATCGACCGGATCAAGGAATCAGTGGGCGAGCGTCATTTCCACTTGCTCGAGCGGCTTGGGGAGTACTTGATCGGGAGGCTGTTTGCGGAATTCGGTGCTTCCTGGATTCGCCTGAAGATTTCCAAGATTGGGGTGCGCCCGGAAGTGCGGAACGTGGGAATCGTGCTGGAACGCCAGCGGGAGAAAGAGGCAACGAGATGACCGCCGGCGGTGGCCGGCGGATCGCACTCAGCAGGAGATCATTTGATCTCGAGTTCTTCGGGGGAACGCCCCGACTCGATCCATTCTTTGAACCATTTCGGGGCGCGGCCGTGGCCGTTCCAGGTGATGTCGGGATTTTGGGGGTGGCGGTATTTCGGTGGTTTCTTGCTCGAATCCCGTTCTTTTTTCTCGCCTTTGAGCAGACCCAGGGCTTCGTCGAGCGAGATGCCCATTTCTTTGGCGAGCTGGGCCACGCGGGCTTTGAACTGCGCCCGGGCTTCACGGCGGCGCCGTTCGAATTCGTGTTCGATGTCTTTTTTGAGTTGTTCCAGTTCTTCGATCGTGAGCGAGGTGAGATCCATGATGTTTTTCGAATGAAGTGGAAGAAGCCGCCATTATAGCCAATTTTTTCTTTTTTGAAACCGTCTTTTTATGCACGGGGATGATGGCGACGATAAAGGGCTTCCAGGCGGGCGCGGGCGATGTGGGTGTAGATTTGCGTGGTGGAAATGTCGGCGTGTCCTAGAAGTAATTGTACGGCGCGCAGATCGGCCCCGTGATCGAGCAAATGGGTGGCAAAGGCGTGGCGCAAGGTGTGGGGGGAAAGACGTTCGGGAGCGATGCCACAGCGAATGGCATGTTCTTTGATGATCTGCCAGCAGCGTTGCCGCGTCATGGCTTCGCCGCGGCGATTGAGAAACAGGGTCTCTTCCCGTTTTCCATTCAGAAGCAGGGGGCGCGCTTCGTGCCAATAGCGTTCGAGCCATATCGTGGCTTCTTCGCCCAGCGGTACGAGCCGCTCTTTGCTGCCTTTGCCGAGCACGCGCAGCCAGCCTTCGTTGCGCTCGATCTGGTGTGTCTGCAAGCCCACGAGTTCGCTCACGCGTAGTCCCGTGGCATAGAGCACTTCGAGCATCGTTTTGTCGCGCAGCCCGAGCGGGGTGGTGACGTCGGGGGCGGCGAGCAGGCGTTCTACGTCCGTTTCGGTGAGCGTCTTGGGGCGGCGCGGCGGCAGCAGCGGCGGCTGCAGGGTGGCGGTGGGGTCTCGGGCGATCTGGCCTTCACGCAGCAGCCAGCGGTAATAGCGCCGCCAGCTCGCGAGCAGCCGCCGCTGGCTGGTGGCCTTGTTGTGGCGGCTGAAGTCGGCGAGATAGGAGAGGAGCTCGGCGCTGCACGCCTCGCGCGGGTCGAACCCGGCGCGCTGAGCCCAGAGAAAGAATTGGCCGAGATCGCTGCGGTAGGCGGCGAGCGTGGCCGGCGCGAGCCCTTCTTCGAGCCAAAGAGTCTGCACGAAGGCGTCGAGCGAGGCTTCCAGCGCCAGCGCGAGCCGCTCGGCTGCCTCGTTCAGCGCCGGATCTCGCCTTGTCCGAGCACGATCCATTTCTGGCTGGTGAGGCCCTCGAGTCCGACTGGGCCGCGGGCGTGGATCTTGTCGGTGGAGATGCCGATCTCGGCGCCGAGCCCGTATTCGAAACCGTCGGCGAAGCGGGTGGAGGCGTTGACCATCACCGAGGCGGAGTCGACTTCGCGCAGGAATCGCATCGCGGCACCGTAGTCTTCGGTGAGGATGGCGTCGGTGTGATGTGAGCCGTAGCGTTCGATGTGCTCGATCGCTTCGTCGAGGTCGGCGACGACGCGGATGGCGATGATGGGAGCGAGGTATTCCTCGCGCCAGTCGTCTTCGGTGGCGGCTTTGAGCAATTCCGTGGGCAGGCCGTGGCGCTGCAAAAGGGTGAGCGCGCGCGGGCAGCAGCGCATCTGGACGCCATGCCCGGCGAACATGCGTCCGATCTCGGGGAGATGGCGTTCGGCCACCGCCTCGTCGATCAGCAGCGTCTCGGCGGCGTTGCATACGCCGTAGCGGTGTGTCTTGGCGTTTTCGACGATGGGCAGCACCTTGGCCGGGTCGGCGGCGGCGTGGACATAGACGTGGCAGTTGCCGTCGAGGTGTTTGATGACCGGCACGCGGGCATCTTTCATCACGGCTTCGATGAGTCCCTTGCCGCCGCGCGGGACGATGACGTCGACGAGCTCGGGCGAGGCGACGAGGCGGGAGACGAGCGTGCGATCGGTGGTCTCGACGAGCTGCACGGCGGCAAGCGGCAGCCCGGCCGCTTCGAGCCCAGCGCGGATGCAGCGCTCGATCGCCTGGTTGCTGCGAAGCGCTTCCTTGCCGCCACGCAGGATGGCGGCGTTGCCGGATTTGAGGCATAGGGCGGCGGCATCGGCCGTGACGTTGGGGCGCGCCTCGTAGATGATGCCGATCACGCCCAGGGGTACGCGCATTTTGCCGACCTGGATGCCGCTGGGGCGGCGCTTGACTTCGTCGATTTCGCCCACGGGATCGGGCAGCGTCGCGACCTGGGCTACACCCTCGGCCATCGTATCCAACCCTTTCTCGCTCAGGGTGAGGCGGTCGATGAGCGCGGGGGAGAGTCCCGCCTCGCGGGCGGCGGCGAGATCGGCGGCGTTGGCCGCGAGCACGTCGTCGCGGTGGCGCCGCAGCGCCTCGGCCGTGGCAAGGAGGGCGGCGTTCTTCGCCTGGGTCGAGGTCTTGGCCATGGCGCGGGCGGCCTGGCGGGCGGCACGGCCGAGGTCGGCGAGGTAGCGGTCGAGTTCCATCGGGGCTTACTCCAGCGGTCGGATGGGATCAGGCGGCGCGGCCACGGGACAAAGCCGTGCCCAGCGAGAGGAGGAGTCGTTCGGCCTCCATGGTGAAATCGCCGGGTTCGGCACCCTTGGCAATGCGATCGAGCCGGGCACAGGCGGTGAGCGCGGCATGCAGGGGCGGAAATCGCCGGGCGCTACGCTCGATCCCGCGTTTTTCTTCGGGGCGGAAGAGGCGTTCTTGCCGAAAAAAAGCCTCCAGCGGTGCACGACGAGCGAGCGTTTCCTGGGCTCCGGCAATGAGCCGCAGCGCTGCGGCCATCGCCCAGACGAGGAGCGGCGCAGCGCAGCCCTCGGCGGTGAGCGTACGCAGCAGCCGCAAGGCCCGCACCGCCTCGCCCTCGAGCAGGGCTTGGCGCAGCGACTCGGGGTCGTAACGGGCGAGGTCGAACACGGCGGCGCGCACTTCTTCTTCCGGCAGCGGACCTTCGGGGAAGATAAGGGCGAGTTTTTCAAGTTCCTGGCGCGCGGCGAGGAGGTTGCCTTCCGTGCGTTCGGCGAGCAGGCGCAGGAGTTCAGGCGAGGCGCTCTGTCCCTGGCGGGCGAGCCGTTCGCGCCACCACTGGGGAAGTTGCTCGCGCGAGGGGGCGTTGGCCTCCACGGCCACGGCGTGTTGCTCGAGGGCGGTGAACCAGGCACTCTTGCGCGTCTGCCAGTCGATCTCGCCCAGGGTGACGAGAAGGATCGTGTCGGGCAAGGGGTGTTTGACCCGTTCGCTGAGCCAGGCAGCGCCTTCCGTGCCGGGCTTACCCTGGGGCAGCCGCAGTTCGATGAGGCGGCGAGCGGCAAAGAGCGAGGGGCTGTCGCATTCCTGGGTGAGGCGTTCCCACGAGAAACCGGGCTCGAGGGTGAAGACGAGCCGCTCGTCGAAACCGAGCGCGCGGGCCCGGGCGCGGAGAGCGTCGGTGGCCTCGAGGACGAGGAGGGGCTCGTCGCCATAGACCGCCCAAACGGGTTCCAGCGTTTGGCGTTCGAGGTGGCGGGCGAGCCGTTCGAGCGGTAGTTTCATTTGCGATTGGCGAGCGTGCGACCGACCATCAGGAACATCTGGTCGACGAGCTGCTGGCGCATGTCGGCGTAGAGGAGGGCTTCTTCCTGGGCTCGCGCCGTGATCTGGTTGTCGTCGTAGCTGTAGTCGCGCTCCGCGACGAGTTCGGTGGGAGGGATCACCTCCTTGCCTTCCTTGTCCAGCACGCGGAAGTTGAGTCGAGCGCGGATGAGGTACTCTTGCACCTTACCGGCTTTCGTCAGGGTGAGGATGTCCCGCTCTTCGCGGTAGGAGAGGACGTCGAGGCGGATGTCGGCCTGCTGGGGAGGATCGACCCACTGCGTTTCGCTGCCGGCGAGGCGGCGGGAAATGGTCTGTCCCAGGGGGCTGCCCCGCGCCACGTTGTTGATTTGAACGGTAGGCGCACCGAGGCCGGCCATGCCGCGGGGCCGAAAGCCGCAGCCGGCAAGCAGTGCCGCAGCGGCGAGCAGCAGGCGGCGTCGGGAGGCGGAACGAAGCGTTGGCTCGGCCATCGGGCAGTCCTCACACGACGAGATTGACGAGGCGGCCGGGGACGACGACGACGCGTTTGGGCGTGCGCCCTTCGAGGTGATGCGCAGCAGCCACGAGTGCGATCGACTCGATTGCCGACTGGTCGGCTGCGGCAGGCACGACGATCTTGCCGCGGGTTTTGCCGTTTATCTGCAGCACGAGCTCCACTTCGCTGCGCTGCAGCGCAGCGGGATCCGGTTCGGGCCAGGGGGCGTCGAGCACGTCTTCGCCGAAGCCGCATTCGCGCCACAAGACGTGCGCGAGGTGCGGCGCGATGGGGGAGAGCACGCGCAGCAGGATGGAGAACCCCTCTTCGGCGAGTCGCGCTTGCGCAGCCGGTTCGGCCTCGGGCAGGCGTTCGAGGACATTCAACATCTTCATCGTGGCCGAGGCGACAGTGTTGAGCTGCTGTTTGCCCATGTCGTGGTTGGCCTGCTGCAGGATGGTGTGTAGCTCGCAGCGGGCGGCGGCTAAGGATGCGGGAAGCGCGCTCACGGCCGGGGCCGAAGCAAGCAGCGGCTGCAGCTCGCGACGGTATTTGTGACCGAAGGCCCAGACGCGGCGCAGGAAGCGGTGGGCGCCTTCGACGCCGGAATCGGACCATTCGAGCTGCGCTTCGGGCGGCGCGGCGAAGATGATGAAGAAGCGCGCCGTGTCGGCGCCGTAGCGGTCGATGAGGGCTTGGGGATCGACGCCGTTGTTCTTGGACTTCGACATCTTTTCGATGCCGCCGATCTGTACCGGCTGGCCGTCGGTCTTGAGCCGGGCGGCGACGATGCGCCCCTTGGCGTCGCGCTCGACGAGCACGTCGGCGGGGTTGATCCACTCTTTCCTGCCTTCGGCCGTGAGGCGGTAGTAGGTCTCGGCCACCACCATCCCTTGGGTGAGGAGTCGCGTGAAGGGTTCGGAGAAACCGACGAGGCCGAGGTCGCGCAGCGCCCGGGTGAAGAAACGGGAATAGAGCAGGTGCAGGATGGCGTGCTCGATGCCGCCGATGTACTGATCGACCGGCATCCAGTACTTGACCCGTTCATCGAGCATGGCTTGGTGGTTGTCGGCGCAGCAAAAGCGCAGGAAGTACCAGCTCGATTCGACGAAGGTGTCCATCGTGTCGGTCTCGCGCCGGGCCGGTTTGCCGCAGCGCGGACAGGTGGTCTCGTAGAATTCGGGCATCTGCGCGAGTGGCGAGCCGCGGCCGGTGAGGGCGACATGCTCCGGCAGCACCACCGGCAGCTGTTCGTCGGGCACCGGCACGTCGCCGCAATCGGCACAATGGACGATGGGAATGGGGCAGCCCCAGTAGCGCTGGCGTGAGATGCCCCAGTCGCGCAGGCGGTACTGCACGCGCTTGGCGCCGAGCCCTTTCTCGGCGAGCGCCGCCGTGATCGCTTCCTTGGCTTCTTCCGAGCGCATGCCGGTGTAGGGGCCGGAGGCGACGAGGAGGCCGAGCTCGGCGTAGTCTTCACGCCAGGGGCCGTGCGGGTCGACGTCGAGGTCTTTGCCCGCCGGGCGGATCACCTGCTTGATCGGCAGGCCGTACTTTTGGGCGAAGGCGAAGTCGCGCTCGTCGTGGGCCGGCACGGCCATCACCGCGCCCTCACCGTAGCCCATCAGCACGTAGTTGGCCACCCATACGGGGAGTTTCTCGCCGGTGAGGGGGTGCAGCACGTAAAAGCCGGTCGGACGACCTTTCTTCTCCATCGTGGCGATTTCGGCCTCGGCCACGGCTCCGTGTCGGCACTCTTCGATGAAGGCGGCCAATTCCGGGTCGCGTTGGGCGGCGGCGAGCGCCAGCGGATGTTCGGCGGCCACGGCCACATAGGTGGCGCCAAAGAGGGTGTCGACGCGGGTGGTGAAGACGCGCAGGCTGCCGGCTTCACCGATGCTTTCTTCATCGTAAGGGAAGACGACTTCGGCCCCTTCCGAGCGCCCGATCCAGTTGGCCTGCATGCGCTTGACCTGCTCGGGCCAACCGGGGAGCTCGTTCAAGGCGTCGAGCAGCTCGTCGGCGTAGGCGGTGATGCGCATGTAGTACATGGGGATCTCGCGCTTCTCCACCAGCGCCCCGGAACGCCAGCCTCGCCCGTCGATCACCTGCTCGTTGGCGAGCACGGTCTGGTCGACCGGATCCCAGTTCACCAGCCCGAGTTTGCGATAGATGAGCCCTTTTTCATACAGGCGCCGGAAGACCCACTGTTCCCAGCGGTAATACTCGGGGCGGCAGGTGGCGAACTCGCGCGACCAGTCGATGCCGAAACCCAGCCGCTGCAGCTGGCGTTTCATGTAGGCGATGTTGCTGTAGGTCCATTGAGCCGGCGGGATGCCGTTCTGGATGGCGGCATTTTCGGCCGGCATGCCGAAGGCGTCCCAGCCCATGGGTTGGAGCACGTTGTAGCCGCGCATGCGGTGGTAGCGGGCGAGCACGTCGCCGATGGAGTAGTTGCGCACGTGCCCCATGTGCAGTTTCCCCGAAGGGTAGGGGAACATGGACAGGCAATAGTACTTGGGGCGGGAGGTGTCTTCGACCGCCTTGAAACTCTGGTGTTCGTCCCAGTAGTGCTGAGCGGCACGCTCGACGGCCAACGGATCGTATTTTTCTTGCATGATGGGATGGTGGGTGGCACGAACGAAAAGAGAAGTATAGCCGGTTTGATGGAGGCGGGGCAAAGGGCCGGGAGTCTCCGCGAGGTGCACGATGCTTGCGTCGAGTGACTTAGTGTATAATGAAAAAGATAGTAATTATCATTTATTGTCGATCGAGGAGCTCCAATGAAACGAACGTTCGTAACGGTGGCGGTGCTGACGGCAGCCTTGTTCGCTCCAGCGCTGAAGGCCCAGGAACCGGTGGTCAACGTCTACTCGACGCGGCACTACCCCACCGACACCCGTCTCTACGAAAACTTCACGGCCGCCACCGGTATCAAGGTGAACCTGATCGAGGGGCAGGAAGATCCACTCATCGAGCGCATCCGGGCCGAGGGGGAGAACAGCCCGGCCGACGTGCTGATCACGGTCGATGCGGGGCGTCTGTGGCGTGCTGAGCAAATGGGGCTCTTCGCTCCGGTGCGCTCCGAGCTGTTGGAGACGCGGATTCCGGCGCATTTCCGTCATCCGGAAGGGAAGTGGTTCGGGTTCTCTTATCGCGCTCGCGCCATCGTTTACAACAAGGCGGCGGTGTCGGGCGGCGAGATCAAAGACTATGCTGATCTTGCCGATCCGAAATGGAAAGGGCGCGTGTGCGTGCGCTCTTCGAGCAACGTGTACAACTTGTCCCTGCTCGCGGCGCTCATCGAGCACTGGGGCGAGGAAAAGGCGCGTGCCTGGGCACAGGCAGTGAAAAACAATCTCGCGCGCCCGCCGCAAGGGTCCGATACCGATCAGATCAAGGCGGTGGCCGCCGGTGAGTGCGACGTGGCGCTGGTAAACCACTATTATTATGCGCGTTTCCTCGCTTCCGACAAGCCCGAAGATATGAACGTGGCGCGCAAAGTGTCGCTGGTGTGGCCGGACCAGGACGGGAACGGCACCCACGTGAATATTTCCGGAGCGGGCATGGTGCGCACCGCGCCGCACAAAGAAGCCGCGATCCGTTTCCTCGAGTATCTGGCGAGCGAGGAGGCGCAGGTTTATTTCGCGGTGGGCAACAACGAATGGCCTACGGTGCCCGACGTAGCCTATCGCAACCGCGTGCTCGCGTCGCTGGGCGAATTCAAGATTGATCCCTTGCCGGTGGAGGTGCTGGGTAAGAACCAGCCGCTGGCACAGAGAATTTTCGACGAGGTGGGTTGGCGCTGAGGGCGAGCTCTACCGTCGTTCGCGAAACGCCCGGTCTGGAAGCCGGGCGTTTTCATGCCGTGTCCGAGGCGGCATCGACCCCGTGCAGAGGATTTTTCTCGTCCGCACGCGCTTGGCCATGGCGGGTGATCTGATGAGCCAGTAACAGCACCGGCCCGAGAGCAACGAGTACGAGGGTGAGCGAGGGCAGCCCCAGCTCGGCCAGGCGCTCATCGGCTGCCAGGGTATGAACCTGAGTGGCGAGCGTGTCGAAATTGAAAGGGCGCATCACCAGTGTGGCCGGTAACTCCTTCATCACGTCGACGAAGACGAGCAGGGCTGCGGTCAAGAGGCTCTTCGTCAGGAGCGGCGCGTGGATGCAGGCGAGTGTGCGCCACAGGCCGCTGCCGAGCGTGCGCGCGGCTTCATCCATCGCCTGAGGAATCTTCGCGAGCCCCGCTTCCACCGTATGCAGTGCCGTGCTGAGGAAACGAACCAGATAAGCATAGACGAGGCCGGCGAGACTGCCGGTGAGGAGTAGCCCCGGTGAGAGGCCGAAGGTCTGGTGCAGCCAGGTGGCGATCAGATTGTCGAGTGCGGCTGCCGGCAAGAGCACGCCGACGGCGATGACCACTCCCGGCAGAGCATAGCCCAGCCCCACGAGCCGGTTGAGCAGGCGTGCCAGCGGTGACGGTTTCAGCCGCGCGTGGTAAGCGAACAGGAGCGTCAGCACCACGGCAAGGAGCGCGGTCATGGTGGCGAGTCGGAGGCTATTGCCGGCGGCGCGCCAGAAACGCAGGTCGACGGCCACGGACGGTTCCTGCAGGCTCATCGCCAGCAAGAGGATCGCGGGCAGCAGAAAGCCCAAGATCACCGGCAGGGCACAGGTGCAGCAGGCAAGCGTGGCGCGCCAGCCGAAGAGTTGCGTCCGCGGCACGGGAGTCTGTTGTCTGCCGGCATCGAACTTTGCCCGCCGCCGGCTGGCCCGTTCCAGCCATAGCAAGAGCAGCACGAAACCGACGAGCATGGAGGCGAGCTGCGCTGCCGCTACCCGGTCTCCCAGCGAATACCAGGTACGGAAGATTCCCGTGGTGAAAGTGGGAATGCCGAAATAGGCCACGGTACCGTAGTCGGCGAGCGCTTCCATGAGCGCGAGCGCCGTGCCGGCGGCGATCGCCGGACGGGCGAGCGGCAGGCTTACTTGCCAGAAGGTGTGCCAGGGGGGGGTGCCGAGCGTGCGCGCTGCTTCGAGCATGGCCGGGCTGCGCTCGAGGAACGCCGTGCGTGCGAGCAGGTAGACGTAAGGGTAGAGCGCCAGCACGAGAATGGTCACGGCGCCGCCGAGCGAGCGGATGGGCGGAAACCAGTAATCGCGTACGCTCCAGCCGGTGAGTTCGCGCAACGCGCTTTGTAGCGGGCCGCTCACCTGGAGAAAATCGGTGTAGGCGTAGGCCATTACATAGGCCGGCATGGCGAACGGCAGGATCAGCGCCCACTCCAGCAGGCGACGGCCGGGGAACTCGTGCGTGGCGGTGAGCCAGGCGCAGCTCACGCCGATGATGGTCGTGCCCAGCGCCACGCCCAGCGCGATCCAGGCGGTATTGCGCAGGTAGTCCGGCAAGACGGTACGGACGAGATGGGCCCAGACGTCACTGGTGCTCGGCTGTAGTAGCTGCGCGAGCACGCTGAGAAGCGGCACCACGGCGAGCAGGGCCAGTAAGGTGACGAGAAGGGTGGAGAGGGAAAAAGACCGGGGCATAGGCATCTCATGAGGCGGACAATACATTATAATGAGAATCGATACATTTTGGCCCAAGGAACGATATCGGTGTCGGCTGCACTCGAAATTCGCGGTTTGCATCATGCCTACGGCGTGCACGTCGTGGTACGCGACTTGTCGCTCGCCCTGGCTCCCGGGGAGATCGGTGCCTTGCTCGGCGCGAGCGGTTGTGGCAAGACGACGGTGCTGCGCTGCGTGGCCGGGTTCGAAGCCCCTCAGCGAGGCGAGATCCGCATCGACGGGCAGACCGTGACGCGACCCGGACTGGTCGTGCCGCCAGAGCGACGGCGCATCGGTATGGTTTTCCAAGATCACGCCCTATTTCCACACCTCACCATCGCCCAGAACGTCGCCTTTGGTCTGCGGAGCTTGGATCGACGGGCGCGGGCGAACCGCGTGGCGGAGATGCTGGACGTGGTGGGCTTGAACACCTTGGCCGATGCCTGGCCCCATCAGCTCTCGGGCGGTCAGCGGCAGCGGGCAGCGCTTGCCCGGGCCTTGGCGCCGCAGCCGGCGTTGCTCCTGCTCGACGAGCCTTTTTCCAGCCTCGACGAAGCGTTGCGTGCGCGCCTGGCGCATGAGGTACGCGCTTTGTTGCGCGATCGCGGCATGACGGCACTCGTCGTGACGCACGATCAGCACGAAGCGTTCGCCATGGCCGACGTCGTCGGCCTGATGCACGAGGGGCGTATCGAGCAATGGTGCAGCCCCGAAGCGCTTTATCGTGCGCCGACTACCCGATATGCCGCGAGTTTCGTCGGTGAAGGCGTTTTCTTGCGGGGGCGGGTTTCGGACACGGGGGAGGTCGAAACCGCTCTGGGCCGTTTACCGGTGCGCTTCGCGGGGCACGACCGTGCCGAGCCGGGGGCGAGCGTCGAGGTGCTGCTGCGTCCGGAGGATGTTCGCCTCGAAGCGTTCGCCGCCGTGCGGGCACGCGTGGTGGATGTCCTGTTCCGAGGGGCGCAGTGCCGGCTTACGCTGCGGCTGGATTCCGGCGAGGAGGTGTTCGCCTTGTCCCACGAGGCACCGCTTTTGGGAGAGACGGTGGGCGTGTCGGTGCGGCCGGCGGATTTCCCCGCTTTTTAGAGGTGCAAAAAAAACGCCCGCGCGGGGCGGGCGTGAACTCCATCGAGATGGAGAGGGAGGGAGACAAGATTCGGTCAGGCGGCGCGGCTGCGCTCGAGTATTTTTTCGCTGGCACGCAGCAGATCAGTGGCTGCACGCAGCGGCATGCTCATCAGGCGATGCTGCAGGCGCAACCAGGCAGTGATGGGATGCAGGCGTTGCGACTCGGCTTCGGCGAGTCGATGGAATTCGTTCCAGGCGGTTTGCCAAAAAGGCGAGGATCCGACCCAGCCCGTGGCGAGCGTGGCACGACGCACGGCTTCGACCCACAGCGCCTGTGCGCGCTCTTCGGGCAGATCGTATTGCTTGGCAAACCAGGGCAGGAGTTTGGGCGTTTTCATCGCTCGGTCCTTACCGCTTCGTGGGCGGCGATTCGGTTGGGCGGCATGTTGTGCCGCAACACATGCTCGCATTATCGTGATCCGACCGGGAGAACGCAAGGGGATCTTACTTTTTGTTGCACCCTTGCAACGTCTCGCATCGTGGAACGGAAAAATTCCAATCGCGTTCTTCGGTTTTCTTTTCTATTTGATGCTGCATTGCAGCAAAAGTTCCGCTGACCTGCTCCTCGACGGCGGAGGGTACAATCGGGGGGCGAGAGATCATGCCGGCACGAGGCCGGAGGACGGACGATGCACGAGGTTTTGCAGGGACTCAATCCGGAACAGCGCGCGGCGGTGACCCTGCCGCCGCAGCACGCCCTTATCCTGGCCGGTGCAGGCTCGGGGAAGACTCGGGTGCTCACGAGCCGTATCGCCTGGCTGCTGGAGACGGGCGAGGCGGGGCCGCACGAGATCA
Source organism: Tepidiphilus margaritifer DSM 15129 (assembly GCF_000425565.1). Lineage (GTDB taxonomy): Bacteria > Pseudomonadota > Gammaproteobacteria > Burkholderiales > Rhodocyclaceae > Tepidiphilus > Tepidiphilus margaritifer. The sequence continues at coordinate 23,583 of NZ_AUDR01000016.1, forward strand.
TGGCGGTGACCTTCACCAACAAGGCGGCGCGCGAGATGGCCTCGCGCCTGGCGGGACTCTTGCCCGAGGCGCTGCGCCCGAGCCTGCGTCGCATGTGGGTGGGGACCTTCCACGCGCTGGCGAACCGCCTCCTGCGCATTCACCATGAAGCGGCCGGTTTGCCGCAAATGTTCCAAATCCTCGATACGGCCGACCAACTCTCGGCCATCAAGCGCCTGCTCAAGCGGCTCAACGTCTCCGAGCAGACGGCGCCGCCGCGCGAGCTGCTTTCCTTCATCAACGCGCACAAGGAGCAGGGACTGCGCCCGGACAAGGTGGCAGCCGAGTCGCGCCGCGCCGAGCGCTTTTTGCCGCTGTGGCAGGAGTACGAGGCACAGTGCCAGCGCGAAGGGGTGGTGGATTTCGCCGAATTGCTCCTGCGCAGCGACGAGCTGCTCGCGCGCGACGAGGCGCTGCGCGCGCATTACCGCGCACGGTTCCGGCACGTGCTGGTCGACGAATTCCAGGATACCAACGCCCTGCAATACCGCTGGCTGCAGCGCTTTGCTGCCGATCCGGTCACGGGCGAGGCCGGGGCCTTCCTCTTTTGTGTGGGCGACGACGATCAGTCGATCTACGGTTTTCGCGGGGCGCTCGCGCGCAACCTGATGCGTTTCGAGCAGGAATTCCGCGTGCAGGCGGTGATCCGGCTCGAGCGCAACTACCGCTCACATGGCAACATCCTCGCGGCGGCCAACGCCATCATCGCCCACAACCGCGAGCGCCTGGGCAAGAATCTATGGACCGAGGCGGGCGAGGGCGAGCCGATCCGCGTGTTCCAGGCGCCCGACGACGGTACCGAGGCCCGTTTCGTGGCCGAGGAGATCGGCAATTTGCTGCGCGAAGGCGTCTCGGCCGAGCAGATCGCCGTGCTCTATAGGGCGAACGCCCAGTCGCGCGCGCTGGAGCACGCGCTCCTTGCCGCCGGCATTCCCTATCGCGTCCATGGCGGACAGCGGTTCTTCGACCGCGCCGAGATCAAGCACGCGCTCGCCTACCTGAGGCTGCTGTTGCTGCCCGACGACGAGACGGCCTTCCTGCGGGTGGTGAACTTCCCGCCGCGCGGCATCGGGGCGCGCACGCTGGAGGCGCTGGCGGCACAGCGCGACGAGGAAACCGGCATCAGCGCGGCGGCCACGCGCATCACCGGCCGGGCGGGAGCGGCTTTGCAGGGATTCCTCCAGCTGCTCGAGCGCCTGCGCGAACAGACGCGCGAGTCGCCATTGCCGGAACTCGTCGAGCGGGTGATCGGCGGCTCGGGGTTGCGCACGCACTACGCCGCCGAGCGCGACGGGAGCGACCGGCTGGAGAACCTCGACGAACTCGTGAGCGCGGCGAGCGATTTCGTCGCCCAGATGGCGAGCGAGGGGATCGAGGCGCAGGGGCACGAGATGCTCGCCCTCTTCCTGCAGCACGCCGCGCTCGAATCCGGCGAACAGCAGGCCGAGGCGGGCCGGGCAGCGGTGCAGCTGATGACGGTGCACGCCTCCAAGGGGCTGGAGTTCGACGTCGTCTTCCTCACCGGGCTGGAGGAAGGGCTCTTTCCCCATCAGAACAGCCTGTACGCCGACGGCGGGGTGGAAGAGGAGCGGCGCTTGATGTACGTGGCGGTGACCCGGGCGCGCCAGCGCCTTTATCTCTCCTGGGCCGACATCCGCATGCTGCACGGGCAGACCGAATACCATCAACCCTCGCGTTTTCTCGAGGAGATCCCGGCGGAGCTCTTGCTGTGGCTCAACGCCAGGAGTCGTGAGCAGAAAGCGCTCCAGCCCACGCCGTCGCGCGCTTCTTCCGCTCCGGCGCCGGCGACGACGGCAGGCAACGGTTGGCGCAGCGGCGAGCGGGTGCGCCATCCGCGCTTCGGCGAGGGGGTGATTCTGGCGGTGGAAGGCGCCGGGGCACACGCTCAGGCGAGCGTGCGCTTCGGTCCCGAGGTGGGCGTCAAGCGGCTGTTGTTGTCGGTGGCGCCGCTCGAGCGGCTCTAGCCGGCGGTGCGTGCTTCGATCGCCTCGAAGAGGGCGGCGAATTCCTGTGCCAGCCGATGGCCGGGTTCGAGCTCGACGAGCGGCAGGCTCTTCTGGTGCGATTCCTTTACCTTGACCGAGCTCGAGAGATAGGGCGAGAGCACGGGCAAACCTTGGGCCGCGAGTTCGTCCACCGCCTGTCGCGGCAAGGTGGCGCGGCTCTGGAACTGGTTGACCACGATGCCTGCCAGTTGCAGTTCGGGGTTGTGGTCGGCGCGGACTTCCTCGAGCGTTTCGAGGAGTTGCAGGAGGGCGCGGCGGGCGAATTCGTCGCAGTCGTAGGGGATGAGGCACCAGCGCGCGGCGATGAGTGCCGAGCGGGTGTAGAAGTTGAGCGCCGGCGGCGTGTCGATGTAGATGCGGTCGAACTGCGCCGCGAGCTCGCGCAGGGCTTCGCGCAGCTTGAAGATTTTGTAGCGGGATTCGAGTTTGCTTTGGAGTTCTTCGAGCGCTCCGTGGCCGGCGAGCAGGGCGAGGTTCTCGTGCCCCGTGGGCAGGACGAATTCCTCGGTGCGCCGCGGGTTGAGCTTGAAGTTGAGCGTCTGGTCGAAAAATTCGGCAAGCGTCGGTTCGGCGGTTTCCGCGGCTTCGCCCAGCAGGTAGCGCGTGGTGTTCGCCTGCGGGTCGAGATCGACCACGAGAGTGCGCAGCCCGCGCCGGGCGGCGATGGCGGCGAGATTGACGGTGATGGTGGACTTGCCCACCCCGCCTTTTTGGTTGAAGACGACGGTGATCATGACGCGAGGCTCCGGCGATCGGCCAACGGGTTGCATTGTGGCAGAAAATGCCCGTTTCGACGACGGGGCGTTCAGGCCGAGCCCAGCGGACGCCGGGTGGCGGTGCGCAGGCGCGTGGTGCCGAGCGCGTCGTAGGTGGTGAGGCGCTCCTGGGCGCCGAGGAGCACGTCGAGCGCCTGCTGGTTGAGCGCGAGTCGCTCGCGGATGAAGGTGCCGTTTTCGAGGTTGGCGCGCTGGCAGCGTTCGGCAAGCGTTCGAATGCGTTCCCACACGGGCGCAAGCGAGGGCTCCTGCATCCATTCCTGCAACACGTGGGCGGCTTCCTCGTCCGTCTTGCCGGTGCTTTTGGCCGCGAGCAGCAGTTTTTGCCGGGCACAGTTCTGCAGCGTTTCCGCGACACGATTCTTCTCTTCGACGGCCGCGGAGATCGCCTCGGCCTCGCCGGCGAGCAGTGCCCGGCGCTCTTCCTCGAGCACGGCCAAGAAACGCTCGAGCGCGCGTTCCTCCTGCGCGAGTAGCTGTGACAGCAGGGCGAGGACGGCGGGCGGCAGGTTCATCGTCCCTCGCGCGCTAGCCGGTCGCGTACCTCGGAGAGCAGACCGTCGGCGATGCGCTCGGGGTCGACACGAAAACGCCCGTCGCGGATGGCTTGCGACAGCTCCGCGACTTTACCTTGGTCGATCTCCGGCGTGCTTTCCATGGCGCTTTCCCCTTGCGCGAGCAGGTTGGCCAGCCGCGAGACGGCGACCGTCTCGCTGCCGCCGGCTGCCTCGCTCGCCGGGGCATCAGGCAGCTTCTTGCCGTTCGTGGCCGGCGGGCGCAGGGATTCGGCGCCGCCCGTCGCCGGCGGGGTCGGGGTACCGATTTTCATGGCCAATCCTCATTCGTCCAATGGCATCTTGAATGGGATTACGGCAGGTATGAGCGGAAACTTTAGCATTTTTCAGGGGTTGATGAGGACCGAGCCGTCGGCCTGCGCCTGCCCTGAGACGACGCGGCCACCTTCGAGCCGCACCCGCACCGTTTCGCCCGGCGCGGCGCGATTGAGCGCCTTGCCGCGATTCTCCACCACGAACCCGGGGCCGGTGGCGCGGACGACGACTTCCGTGCCCGGTGAGACGACGTCGGGCAGCACGATCTGGCTCTGGCGCAGGGGCTGGCCGGCCGCCATGCTGCCGCGCAGCCGGGCGCCCACCACGCGGGAGGCATCGAGCACCACGTCTTCCGGCAGCGCCGTGAGTTCTCCTTCTTCACGGCGCAGATCGTCGGGCGAGAGGATCTGCCCCGCGCGCAAGGGCCGGGCGCTTTGGTAGTAGGTGCCGAAGACGGCGACCCTGGCCGTGAGATAGGCCGTCCAGGGCATGGCTTCAGTGCAGCGCACGCCCACCGCTACGCGCCCCCACAGCCGCACGTTCTCCGGCACGAAGGCTTCCAGCTTGCGACAGGGAGGGAGCTGATTGTAGGGGTCGAACGGATCGACCTCGATCTGCACCCGCCCTGGCAGCCCCGCCGTCGCCTGCTGCAGGAAGGATCGCACGGTCTGCTCTACCGCCTGTGGCTCCTGGCGCGCTTCGGCCGCAAGGGGACACAACGCGAGCGCGACGGGAAAGAAAAAGGCGAAAAAGCGGGCGGCGTTCACGTTCATGGGCCGCAGTTCTAACACGGATCGGCAAGCCCGGCAATCCTTGCCGGCAGGCAAGCGCGAATTTGCCGGGCAGAAACCCCGATGTTCCGCCCTTTGCCTTGACGGGCAGGGACGTATCCTGTCAGGCATGGAAAGTGCTCATTACCCGTCGTCCCAAACCGGAGGATGACCATGTTGGAAAAACTCGAACAAGCCCTTGCCTTCCAGCGCCAGGCGCTCGAAGTGCAGGCCCGCAGGCAACAGCTCATCGCCTCGAACATCGCCAACGCCGACACGCCCGGCTATAAGGCGCGCGACCTCGATTTCCGCGCTGCCCTTACCAAGGCCCAGTCGAGCCGCAGCGCCCCCGGGCTCAAGAAAACCGACCCCGAACACCTCTCGGCCGGCGACGACGATCCGCTTGCCGAATACGAAGGCTACCGCACCGAAGTGCAATCGGCCGTCGACGGCAACACCGTCGACATGGACCAGGAACGCACGGCCTTCGCCGAGACGGCGTTTCACTACGAGGCGAGCCTCAATTTCATCAACCGCTTGCTCAAGAGTATGCGCACTGCCATCACCGGGCAGTGAGTGACAGGGCAGGGAGATCGTCATGGCAATGCTCGATGTGCTCAAGGTGGCGGGCTCGGCGCTCACGGCGCAGTCCGTCCGCCTCAACACCACCGCCTCCAACCTCGCCAACGCCGAGAGCGTCGTCGGTCCCGACGGCCAGCCCTACCGCGCCAAGCAAGTGGTCTTCCGCACCACCCCCATCCGCGACGGTGAGGCGCAGGGCGTACAGGTGAGCCAGATCGTGCAAAGCGCCGCCCCGATGCGCCTCGTCTATGAACCCAACAACCCGGCGGCCGACGAGAACGGTTACGTGCAGATGCCCAACGTGAACGTGGTCGAGGAGATGGTCAACATGATCTCCGCCTCGCGCTCGTACCAGAACAACGTCGAGGTCATCAATACGGCACGGAGTTTGCTACAGAAAACCTTGACGATCGGACAGTAAGCAAAGCGCGGTTGACGCTGCTTGCCGCGACCGGCAAGTAACCCAACGGGAGATTCATCATGAGCACGACCACCACTTCCCCCTCGGCGGCCACCACGGCGAGCTCGATCCTGGCGCAGTACGGTCAGCGCGAGACGAGCAAGAGCGTAACGGCCGGTGCCGTCGAGGACATGCAGAACCGCTTCCTGACGCTCTTGACCACCCAGCTCAAGAACCAGGATCCCCTGAACCCCATGGACAACGCCGAGGTGACCTCGCAGCTGGCGCAGATGAGCACGGTGCAGGGCATCGAAAAGCTGAATGCTCTCGTTTCTGGCTTGGCGGACACGGCGCAGATGACCGACATGGCTTCGCTCGTCGGACGCGGGGTGCTGGTGGCGGGCAACCAGATCACGCTCACGAGCTCGGGCGGTATCGGCGGGGTGGATTTGCCCAGCGACGCGAGCAGCGTGAAAGTGACGATCACCGACCAGTCCGGCCTCACGGTACGCACCCTCGATCTCGGTTCGCTCGAAGCGGGCAGCCACAATTTCGTCTGGGACGGCAAGGCCGACGACGGTCAAGCCGCCCAGCCTGGCATTTACAAACTCAAGGTCGAGGCGAAAAACGGCAGCGACACGGTCAATGCCACCACCTTGCAGCTCGGGCAGGTCACCGGCATCGTGAAAGGCCCCAAGAGCACCGACCTGCAAGTGGGCGATCTGGGGATTTTCACGCTCGACGAAGTCAAGCAGATCATGTGAGATAGGAGAGGATCATGGCATTCCAACAAGGCTTGAGCGGCCTATCCAGCTCCTCGCAGGCGCTCGACGTCATCAGCCACAACGTGGCCAACGCCAACACCACCGGCTTCAAGGCGAGCCAGACGGTGTTCGCCGACGTTTATTCCTCCACCCTCGGCGCCGATCCGTACAAGCAAGTCGGCAGTGGTTCCCGTGTGGCCGCCATACGCCAGAATTTCAGCCAGGGTAGCATCACCGAGACGGGAAATTCGCTCGACATGGCGATCAATGGCGATGGTTTCTTCATGGTGAAACGCCCCGTGCTGGGCGACAACCAGACATTCTACACTCGCGCAGGGGAGTTTCAGCTCGACAAGGACGGCTACGTGATCACGGCCACGGGTTATCAGCTGCTCGGCTATCCCGGAACGGCAGGGGCAGGAGACGCGGTGCCGATCAAGGTGCCATACGATACCGGCACACCGAAGGAAACTTCGACCGTCAGCATGACGTTCAATCTGGATGCCAATCAGCCGGTAATCACAACGACTCCTCCTGATCCATCCAAACCTGAAACCTATAATTTTTCGACTACGGTCGTTACGTATGATTCCTTGGGGATCGCGCATAATTTGAATTTGTATTTTGTGCGAACCAGTAATACCAGCCCTTCTCAGTGGGAAGCATATTGGTCTCTTTCCGGAGATAAAACTTCTGACCCGGCAGAAGGAGGGACTTTGCAGGGTCCTTTGACAATGGAATTCGACGGCTCGGGCAAAATGACAACTCCCGTTCCGGGAACAGTTCCTACTTTTTCTTTGAGCGGCATCAACTTGGCCAATGGCGCAACCATTGGAGGTGTGGTCGGTGGAGTGTCCGACAACACAATCGACCTGAATTTTTCCGCCACCCAATTCGCCCTCGCCTCTTCTGTGAATACCATCAGTCAAGACGGCGTGCCTGCCGGAGAACTGGCGAGCGTGTCGGTAACGAAAGAGGGGCAAGTCCAGGCGCGGTATACCAACGGCAACGTGGTTACGGTGGGGACGGTGGCGATCGCTGCTTTCCGCAATCCGAATGGTTTGGTGTCGATGGGCGACAACCTGTGGATTGCCTCGCTCGAATCGGGGCCGGGCGTGGCGGGAACGCCAGGAGCGGGTACCCGCGGCTTCATCAGCGGCGGCGCGGTCGAAGCCTCCAACGTCGATCTCACCGCCGAGCTGGTCAACATGATCGTGCAGCAGCGCGCCTATCAGGCGAACGCCCAGTCGATCAAGACCCAGGACCAGATCCTGCAGACCGTCATCAACCTGCGCTGATAACGGGCGCTGAAGGAGGACCGCGATGGACCGTGTCATCTATACCGCCATGACCGGCGCGAAATATACCCTGGAGCAGCAGGGGGCGGTGGCGAACAACCTCGCCAACGTGGATACCGCCGGTTTCAAGGAGGCGCTGCACCGGCTGCGCGCGGTCGACGTGCAAACCCAGGCGCTGCCTTCGCGTGCGTTCACGGTGGATGCCACGGTGGCGACCAACTTTGAGGCCGGACCGCTCGATTACACGGGGCGCCCGCTCGATGCGGCGATCGAGGGGCAGGGGTGGTTTGCCGTGCAGACGCCCGACGGCGGTGAAGCCTATACCCGCGCCGGCAATTTCCAGCTGAGTGCCAATGGCATTCTGCAACTGCCCAGCGGCCAACCCGTGCTGGGGGAGGACAACCAACCGGTGGCGTTGCCGCCAGATCGGGAATTCACCATCGGCAAGGACGGTACGATTTCGGCGGTCGATCCGGCCAACACCCAGGTCACGGAGGTGGTGGGGCGCCTCAAGCTGGTCAATCCGCCGGTGGAGAACCTGCAGCGGGGCGATGACGGGCTCTTTCGCCTGCAGGGGGGCGGAGCTGCGCCCATGGACGAGACGGTCCAGGTCTCGAGCGGCTATCTGGAGAAATCGAACGTGTCGCTCGTCGACCAGATGGTGCGCATGATTTCGCTCTCGCGCCAGTTCGAGATGAACACCAAGGTGATCACCTCCGCCCAGGAAAACGACTCGCGCGCCTCGGCCATTCTCTCGCCGGCCCGTTGAGGGGAGCAGCCGGCGGAAATGGGGCGGCAAAACGCCGGTTTTCCGGCGACGGGGGAGTCGGCGGTGGACGTAAGATGACGCCATGGAACGAAGCAATCGCGCCGCCCCAATCGATCGAACCGCGGCGGCGCCCACAGGAGAACGACCATGATCCGTTCGCTCTGGATCGCCCGTACGGGGCTCGACGCGCAGCAGACCCAGCTCGACGTCATCTCGAACAACCTCGCCAACGTGTCGACCAACGGCTTCAAGGCCCAGCGCGCCGTGTTCGAGGATCTGCTCTATCAGACCGTGCGCCAGCCCGGCGCGCAGCAGACGCAGCAGAACCAGATCGGCAGCGGCCTGCAGATGGGCACCGGCGTGCGTCCCGTGGCCACCGAGCGCATCTTCACCCAGGGCACGCTGCAGCAGACGGGCAACCCGCTCGACGTGGCCATCCAGGGGCGAGGCTTTTTCCAGATCCAGATGCCCGATGGCACCACGGCCTACACCCGGGATGGGTCGTTCCAGCTTGACAACCAGGGCAACGTGGTCACCGCCTCGGGCTATCCGCTGGTCGACGCGATCAACATTCCGCCCGATGCGCTTTCCGTGACCATCGGCAAGGACGGTGTGGTGAGCGTGCTGCAGCCTGGGGCGGTGGCGCCGGTGCAGGTGGGGCAAATCCAGCTCGTCACCTTCGTCAATGAGGGCGGCCTACAGGCGTTGGGGGAAAACCTCTTCGCCGAGACGCAATCGAGCGGCCCTCCGGCGGTGAACATCCCCGGCAACAACGGCTCCGGGGTGCTCAACCAGGGGTACGTGGAAAACTCGAACGTGAACGTCGCCGAGCAGCTGGTCAATATGATCATCACCCAGCGCGCCTACGAGCTCAATTCCAAGGCCGTGTCTACGTCCGACCAGATGCTCGCCCGCCTGACGCAGATGTGAAGGGGCGCGAGATGAAAGGCCGTGACTTTCTCCGAAGCGCATGCCGCAGCTGGCCGCTCTTTGCGCTGTTGGCGCTTGCCGGTTGCGCGGCGCTCGACACGACGCCGCCGGCGATCGTGCATCAGCCGATGACGGCGCGTCCGGCGCCGTTGCCTTCGGCGCCCAGCAACGGCGCCATCTATCAGGCAAGCGCCGTGCGCCCGCTCTTCGAAGATCGCAAGCCGCGCTACGTGGGCGACACGCTCACGATCAATCTCGTCGAGAATACCTCGGCGAAGAAGAACACCGGAGCGAATGCGAGCCGCGACACGAGTTCCAAGGAAAACGTCAATTCGATGAGCCGCCTGCCGCTGTCGGGGCTCGCGGGAATGGGGCTCAGCGCTAGTGGCAACGAAAGCCTTACTGCCAAAGGCGGCGCCTCGGCCGACAATACCTTCAAAGGCACGATCACCGTCACCGTGATCGACGTCTATCCCAATGGCAATCTCCTCGTTTCCGGCGAGAAGCAGCTCGCCATCAACCAGGGGCGCGAATACATCCGTTTCTCTGGGGTGGTCGATCCGGTGACCATCAGCGGCAAGAACACAGTCGATTCCACCTCGGTGGCTGATGCACGCATCGAATACGTCGGCAGCGGCTATATCGACGAAGCCCAGCGCATGGGCTGGCTGCAGCGTTTCTTCCTCAACTTCCTGCCGTTCTGAGGAGCCAGTCATGAACGGACGCATCTGGGTCGACCGTCGCGGGCATATCGGCAGGGTACTTTTTGCCCTGGTACTCGCCTGCGCCGGTTTCCTTGCCATCGTGCCCGCGCAGGCAGCTGAGCGCATCAAGGATCTCGTCTCGGTGGGCGGCGTGCGCGACAACCAGCTCGTCGGTTATGGTTTGGTGGTGGGGCTCGATGGCAGCGGCGACCAGACCACGCAAACGCCGTTCACAGTGCAGAGCGTGATCAACATGTTGCGCAGCCTGGGAGTGAATCTGCCGCCGACCTCCAACATGCAGCTCAAGAACGTCGCAGCCGTCATGGTCACGGCCGATCTGCCGCCGTTCGCGCGGGCCGGCCAGCGCATCGACGTCACGGTCTCTGCGCTGGGCAACGCCAAGAGCCTGAAAGGGGGCACGCTGGTGATGACCCCGCTCAAAGGGGCCGACGGGCAGATCTACGCCATGGCGCAGGGGAACGTCGTCGTGGGCGGCGCCGGTGCGCGCTCTGGAGGCGCGGCGCAGCAGATCAACCAGCTTGCTGCCGGGCGCATCCCGGCAGGGGCCACGGTGGAGCGGGAGGTGGGCAGCGACTTCGCGCAGAGCGACGTGATCCGGCTCGAACTCCAGGATACCGATTTCGGCACCGCTACCAAGATCGTGCGCGCCATCGAGCATGCCTTTGGCTTTGGCACGGCGGAAGCGCTCGACGGGCGCACGATCGCGGTGCGCGCGCCTGCCGACCCGTCCGATCGCGTCGCATTCCTTGCCCGGCTGCAGAATCTCACCGTCGAACCGGACGTGCAGCGCGCCAAGGTGGTGGTCAATTCCCGCACCGGTTCGGTGGTGATGAACCAGGCCGTGACCCTGCAGCACGTGGCCGTCGCCCACGGCAACCTCAAGGTGACGGTGGGCGAGAATCTTGCCGTGAGCCAGCCGAACACCCCCTTGGCTGGCGGTGCCACGGTGGCGGCGCGGCAAGGTCAGGTGCAGATCGAACAGCCGGTGGCGGTGATCCAGGAAATGAAAGGGGCGGCCAATCTCTCCGACGTCGTCAAGGCGCTCAATGCGCTCGGGGCCACGCCCATGGATCTCATCAGCATTTTGCAGGCTTTGAAGTCTGCCGGTGCCCTGCGCGCCGATCTGGAAGTGATCTGAGGGGGATGGCACCATGACCGCCCCCAGCGTTCCCGCCTTCGATCCGCGCTCGCTGCGCTCGCTGCAGAATCTCGCCAAGCAGGGCGACACGCCCGAAGCGCTGCGCGCCGCCGCCAAGCAGTTCGAGGCGGTGATGCTGCAGCAGATGCTCAAATCCATGCGCGCCACCGTGCCACGCGATCCCTTTACCGACAGCGAGGGAGGGCGCATGTTCCAGGAGATGAGCGACCAGCAGCTCGCGCAGAATCTCGCTGCCGGCCATGGCATCGGCCTGGCGGACATGCTCGCGCGGCAACTGCAGCGTCGCCTGGGCAAACAGGGCGAGGTCGCGACACAAACGGCGGCCGCCGGCAACGCGACCGGGGTGGCCGCATCCACCGCATCTTCCCCTGCGGGCGGATTTCCGCTCGACAACGTCCTGCGCCGGCCGGCAAACCTTGCCGGCAACCGGCAAGCAGCGCAGCAGGGCGCGCCGGTGGAAGAGAAAGGTTTTTTCGCTGCCTTGGGCGGAGCCTCCGACACGCCGGAGACGAGCGGGCAAAGGACGGATGCCGTTCCCGAGACCCTGCAGGGGCTCGTGCCTTCCTTCGCCGACACCGCGGCTGCCGTGCGCCAGGCCGAAACCGGCGATACGTCCGTGCCCGACAAGATCCGCCGTTTCGTCCAGGATACCCTGCCGCAGGCGAAACGGGCCGCGGCACAGCTGGGCGTGCCGCCGGAATTCCTCGTCGCCCAGGCGGCGCTCGAAAGCGGCTGGGGCAGTGCCGTCATCACCCGCCCCGACGGACGCTCGAGCTACAACCTCTTCAACATCAAGGCCGGGAGCAGCTGGAATGGCCCGACCGTGACCCTGCCGGTGACCGAATACGACAACGGCCGTGCCGTGACGGAGAACGCGAAGTTCCGCGTCTACTCTTCCTACTCGGCGGCCTTCGACGACTACGTGCGCCTCATCCGCGACAACGACCGCTACGCCGACGTTCCCGGCAGCCGTACGCCGCGGGCTTTCGCCTCGGCGCTGGTGCGCGGCGGCTATGCCACCGATCCGCGCTATGCCGACAAGATCGTCTCGATTCTGCAGGACAAACGCTTCCTCACCGCTTTGAAGAACTGAAAATGGCACGATATTTGCTTTATTCCCGTTGACTCCATTCCCGAACACGGGAGAACATCATGGCGGATTTCCTCAACATCGGTTTGACCGGGCTCATGGCGGCGCAGGCCAAGCTCAACGTCGTCAGCAACAACATCTCCAATGCCGACACGCCCGGCTACAGCCGCCAGACCGTGATCCAGACCACCCAGCCTTCGCAATACATGGGGTATGGGTATCAAGGGTTGGGGGCTCGTGTCACCGGTGTCGATCGTGCTTACGACCAGTTCCTGCAGCGGCAGCTGCTGCAATCACAGAGCCAGGCGAGCTACTACCAAACCTACAGCGATCAGATCGCGCCGATCGACAATCTCGTAGCCGATCCCGATGCGGGGCTCTCCACCGCCATGCAGCAGTTTTTCGATGCGGTGCAGGAAGTGGCCGACAGCCCGTCGGATCTCGCCGCCCGCCAGTCAATGCTCTCGCAGAGCAATGTGCTGGTCAACCGATTCCAGCTGCTCGCCGGTCAGCTCAACGAAATCGATGCCGGTGTCGAGCAGAGCCTTTCGCTCACCGCCAAGGACATCACCCAATACGGCCAGCAGATCGCCCGGCTCAACCAGGAAATCGTCCGCGCTACGGGCGCGGGCAACGGCGCCGCGCCCAACGATCTGCTCGACCAGCGCGACCAGGCGCTCGCCCAGCTCAGCCAGCTCGTCAATGTCCACGCCGTGATCGACGACAAGGGGATGATGACCGTTTTCATCGGCAACGGTCAGGCCCTGGTGCAAGGAGTGCAGAGTGCCACCATCGCTGCCAGTCCCGATCCTGCCCAGCCTTCGCGCAGCCAGATCACTTACCAGATCGGTACGGGCGCGGCGATGGTGCTGCCCGAATCCCAGCTCAGCGGCGGGCAGCTCGGCGCCCTGCTCGACTTCCGTCGCCAGACGCTGGAGCCGATGCAGGACCAGCTGGGGTTCGTCGCCACGGCGCTGGCAGCGAAGTTCAACGAGGTACATGCGTCGGGCTATGGCCTGGACGGATCGACTGGGAAATCTTATTTCTCTGGCATCGATCTTTCCCTGCCCGTGCAGACCACGGGTTCGGCCGGCAGCGCCGTCTCCGTGCCTTTTGCCTCTCCACTCAAGCTTGAAGCCCTTCGCCCCGATACGTACATTCTGAGCAGCACCAATGGCACGCTCACCGTGACGCGGCAAAGCGACGGCACAATTTTCCCCAACTCGAATTTCCCCGACTTGACCCAACCGATCGACGGGCTCGATTTCTCCGGTGTGAGTTTGCAACCGGGCGAGACGGCCGTCATCGCGCCTTACCGCAACGCCGCTTCCAGTATCGGCGTGGCGATTACCGACCCCCGGCAGATCGCCGCTGCGGAAGAAGACCCGACCGGTACGGTCGCGCCGGGCAGCGGCCCGGCCGACAACCGCAACGCGCTTGCGCTCGCCGGCATCCAGACCGACAAATTTCTCTACGACAAGACCGCCACGTTGCAGTCCGCCTACGCCACGGCGGTGGCCACGCTCGGCGCCAAGGCGAGCGAGGTGAAGAACGGCGCGTCTTCCTCGCAGGCGTTGCACGACCAGATCAAGGCGCAATACGACAATTTTGCCGGCGTGAATCTCGACGAGGAAGCCGCCAATCTGATACGCTTCCAGCAAGCCTATCTCGCGGCGAGCAAGGTGATGCAGACCTCGCAGAAACTCTTCGATGCCGTGCTCGCCATTGCCGGCTGACCGGGAGAACGACCATGCGCATCTCCACGTCCCAAATCTTCGAGCGCAACATCGCGGCCCTGCAGAACAACCAGGCGCAGCTCGCGCAAACCCAGGCCCAGGTCGCCAGCGGCAAGAAGATGGTCACCCCTTCCGACGACCCTGTACGCTCGGCGCGCAGCCTCGAACTGCAGCAATCCCAGAGCGTGAACAAGCAGTTCCTCGCCAACATCGGTTACGCCAAGGATCAGCTCGGAATCACGGACACCAAGCTCACTTCGATGACCGACACGCTGCAGTACATGCGGCAGCAGTTCATCAAGGCCGGCAACGGCGGGCTCTCTGCCCAGGACAAAGCGGCGATCGCCTCCGACCTGCGCAGCCAGCTCGACAACCTCGTCGCGCTCGCCAACAGCAAGGACGGGCAGGGGAATTATCTCTTCGCTGGCTACAAGAACGATACGCCACCGATCGCTTTCGGTGACCATGACGGCGACCCAACGACGCCGGATCTCTACTACTACCAAGGGGACGCCGGCACGCTGCAGATGCAGGTCGGCCCCGAGCGCAAGATGGACATTCTGGTTCCCGGTTCGGCGGCGGGGGGAGGGGGACTCTTCGATGCGGATCAAAACTTATATACAACCGGGACTCCTGCGACCTATCCTCCGGCGCAGTTCTTCAACCAACTGAAGACCGCAATCGACGCGATCGACCCGGCCACCGCGGGAGCGACGACTTTGCCGGCAGCCTACATAGATCCCGACACAGGACCCGATCCCACCAGTTACGGCCTCGACACGGTCGATGCCTTCATGAATCGCATCTCCGTGTATCAGTCCAAAGTCGGCTCCCAACTCGCCGAGCTCGATTCGCTCGATTACGCCGGGCAGACGATCGACCAACAGTACGCCACCGCCCGTTCGCGCATCGAGGATCTGGATTACAACGAGGCGCTGAGCCGTCTGGCGCAGCAGCAGCTCGTCTTGCAGGCAGCGCAGCAGTCCTTCGCGCGCGTGTCCAATCTTTCCCTCTTCCAATATCTCTGAGGCTGCTCCATGCGCGCTCTGCCCTTTCTTACGCTCGCGGGGTTTGCCGCACTCATGGGCGGATGTGCCGAGGTGCCGTGGAGCGACCCGGAACGCCTGGCCGCGCCGGCGGCGGGTGCGGCCGGCTCGGCGCTCGTGCTCTCGTCATCGTCGATGAACGTCAGTGGCTCGAGTTCGGGCAGCGCCGCCGGAGGAGCCAATTCCGTCACCCCGACCCCCGTGTCGCACGCCGCGCTGCTGCGCCAGCTCGGCGGGGCGGCGCTGATCGCCTATGCGCTCTACGACCCGTTCGATCCCAACTGGAGCATCGAGGTCGAGGAGTCGCCAGCCAATGCCACGGCCCGCATTCGCATGAGCATGCGCTCGCTCACCACTGGTGGCCAAGGCGAGGCCTACACCGTCTTTCGCCGCGCCGCCAAGGAGATCGCCTCGCGCCGTGGCGCGACGACTTTCGAGATCGTCTCCTATGAAGAGGGGATTCACTCGACCCGGCCGCTCGCGCAGCGCTACGCGGTGGGCGACGTACGGCTCGTGGGGCTGCCCCCCGCAGAGGGGCGCTGAGGCGCTCGAACTGCTCGCGACGATCTCTTTCTCGGCGGTCAGGCGGAGGGAGGGGCGGGACGTCGTCCCAGCGTCTTCACCAGCACGCCGTGCCGGGGATGGCGCAGATGGTGGGCGAGCGCGGCGCGTACCGTCTCGAAAGCGAGCTCGTCCCAGGGAAGATGGCGTATGGGAAAAAGCCGCGTCTCGAGGCTCTCTTCCCCGGGCGCCACGTTCAGGTCGAGCAAGTCTGCCCGATAGAAGAGGTGAACTTGCTGGATGGCGGGAACGTCGATAAGGGCCTGGAGCGTGCCGATCTCGACCAGGGCGCCGGCTTCTTCCCAGGTCTCGCGCATCGCTGCTTCCACCGTGGATTCGCCGTTTTCCATGAAGCCGGCCGGCAGCGTCCACCATCCCAGGCGGGGCTCGATCGCGCGGCGGCACAGCAGGATCTGGTTCTTCCAGCGTGGAATGGCCCCGACCACGAGTTTCGGGTTTTGATAGTGGATCTCGCCGCAATGGGAACACACGTGCCTCGGCCGGTTGTCGCCGGGCGGGACGAGAACCTGCAGGGGATGGCCGCAGACGGTACAGTAGTTCATCGCTCGCTCACGAGCGCCTCGATGGCGATGGATATTCGTCGATTGTACCTCCCTTGTCCCGAGGCATGATTCCCACCTTGACGTTGCCCGCCCCGGCTCGCTAAGATGGATTCCCCCAACTTCACGGTACAAGGATCTCCATGGACATTCAAGAAAAAATCCGCCAGCAAATCGCCGCCGATCCGGTGGTGCTCTACATGAAAGGTACGCCCGATTTTCCGCTGTGCGGTTTTTCCGCGGCGGTGGTGCAGGTGCTGCGCCGCTGCGGTCTGAAAGACTTCGCCGCCTACAACGTGCTCGAAGACGAGTCCTTGCGCCAGGGGATCAAGGAATACGCCAACTGGCCGACCATCCCCCAGCTCTACATCAAGGGCGAGTTCATCGGCGGGGCGGACATCGTGCGCGAGATGTACGAGTCAGGCGAGCTGCAGGAATTGCTCAAGGAAGCCGGTGTGCTCGCTTGATCTCTGGTGCCGCGCAAGGCCGCCATGCGGCCACATGGCAGGCGGTTCGCGGCACCCACACGGTTTCAGGCGCGATTCATCAGCCGCGCCCGGGCGTGCGCGATCGCCTCGCGTACCGCCTCGGGCGCGGTGCCGCCAATGTGCCGCCGCTGCGCGAGCGACCCCTCGATCGTCAGCACCCGATAGACGTCTTCCTCGATCAGGGGGCTGAAACCGCGCAGCACGTCCAGCGGCAGCTCGGCCAGATCCACGCCGCGCGCCTCGGCCTCGCGCACGGCGCGCGCCACCGCTTCGTGCGCGTCGCGAAAGGGAACCCCCTTCTTCACCAGATAGTCGGCCAGATCGGTGGCCGTGGCGAATCCCTGGCGTAGGGCTTCGCGCATCGCCTCGGGACGCACGGTGATGCCGCCCACCATTTCGGCGTAGATCACGAGCGTGTCGAGCACGGTATCCACGGCATCGAACAGGGGCTCCTTGTCTTCCTGATTGTCCTTGTTGTAGGCGAGCGGCTGCGCCTTCATAAGGGTGAGGAGCCCCATGAGGTGCCCATAGACCCGTCCCGTCTTGCCGCGCACGAGCTCCGGTACGTCCGGGTTCTTCTTCTGCGGCATGATGGAAGAGCCGGTGCAGAAGCGGTCGGCGAGCGTGATGAAGCCGAAGCGCGGCGTCATCCACAGGATGAGTTCTTCGGAGAAACGCGACAGGTGCATCATGACGAGGGATGCCGCCGCGAGGAATTCGATGGCGAAGTCGCGGTCGCTCACCGCGTCGAGCGAGTTGCGGCACACGTCCTCGAAGCCGAGCTCGCGGGCGACGAATTCGCGGTCGATGGGAAAGGTGGTGCCGGCGAGCGCCGCCGATCCCAGCGGCAGGCGATTGACGCGGCGGCGGGCGTCGCGCAGCCGTTCGCGGTCGCGCTCCAGCATCTCCACGTAGGCCATGAGGTGGTGGCCGAAAGTCACCGGCTGCGCCACCTGCAGATGGGTGAAACCCGGCATGGGGGTGGCCGCGTGCGCCTCGGCCAGATCGAGGAGGGCGCCTTGCAGGGATTCGATCGCTTCGACGATGGCGTCGATCTGATCGCGCAGCCACAGGCGCAGGTCGGTGGCGACCTGGTCATTGCGGCTGCGCCCGGTGTGCAGGCGCTTGCCCGCATCGCCCACCAGGGCCGTGAGACGTTTCTCGATGTTGAGGTGCACGTCTTCGTCATCCAGCGACCAGGGAAAGTCCCCGCGGGCGATCTCCTCGCGAATCTGGACCATGCCGCGCTCGATGTCGGCCAGATCCTGGGCGCTCAGGATGCCTTGGCGCGCGAGCATCTTGGCGTGGGCGAGCGAACCGCGGATGTCGTGCTCGGCGAGCCGCCGGTCGAAAGGGATCGAAGCGGTGTAGCGCTTGACGCGCTCGGAGACGGGTTCGGCAAAGCGCCCCGACCAGGTCTTGGCGGGCGTGTGCGGCGTGTCGGTCATGGTGATGAGCGGTGATCAGGCAAGGAAAGGGGCAATTATAAGGCCGCGGGGCGTCGAGGCGACGATGATAGAATCGCCGCATCCGTTGTTTGCCGCCGGCGCTCGTGCCCGCGTCGCCAGGGAGAAAGCATGACAGAAGAAAACCCGGCCTTTCCGCCGCCGTCACGCCTCGTCATCGCCACCCGCGAGAGTCGCCTCGCCTTGTGGCAGGCGCAGTTCGTCAAGGCTAGGCTCGAGGCGCTCTATCCCGCCTGTCGCGTCGAACTGCTGGGAATGACCACCCGCGGTGACCGTATCCTCGATCGGCCCCTGGCGAAAGTGGGCGGCAAGGGACTGTTCGTCAAGGAACTGGAAGCAGCGCTGCTCGCGGGAGAAGCCGATCTGGCGGTGCATTCGATGAAGGACGTGCCGATGGTGCTCGACGAGGCGTTTGCGCTCGCGGCCACGCTCGCGCGCGAAGAGCCGGCCGATGCCTTCGTCTCGAACCGCTACGCCGGCCTCGACGATCTGCCGCCGGGCGCAGTGGTGGGCACTTCCTCGCTGCGGCGTCAGGCGCAGCTCATCGCGCAGTATCCCTATCTGGCGGTGAGCCCCCTGCGCGGCAACCTCGATACGCGCCTGCGCAAGCTCGACGAGGGGCAATTCGACGCCATCATCCTTGCGGCGGCCGGTTTGCGTCGCCTGGGATTGGGCGAGCGCATTCGGTCGGTGCTGCCGGTCGAGGTCAGCCTGCCGGCGGCGGGGCAGGGGGCGCTGGGCATCGAATGCCTGGCCGAACGCGCGGAGGTGCGCTCCTGGCTCGCACCGCTCGCAGATCCTCTCACCACCGCCTGCGTGGCCGCCGAGCGGGCCTTCGCCCGGGTGTTGGGCGGCAGCTGTGAAGTGCCCATCGCCGCCTATGCCGTGCCCGAGGGCGAATCCCTGTGGCTGCGCGGCCGGGTGGCCGAACCCGACGGTAGCCGCATCTACGGCGGCGAGATCCGCGGGCCGCTGTCGGCGGCGGTCCAGTTGGGCGAGACCCTGGCGCGGCGTCTCCTCGATGAAGGCGCGGCAGAGCTCGTCGCGGCGCTCTCGGGCGGCGCGGCATGAGCGGTTCGCCGCCCGCCGTCTGGGTGACCCGTCCGCGCGCGCAGGCCCGGCGGCTCGAGGCGATGCTGCGGGCAAGAGGGTTTGCGCCGGTGGCGGCGCCCCTGCTCGCGATCGAACCGATCGAGGACGAGGAGCAAGAGGCGCAGGTCGCCGCTGCGCTGGATGACTATGCCTGGGTCTTCTTCGTCAGCCGCACCGCCGCCGAGCTCGCCGTGCCGCGCCTGCGCCGTTACCGCGCCTGGCCGCCGGGTCCGCCGGTGATGACGGTGGGTGAGGGCAGTGCCGAATCACTGCGCGCCCTGGGGTTCGCCGACGTGCTTTTTCCCCGCGAAGGCGCCGATTCGGAGGCGGTGCTCGCTTTGCCCGCGTGTTCGGGCGCGGCCGTCTCGGGGCGGCGGGTGTTGATCGTCAAGGGGGAGGGCGGACGGGCGCTGCTCGCACGGACCCTGAGCGAGCGCGGCGCTCTGGTCGATAGCTGGGTGTGCTATCGTCGGGTCCCGCCCCGATGGACGGCGGAGGTGCTCGCCCCCTTGCGCGAGGGGAGGCTCGCCGCGATGCTTCTCACGAGCAGCGAAGGGGTCTTGAATCTGCCGGCTCTGGTGCCGGCTGCCGATTGGCCGCTGCTCGTCGACGTGCCGGCCGTCGCGGCGCACCCGCGCATCGCTACCGCGGCCACGGCCCTGGGTCTGCGGCGCGTCGTCACGGCAGCGGCTCCGGGGGACGCGGGGCTCATGGCCGCCCTGGAATCCTTGCCCGCTTTGCAGGAGCTAATATCTAGCATTTAATAACGTGCATTATAGTGTATAACTGTGTATATATAAAATACAATGAGTACAGGAAAGGCAGCGAAGTTGCTCGACGTATCGGTCAAGACGCTGCAACGATGGGAACGCAAGGGTCGTCTTGTTCCGATAGCGTGGACAGACAGCAACCGACGTCTTTAATGGCGAGGCGCTGAAAAAGGATACGCAAGATGCAACTGACGCATAAGATTGCTCTTCGTCCGACACCTGACCAGTCCGACTATTTCAAGCGAGCCTGCGGCACGGCGCGTCGCGTCTGGAACTGGGCGCTCGCCGAATGGAATCGCCAATACTCGGCGGGGCTCAAACCAAACGCAATGGCACTCAAAAAACAGTTCAACGCCATCAAGTACAGCGATCCGCAATGGCTCGATGAACACGGTCAGCCGTGGCTCAAAACCATTCACCGCGATGCGCACGCACAACCCTTTGCGCATTTGCAACGCGCGTGGTCACGATTCTTTGCCGACCTCAAGGCAGGCAGGAAAGCCTACCAACCAACATTCAAGAAAAAAGGCCGCTGCCGCGACAGCTTTTATGTCGCCAATGACCAATTCAGGCTCCACGGCCAAAAAATCCGCCTGCCTCTGGTTGGGTGGGTGGAGATGGCGGAATCCTTGCGGTTCGACGGAAAGATTCTTGGTGCGACGGTTTCGCGCACGGCGGATCGCTGGTTCGTCGCCATTCAAGTCGAAGTCCACGATAACCAGTTCTATCGCCGAAGGACGGCGCAAGAGGTTACAGGCGTTGATCTCGGCTTGAAAGCGGCCGCGACGCTTTCTAACGGCCAAACCATCCAAGCACCCAAGCCGCTCAAGGCAGCGCTGCGACGGCTCAAAATCCGCAATCGGCGTCTCAGTCGCAAGGTCGAAGCCGCCAAGGTTGCTGCTGGATTTGCTCCCAAAGCGAAACTTCCCAAGGGAACCCGTTTGCCGGTCTCGAACAATCGCAGGAAGTCCGCTGAGGCATTGGCAAAGCTGCATGCGCGCATTGCCAATATCCGAGCGGATTTTACGCACAAGCTCACGACCCGGCTCTGCCGCGAAAACCAAGCGGTGGTGGTCGAGGATTTGCATGTCAAGGGGATGATGGCAAACGACAAGCTTGCTCGCGCCATCAGCGACATTGGCTTTGGGATGTTTCGCTCGCAGATCGAGTACAAGGCAAAGCGCTACGGCACCCGGTTGGTCATCGCCGACCGTTGGTATCCGAGCAGCCGCTTGTGTTCGGTCTGCGGATGGAAGAACGAAGCGCTGACGCTGAGTGATCGGGAATGGTCGTGTCCGCAATGCGGCACGGTTCATGACCGCGATCTCAACGCGGCGCTGAACCTAAAACGGCTGGCAACCGAAACTGCTCTACCCGTGGCGAGTCCGTCCGGCAACGGCGGCACTGCGGCAGAGGATGTCTCTGCCGTAGTCGGGAAAGTCACGCCTGTCAGACACGAAGTCGGCCCGCAAGGCGCTTCGGGGCAGGAAGAGAACCGTGCGCACTCTTGCGCACTTTCTTGATAGCAGGGAAATCGATGAACGAACCGAAACCGCAAGAAGGCGCAGCGCAAGAAAAGGCAAACGCGGAACACGAGCGTCCCGTCGCCCCGATTTCTGGCGCCCCGCCCGAAGGGACTGCGCAGCGAGATGTGCCGCACACTCCGCCCGCCCCGGAACCTCACTCGGACGGCGTTGATCCGGGCACGCCGGAGGCGCTGCCTTTCCGACCCTGCCGCCGCTACGCGGCCTGGGCACTGGCCGCCGGCATCGTCGTGCTGCTGCTCGCCCTCGGAGCCTACGCCTATGCGCGGCATGTGGTGCAGCAGGAAGCGGCACAGCGCCAGGCGCTCGAGGAGCGGCTCGGTCGGCTCGAACAGGGCTCGCAACGCAGCGAGGAATCCGTCCAGCAGCTGCAGGGCGCGCTGAGCGTTCTTTCGCAGCGGCTGGATACCGTCCAGCATGCACTGGGCCAGGTTCAGGGGCAGGTGGATGAACTGCGCGAGCTCGGTCGCCTGGTGGAGCGCCTCACCCAGGCGCTGGCCCAACAGGACGAACGCCGCTTGCTCGTCGAGGCCCGCGATGCGCTCACCTATGCGCAACGGCGCATCGATTGGGCCAACGATTCGGCGACGGCGCTCGCCGTGCTCGCCGAACTGGACGCGCGGCTGACCAAAGAGAACCGTGGTCTCTTCCTGCCGTTGCGGCAGGCGCTCGCGCGAGACCTCGAGCGACTGCGCGCCTCACCCCGGGTCGATCTCGACGGGATCCTCGCCCGGCTCGATGCGCTGGAATCCCGACTGCCGCAGCTTGCGCTCGCCTTTGCCTCCCCCCTGCCGGAGGCGGCAGCCCTCGGCGCGCCCCGGCTCGCCACCGAGATCCCGGCGGAAGAAGCCTCTTCGCCGGCGGAATTACCCTGGCATCGGCGCTTGTGGCAGACGCTGCTGCGCTGGACGGACGAAGTCCTCGCCGCCGCGGCACGGCTCGTGCGCCTGGAGCGGCTCAATGCCGTCGCGCCGGAACTGCTTTCGCCGCAGCAGCGCTTGGTGCTCGAAGAGAACCTGCGGCTATGGCTTGCCAGCGCCAGGCTGGCCGCGCAAGCGGGAGACGAAGGTCGCTATCGTGCCGCGCTGGAAAAAACCCGCGAGGCCTTGGTGCGATTCTATGCCACCCAGGATCCGGCCGTGGCCGCGGCGCTCGCCACCCTCGACGAACTCGCGGCCCAGTCGATCGCGGCGCAGCGCGTGGCCCTTACCGAATCCTTCGCCGCGCTCGCCCAGATCGAGGCGCGTCTTCAGGCCGAGGCGGTTTCCGCCCCTGCGCCTTGAGGAGAATTTCATGAAAGCCTTGATCACGCTCGTACTCGTGGCGGCGCTGGCGGTGGCGGCGGGGCTCGCCATCCAGAGCGTGGACGGTTACGTCGTCTTCGTCGTGCCGCCCTGGCGCGCCCAGCTGTCGCTGACCCTCTTTGTGCTGGTGCTGGTGCTCACCGTCGTCGCCCTCTATCTGTCGTTACGCCTCGTGGTCACGCTGCTCGGCCTGCCCCGTGCCCTGCGCGCGCGGCGCGAAGCGTGGCGCTTGCGGCGGGCCGTGCGCACGCTCGTACGCCTCGTGCGCGCTCATGCGCTGGGCGATACGGCAACGGTGCATCGGCTGGCGGAGCGGCTCGCCGGCAACCCCGCCGTCGCCGAGGCCGGCGCGGCGCTGGCGGCAGCGACGGCGCTCGGGCAGGGCGATGAGGCGCGGGCGGAAAACTGGCTTGCCCGCCTCGATCACTGGCCGGACGTTCGCACCGTGCTGGAAGCCGAATTTGGCGTGCATTTCTCCCGCCCCGAGCGTCTGCAGGCGGCGATGGAGCGGCTCGCCGAAGTCCGCGGCATTCCCGAGGCGACGGCGCTGCGCCTGAAGCTCGAAGCCGCCGAAGGGGAGGGCAGATGGCACGAGGCGCTGGAGCTCGCCCGCCGGCTGCGTGCGCGCGGCGAGGCAGAGGCGACGAAAATCGCCTCGGTCATCCGGCGGGCGCATCTGCAAGAAGCGTCCTCGCGTCTGGCTTTGGGCACAGATCTCTTTACCTGGTGGAAGCGCCTGCCCAAGGAAGAGCGCTTCGATCCCGAGCTTCTGGAATCCCTGGCGCGCCTGGGAATCGATCAGGGGCAGGGCGCAAAAGTCCGCCCCATTCTGGAGGCAGCCCTGGAGAAACAGTGGCAACCCGGCCTGGTGCGACTCTATTTCGCCAGCCTCGATGCTGCCGAGCGCCAAAGCGGGCTGGCGCGGCTCGAGCGATGGCTGCAGGCCCATCCCGAAGATCCTGCCGTGCTCGAAGCCCTGGTCGAACTATGCCTCGAGCTGCAGCTGTGGGGCAAGACGCAGGACTATCTCGCGCGGCTGCGTCGTGTGGGCGCGGATCCTGCCCTGATCGGACGGCTCAGTGCGCGCTTGCAAGAGGGATCAGGCCGTGCCGCGGCCTTTCCGGCGCCTTGAGGCGTGCTACAATGGCGTCCGTGGCGGGTCGCCCCGCATTGCGGCGCGGGAACCGGGTCAGGGCCGGAAGGCAGCAGCCCTAACCGCTCCCCGCAAGTGCCGGGGGTCCGGCTCGCCACCCCTTATTCATGATCGCGCCTGCCGTTCCTCCTGGGCCGCGGTGCCGAACCAGGCAACGGCGGCGAGTGAGGCGAAGCTCACCACGCCCACCACTTCCCAGTCCATCCACCCTGCCACTTCCCGAAGCAGGACGGCCATGCCTGCCGCCCAAATCCCCCAGCCGATCGCCCGGCGCCAGCGTTTCGCCCTGGCGCGGAGCGTTCCGTCGTTTCCTCGGATGAGTCTCATTGCACTTCCTCCTTGCTCACTCGGGTTCATGATAGGGAAGGCAGCGTGATAATGCAAATGATAATGAGAAATAGTTTCAATAGTAAAAACCTTTTACCCTCACACCGTGTCTGTACGGCGAAGGGGAATCCGGTAGAATCCGCCTCATGACCCAGCTCGCCCTTGCCCGCAAATGGCGTCCCCGCCGCTTCGAAGCGCTCGTGGGGCAGGACCACGTCGTGCGCGCCCTCACGCACGCGCTCACCACGCAGCGGCTGCACCACGCCTATCTCTTCACCGGCACGCGCGGGGTGGGCAAGACCACCATCAGCCGCATCTTCGCCAAGGCGCTCAACTGTGAGCGAGGTATCACGCCCGAGCCCTGCGGTACGTGCGCCGCGTGCGTGGCGATCGACGCCGACCGCTTCCCCGATTACGTCGAGATGGATGCCGCCTCCAACCGCGGCGTGGACGACATGGCGGCGCTGCTCGAGCAGGCCGTCTACGCGCCGGTGCAGGGGCGCTTCAAGGTCTACATGATCGACGAAGTGCACATGCTCACCGGGCACGCCTTCAACGCCATGCTGAAGACCCTCGAAGAGCCGCCCGAGCACGTCAAGTTCATCCTCGCCACCACCGACCCGCAAAAGATCCCCGTCACGGTGCTGTCGCGCTGCCTGCAGTTCAACCTGCGCTCGCTGCCGCCCGCCCTCGTCGCCGAACACGCCGCCCGCATCCTGGAGGCCGAGGGCGTGCCCCACGATCGTGGGGCGCTCGAACTCGTGGGGCAGGCCGCGCGCGGGTCCATGCGAGATGCGCTCTCGCTCCTCGACCAGGCGCTCGCCTACGGGGCAGGAGAGGTGCGCGAGGCGCAGGTGGCGGAGATGCTGGGCTTGGTGGCGAGCGCCACCTTGCGCGAACTCTTCGAGGCCGTGGTGGCGGCCGACGCCCCGGCCGCGCTTGCGCTCGCCGATCGGCTCGCCATGAGCGGTGCGTCGCTCGAATCGGCCCTGGCCGCGCTCGCGCAACTCGTGCATCAGCTCGCCGTGCTGCAGTTCGCGCCCGAAGCCCTGGAAATGCAGACGCGCGAGACGCTCGCCCCGCTCGCGGCACGGCTCGACCCCGAATACCTCCAGCTCGCCTACGACATCCTCACGCACGCGCGCCGCGATCTGGCGCTCGCGCCCGATCCGGCCGTCGGCTTTTCGATGGCGATCTTGCGTCTGCTCGCCTTCGCGCCCCAGACCACGGCTGCGTCGCCCCCCGCCGTGCCCGGCCCGGGTGCGGCGCCCAAGATCGGGGAGAACACTGAATCGGCCGAAGCGCGGCGCGCAGCGTTCCTGCCGCCCAACCAGGGGCAGGATGGGGCAGGGGAAACGGCCTCTTCCGATGCTGCCGGCGTTTCTCTGCTGCAGGCAAACGGCATGCCGGCGAAGCCTCTTCCCCCCCAGCCGTCCGGCGTGCGGGAGCCGAACGTGTCTCCGCCGGCAGGCCGGGAAAACCCGAGCGGCGGAATCGATGCCTGGCACGAGTGGTTTGCCGCCATGCGTCTCACGGGGCTTGCGCGCGAGTTCGCGCAACATTGCGTCTGCCGCGCGGTCCACGGCGACACGGTCGAGCTGCTGCTCGATGCCTCGCACCGCGTGTTGCTCGATCTGCACCCGGAATGCGTCGATCGCATCGCCGAGGCGCTGGGCGAGGTGCTGGGGCGGCGCGTCCAAGTGCGTGTCACCGTGGCCGAAGTCGCCGACACGCCGGCGCAGCGCGAAGCCGAGGCCCGCCGCCGGGCCCATGCCGCCGCCGTCGGGCGGCTGCTGGCGCACCCCGTTACCCAGCGGCTCGTCGAGCGGTTCGACGCCACGCTCGACGAGGCCAGCGTCACCTGGTCTACTTCTTCAACTCCACCGCAAGGAACACGCCATGCTCAATAAAAACGCGCTTTCCGGCCTGATGCGCCAGGCGCAGCAGATGCAGGAAAACATGAAGAAACTGCAGGACGAGCTCGCCGCGATCGAAGTCGAGGGGCAGGCTGGTGCCGGCCTCGTCAAGGTGCTCATGACCTGCAAGTACGACGTACGCCGCGTCAGCATCGACCCCTCCGTGCTCGACGACAAGGAGATGCTCGAAGATCTCGTGGCCGCCGCGGTCAACGACGCCGTGCGCCGGGTCGAGACGACCACTCAGGAGAAGATGGCGGCCGTCACTGCCGGCATGCCCTTGCCCCCGGGCATGAAATTGCCTTTCTGAGTCTCCATGCCCACACCGCTCGACGAACTCATCGAAGCGCTGCGCTGCCTGCCCGGCGTCGGCGCAAGGAGCGCGCAGCGCATGGCGCACCACCTGCTGCAACGCGAACGGCGCGGTGCGCAGCGGTTGGCACGGGCGATCGAGTCGGCGCTCGCCACCCTCACGCACTGCGCGCGCTGCAACGCCTTCAGCGAGACCGCCGTATGTGCCCGCTGCAGCGATCCGGCGCGTGATGCCACTGTCGTCTGCGTGGTCGAGTCGCCCGCCGACATGGAAGCCATCGAGCAGACCCACACTTTTCGCGGTCTATACTACGTGCTGATGGGGCATCTCTCGCCGCTCGACGGTATCGGTCCGAAGGAGCTCGAACTCGAGCGGCTGCTCGAGCGGCTCGCTTCGCCCGAAGTGCGCGAGGTGGTGCTCGCCACCAACTTCACCAACGAAGGCGAAGCCACGGCGTACTGGATCGCCGAACGGGTCCGTCCGCGGGGTGTGACGGTCACGCGCCTAGCCCGTGGCGTGCCGCTCGGCGGCGAGCTCGAATACGTCGATGCCGCCACCGTGGCGCACGCGCTCATCGACCGCCGCCGCCTCGACGCCACCTGAAGCGTCGAGCTACCGCATGCCTCTTGGACGCCCCCCGGCGATCCTTTATAATCCGCAAATTTGCACCGTCTTTCCATCTCTCGAGGGTTCGCGCCATGAGCAAGGAGCACACGTTGGACGACAACCGGCGCCAGCTGTTGATCGCCACCTCCGTCGTCGGCGGGGCTGGGGTGGTCGCCGCCGCCGTTCCCTTCGTCGCCAGCCTCACCCCGTCCGAACGCGCCAAGGCGGCCGGCGCACCGGCCGAAGCCGACATCAGCAAACTCGGTCCCGGCGAAATGATGACCGTCGAATGGCGTGGCCAGCCCGTCTGGATCCTGCGCCGCACCGAGGCGATGCTCGCCACGCTCGAAGAAATCGAACCCCGCCTGGCGGATCCCAATTCCGAGAAGTCCATCCAGCCGCCCTACGCCAAGAACCGGCACCGCTCGATCAAGCCGGAGTATCTCGTCGTGGTCGGCATCTGTACCCACCTCGGCTGCTCTCCCACGGCCAAGTTCGCCAAGGGCGAGGCGAGCGGCATCAGCAAGGACTGGCTGGGCGGCTATCTCTGCCCCTGCCACGGCTCGCAGTTCGACCTCGCCGCACGCGTGTTCAAAGGCATGCCGGCACCGACGAACCTCACCGTGCCGCCGCACAAATACCTGACCGATACCAAGATCCTCATCGGTGAAGACAAAGCTTGACGCGCGAGGCGAGACCATGACCACCAAACAAGGACTGCTCAACTGGATCGACGAGCGATTCCCGCTCACCTCCACCATCCGGGAGCACCTCACCGAATACTACGCTCCCAAGAACTTCAACTTCTGGTACTACTTCGGCTCGCTGGCGCTGCTCGTGCTGGTGATCCAGATCGTCACCGGCATCTTCCTCGTGATGCACTACAAGCCGGACGCTTCGCTCACCCAGTCGGGCGTACCGGTGGCCTTCGCCAGCGTCGAGTACATCATGCGCGAGGTGCCCGGCGGCTGGTTCATCCGCTACATGCACTCCACCGGCGCCTCGGCGTTTTTCATCGTCGTCTATCTGCACATGTTCCGCGGGCTGCTCTATGGCTCGTACCGCACGCCGCGCGAACTCGTATGGATCTTCGGCGTGCTCATCTTCCTTGCCCTGATGGCCGAAGCCTTCATGGGCTATCTGCTGCCGTGGGGGCAGATGTCCTACTGGGGGGCGCAGGTCATCATCAACCTCTTCTCGGCGATCCCCGTCATCGGGCCCGATCTCTCCACCGTCATCCGTGGTGACTTCGTGGTGTCGGATGCCACGCTCAACCGCTTCTTCTCGCTGCACGTCATCGCCGTGCCGCTGGTGTTGCTGCTGCTCGTGGCCGCGCACATCATCGCGCTGCACGAAGTCGGCTCCAACAACCCCGACGGCATCGAGATCAAGAAGAAGAAAGACGCCAACGGCCGCCCGCTCGACGGCATCCCGTTCCATCCGTACTACACGGTCAAGGACATCGTCGGGGTGGCGGGCTTCCTCATCGTCTTCTTCGCGGTGCTCTTCTTCGCGCCCGAAGGCGGCGGCTACTTCCTCGAGTACAACAACTTCATCCCGGCCAACCCCATGGTCACGCCGCCGCACATCGCGCCGGTGTGGTACTTCACGCCGTTCTACTCCATTCTGCGCGCCGTCACCTACCCGCTCTTCGGTATCGACGCCAAGTTCTGGGGCGTGGTCGCCATGGGCGCGGCGGTCATCATCATCGCCTTCCTGCCCTGGCTCGATCGGGCACCGGTGAAATCCATCCGCTACAAGGGGCCGATCTACAAGACGGCGCTGACGATCTTCGTCATCGCCTTCCTCATCCTCGGCTACCTCGGAGTGCTCCCGCCCACGCCGGCGCGCACGCTGGTGTCGCAGATCTGCGCGGTGATCTACTTCGCCTTCTTCTTGCTGATGCCCTGGTACAGCAAGATCGATCCTTGCAAACCGGAACCGGAAAGGGTGACCTGGAAATGAAGAACCTCATCGTCCATGCCAAGCGGCTGCTCGCGGCCGCCCTCATCGCCCCCGCGCTCGTCTTCGCCTCGGCCGAAGGACCGCAGCTCGACAAGGCGCCCCTGTCCAAGGATCCGGAAAGCCTCAAGCGCGGGGCGACGATCTTCGTCACCACCTGCATGGCCTGCCATTCGGCCAGTTTCATGCGCTACAACAAGCTCACCGAGATCGGCTTCACCGAAGACGAGATCAAGGAAAAGCTGCTGCCGCCGGACAAGAAAGTCGGCGACCTCATGACCATCGCCATGCGGCCGCAAGACGCGAAGAAATGGTTCGGTGGCGTGGCGCCTCCCGACCTCACGCTTGAGACGCGTCAGCGCAATTCCGAGCTCGGCAGCGGCGCGGACTGGGTCTACACCTACCTGCGTAGTTTCTACCGCGATCCTACCCGTCCGACCGGTTGGAACAATGTCATCTTCCCGGGTGCAGGCATGCCGCACGTTTTCTGGGAACTTCAGGGCGAGCAGACGGCCAAAATTACCAAGAACCCGGATGGCACCCAGTCGATCGAGCTCGTCCTCTCCAAACCCGGAACGATGAGCCCCCAGGAATACGACAAGATGGTGGCCGATCTCGTCTCGTTCATGCAGTGGATGGGCGAGCCGATCGCCGAGAAACGCAAGTCCATCGGCATCTGGGTGATGATCTACCTGGCGGTGTTCTTTGCGCTTGCCTATGCGCTCAAAAAAGCGTATTGGAAAGACGTTCATTGAACCCAGCTGCGGCGGGGCGCCGCAGCCCGGCCGGGCAGGATCCGCGCCCCGTCGTCACGTACGCACCCCGGCCGGGGTGCGTTCGTTTTTCTTCGTGAGACGTACGCCATGATGAACCTCTATTCGGGATCGGTCGATCCATTCAGCCATCGTTGCCGCATCGTCCTCTATGAAAAGGGGATGGATTTCGAAGTCACCGACGTCGATCTGCTCGACAAACAGGCCGACGTCGCCCGCATCAACCCCTACGGGCGGGTGCCGGTGCTCGTCGATCGCGAACTCGTGCTCTTCGAGCCCAACATCATCAACGAGTACATCGACGAGCGCTTTCCCCATCCGCAGCTGATGCCGCCCGACCCGATCCTGCGCGCCCGCGCGCGCCAGCTGCTGCAGACGCTGGAGAACGAACTCTTCCGCCACATGCGCGCGCTGGAAGATGCGCAAGAAGAGGCGCCGCGCGAGCAGGCACGCCAGACGATCCGCGACCAGCTGGTGCAGCTCGCGCCCATCCTCAGCCGGCAGAAGTACCTCTTCGGTGAGGACTACTCGATGATCGACGTGGCGATGGCGCCCTTGCTGTGGCGGCTCGAGCACTACGGCATCACCTTGCCCTCGGCTGCCTCGCCGATCATGAAGTATGCCGAGCGCCTTTTCAGCCGCCAGGGATTCATCGACGCGCTCTCGCCTGCCGAAAAACTCATGAGGAAGTGACGATGCTGCCCCCTTCGGCCAAGCTCTACCTCGCCCGTGCCCTCTACGATTGGTGCATCGACCATGGGCTCACGCCCTACGTCAGCGCCAAGGTCGAGGGGGCGAGCGTTCCCCGCGGCTACGATCAGGATGGAGTCATCGTGCTCAACCTCGGACCTGAGGCGACCAACCGTTTCGCCTTCGAGTCCGACGGCATCTCCTTCCAGGCCCGTTTCGGTGGCAAGGTCTTCGACGTCTGGCTGCCGGCGGAAAACGTCCTCGCGATCTACGCGCGCGAGACCGGACACGGCATCGCGCTGCCCGACGAGATGTTCACCGCGCCCGAACCCGACGGCGAACCGACCCCGCCCGAGGGGCCGGAAGAAAAACCCTCCGGCAAACGGGGTGGGGGGTTCCTGCGCGTGGTGAAATAGGCTTCTTAGCCTACGAAGGGAAAGGCTTCCAGCCCGGGCGGTGTTTTCCCTTCGAGGCGGGCGACGAGCGCCTGCGCCGAACCGCAGGCGAGCGTCCAGCCCAGCGAACCGTGGCCGGTGTTCACCCACACGTTGGCCATGGGGCTGCGCCCGATGAGCGGCACGCCGCCCGGAGTCATGGGCCGCAGCCCCGCCCAGGCTTCGGCCGCTTCCAGATCCGCCACGCCGGGCAGCATCGATTCCGCCCAGCGTCTCAGGGGCGCGATGCGCTCCGGACGCACCGAATCGTCGTAGCCGGCGATTTCGGCCGTACCGGCAAAGCGCAAACGGTTCCCCAGCCGCGAGCACACGATGCGCCTCGATTCGTCGGTGAGCGAGGCGGTGGGCGCTCGCTCCGGCACGAGGATGGGCGCCGTGAGCGAATAGCCCTTGACGGGATAGATCGGCGCCTCCATGCCGAGCGGCGCGAGCAGCTGCGGGCTATCCACACCGGCGCAGACCACGATCGCATCGGCCGTGAGTTCGAAGGCTCCGGCCGGTCCCTCGAAGCGTGCCGCCTCGCAGCGGCCCTTGCCCAGACGCCAACCGCTCCAGCGCGTCTCGAGGAGCACTTCGGCCCCGGCCTGGCGTAGCCGCTCCACCATCTCCTCGCAGAAACGGCGCGCGTCGCCGGATTCGTCTTCCGGCGCGTACAGGGCGCCGCAGAGTTTTGCGGCCACCGGTGTGAGCGCAGGTTCGATTTCCACCGCCTCGGTGGGTGAGATTGCCCGGGCGGTGATCCCCAGCTCGCGCAGTTCCGCCTCGTGCCGCCGCCCGGTTTCCCAGTCGCGCAGGGTGAAGAAGAGGTGCAGGATGCCGCGGGTCTGCACGTCGTACTCCAGGCCGAGCGCCTCGCGCCAGCGGCGCAGCACCTGCAGGCTGTGGCGCGCAAGGAGCGCGATCACCCGCGCGTTGCGCTCGTGGCGCGACGGCAGGCATTCCCGCAGGAAGGCCGTGAGCCAGCACCACTGCGCGGTATCGAGCGAGGGGCGCCAGCGAAACGGCCCGTCCTCGCGCGTGAGCGACTCCAGCGCGATCAAGGGCGCCTTGGGACTCGACCAGGGGTGCGGATGACTCACCGAGATTTGCGCCCCGTTGGCATAGCTCGCGCCGCGCCCCGGTGCCTCGCGCGCCTCCACAAGGGTGACCGTATGCCCTGCTTCGCACAAGGCCCAGGCCGTGGTTACGCCGATCACGCCGGCTCCGATCACGAGGGTTTTCATGGGGGGTCCTTTCTCCATCGGATGAAATGGGGCAATTCACTTGCCTTGCATGTCGAACAGTGTAGCGCAGAAAAAAACACGTTACACGTGCGGATGGCTTTCGTGGCAGACTTTGAAGTTTCCCTAGGTTGAGGAATTCGAATGATTCGCTGCACTATCTCGTACCTTACGTTGTTTTCCACGGTTACGGTCGTCTGTACCTCCAATGCGTTCTCGACGAGAAGACGATGAGCGAAAGGGGATATGAAAGATGGCT
Organism: Tepidiphilus margaritifer DSM 15129; assembly: GCF_000425565.1. Taxonomy (GTDB): domain Bacteria; phylum Pseudomonadota; class Gammaproteobacteria; order Burkholderiales; family Rhodocyclaceae; genus Tepidiphilus; species Tepidiphilus margaritifer. The sequence continues at coordinate 55,983 of NZ_AUDR01000016.1, forward strand.
GGAAATCCGGGCCTTGCTTCGCCTCGCCGGGCCGATGGTGCTGTCGCAGACGGCGTTCGTGCTCATGGGGCTGGTAGATACGGCCATGTCGGGGCATGCCGGGGCGCAGGAACAGGCGGTGGTGGGGCTGGGGGTGGCGCTGTGGATTCCGGTCTTCATCGGCCTGATGAACGTGGTGCAGGCGGTGAGCCCCTTCGTGGCGCGGCATTATGGGGCGGGGGATCATCGTGCCATCGTGCGCGATACCCGCGAGGCGATGTGGCTGGCGCTCTGGACTTCGCTCGTGCCGCTGGCGGCCTTGCCGTTCGTGCCGGCGGTGTTGCGTGGTTTCGGGATCGAACCGGAGCTGGCGGCGAAAACGACCTTTTTCCTGGAAGGAATCGGCTGCGGTCTGCCGGCGGCGCTGGTGTTCCGGGCGCTCGCCTTCTATTCGGCGAGCGTAGACCGGCCCAAACCGATAATGACAATTGCGTTTTTCGGGCTCGGGATCAACGCTTTTTTCAACTGGGTGCTGATCTACGGCCGCTTCGGGGCACCGGCTCTGGGGGGCGCAGGATGCGGCTGGGCCACGGCGATCGGGATGTGGTGCAGCCTCGTGGTGATGGGGCTGTGGACGGCGTTCGCGCCGGCCTATGCGCCGTTTCGCCTCTGGCGCGGCGGCTGGAGCTGGCCGAGCTGGGAGGGGCAGAAACGTCTGTTGCGCCTGGGGTTGCCCATGGGCGGGGCGGGGCTTGCGGAGGTGGCGGCCTTCACGGGCATCGCGGTGCTGATCGGGCGGTTCGGGCCGGTGCAGATCGCGGCGCATCAGGTGGCGCTCAACGTGGCTTCGCTCCTTTTCATGTTGCCGGCGGGTATCGGCGCGGCGCTGGCGATCCGGGTGGGGCAGAGCCTGGGCGCGGGGGATCCGGCGCGGGCGCGGCGGCTCGCCTGGACGGGGGTTGCGGCAGGGCTGACGATCGGGGTGCTGATGATGGGGCCGGTGCTGGCGGGGCGGCATGCGATCACGGCACTCTACAGTTCGGATCCGGCGGTGCGGGATCTCGCGGCTTCGCTCCTGGTGCTGGCGGCCTTATGGCAGGTGTTCGACGCGACGCAGGCGTGCATGATGGGCGCTTTGCGCGGCTATCATGTGACCCTGCTGCCCATGCTCCTCATGCTCGGGGCGTTTTGGCTGGTGGGCATCCCTCTGGGGGCCTGGCTCGGCTATGAAGGAGGGCCATTCGGCCGCCCGTTGGGGGTCTTCGGTTTCTGGATCGGGCTGCTGGCGGGCCTTGCCCTGGTGTCGTGTGGCCTGGCGTTGACGCTGCGCACGGTGGCCGATGCGGCGTTGTTGCGGTGCAGGAAGGAGAGGTGATGACGTTCTCGCTCGATTTTCCCTCGCTGGTGTCCCAATACGGTTATCTGGCGGTGTTCGTCGGCTGCTTTCTCGAAGGGGAGACGATTCTGCTCCTGGCGAGCTACGCGGCGCGGCGCGGATATCTCGATCCGTGGTTCGTCTGGGTCGTGGCGGCCTTTGCCGGTACGTTGGGAGATTTGTTCTTCTTCTGGCTGGGCCGGCGGCACGGGCGCTGGGTGCTGGAGCGCTTGCCCAAACTGCGGGGAAAGATTACCGCGGCGCTTGGGCTCATCGAGAGCCATCCGGCAAAGCTCATCCTGCTGATGCGTTTTCTCTACGGGTTGCGCATCGCCTTGCCGATCGCCATGGGGATGAGCCGCATCCCGGCGCAGCTCTATGTGCCGCTCAATTTCCTGGCGGCGCTCCTGTGGGCCTCGGTGATCGTGCTCGCCGGCTACCTCTTCGGGGCCGCGGTCGAAGCCTGGCTCGACGAGCTCGCCAGTTACGAGTACTGGGTGATGGGAGCGTTGGCCGTGCTGGTGGTGGTGGCGCACGGGTTGATGCGTCGGGGCGGGTTGCGTCGTCGGAGGGCAGGAAGTGGGCGGTGAGGGCGTGACTCCCGAAGCGTGGATCGATTTTGCTGCACCGAGAGCGGAGGACGTGCCGCTACGGGGGCGTTTCGCGGGACTGCGCAGCGTGCTGCAGGCCGAGCGTTTCGCGGAGGTCCCAATCGTGCTCGAGCGGATCGAGGCTGCGGCGAGGGCCGGTCTGTGGGCCGTGGGATATCTGAGCTATGAGGCGGCCGCCGCGTTCGATGCGGCCTTGGAGACCCATGCTCCGGAGCCGGGAGCGCCCCTGGCTTGGTTCGCACTCTTCGAACGACTCGCTCCCTGGCCAGAGTCCATCGCGGCGGGAGAATATGCTCCTTTGGCTTGGCGCGAGACAGTGGATGATGCAGCCTTCACGGCGGCGGTGTCGCGCATCCATCGAGCGATCGCCGATGGCGAGTTTTACCAGCTCAATTTCACGGCGCCCGTCGAGGGCTCCTTTTCGGGGGACGCGCTGGCGTTCTTTCTTGCCTTGCGCCGGGCGCAGCCGGGAGGGTATGCACTTTTTCTCGATACGGGTGAAGGGCGTCGGGTGGCGAGCGTCTCGCCGGAGCTCTTCTTCCACCGCGCGGGCGAGCGCATCCTGTGCCGTCCGATGAAAGGGACCGCGCCGCGGGGGAATTCCCCCGAAGAGGATGCACGCCAGGCGCTGCGTTTGCGCACGGAGGAGAAAGAGCGGGCGGAAAACGTGATGATCGTCGATCTCATTCGCAACGATCTCTCGCGCTTGTCCCAACCGGGAGGAGTGCGCGTGCCGCGGCTCTTCCATACGCAGGCTTGGCCGACGGTGTGGCAGATGAGTTCCGACGTCGAGGCCGTGCTGCGTCGAGAAGTGCGTCTGGCCGATGTTTTCTCGGCGCTTTTTCCCTGCGGCTCGGTGACCGGTGCGCCCAAGGTCCGGGCGATGCATTGGATTCGCCGTCTGGAGCAGGGGCCACGGGGCGTATATTGTGGCGCGATGGGGGTGGTGCGTCCCGGTGGGGATGCGACGTTCAACGTACCCATCCGCACCGTCGAGATCGTGCGGGAGCGGGCGCGTTGTGGGATCGGCAGCGCCATCACCGCCGATGCACGGGCACGGAGCGAGGCGAGTGAGTGGCGAGTGAAGCGGGCTTTCTTGGAACGGGCGGCGCGTCCGTTTCAGATACTCGAGACGATGCGCGTGGAAAGCGGGGAAGTGGCCCATTGGCCGTTGCATCGGGCACGCCTGTTGCGTGCGGCGCAGCATTTCGGCTATCCCTGCGAGGAAGCCGCGCTCGATGCGGCGGTGCACTCGGCCGCGGCCTCTTGGCCCGAGCCGGCGGGGCGGCTGCGCTTGTTGCTCGACGCCGAGGGAAAGGTGTCGGTCGATGTCGATGCCGTGCCCGGCACGCCGGATCGTCCCAAAGTGATGCTCGCCCGCTCTCCCATCGATGGTACGAGCGAGTTCGTACGCTACAAGACGACCCGACGCGAAGCCTACGAGGTCCTCGCCCGCGCCGGGGTATTCGACACCTTGCTGTGGAACGAAGCCGGTGAGCTCACCGAATTCACGCGCGGCAACGTCGCGGTGCGATTCGGCGAAACGTGGTATACCCCGCCGCTGTGCTGCGGCTTGCTCGATGGCGTGATGCGCCGCGTGCTCTTGGCGCAGGGGCTGCTCGTCGAACGACGGATCCGCCGTGAGGAACTCGATTCAGCCGAAGAGCTGGCTTTTCTCAACGCCTTGCGCGGTTGGGTGCCGGTGGTCTTGATGCCTTGATGCGGGAGGAGGAAAACGATGCGCCAGGGTGTGGAGAATGAAAGTCAGGTCCTACAAGGGGCGGAGCGCCTGAAACTTGCCGTGAGCGCTTGCGTGCTGGGGCAGCCGGTGCGCTACAACGGCGGGCACAAGCGCTCGGCCTTGTGCGTCGAGCTGCTGGGTCAGGCGTTCGACTTCGTGCCTTTGTGTCCGGAAGTGGGGATCGGACTGGGCACGCCGCGCCCGCCCATCCGCCTCGTTGGTTCGCCCGAATCTCCCCGGGCCGTGGGCGTGGGCGATGCCTCGCTCGACGTCACCGAACGTCTGCAAGAATGGGCCGAGCGCGTGGCGGCGACGCTCGAAGGGGTGAGCGGGGTCATTCTCATGCAGCGCTCGCCTTCTTGTGGCCTTTTTCGGGTCAAGGTCTATCGGGAAGACGGCCGGCCGCCGCAGTTCGGCAGTGGCATTTTCGCGGCCGCGCTCGGGCGCCGGCTGCCGGAGCTGCCCATCGAGGAGGAGGGGCGGTTGCACGATCCGGTGCTGCTGGAGAATTTCGTCGTCCGGGTGCGGGCCTACGGCGAATGGCAGCGCCTGTTCGCCGAGGGCCTCACGCGCGGGGCGATCGTCGCGTTCCATTCACGCTACAAGTATCTGCTGCTCGCGCACGACCCCGCGGGCTACCGTACCCTGGGGTGCTTGGTGGCCGGGCTGGGCAAGGAAGATCCCGAGACGTTCGCGGCGCACTATTTTCCGGTATTCATGGCGGCTTTGCGGCGGCGCGCCACGCGCGGCACGCACGCCAACGTGCTGCAGCATCTGGCCGGCTACCTGCGCCGGGTGCTGCCGACCGAGGAGCGGCAGGAATTGCAGGAGCTCATCGCGCAGTATCGGGAGGGTGTGGTGCCGCTCGTCGCCCCGCTCGTGCTGCTGCGCCACCACCTGCGCCGCCATCCGGATCCCTATCTGGCGCAGCAGGTCTATCTCGAGCCGCATCCGCCACGGCTGGGGCTGCGCAACGCGCTGTGAGGCGAGGCCGCCGCTGCTATCATGCAACCATTGCCAGCACGCAGGAGCTCCTGCCATGCCTACCCTGTTTCCCCCGGAAGAAGTCTTGCGTTCCGGTTGCGACCGCTGCCGCGAGGAAGTAGCATTTGCCTTCACTTTCGCCTTTCAGCCGATCGTGGACGTGGCGCGGCGCGAGGTGTTCGGCTACGAGGCGCTGGTGCGCGGACCCCAGGGCGAACCGGCGATGACCGTGCTCGGCCAGGTCGACGATGCCAACCGCTACGCCTTCGACCAAGCCTGCCGCGTGCGCGCGATCACCCTGGCGAGCCGTCTGGGACTGGATCGATATCTGAGCATCAATTTCCTGCCCAACGCGGTCTATGAGCCTTCCCTGTGCATCCGCAGCACCCTGGAGGCGGCAAAGGAATGCGGGTTTCCCGCCGAGAAAATCCTCTTCGAGGTGACGGAGGGGGAGCGCATCGACGAGGTCGATCATCTCACGAACATTTTTTCCTACTACCGTTCGCGCGGATTTCTCACCGCCCTCGACGATTTCGGCGCGGGTCATTCGGGGCTGAACATGCTGGCGCGCTTCGTGCCCGATCTCATCAAGATCGATATGGCCCTGGTGCGCGATGTGCATCGTGATCGCGTCAAGCAGGCGATCCTCGAGGGATTGCTGCTCACCTGTCGGGAGCTGGGCGTGAAGGTGCTCGCCGAAGGCGTGGAGCAGGCCGAGGAGGCGCAGTGGTTCGTCGCTCGCGGGGTGCGCCTGATGCAAGGGTATTTCTTTGCCAAGCCGGGGTTCGAGTGTTTGCCGCCGGTGCGTTGGCAGACGCAAACCGGCGACGCGGTCTCTTCCAGTTCCTAGCGCAAGGCGATGCGGCGGTAAAAGAGGAAGCACACCGTGACGAGCACCGCTAACCCCAACCACTGCGCCACCGGCTCGAACCCTTCGCCCACGAGCGCGAGCGGCGCTTCCTTGCCGGTACCGGCGATGAGCGCGGCGAGCACGATGCCCATGAGACTTTCGCCGACGATGAAACCCGAGGCAAGCAAGACACCGCGACGCCGGGGCTCTTCGCGCCCGGCGGCCGGGCGGCGGGCCAGGGCCCGTTCGACGGCATGACCCAGCAACGCCCCGACCACCAAGGTCATGCCGATGGTCGGCGGCAGGTAGATGCCCAGCCCCACGGCGAGCACTGGCAGCGAGCCCGAGCCGCTACGGCGCAGGAGCCGGTCGACGAGGATGAGCACCGCACCGAGCACCACGCCGCCCAAGATCATCTTCCATTCCAGCGTGGCGTGAAAGATACCCATGGCGATCGCCGTCATCAGGGTGGCTTGTGGCGCGGAGAGTGCTTGGGCCGGGTCCATGTTGGGGCGAGGAAGCGCACCGGCAAATCCATAGGCCTGGTAAAGGAGCTCGAGCACTGGCGGAATCACCAGGGCGCCCACCACGCAGCCGATCATCAGCGCCACCTGCTGGCGCCAGGGAGTCGCGCCGACGAGGTAACCGGTCTTGAGATCCTGCAGGTTGTCGTTGGAGATGGCCGCGATCGCCACCACCACCGAAGTGGTGAAAAGCGCGAGAGCCACGGCGAGCTTGCCCTCGTTGGCGACGGTGAGCTGCGGCACGGCGCCACCAAAAGCGAGCAGCATGAGCGAGACGAGAATCACGGCCAAGATGCCGATGCCGGAAATGGGGCTGCTCGAAGAGCCGACGAGTCCGGCCATGTACCCTGCCGCCGCAGCGATGAGAAAGCCGAAGATCGCCGCGAAGAGGACGCAGCCGAGCACCAGGACGGCGTAGGCGAGAGGGCCGAGGCCGGAGTCGGCCGCCGTGAGAAAGCGGTGGAAGGCAAGCAGCAGCACGAGAAGGGAGGCCAGCCCCACGGCAAGGATCGTCCGGGGCGAGAGATCCCGTTCCGTGCGGGGGGCGGCCCCATTGCCCAGATGGACTGCCTCGAGCGCGGTGCGGATTCCGTCCCACATCGGCCTGGCGAGCGTGGCGAGCGTCCATAGGGCCGCCACGCCGATGGTACCGGCGCCGAAGAATCGTACCTGCTGGCGCCACAGGCTCATGGCCAGCGCCGGCAGCGTCTGGTCTGCTGCGGGCGTGGCCTGCATCGTCAGCCAAGGGACGATCACACCCCAGGCGATCACGAGCCCAAGCAAAATCGCCAGACCTGCCGCCAGCCCGATGAGGTAACCCGCGCCGACGAGCGCGAGCGAGAAACCCACCGACAGGCGCACCGCGGCCGCTCCGAGCGAAATCCAGGCGGTAAAGCTTTCGGCCAGCAAACGGAAACCGCTGGAACACAGGGTGACCGCCGCGGCGAGCATGCCGCCGAAGGCGATCTCGCGCGCCTGCGCTTTCCCCTGGGCGATGGCCTCCCCGTTGCCTTTCTCCCGCGCGAGTTCGCCCACGCGCAGGATTTCGGCTGCAGCCACGCCTTCAGGGTAGGGTAGGGGGCTGTCGACCACCATCACCCGCCGCAAGGGAATGGTGTAGAGCACGCCCAAGAGTCCGCCCACACCACATACCGCTGCCGTCAGCCGGAAGGGGAATCCCTGCCAATGGCCGATCATCAGTAGGCCGGGCAGGATGAAGATGATGGCCGACAGCGTTCCCGCGGCCGAGGCCTGCGTCTGCACCATGTTGTTTTCGAGGACGTTCGCGCCGCGGCAATGGCGCAACACCGCCATGGAGATCACCGCCGCGGGGATCGAGGAGGCAAACGTCAGCCCCACTTTGAGCCCGAGATAAATGTTGGCCGCGGTGAAGACCACGGTGAGCACGGCACCGAGCAGCATGCCGCGCAGCGTCAGCTCCGGCAGGTCGGTGTCGTCGGGGATGCGTTCGATCATCGGCTTCCTCCAAGTCGGTGAGGCGAAGAATATAGCCCAAATTTTTTCGGGTGCGATCCGTCTTTATCGCCGCGATCGTGCCAAAACATCCTCCTTGGCGCGATAATTCTCTTTTCCGCCAACCGCTGGAGTCTTTCCCATGCGCCGTGTCAGCCTCTCGCAATTCCTCATCGAAGAACAACGCGCCGGACGGCTCGATGCCGACCTGCGGCTCCTCGTCGAGGTCGTCGCCCGCGCCGTGAAGGCCATCGCCGTGACCATCTCCAAAGGAAAGCTGTGGGACGTGCACGGCGAGACCGGCGTGGAGAATATTCAAGGCGAAGTCCAGAAGAAACTCGACGTCATCGCCAACGAACTGCTACTGCAGGCCAACGAATGGGGTGGTCACCTCGCTGCCATGGCCTCCGAAGAAGTCGAGGAAATCTGCCAAATCCCCTTCCAATATCCGCGCGGCGGCTACCTCCTTTTGTTCGATCCGCTCGACGGTTCCTCCAACATCGAGGTCAATATTTCCGTGGGCACCATCTTCTCGGTGCTGCGCAATCCCGATCGGGAGGCGATCCCGACCGAGGCTTCCTTCCTGCAACCGGGCACCGCCCAGGTTGCCGCCGGTTATGCCATCTATGGGCCTGCCACCCAGCTCGTCATCACCACCGGCAATGGCGTGCATGGCTTCACGCTCGATCGGGAATTCGGCTACTTCGTCTATACGCACCCCTTCATGACGATTCCACCCCAGACGAGCGAATTCGCCATCAACTGCTCCAACATGCGTTTTTGGGAACCGCCGGTGCGCCGCTACATCGAGGAGCTCATCGCCGGCAAGGAGGGGCCGCGCGGGCGCGATTTCAACATGCGTTGGGTGGCTTCCATGGTATCCGACGTGCACCGTACTTTGTCCCGTGGCGGGATTTTCCTCTATCCCTTGGATGCGAAGAACCGCGCACAAGGCGGCAAGCTGCGCCTGCTCTACGAGGCCAACCCCATGGCGTTCCTGGTCGAGCAGGCGGGCGGGGCAGCCATCGACGGGCGGCGGCGTATCCTCGAGATCGTGCCGCAGCGGCTGCATCAACGCGTGCCGGTGATCTTGGGCTCGACGGAAGAGGTCGAACGCGTGCGTGCCTATCACGAGGCATCCGACGCTTCCTGATTCCCCAGCCCCAAGTCTCGCGCCTGCGAAGAAATGGCGCGAGGCGCATCGACCCCTCTTGAAATTTCGGCCGAAGGTCCCTATTATTAGCACTCGACAACGGTGAGTGCTAACAACGGGCCGCCGTTGGGTGTGTTCAAACCCTGTATCCGAACCAGAGGAGTCGACACCATGAAAATCCGTCCTTTGCATGATCGCGTAATCGTCAAGCGTCTGGAGTCCGAGCGCAAAACCGCCAGCGGCATCGTGATTCCGGACACGGCCGGCGAGAAACCCGATCAAGGCGAAGTGATCGCCGTGGGTAACGGCAAGATCCTCGAAGACGGCAAAGTGCGCCCGATGTCGGTGAAACCGGGCGACAAGATCCTCTTCGGCAAATACTCCGGTCAGACCGTGAAGGTCGACGGCGAAGAACTGCTCGTGCTGCGCGAAGAAGACATCCTCGGCGTGATCGAAGACTGATCGCGTCGCGACTCCAACCCTTTTCGGAAACTTTTCAGGAGGCATGATCCATGGCTGCCAAGGAAGTCAAATTCGGTGACGTAGCCCGCGAGCGGATGGTGGCGGGTCTCAACATCCTCGCCAATGCAGTGAAAGTGACGCTCGGCCCCAAAGGCCGCAACGTCGTGCTCGAGCGCAGCTTCGGCGCTCCGACCGTGACCAAGGACGGCGTGTCGGTCGCCAAGGAAATCGAGCTCAAGGACAAGTTCGAGAACATGGGCGCGCAGATGGTGAAAGAAGTCGCGTCCAAGACCTCGGACGTGGCCGGTGACGGAACCACCACCGCGACCGTGCTCGCCCAGGCCATCGTGCGCGAGGGCATGAAGTACGTCGCCGCCGGCATGAACCCGATGGATCTCAAGCGCGGCATCGACAAGGCCGTGACCGCCATCGTCGACGAGCTCAAGAAGATCTCCAAACCCTGCACCACCAGCAAGGAGATCGCCCAGGTCGGTGCCATTTCTGCCAACTCCGACCAGTCGATCGGCGACATCATCGCTCAAGCGATGGAAAAAGTCGGTAAGGAAGGCGTGATCACCGTCGAAGACGGCAAGTCGCTCGAAAACGAGCTCGAAGTGGTCGAAGGGATGCAGTTCGACCGCGGCTACCTCTCGCCGTACTTCATCAACAATGCCGAGAAACAAATTGCCGTTCTCGACAACCCCTACATCCTGCTGCACGACAAGAAGATCAGCTCCATCCGTGAGCTGCTGCCGGTGCTCGAGCAGGTCGCCAAAGCGGGCCGGCCGCTGCTCATCATCGCCGAAGATGTCGAAGGCGAAGCGCTCGCCACGCTCGTGGTCAACAACCTGCGCGGCATCCTGAAGACCTGCGCCGTCAAGGCGCCGGGCTTCGGCGATCGGCGCAAGGCCATGCTGCAAGACATCGCCATCCTCACCGGCGGTACGGTCATCTCCGAAGAGCTCGGCCTGCAGCTCGAGAAAGCCACGCTCGCCGACCTCGGCCAAGCCAAGCGCGTCGAAGTGGGCAAAGAGTACACCACCATCATCGACGGGGCGGGCGATCCGGCCAAGATCCAGGCGCGCATCAAGGAGATTCGCGTCCAGATCGAAGAGGCCACGAGCGACTACGACCGCGAGAAACTGCAAGAGCGCGTGGCGAAACTCGCCGGCGGTGTGGCGGTGATCAAGGTCGGTGCGGCCACCGAAGTCGAGATGAAAGAGAAGAAGGCCCGCGTCGAGGATGCGCTGCACGCCACCCGCGCCGCGGTCGAGGAAGGCATCGTCCCGGGCGGCGGCGTGGCGCTGCTGCGTGCCCGCGAAGCCGTGCTCGCCAAAGGGCTCAAGGGCGCCAACCACGATCAGGATGCCGGCATCAAGATCGTGATGCGCGCTGTCGAGCAGCCGCTGCGTGAAATCGTGGCCAACGCCGGCGAAGAAGCCAGCGTGGTCGTGGCCAAGGTGCTCGAAGGCAAGGGCAACTTCGGTTACAACGCCGCCACCGGCGAATACGGCGACATGATCGAGATGGGCGTGCTCGACCCGACCAAGGTCACGCGCACCGCGCTGCAAAACGCCGCTTCCGTCGCCGGCCTGATGCTCACCACCGAAGCCATGGTGGGCGAAGTGCCGGAAGACAAACCCGCCGCCAACCCCATGGCGGGCATGGGCGGTATGGACATGTAATTTCTCGCGCTGCTCCTTTCCGGGAGCAGGGATCGAGATCCGGGGGCCCCGCGCGAGCGGGGCTCTTTTTTTGCCCCTTCGCGCTACACTTGAAGCCTTATCAGGGAGGAGAGAGGGAATGGAGCCAAGTTTTGAGCAACGGGTTTCGTCTCGGGGGCGATCCCGTCTGCAGGCAGTCTGCCTGCTCTTCGGCCTGTGGGCTGTGGTCTCGCCGACTTGGGCCGCCGAAGTGATCGTGGCCGTGGCGGCCAACTTCACGGCCCCGATGAAAGAGATCGCCGCCGCCTTCGAGCGCGAGACAGGGCATAAGGTGAGCCTGAGTTTCGGTTCGACCGGCAATTTCCGCACCCAGATCGTCAATGGCGCCCCATTCCAGGTCTTCCTGGCCGCGGACGACGAAACACCGGCCGCCCTCGAACGCGATGGCTACGCCGTGCTGGGTACACGCTTCACCCACGCGGTGGGAAAACTGGTGCTGTGGAGTCCCACGCTCGTCGTGGATGACCAAGGCAAGATCCTGGAGACGGGCGAATTCGCGCATCTGGCCGTCGCCAACCCCAAGCTCGCTCCTTATGGCAAAGCGGCGATGCAGGTCCTGCAGAAACGAGGACTGGCCGCGCGCCTCGAACCGAAGATCGTCTGGGGCGAGTCGATCACCCAGACGTACCAATTCGTCGTGAGCGGCGCCGCCGAGCTCGGGTTCGTCGCGTTGTCGCAAGTCTATGAAGGCGGAAAGATAAAGGGATCGGCGTGGTTGGTGCCGCAAGAAGATTATGATCCGATCCGGCAAGACGCCGTCTTGCTCGTGCGGGGCAAAGACGAGCCGGCAGCGCGTGAACTGCTTGCCTATCTGCAGCGCGAACCGGCGCGGTCGATCATCCGGCGCTATGGCTACTCCTTCGAGTGAGTGCACGCAATGAGCGCAGGCGCTTGGGCGGCCTTGGCCCTGTCGCTGCGTCTGGCCGCGGTGACGACGTTGGTGTTGTTCTTGATGGGGACGCCGCTCGCGTGGTGGCTCGCGCGCACGCGTTCTCGCTTCAAGGGGGGCGTTGCCGCGGTCGTGGCCTTGCCGCTCGTGCTGCCACCCACCGTGATCGGTTTCTATCTCCTGCTCCTCATGGGGCCCCATGGACCGGTGGGTTGGCTCACCCAGCGGCTCGGTTGGGGGCTCCTGCCGTTTTCCTTTTCCGGTCTCGTCGTGGGTTCGGTGATCTTTTCCTTGCCTTTTCTCGTCCAGCCTCTGCAAAACGCCTTCGAAGCGTTGGGCGATCGCCCCTTGGAGGCGGCTGCCACCTTGCGTGCCGGGCCGTGGGATCGTTTTTTCACCGTGGCCGTGCCGCTCGCCCGTCCGGGTTTTCTCACTGCCGGTGTGCTCAGTTTCGCCCATACGATGGGGGAATTCGGCGTCGTCCTGATGATCGGGGGCAATGTCCCGGGGAAGACGCGTGTCGCCTCGGTCCAGCTCTACGAGTTCGTCGAGGCGATGGAATATGGCGAGGCGCATCGGCTCGCCCTCGTGCTCGTTCTCTTCTCTTTCGCCGTCCTGGTGCTGCTCAACTTCTTCGGGCAGGGCAAACGATGACGCGCGCCGGCATCGAGGCCGAGTTGCATGCCGACTTCGCCGATTTTTCGCTCAGGGTATCTTTGTCCTTGCCCGGACGGGGCGTGAGCGCCCTCTTTGGCCCTTCGGGTTCGGGCAAGACGAGCTGCCTGCGCGCCTTGGCCGGTTTGCTGCGCCCGCGAGGGTTCGTGCGCTTTGCCGACGAAATCTGGCAAGACGATGCCAAGAAAGTTTTCGTGCCGACGCATCGGCGGGCGATCGGCGTGGTCTTCCAAGAGGCGAGCCTTTTCGCCCATCTATCGGTGCGTGGCAATGTCGAATATGGTCTGCGGCGTGTCCCGCCGGCGCAGCGGCGCATCGCCTTGGAGCAGGCGATCGAGCTACTGGGGATCGCCCCGCTGCTCGAGCGTCGTCCTCAGACTTTGTCCGGCGGTGAGCGCCAACGGGTGGCCATCGCCCGGGCCTTGGCCGTCTCGCCGCGCCTTTTGCTGATGGATGAGCCGCTCTCGGCCCTGGACGTCGGGCGCAAGGAGGAGATCATCCCCTACCTGGAACGTCTACCGCACGAGCTCGACCTTCCCATCGTCTACGTCAGCCACGCGCCCGACGAGGTTGCGCGCCTGGCCGATCACTTAGTAGTTTTGCGCGCGGGCCAGGTACTCGCCAGCGGCCCTTTGTCTGAGGTACTCGTGCGCCTGGATACGCCGATTCGCTTGGGCGAGGAAGCCGGTGTGGTCTTGCTGGGACAGGTTGCCGAGCACGACGAAACGTGGGCATTGATGTGCGTTTCCTTTCCCGGGGGAAGACTGTGGATACGCCGGGAGAATCTGCCTCTGGGTACCACTTTGCGTTTGCGGGTGCTCGCGCGCGACGTGAGCCTTGCGCGCTCGCCGCATCAGGATGCCAGCGTGCTCAACGTTTTGCCGGCCAGGGTCGAAGCAATCGGCGAGGATGAACACCCGGCCGACGCCTTGGTGCGGCTCACGGTGGGAGAATCCGCTCTGCTCGCGCGGATCACGCGTCGTTCCGTGGCCCGGCTCGATCTGCATCCCGGGCAAACCGTATGGGCGCAGATCAAGGCGGTGGCGGTGCTGCGCTGAAACATCGGGCGCAGACGAGGGAAATGATACGACTTCTGCGGGCCGGTCGTTCCGACAGGGGAACGCAGTGCATGCTTCGATGATCTACAATGTCTGTGTGAGCCGGATGAAAGAAGGAGATGCGTCATGGATGCCGTCAGTGTCGCCAGCATGATGAGTGCCATGCAACAGGCGAAATTGCAAGATCAGGTTGGCACCGCCGTGATGAGAAAGGCGCTCGACGTGCAGGAAAGCACGGCGCAAGCGCTGCTCTCGGCATTGCCGCAAGTGCCGCAGCAAGCGCCGGTGTCGGCTTCCAACCCCCCGAATCTGGGCAATTCGGTCAACGTCTTTGCCTGAGAAACGCCCGGGCAGCGCCCGCAGCGGCACGCCATCGGGCTGCGGGTCGCGGGTTTTACACTCCGCGCCGACGTTCGGCGAGGATCCGCGCCGCCGTTTCGGCAAAGTTTCCTTGCTCGATCGCCGTGCGCAGCTCCGCCATCAGCGTCAGATAGAAGTGCAGGTTGTGCGTGGTGTTGAGGATGCTCGCCAGGATTTCGCCCGTACGGTAGAGGTGGTGCAGGTAGGCGCGGGTGAAATGGCGGCAGGTGGTGCAGCTGCAGGTCTCGTCGAGCGGGGCGGTATCCTCGCGATAGCGCGCGTTGCGGATCTTCACGTCGCCGTAGCGGGTGAAGAGTAGTCCGTTGCGTGCGTTTCTCGTGGGCATGACGCAGTCGAACATATCCACGCCCGCGCCCACGCCGTGGATGAGGTCTTCCGGCGTGCCCACGCCCATCAAGTAACGCGGTCGCGTCTGCGGCAGCTTGGGCGCGACGTATTCGAGCACGCGCCGCATTTCGTCCTTGGGTTCGCCCACCGACAGCCCGCCGATGGCGTAGCCGTCGAAGCCGATCTCCATGAGCCCGGCGAGCGACTCGTCGCGTAGCGCTTCGTACATGCCGCCCTGCACGATGCCGAAAAGCGCGTTGCGATTCCCCAGCCGGTCGAATTCATCCCGCGAGCGCTTGGCCCATCGCAGCGACAGGCGCATCGATTCGGCCGCCTGCGCTTCGGTGGCAGGGTAGGGTGTGCATTCGTCGAAGATCATCACCACGTCCGAATCGAGCACAGTCTGGATCTGCATCGAGACTTCCGGGGTGAGGAAACAGCGGGCCCCGTCGATGGGGGAGGCGAAGCGCACGCCTTCTTCGCTGATCTTGCGCAGCGCTCCGAGCGAGAACACCTGGAAACCGCCCGAATCGGTGAGAATCGGCTTGTTCCAGCCCATGAAGCGGTGTAGCCCCCCGTGGCGGCGGATCACCTCGAGCCCCGGGCGTAGCCAGAGGTGGAAGGTGTTGCCGAGCACGATCTGCGCGCCCACGTCTTCGAGCGCCGTCGGCGTCATCGCCTTGACGGTGCCGTAGGTGCCCACCGGCATGAAAATGGGGGTCTCCACCGTGCCGTGCGCCAGATGCAGCCGTCCGCGCCGGGCGGCGCCGTCGGTGGCAAGCAGGGTAAAGGCGGGAGTATCGCTCATGGGAATTCCTCGATGACCGGAAGTCAGCGTGCGAAGCGGCGCGGGATGAACATCGCGTCGCCATAGCTGAAGAAGCGGTAGCGCCGTTCGATCGCGTGGGCATAGGCGCGGCGGATGCGATCGAGCCCGGCGAGCGCCGACACCAGCATGAGCAGCGTCGAGCGGGGCAGGTGGAAGTTCGTCACCAGCGCATCGACCACGCGAAAATCGTAGCCCGGCGTGATGAAGAGCTCGGTCTCGCCGCTGCCGGGGCGCAGCGCTCCGCCCTGGGCGGCGCCTTCGAGGGCGCGCAGACTGGTGGTTCCCACGGCGATCACCCGCCGCCCGAGTGCCCGCGCCCGGGCGATGCGCGCCACCGTTTCCTCCGGGATCCAGTAGCGCTCGCGGTGCATGCGATGTTCGTCGAGCCGCTCGACGCGTACCGGCTGAAACGTGCCCGCGCCGACGTGCAGCGTCACCCAGGCCGTGTCCACCCCCTGTTCGGCGAGCCGGTGCAGCAGCATCTCGTCGAAGTGCAGTCCGGCGGTGGGCGCGGCCACCGAGCCGGGCGTACGGGCATAGACCGTCTGGTAGCGCGCTTCGTCCTCCGGCTCGGCCGGACGGGCGATGTAGGGCGGCAGCGGCAGCCGGCCATGGCGCTCGACGAGCTGGGGAAGATCGCCTTCGCCGACGAGCCTCAGGTGGTAGAACTCGCCGTCCCGACCCACGACTTCGACTTCGAAGGCCTCTTCCAGCCGCAAATGCATACCGGGGCGCGGTGGCTTGCTCGCGCGCACCTGGGCGAGCGCCTCCTGCGTGCCGACGAGCCGCTCGACGAGCACCTCTACCGCGCCGCCGCTTTCCTTGCGTCCGAAGAGGCGTGCGTGGATCACCCGGCTGTCGTTGAAGACGAGGAGGTCGCCTTTTTCGAGGAATTCGGGCAGATCGCGAAAGAGTCGGTCGTGCAGCGCGTCGTCGTCGAGCACGAGCAGGCGGCTGGCGCTGCGCTCGGGCAGCGGCGCCTGGGCGATCAGTTCGGGCGGCAAGGAAAAATCGAAGTCGTGCACCGTCAGTGACGGGGCTTTGCGCAGCTCGGGTTCTTGCATATAATCTTTCTTCCGCGCCGGGATGGCGGAACAGGTAGACGCAGCGGACTCAAAATCCGCCGGTGGCAACACCGTGAGGGTTCGACTCCCTCTCCCGGCATTCTATCATCAGACGCATTCTTTCCCTTGGATGGGCCGATTCCTCGCAGCCCGGAATGGATGGCTGCAGGGCGGCTTGTCGCCTCGATACCTCGACCAAAGACTCTTTGCCCGGATTCTACTCGGGGGTCGCGATGCACGACCCTTGTCCGCTTTCTTTTTCCTCATCCTTGGCATTTTTCTTCGTGAACCATTGCCCCAAAAATTTTTTGTGCTATTATTCAAACAAACGTACGAAACAATTGGTGCATCACATGCGTTCTCCAGAGTTCCCTCCCTCCCTTGGTGGTCGCGCTCGCCTTCGGGCGAGCGCCTTTTTTTGCCAAGAAGGGAAGTGCGGGTCGGCTATCATGGTCGTTCGATTCGTGTCCTCAGGAGAAAACCATGTCGGATGTTCTGCCAGATCGTCAACCGGAATTGCGGGTGATGCCCATGCCTTCGGATCTCAACCCGGCGGGCGACGTGTTCGGTGGCTGGGTGATGGCGATGGTCGACATCGCAGGCTCCTTGCCGGCGCGCCGTCGCAGCCGCGGGCGCGTGGCCACGGTGGCGGTCAACAGTTTCGTGTTCAAACAGCCCATCGCTGTGGGTGATGTGGTGAGCCTGTATGCGGAGATCGTCTCGGTGGGGCGTACGTCGATCACGGTGGACGTCGAAGTCTTTGCCGAGCGTCATCCCGAGCGTCCGGTCGTGGTGAAGGTCACCGAAGCCCGACTCACCTACGTGGCGCTCGATGCGCAGGGTAACAAACGCCCCATAGAGGGGAGTTGAACGGTCCGGCGTGCCGAGGGGGCTTCGTCGGAACGTGGCAGGTAAAAAAGAATGAGCGGGCGTATGTCCGTCGGTTCGTGACGAAGAGGAGGAGACGAGCAATGAAGAAGAAACTTTTGGCCGTGGTGGTCCCGTCGCTGTTCGCCGCCAGTTCCACGGCGCTGGCCAGCGGTTTTCAGCTCATCGAACAGAGCGCGAGCGGCATCGGCAACGCCTATGCCGGTTCGGCGGCGCTGGCCGAAGATGCGGGTACGATCTTCTATAACCCTGCCGGTATGACCCAGCTCGGGGCGCGTGAGGTGTCCTTGGGCCTGGCGGTGATCAAGCCCAGTTTCAAGTTCCACGACCGGGGGAGCCTCGCCGCCCCGGGCGTGCCGCTGCCGGGAAGCAACGGGGGAGATGCTGGCGATTGGGCGGCGGTGCCCAACGGCTATTATTCTCAGAAGATCAACGATCGCTTGTGGCTCGGTCTGGGGATCAGCGCGCCCTTCGGCCTCATGACCGAGTACGACGATGATTGGATGGGGCGTTATCATTCGACCAAATTCAAGATCGAGACGATCAACATCAATCCCTCTCTCGCCTTCAAGGTCAACGAGGTGGTGTCGCTGGGATTGGGCGTGAATGTGCAGCGGATGGAGGCGACTTATGACCGCTACGTCGGTCTGGCGGCGCCCCCCCAGCTCAGGGCGCTCGGGGTAACGGATGCGGCGATGCAGCAGACCAAGCTGCGCCTCAATGCGGACGATGTCTCCTGGGGCTGGAATGCGGGGTTGCTCCTCACGCCCACCGAGACGACCAAGATCGGATTTTCCTATCGCTCGAAAGTCAAGCAAAAGCTCGACGGCGATCTCAAGGCTCATGGGCCGGCTGCGGCGGTACTGGACAATCCGCGGCTCGGCCTGGCCGGCGTCGATGCCAAAGTGTCGGTCGATCTGCCCGATACCTTCATTGCCAGCGTGGCACAAGGGGTGGGTGAGCGCTGGACACTGCTCGCCGACGTGTCCTGGACGGGGTGGAGCAGCCTGAACGTGCTGCCGATCTATCGTTCGAGCGGTGTGCAGTCCGGTTCGGTGGCCGATACCTTGGCCACCCGTTTCCGGGATACGTGGCGCGTGGCGCTGGGTGCAAATTACCGGCTCGATGAACGCTGGTTGCTGAAGTTCGGTGTGGCCTACGACGAATCGCCAGTGAGGAATGCCGAGAATCGCCTCTCGGCCCTGCCCGACAACGATCGCATCTGGGTATCGTTCGGAGCACGCTGGTCGCCGGATCGGGAAAACCGCGTCGATATCGGCTTGGCGTATCTTTTCATCAACGATACCCGTATCGACAGCAACAAGATGGCCGACGGCCGGGGGCGCCTGACCGGGGAATATTCGGGAGACATCTGGCTGATGGGTGTGCAGTATTCGCGGGCTTTCTGACGGAGGTCGTCCCGCGGCGCGTGTGAACGACATGAAATGACGAGGAGAATCGTGTGGAACGTATGAGGATCCGCAAGGTGGCCGTGCTCGGCGCGGGGGTGATGGGGGCGCAGATCGCCGCGCATTGCGCCAATGCCGACCTGCCGGTGGTGTTGTTCGATTTGCCCTCGGGCGAGGGGAATCGCAATGCGACGGTGCTCAGGGCGCTCGAGGGGCTGAAGCGCCTCGATCCGGCGCCGCTGGCCGAGTCGCAGCGGCTCGCCTGGATTCAACCGGCCAATTACGACGACGACCTGGAGGCGCTGCGCGAGTGCGACCTGGTGATCGAGGCCATCGCCGAACGCCTGGACTGGAAACAGTCCCTTTATGAGCGCGTGGCGCCTTTTCTCGGGGAGGGGGCCACGCTGGCCTCGAACACTTCGGGCCTGTCGATCACGGCATTGGCGCAGGCACTGCCCGAGGCGGTGCGCCGCAATTTCTGCGGCATCCATTTCTTCAACCCGCCGCGTTATCTGCCGCTCGTCGAACTGGTGCCGCATGCAGGAACCGATGCGGCGAGGCTCGATGCACTGGAGGGCTGGCTGACGACGCGCCTGGGGAAATCGGTGATCCGGGCCAAGGATACGCCCAACTTCATCGCCAACCGTGTTGGCGTGTTCTCCATCCTCGCGGTGATGCATCACACGCAGCGGTTGGGTCTGGGGTTCGATGAGGTCGATGCGCTCACGGGGCCGCGCATCGGCCGCCCCAAGAGCGCGACGTACCGAACGGCCGACGTGGTGGGGCTGGATACGCTGGCGCACGTCATCGGGACGATGCAGACGACCCTTCCCGAGGACCCCTGGCATGGCGTCTTTCGCGTGCCCCAGTGGCTGGAGTCCTTGATCCGGCAAGGGGCCTTGGGGCAGAAGAGCGGCGCTGGCGTCTACCGCAAGGAGAAGGGCGGCATCCTGGTGCTCGATCCGTCCGCCGGGGCTTACCGTCCGGCCCGGGGAGAAGTAGCGCCGGAGGTGGAGGAGATCCTCGCCCTGCGCGATGTGCGCGAGCGCTTTGCCCGGCTGCGCGCGAGCGGGCATCCGCAGGCGCAGTTTCTGTGGGCGCTGTTTCGCGACGTGTTCCACTACTGCGCTTTCCATCTGGCAACGATCGCCGACAGCGCGCGCGACGTCGATCTGGCGATGCGCTGGGGGTTCGGCTGGACCATGGGGCCTTTCGAGACGTGGCAGGCGGTGGGTTGGCGCGACATCGCCCGGGCGATCGAAGAAGATCGTGCCGCCGGCCTCACGCTCGCCAATGTGCCCCTGCCGGCTTGGGTAGAGGAGCTCGACGGCGTGCACTCGGCCAAGGGGTCGTGGAGTGCGGCGCGCGGCACATGGGTGGAACGCTCTTTGCTCGGAGTGTATCGGCGTCAGCTCTATCCCGACCGGGTCTTGGGGGAGCGATTCGACGATCCGGGCGAGACCTTGTGGGAGAACGAGGGGGTGCGCCTGTGGCGCCGCCCCGACCAGGACGCAGGGGTGGGCATCGTTTCGGTGCGCAGCCGCCATCACACGCTGGGCGCGGCGGTGATCGAGGGCATCCTGGAGGCGGTGGCGCGGGCCGAGCGCGAGCTCGATGCGCTGGTGCTGTGGCACGAGGCGCCGTTCGCCCTGGGCGCCGATCTGAAGCAGGTGCTCGAAGCAGCGCAGGCCGGCCGGTTCGACGAGCTGGAGACCATGGTCGAACGATTCCAGCAGGCGTCCATGCGGCTCAAGCATGCTGAGATCCCCGTGGTGGCGGCGATCGAGGGCATGGCCTTGGGCGGGGGCTGCGAGTTCGCCCTGCACACGGCGCATCGGGTATTCGCGTTGGAGTCCTACGTCGGTCTGGTAGAGGTGGGCGTGGGGCTCATTCCGGCCGGGGGTGGCTGCAAGGAGCTGGCGATCCAGGCGCATCGCATGGCCCGGCGTGCCGCTGGCGGCGATGTTTTCGCGTTCATTCAGCCGATGTTCGAGCAGGTGGCCAAGGCCAAGGTCTCGCGCAGTGCGCTCGAGGCGCAGGCGATCGGCTATGGGCGAGCCGGGGACGATGTGGTGATGCACCCGAAAGAGTTGCTCTACGTGGCGATCCGACGTGCCCGCTCACTGGCGGAGGCGGGCTATCGTCCCCCCTTGCCCGAGCGTGAGATCGTGGTGGCGGGGCGCAACGGCATTGCCACCTGCGAGATGATGTTGGTCAACATGCGCGAAGGGGGATTCATCTCGGAGCACGATTACCGCGTCGGCAAAGGAGTGGCTACCGCGTTGTGCGGAGGGGAAGTGGAGAGCGGGGCCCGGGTGCCGGTGGAATGGTTGTTGGCGGTGGAGCGGCGCGAATTCATGACCTTGCTGCGCACACCCAAGACGTTGGAACGCATCGCGCATACGCTCGCAACGGGCAAACCGCTGCGCAACTGAGGAGAGGAGCAAGGAATGAGCAGACGAGGTCAGGATGCCTATGTGGTGGCGGCGGTACGCACGCCGGTGGGTCGCAAGGGTGGGATGCTGCGCCACGTACGGCCAGACGACATGCTGGCGCACGTGTTGCGGGCGGTGACGGCGAGGGTGCCGTCACTCGATCTGGCGGAGATCGGTGACGTGATCACGGGTTGTGCCATGCCCGAGGCCGAGCAGGGGATGAACGTGGCCCGTATCGGCCTGCTGTTGGCCGGTTTTCCGGTACGAGTGCCGGGCGTGACGGTCAACCGGTTCTGCGCCTCCGGTCTGCAGGCGGTGGCCGACGCGGCGGCGCGCATCCGGTTGGGCGAGGCCGACGTGATGATCGCGGCCGGCACCGAGTCGATGAGCGTGATGCCGCAGATCATGGGCAACAAGGTGAGCATCAACCCGAAGGTGGTGGAATCGGACGAGAATCGGGCCATCGCTTATGGGATGGGGCTGACCGCCGAGGTGGTGGCACGCCAATATGGTGTATCGCGAGAGGATCAGGATGCCTTCGCCCTGGAATCGCACCGCAAGGCAGTGGCGGCGATCGACGCAGGGCTCTTTCGCGAGGAGATCGCTCCCCTGCCGGTGTGTACGCACCTGCCCGGCACCGGGGGGACAGTGGCGGTGCGCGAGTCGATGGCCGAGATCGACGAGGGGCCCCGACGCGATACGTCACCGGAGCGGCTGGCCTCGCTCAAACCGGTATTCGCCGCGCGCGGTAGCGTGACCGCCGGCAACAGCTCGCAGATGTCCGACGGCGCCGGAGCGGTGTTGTTGATGTCCGAGGCGGCGCTCGAACGCTATGGAGTTCGGCCCATTGCGCGTGTGGTATCGTACGCCGTGGTCGGCGTGCCGCCGGAAGTGATGGGAATCGGCCCGGTGGAAGCCATCCCCCGAGCCTTGCAGCGCGCCGGCCTGAAACAGGACGATCTCGACTGGATCGAGCTCAACGAGGCGTTCGCGGCGCAGTCGTTGGCGGTGATGCGCACGCTGGGGCTGGATCCGGCCAAGGTGAATCCGCTGGGCGGGGCGATCGCACTGGGTCATCCCCTGGGGGCGACCGGTGCGATCCGTACCGCGACGCTGATGGCGGCCATGCAGCGCGACCCGAAGGTGCGCTATGGCATGGTGACGATGTGCATCGGCACGGGCATGGGCGCCGCGGGGATTTTCGAGCGGGTGTAGACGGGAGGAAGCATGGCGCAGACGGTGCTGTGGGAGGTGGTCGACGGGGTCGGACAACTGGTGCTCAACCGGCCGGAGTCGCTCAACGCCTTGTCGTTCGAGATGATGGAAGCGCTCGACGAGGCGAGCGCCGCCTTGGTGCAGCGTACTGATCTGCGCGTCCTGGTGGTGAGCGGGCAGGGTGGGCATTTCATGGCCGGAGGGGACATTCGCGATTTTTCCCGCCTGCTCGACCGCACGCCCGGAGAGCGGCGTGAAGCGTTTCGCGCCGCGATCGAGAAGCGGGTGAATCCCGTGGTGGAGCGTTTGAGCCGTGTGCCCTGTCCGGTGGTGGCTAAGGTGCGTGGTGCCTGTGCCGGGTTCGGCATGTCCTTGATGCTCGCCTGCGATCTGGCGATTGCCTCGAGCGACGCGGTGTTTACCACGGCCTATGCCATGCTGGGGCTTCCGGCCGACGGCGGGTTGTCTTACTTCTTGCCCCGGGTGGTGGGCAGCCGCCGTGCGGCGGAGCTTTTCCTTCTCTCGGAGCGTTTCGACGCGCAGCGTGCCCTGGAGCTGGGGATCGTCAACCGCGTGGTCGCGCCCGACGCGCTCGACGCCGAAGTCGAGACGCTGGTCGCGCGCCTGGCCGCCGGACCGGGCTACGCCTATGGGCGCATCCGCTCGCTGCTCGCCGATTCGCTCGAACAGAGCCTGGAGGCGCAGCTCCTTGCCGAAGCCGAGGCATTCGGCGATTGCAGCGCCACGGAGGATTTCGCCGAAGGCATCGAGGCGTTTTTGGCCAAGCGCAAACCCCGTTTTCGCGGTTGCTGAGTGCGTTCGCCGCGGATGTCCGGATTTTCCCGCTTGGCGGGAATGCCGGACGGCTTTATCATTGCTGCGGAAAGAACGGCGGAGCGCTGAGTGTGCAGTGGGTGATCGGCGGGATCTTGGTGGCGAGCATCGCTTGGGTGATGTTCGAGGTCGTGCGCTGGTGGCGTGTCCGGCAGCGCAAGCCATCTCCCTCTTTGCCGCAATCGGCTGCTCCCTTCGGGCTCGATCTCACGGTGAAGACGCTGGAGCGTCGCTGTGACGCCCTGCAGCACCTCCTCGATGAGCACGCCCGCCAACTGCAGCAAATCCTCGACCGGTTGCAGCGCCTCGAACAGCAGGCCACGACGGCCCCGCCGGTTTCTTCCTCTTCGCCCGTCGAGCCGCTCGCCGCGTCCCCCGAGTATGTGGAGCCGATGGTGCTTGCCCGCCGCGGGCTCGATGCGCCGGCGATCGCCGCGCGCTGCGGCATCACGCTCGGCGAGGCGGAGTTGCTCGTGGCCATGGCCCGTGGCGACCGGGGGAATACACCATGAAGGCGGGCAAAGGGGCTACCGTGCCTTTTCCCTGGAAGCGGGTGGTGCCGGCCTCCGTGCTCGCCGTCGCAGCGGCTTTCGCACTGTGGTACCAGGCGAACGGGCAAAAGGCGCCCGAACCTGAGCCGCCCGTCGGACCGCCCGTCGTCGCGGCGAAGGTGTCGGCGCGCGTTGCGCCCGTTGCGCCCGAACCGTCCTCCGAAAATGCCAACGCTGCGCAGGAGCAAAGTCACCCCGGATCGGCGCCGCCGGAGCACGCCGCGGTTGGAAGCCCTGCTTCCAGTGGTGATCTTCACAGGCCGGAAACCAGGCAAGACGAGCTGCCCGTACCGCCTCCATCGGCGGAAATGCCGGAAAAATCCCCCCTTGCTGCGCGTTCGGCACCACTGGAGAAGGGATACTATGTGCCGGTGGGCATGTTCGGCCGGTTGGACGCCGCCGAGCGGCTCGCCGGGCAGTTGGAGACCTTGGGTTTTCCGGCGCACTTGCAGTCACGCGTGCTGGTCGGCCCTTATGCCACGCGCCAGGAAGCGCAGCAGGCGGCCGAACGGCTCAAACGCCAGCACAAGCTCGGCGTGGCCGGCGTGATGCAGGTGAAATGAGAACTTCAAATCAACGGCAAGGAGGTGTGTGATGAAACTGCAAAGTCCGGTGTTGGGCGAAGTGGACGTGGCCGAGGACAAAGTGATCGAGTTCCCCAATGGCCTGCCAGGATTCGAGGCGTGCAAGCGTTTCATGCTGGCGCATGATGCAGAAGGGGAGACGGGCGCAGATCGTCCCAAGGTCTTCATCCTGCAGAGCCTGGATGATCCCAACGTGGCCTTTTCCGTGGTGAGCCCAGAGGCTTTGGGTGTGCGCTACGAGATCACGCTCTCGGATGGCGAGGCGGCCCAGTTGCAGATCGAGAAGCCCGAGGACGTGGCCTTGGCCGTGATCGTACGCCGTGCCGATGGGGCCGAGGCGAACACGCCGCAGGATAGCGGCCTGCGGGCGAACTTCATGGGGCCGCTGCTCATCAACACCGCCGCGCGCCGCGGGTTGCAGAAGGTGCTCGAGCGGTTTACCTGTGAAATGGTCGTGCGGGCATAAGGAGTCGATGCCATGCGACGTCACGTCAATACCGACAAGGCACCGGCAGCGATCGGTACTTATTCCCAGGCAGTCTTCGCCGGCGATACGCTCTATCTCTCCGGCCAGCTGGGGCTCGACCCGGCCACGATGACGCTGCCGCCCGAATTCGCCGCGCAGTGCGAACGGATGTTCTCCAATCTCAAGGCAGTGGTGGAGGCGGCCGGGGCGAGCCTCGATCAGGTGGTGAAACTCACGGTCTTTCTCACCGATCTTTCCTATTTTGCCACCGTCAACGAGGTGATGGCACGCTACTTCGGTGCGCCCTATCCGGCGCGCTCGGCGGTGGAGGTGAAGGGCCTGCCGCGCGGGGCGATGGTGGAGGCCGAGGCCGTCGTCTGGCTGGGGGCGTGATCCGGCCTTGCCCGCGCAAGCGCCTTTCCGCCATCCGCTGGAATCCTGGCCGGGTGTCGGCCCGGCGGTGGCTTCGCGTCTGGTGAAACTCGGGGTGATGCGCCCCGAGGATCTCCTTTTTCTCCTGCCGCTGCGCTATGAGGACGAGACACGCGTCACGCCCGTGGCGCAGGCGCAGGCCGGTTCGTCCGTACTCGTGGAAGGCCGCATCGTGCGCGTGGAGCGCAAAGAGGGGCCGCGGCCGCAGCTCGTCGCGCATCTGGACGACGGCACTGGCTTGCTCACCGGGCGCTGGCTGCACGTCTATCCCGGTACCGTCAAGCGGCTCGAACCGGGCAAGCGCATGCGCTGGTTCGGCGAGGTGCGGGTCGGTTTCTTCGGCGAGCGCGAGATGTTCCATCCGCGGCTGGTGCCGCTCGAGGCGCCGCTGCCCGACCGCCTCACCCCCGTCTATCCGAGCGTGGAGGGTTTGTCTCAAGGGCTGTTGCGCCGTCTGGTGCGCCGGGCGCTGGAGGTGGTCGCGCCCGCCGAGTGGCTCGACGAGGCGCTGCGCGCGCGCGAGCAACTGCCGCCGCTGCGCGAGGCGCTGGAATGCTTGCACGCGCCGCCTGCCGGTGCCGACGAAGCGCGGCTGACGGCGGCGCGTCGCCGCCTCAAACTGGAGGAATTGGTGGCGCAGCAGGCGTCGATGCGCCGGGCGCGCGCGGTGCGACGTTCGGCCAAGGCTCCGGCCTTGCCCGAGCCGGAAGGGGCGGTGCGGCGGGCCCTGTGCGAGGCCTTGCCTTTCACCCTCACCGCGGCGCAGCAGCGGGTGCTCGCCGAAATCGACGCCGATCTGGGAAAACCTCATCCGATGCACCGTCTGCTCTTGGGCGACGTGGGCAGCGGCAAGACGGTGGTGGCCGCTTTGGCGCTGGCGCGGGCGCTGGATGGGGGGCATCAGGGGGCGTTGATGGTGCCCACCGAGATCCTCGCCGTCCAGCACGCGCGCAAGCTCGGTGAGTGGCTCGCCCCGGCCGGGATCGAGGTGGCGCTGCTCACCGCCGCCACCCCGGCCAAGGCGGCGCAGGCGCTGCGTGCCCGGCTCGCCGAAGGGGAACCTCTGCTGGTGGTCGGCACGCACGCGCTCATCGAAGAGGCAGTCGCCTTGCCGCGCCTGGCGCTCGCGGTGGTCGACGAGCAGCACCGTTTCGGCGTGCGCCAGCGCTTTGCCTTGCGCGCGAAAGCGGGCGAGGGATTTTCCCCGCATCTGCTGATGATGTCCGCCACGCCCATTCCGCGCACGCTCGCGCTGGCGATCTACGCCGACCTGGAATTGTCGCTGCTCGACGAGCGCCCCCCGGGGCGCCAGCCGGTACAGACTTTGCTGCTGTCGCAGCGCCGCCGGGAGGAGCTCATCGAGCGGGTGCGCCGCTGGTGCGCCCAGGGGCGACAGGCCTACTGGGTCTGCCCCTTGATCGAAGAATCGGAAGTGCTGGATCTGCAGGCGGCCACCGAGACCTGGCGGGAGCTCGTCGCGGCGATGCCTGAGCTGCGGGTCGGCCTGTTGCACGGTCGACTCAAGAACGAAGAGAAACAGCAGGTCATGGAGCGGTTCGTGGCCGGCGCCCTCGACGTGCTGGTGGCGACGACCGTGATCGAGGTAGGCGTGGACGTGGCCAACGCGAGCCTCATGGTGATCGATCACGCCGAGCGTTTCGGCCTGGCGCAGCTGCATCAATTGCGCGGCCGAGTGGGGCGCGGCAGTGAGGCGTCTTTTTGCGTGTTGTGCTACGGCGAGCCGCTCTCGGCCACGGCGCGCCAGCGGCTCGCCGCGATCCGTGCCAACGACGACGGTTTTGCGCTCGCGCGCGAGGACCTGCGGTTGCGCGGCCCGGGCGAATTCGTCGGGCTGCGCCAGAGCGGCGTGCCCAGCCTGCGCGTGGCCGATCTGGTGGCAGACGAGGATCTCGTGCCGCTCGCGCAGCGGCTCGCCGACGAAGTGCTGGAACGCGATCCGGCGCTTGCCGAGACGCTCATTCGGCGCTGGGTGCCGGGTGGCGGGGCTTGGCTCCATGCCTGAGGGGACGCTCTTCTTCGTGCCGCGCTGGCGCGCCGGGCTGCCTTGGGGGGTGCCGCCCCGGCTGGGGCCGTGGCTTGCCGAGCGGGGGTCGCTCACTGCCCGCATCCGGGCACATTGCCGGGAGTTCGCCGTGCGCCGCCTTTGGGAAGGATGGGGCCGCCCCTATCCGGACGAGGCGATCGCCCTGAGGGTGCCGACCTGGCAGAGGGTGCGCGTGCGCGAAGTGGCGCTGCTCGCCGATGGCGTGCCGGTGGTGTTCGCACGCTCGCTGACGGCGTGGCAGGGCGTGCGATACCCGTGGCGTCTGCTGCAGTGCATCGGCAACCGTCCTCTGGGCGCGCTGCTCTTCGCCGATCCCAAGGTGCTCCGCGGCACTGTGCAGGCGGTTCGGCTCGATGCGCGCGATCCGCGGTATCATCGCGCATCGGCGCTGTGGCGGGAAGCACCGCCGGGTTTGTGGGCGCGACGCTCGCTCTTTTGGCGGGCGGGCGTGCCGCTGCTGGTGAGCGAGGTTTTTCTGCCGCCGATCGACCTTCTCATTACACCGACGTGACGAGCGATGGAGCCGAATTTCGACTGGAGAGCGCGCCTGCCGCTCTATTGGCAATTGATCCGCGGGGATCGACCCATCGGTACGCTGCTGCTGCTGTGGCCGACCCTGATCGCCCTGTGGTGGGCCGCAGGCGGGGTGCCGCCACCGGGGGTTTTCTTCGTCTTCGTGGCGGGTACTTTCCTCATGCGTTCGGCCGGTTGCGCCATCAATGATTGGGCCGACCGCGATTTCGACGCGCACGTCGAACGCACGCGCGAGCGGCCGCTGGCCGCCGGGCGGGTCTCGCCCGAAGAGGCGCTCAAGGTCGCCGGGGTGCTCGCGGGTCTCGCCTTTCTCCTGGTGCTGCCTCTGGGCTGGAGGGTGGTGGCCTGGTCGGTGCCGGCGCTCGCCATCGCCGCCATCTATCCCTTCACCAAACGATTCTTGCCGGTACCCCAGGCTTTTCTGGGGGTGGCGTTTTCCTTCGGCATTCCCATGGCCTGGGTGGCGATTCGCGGCCAGACCGACGCGGTATGCTGGACGCTCTTTGCCGCCAACTTCTTCTGGACGATCGCCTACGATACCGAATACGCCATGGCCGACCGGCCCGACGACCTGAAACTGCCGGTCCATTCGTCGGCCATCACCTTCGGACGCTGGGATGTGTTGGCAGTGTTCCTATGTTACCTCGCGGCATTCGCGCTGTGGGCCCGTGCCGGCATCCTCGCCGGGGCCGGCGCGCCTTTCCTCGTCTCGCTGGTGGTCGCCGCGGGCATCGCCGCCTACCATCTGGAGCTCATCGGCACGCGCGAACCGGCGCGTTGTTTCAAGGCGTTCCTGCACAACAACTACCTCGGGCTCGTGCTCTTTGCCGGCGTCGTGCTCGATCTGTGGCACGGCTGAAGGGAGAACGACGTGGTACAAACGACTTTCCTCGAATCGCTGCGCGAACGCTGGCGCGATCCGGCGCGCCTGCTGTGCGTGGGGCTGGATCCGGAACCGGAGCGCTTGCCGCGCAGCGTGCGCCGTCTGCCGCTTGCGGAAGGGGTCTGGGTGTTCTGCCGTGAGGTGATCGAGGCGTGTGCGCCTTGCGTGTGCGCCTTCAAACCGCAGATCGCGCATTTCGCTGCCTTGGGGTTGGAGGGCGTGCTCGAGCGGCTGATCGCCCACGTGAAGTTGCACCATCCCGACGTTCCGGTGATCCTGGATGCCAAACGCGGCGACATCGGCTCCACCGCCCGCCACTATGCACGCGAGGCGTTCGAGCGCTACGGGGCCGACGCGGTCACGGTGAATCCCTACTTGGGCGGAGATTCGCTCGAGCCTTTCTTCGCTTGGCCGGGCAAGGGGGTGTTCGTGCTCTGCCGGACTTCGAATCCGGGCAGCGCCGAGCTGCAGGCCCTGGAGCTTGCCGGCGGTGAGCGGCTCTTCGAGCGCGTGGCGAGCCTGGCCGCCGGCCCGTGGAATACGAACGGGCAGGCAGGGTTGGTGGTGGGCGCGACCTGGCCGCAGGAAGTGGCTCGGGTGCGCCAGCTCGCGCCGGGCGTGCCGCTGCTCGTGCCGGGCATCGGCGCACAAGGAGGGGATCTGGCAGCCACGGTGCGAGCCGGCTGGTGCCGCCCGGAGTTTCCCGGTCTGATCCTCAATTCCTCGCGCGCCATCCTCTACGCGAGCGAGGGCGAGGATTGGCAGGACGCCGCGGCCGCCGCGGCACAGTCGGTGCACGCTGCCGTGCGCGCGGTGCTCGCCGATCGGGCATGAGCGACATGACGTTTGCCGATCTGCGCGAATTCTGCGCCCGGCTCGAGGCGCTGGGCGAACTAAAGCGGGTGACCGAGCCGGTGGATACGCACCTGGAGCTCACGGCGCTCGCCGATCGCGTCCTGCGGCGTCGCGGGCCTGCGCTGCTCGTCGAGCGGCCGCACACCCAGGGCCGGGCGCATTCGTTGCCGGCGCTGGCCAATCTCTTCGGCACGCCGCGCCGTGTCTTGCTGGGCATGGGGCAGGACGTGGGCGAGGACGGTGACTGGCGCGAGCCGCTGCGTGACGTGGGGCGCCTGCTCGCCTATCTGAAAGAACCTGAGCCGCCGCGCGGTTGGCGCGATGCCTGGGAGAAGATGCCGGTGCTGCGCCGGGTGCTCGACATGGCGCCGAAGACGGTCTCGCGCGCGCCGTGCCGCGAAGTGGTGTGGGAAGGGGCGGAGCTCGATCTCGCTCGGCTGCCGATCCAGCACTGCTGGCCGCAGGACGCGGGTCCGCTCATCACCTGGGGGCTGGTGGTCACCCGCGGGCCGCACAAGAAACGCCAGAACCTGGGAATCTACCGCCAGCAGGTGATCGGGCGAAACCGGGTGATCATGCGCTGGCTCGCGCATCGCGGCGGGGCGATCGACTACGCCGAACATGCGCGGCTGCATCCCGACGAGCCCTTTCCCGTGGCGGTGGTGATCGGCTGCGACCCGGCCACTATCCTTGCCGCGGTCACGCCGGTGCCCGACACCCTTTCCGAATACCAGTTCGCTGGGCTGCTGCGCGGGGCGAAGACCGAGCTCACCGAGGCCGTGGGGGGCTTGCAGGTGCCGGCGCGCGCCGAGATCGTGCTCGAAGGGCACATCCATCCCGGCGACACGGCCCTCGAAGGCCCCTTCGGCGATCACACGGGGTATTACAACGAGCAGGCGGTTTTCCCCGTGCTCACGCTCGATCGCATCACGCTGCGGCGCGAGGCGATCTACCACACCACTTACACCGGCAAGCCGCCCGACGAGCCGGCGGTGCTGGGCGTGGCTCTGAACGAAGTCTTCGTGCCGCTGCTGCAGCGCCAGTATCCGGAAATCGTCGATTTCTACCTGCCGCCGGAGGGCTGCTCCTACCGCATGGCGCTGGTGTCGATCAAAAAGGCCTATCCGGGGCACGCCAAGCGCGTGATGTTCGGCATCTGGGGGTTCCTGCGCCAGTTCATGTACACCAAGTTCATCGTGGTGGTGGATGAGGACGTCGACATCCGCAACTGGCAGGAGGTGATCTGGGCGCTCACCACGCGCGTGGATGCGGCGCGCGACACGCTCATTGCCGAGCACACGCCCATCGACTATCTCGACTTCGCCTCGCCCGAAGCCGGGCTGGGCAGCAAGATGGGGATCGATGCCACGAACAAGTGGCCCGGCGAGACCCACCGCGAGTGGGGCCGGGCCATCGTCCAGGATCCGGACGTGGAAGCGCGCGCGGCGGCGCTCGTCGAGCGGTTGCTCGGCTGAGCGGGCCGCTCGTCTCATTCAGCTGCGCGCCGGCTCCTCCATCAGCCCGTTGTGCCGCAGCAGGGCGTCGATGCGCGGCTCGCGGCCGCGGAAGGCGCGGAAGGATTCGGCCGCGGGGCGGCTTGCGCCCACGGCGAGGATCTCGCGCCAGAAGCGACGCCCCGTGTCGGGATCGAGCACGGTGCCGGTGCGCGCGCTCGCCTCTTCGAAGGCCTCGTAGGCATCGGCCGAGAGCACTTCGGCCCACTTGTAGCTATAGTAGCCGGCCGCGTATCCTCCGGCGAAGATGTGCGAGAAGCTCTGCGGGAAGCGATGCCAGGACGGCGGCCGGATCACGGCCACCTCGTCGCGCACCTCTTCCAGGATGCGCAGCACCTCGGCGAGCGGCACGCGTTCGGGAGCCGGTTCCTGGGCGCGGGCGAGTTCGCGGTGGATGCGCAGGTCGAAGAGCGAAAATTCGATCTGGCGCACCATCTGCATGCCGGCCTGGAAGTTCTTGGCCGCACGCATTTTCTCGTAGAGCGTACGCGGTAGCGGCTCGCCCGTGTCGACGTGGGCGGTGATTTTCTCCAGCACTTCCCATTCCCAGGCGAAGTTTTCCATGAACTGGCTGGGCAGCTCGACGGCGTCCCATTCGACGTGATTGATGCCGGAGATGGGCGCCTCGTCGACCTGGGTGAGCATGTGATGCAGCCCGTGACCCATCTCGTGGAAGAGCGTGAGTACGTCGTCGTGGGTGAGCGTGGGGGGGGTGCCGCCCACCGGGGGGGCGAAGTTGCACACGAGGTAGGCCACCGGCAGCATGAGAAATTCGGCCTCGCGTCGGCGCGATTTGGCGCTGTCCATCCAAGCGCCGC
The DNA here is from genome assembly GCF_000425565.1 of Tepidiphilus margaritifer DSM 15129. Taxonomy (GTDB): domain Bacteria; phylum Pseudomonadota; class Gammaproteobacteria; order Burkholderiales; family Rhodocyclaceae; genus Tepidiphilus; species Tepidiphilus margaritifer. Next base: position 87,565 of record NZ_AUDR01000016.1, read on the forward strand.
CGCGCTTGGTGTCGCGGGCATAGAGGTCGACGTAGAAATAGGCGATCGGCGCGCCGTCGCGCTCGACGCGGTAGAAACGCACGTCCGGATGCCACACGGGGGCGGTGTCGGGCACGAGGCGCACGCCGAAGAGCCGTTCCAAGAGGGCGAAGAGCCCCTCCAGGACGCGCGGCAGCGGCAGGTAGCGCCGCACTTCCTGTTCGGAATAGTCGTAGCGCTCCTGGCGCAATTTTTCCGAGGCATAGGCGATGTCCCAGGGCTCGAGCGGATCGAGGCCGAGGCGGTCGCGGGCGAAAGCGCGCAGTTCTTCCAGATCGCGCAGGGCGAAGGGCTTGGCGCGGGCGGCGAGTTCTCGCAGGAAGGAGGCGACTTCCTCCGGCTCGTTGGCCATTTTGGGCACGAGCGAGTAGCTGGCGTAGTCGGGATAGCCCAGCAGTAGCGCCTCTTCGCCGCGTAGCGCCAGGATGCGCTCGATGAGCGGGCCGTTGTCGCGCTCGGGCGGGCCGAACTCGGAGACGCGGGTGGCGTGGGCCCGGTACATGCGCTCGCGCAGCGCCCGATCGTCGGCGTACTGCATCACCGGCAAGTAGAAGGGCATCTGCAGGGTGAAGCACCAGCCCGGACGGCCTTGCGCCTGCGCCGCCTCACGCGCCATGGCCCGCACTTCCTCCGGAATGCCGGAGAGTTGCGCCTCGTCCTCGATCCATTCCTGGTAGGCATTGGTCGCATCGAGCAGGTTTTCCGAGAACTTGGCCGAGAGTGCCGACAGTTCCTGTTGGACGTCGCGGTGGCGGGGTTTCTTCTCGGGCGGCAGTTCCGCGCCGGCGAGCCGATGGTCGCGCAAGTCGAGTTCGATCACGCGGCGACGTTCGGGCGAGAGGCGAGCGAACTCCGGGCTTTGCGCGAGCGCCTGCGTCTTGCGGTAGAGCGCCTCGTTCTGTCCCAGCTCCGTCCAGAAACGCGTGACTTCGGGCAGCAGCTTATTGTAGACCTCGCGCCAGGCGGGGGTGTCCATCACGCTGTGCAGGTGCCCGATCACGCCCCAGGCGTCCGAGAGCTGCTCGAGTGCGCGTTCGAGCGGCGCGACGAAAGCTTCCCAGGTGGGCGGAGTGCGTTCATCGACCGCGCGCTCGATCGCGGCGCGGGCCCGCGCGAGGAGTTCGGTGATGACCGGCTCGACGTCCTCCGGCCGGAGGCGATCGAAGGGAGGGAGTTGAAAGGGATGCAGCAGCGGATGTTCTGGTGCGTTCATCGTGTCCTCGAGGTGGATTCTCTTCAGGCGGGATTTTGCCACCGGTTGCGGGCGCGTGTCTCGTGGACGAGGCAGGCGCCGAGAAAACCGAGCGCGGCGGCGCCGGCAAGGCAGGCGATCGCCGCGGTGAAATGTTCCGGGGCATAGAGACGGACTCCGTCGAGCACGGTTCCGTTCCAGGCGCGGTCGATGAGCGCGCCGGCGAGCGGCTGCAGGAGAGCACCGCCGAGGAACCCGCCCATGTTGGTGAGCGCCGTGCTCATGCCCGAGAGCGCCGGCGGATTGACTTCCTTGGCGCAGGCCCAGGTGAGCGAGAAGGAAGAGGAGGCGAGCCCCATGAGGGCGAAGAGGGGAAAGGTGAGGGTCTCGGGCAGCGGCCCCGCCGTCAGGCACACGACCCAGCAGGCGAGGTAGAGTGCGGCCACTGGCACCAGCACCGCCTTGCGCCGCGCGAGCCGATCGGACAGGGCGCCAATGGCGAGGCACCCGAGGGCGAAGGCGAGGAAGTAGAGCGAGAGGTGGTGCGAGGCCCGAAGTTTCGTCAGGCCGTGCACGCTCATGAGGTAAGGTGTGGCCCACAGGCCGGCGAAGGCGAAGAAGCTGCCGGCGATGCCGAAGTTGGCGAGCACGGCGGGCCAGGTGGCGCGGTTGCGCAGGATGGTGGCGAGTCCGCCGAAGATCACGGTGCGGTCGAAACGCTTGAGCGTGCCGGGCTCTTCCGGCTCGATCAGCCGCCAGCACAGCACGGCGATGGCGAGCGACGCCAAGGCCGTGGCCACGAACACGCCGCGCCAGCCCGTGAGCTGCGCCAGCGCCGTGAGCGGCGTACCGGCGAGCACCGAACCGAGATTGCCTACGAACATGCCCAGACCCACCAGGGAAGCGAAACGCCGCTCGTCGTACCACAGGGCGAAGAGTTTGAGCATGGCGATGAAGGTGACCGACACGCCCAGGCCGGTGAGGGTGCGGCCGGCGAGCGCCACTTCCAGCGAAGGGGCGAGCGCGAAGAGGAGGCTCCCCGCGGCGGCGACGAATCCGCCCGCCACGATGATGCGTCGCGGCCCCACGGTGTCGGCGAGGATGCCGGTGGGCAGCTGCATCAGGGTGTAGACGTAAAAATAGGTGGCGGCGAGCGTGCCGAGCGAAGCGGCGCTGGTGTGGAAGGCCGCGGCGAGCTCGGTGGCGATGCCGGCAGGGGCGAAGCGGTGGAAGAAGGACAAAACGTAGGCGGCGATGACGACGACGAGCGCCGTCGTGCGGCGGCTGCAGGCCATGGGGTGTCTCCTCTTTTTGTTGTCGTAATTGCGGTGACGGGGGGTTTCAACGGAACACCCCCTTCAGGAAGCGTTATTCCGGCAGCGCTCGCCCAACCAGGCGTCGATACGCCTCGCGATACTTCTCGGCGGTCTTCCGGATGACGTCTTCCGGCAGGCGCGGCCCGGGCGCGGTCTTGTCCCAGGCGAGCGTTTCGAGGTAGTCGCGCACGTATTGCTTGTCGAAGGAAGGCGGGTTGGTGCCGGGCTGCCAGGCGTCGGCCGGCCAGAACCGGGACGAATCGGGGGTGAGCACCTCGTCGATGAGGTGCAGCACGCCGGCGGCGTCGATGCCGAACTCGAACTTGGTGTCGGCGATGAGGATGCCGCGCTCGGCGGCGTAGTCGCGCGCCCGGATGTAGAGCGCGAGCGCCGCGGTCTTGGCTTGCCGCGCGAGGCTCGCGCCATCGTGCGGTGCGAGACGCGCAGCGCACAGAGCCTCGGCCTGTTCGAAGGAAATGTTTTCGTCGTGCTCGCCTGCCTCGGCCTTGGTGGCCGGAGTGAAGATCGGCTCGGGCAGCCGGTCGGCGAGTCGTAGCCCCGCTGGGAGCGCGATGCCGCACACGCTGCCTTTGTGCTGATATTCTTTCCAGCCGGAACCGATGAGGTAGCCGCGCACCACCGCCTCGATGGGCAAGGGTTGCAAGCGTTTGACCACCATGGCCCGCCCGAGGACCTGGTCGCGCTCTTCGGGCGCGACGACGGAGGTTGGATCGATGCCGGTGCGATGATCCGGAACGATGCCGGCGAGCAGATCGAGCCAGAATTCGGTGATCGTCGTGAGCACTTTGCCCTTGCCCGGAATGGGATCGGGCAGCACGACGTCGAACGCGGAGAGCCGGTCGGTGGCGACGACGAGGAGCTTGTCCTCGCCAACCGCGTAGAGGTCGCGTACCTTGCCGCGTCCGATGAGCGGCAGACTGGTGATGTGCGTCTCGAAAATCGCCTCGGCCATGGATCCTTCCCCGGCATGGTGAAAGGGGAAATTATCGCACGGTCACCGGCTTTCGTGTTCCACCACCCGGTGGACGCGGCGCACGCCCAGGGCGATCAGGGCGGCGAGCACGGGGATGGACAGGGCCGTGGTCAATTCCGGCTCGAGGTGCAGCCAAGGCTTGAATCCCTTGGTGAGGTAATTGACGAGCTGCGAGCCGTAATAGGTGATGGCCATCACCGACAGGCTTTCGACGGCCGCCTGCAGCCGCAGCTGCAGCTTGGCGCGGCGGTTCATCTGGGCGAGCAGCTGCTGGTTCTGCCGCTCGAGTTCGAGGTCGACGCGGGTGCGCAGCAGCTGGGAATCGCGTACCGAGCGCTGCGAGAGTTCTTCCTGACGCCGGGCCACGGCGGCGCAGGTGTTCATGGCCGGAGCGAAGCGCCGCTCCATGAATCCCTGCAAGGTGGAATAGCCGGGAAGCCGGATCTCGCGCAGCTCGGCGATGCGCTGACGCACCAGGGCGCTGTAGGCCGAGGCGGCACCGAAGCGGTAGGCGCTGGCGGCAATCGAATGTTCGATCTCGGCGGCCAAGCGGGTGAGCCGGGAGAGGACTTCCTGCTCGTCGGCGAGCGAGGCGGCGCGGCTCATGGCCGCCACCAGTTCGGCCAGTTCCGCCTCGGCGCGCCCCAAGAAGGCCCCGATTTCCTTGGCCAAAGGAAAGGCGAGCAGCGCCAGCATGCGGTAAGTGTCGATCTCGAGCAGCCGCTGCACGGCGCGTCCGGCCTGTTTCGGAGTCATGGCTGCGTCGAGCACGATGAACTGGATGAATCCCCCGTGCAGTTGGAAGTCGCTCAGCACCCAGGCGTTGCCGTCGGAGATCTTCGAGGCGACGAGGGCCGGACCGAAAGGATCGGCCGCGTCGAGGAACTCGGCGGGCGGCGTGTCGGATACCGGCCTCAGGCGAACGTGCGTCGCAGCGATGACTTCGCCGGGGCTGGCCTCGAGCCAACCTTCGGGCAGGCGCGAGAGGATCGCCTCGGGGGTGTCGTGATCGCCATCGAGATAGAAAGTGTAGGAATGGAATTCGGCGTGGCGTTCGCGCTTGATGCGTAACCCTCCCCACCGCAGGAGCGACTGCGCCGCGGCATCGAGTTCGATCGCGGTGCCGGGAAGATTGCGCAGCCGGGCCCAATGCTCGAGAAGGCGGTCGGACGGAGTCTCACGCGGCAGCAGCCAGGACAATTGCACCACCGTGGCCGGGGCGAGCAGCGGCACGGAAGGCCGGGCGTGGATTTCCTCGTGCAGCGCCTGCCGGATGGGATGTTCGGCCAGTTTCACAGCCACCCCTTGCGCTTGAAGTAGAAGTAGGGGGCGAAACCGCTGAAGAGCATCAGAAGCAGCGCGATGGGGTAGCCGTATTCGAAATGCAGCTCCGGCATGTGCTCGAAGTTCATGCCATAGATGCTCGCCACCAGCGTCGGCGGCAGAAAAACCACCGCCGCGATCGAGAAGATCTTGATGATCTGGTTCTGCTCGATGTTGATGAACCCCTGCGCTGAATCCATGAGGAAGTTGATCTTCTCGAAGACGAAGTTGGTATGGGCCATGAGGGTTTCGAGGTCGCGGATCATCTCGCGACAGGTCTCCTGCAGTTCGGCCTGGTCGCGCAGGTGGCGTAGCAGGAAAGAGACGGCGCGCTGCGTGTCCATCAGGCACAGGCGAATGCGGCCATTGCTGTTCTCGATCTTGGCCAGCTTGTCGATGGCGTCCTCGAGCTCGGCGTTCTCGTCCTCGAGTACCATGAAGCTGACGTCTTCGAGCCGCCGGTGCAGGTCTTCGATGGTGTCGGCGAGGTTTTCCACTTTCTGTTCGAAGATGGTCACCAGCAACTCCTGGGGCGTGGCCGCGCGCACCTGACCGTGGCGGGCGCGCATGCGCAGCAGGCGGAAGTCGGCCAGGTCTTCCTCGCGCACCGAGATGAGGCGTTCGCGCTGCAGGATGAAGGCGACGGTGACGGTGACGTGACGTCCCTCTTCCTGGGCAAGGAAGAGGGAGTGGACGTGCAGTCCCTGATTGTCGATGAAGAAACGGGCGGAGGATTCGATCTCCTCCACGTCCTCGGATTCGGGCAGCTCGGCGTTCAACAGCCGCTGCAGCAGCTCGCGCTCGTGCTCGTCGGGGTCTTGCGCATCGATCCACAAGGCCCTGGCCACGGCTTGGTCGTCGAGCGTGAGCGCCTTGGGAAGTTCACGGATGGTGTCTTTTTCGGTCTGGAACAATCGCAGCATGGAGCACCTTTGTACGTTTCGCCAGCGGGCTTGCGGGTCGCGGCGAAACGACGAAGGCATTAGCCGCGAACGCAGCGGAAAATGGGCGAGCGACGAGGTCGACAGCGGGTTTTCGGTTTCACGGATTCGGTCGATACGGGCACGACGGCGAAATTATACGCTTTTTGCGGCGCAGCAAACGCGGCGGCACCCAGGAGCCGGTGCCGCCTCCGTGCTTAGGCTTTCGCCTTGGCGGCCGTCAGGCGCTTGTATTTCTCCAGCAGCTGCTCTTTGGTCTCGCGATGATCCGGATCAGGGATGATGCAATCCACCGGGCACACCTGCTGGCATTGGGGTTCATCGTAGTGGCCGACGCATTCGGTACACTTGTTCGGATCGATGACGTAGATCTCGTCCCCCTGCGAGATTGCCTCGTTGGGGCACTCGGGTTCGCACACGTCGCAGTTGATGCACTCTTCGGTGATTTTCAGGGCCATGGAAAAGCCTCCGCAGGAAGGAAAGGTCAATCGGTTTGCGCGGCGTTGCGGTGCGCGAGCCGCTCGGCGACCACGGGGTGCACGAAGCCGTGCACGTCGCCGCCCAGGCGAGCGATCTCGCGCACCATGGTCGCCGAGATGAACATGTATTCGTCCGCCGGGGTGAGGAACACCGTTTCGATGTCGGGGAAGAGCTTGCGGTTCATTCCGGCCATCTGGAATTCGTATTCGAAGTCGGAGACGGCACGCAATCCCCGCAAGAGGATACGCGCTGCCCGTTGGTGCATGAAGTCGATCAGAAGGCCATCGAAACCGACCACTTCGACGTTGGGAAAACGTCCGAGCACCTCGCGGGCGATCTCCACCCGTTCTTCGAGTCCGAAGAGGGGGTTTTTGTTGCGGCTGCGCGCCACGGCGACGATGATGTGGTCGAAGATGCGGGAAGCCCGGCGTACGAGGTCTTCGTGACCCCGGGTGAAAGGGTCGAACGTTCCGGGATAGACGACGACCGATCGTTCGCTCATGCGCTGCGCTCCAGCAGATGGTAGTGCACTTGACCCGCCCGGCCGCGTTTCACGGTGTGCCAGGCTCCGAGCGCCTCGACTTCATGCTCGGCCTCGAGGTAGATGGATCCTTCGGGTCGCACGAGCCGGTCGAGCCAAGGCTCGAGCCGTTCGGGCCACTGTTCGCGGTAGGGCGGATCGAGAAAGAGGACGTCGACGGGCTCCGACCAAGCGCGCGCGCATTCTAACGCATCGGCAAGGAGAATGCGCACCGTGTCGCCGCCGAGTAGCCGCCGGTTTTCTTCGAGACGCCGTGCGAGACGCCGGTCGCGCTCCACGAGGGTGACGCGCGCCGCGCCGCGCGAGGCGGCTTCGAAGCCGAGCGCGCCGGTACCGGCGAAGAGATCGAGGCAGGTGAGCCCCGTCAGATCCTGCCCCAGCCAGTTGAAGAGCGTCTCGCGGACCCGATCCGGCGTCGGGCGCAAACCGGGAAGGTCGGGCACGGTGAGCAGCCGCGAGCGCCAGGCGCCGCCGATGAGGCGCAGCCGCGCCATCGCCTCACCGATCCCCGTCGCCGCCGACGCGCACCGTCACGAGGCGCGCCGGATCGATGCGCCGCGTGAAGGCGTCCTGCACCTGTTGCGCGGTGACGGCGCGCACGGCCTGCGGATAGCGTTCGAGCCAATCGGTGGGGAGGTTGTAATAACCCATCATCGAAACGTAGCCGATGAGCTTGCGGTTGGAATCGAGCCTCAGGCCGAAGCCTTGGGCGATGTTGTCCTGGGCGCGGCGCAGCTCCTCGGCCGTGGGACCTTGCTCGCGGAAGCGCTCGAGCGTCTCGCGTGCGAGCGCCATGGCTTCATCGGCCTGCTTGCCGCGGGTCTGCAGCGCGATGACGAAAGGCCCGGCCTGGCGGCGTGGCTCGAGCACGCTCGCCACGCTGTAGGCGTAGCCGCGTTTTTCCCGGATCTCCTCGACTAGGCGCGAGCCGAACCCGCCTCCGCCGAGCACGTGGTTCCCCACGAGGAGCGGAAAATAATCAGGGTCGTCTCGCGTCATCACCGCCAGCCCCAGGCGCAGGTGGGCCTGCTGCGCCGGATGGGCGATGCGTTCGTCGTGCGTCTGCGTGGGTGCGACTGGCGGCAGCGGCTTGGGTGGCTCGCCTGCGGGCAATTTGGCCATGATGCGCTCGGCAAGCTGCTCGGCCTGGGCGCGATCGAGATCGCCGACGATGGCCACGTGCGCCGCCGCGCGGGTGTAGTAAGCGCGGTGAAAAGCGACGAGATCGTCGCGCGTGAGGCGATCGAGCGATTCGGGTGTGGGGAGCTTGCCGTACGGATGGTCGCGATAGACGTTGGCGGTGAAGGTACGCTCGGAGAGCACCTCGGGCCGGGTGAGGGCGTCCTTGAGCGCCGCCTTGGCATTCGCCCGTTCGCGTATGAAGATAGCGGGAGAGAAGATGGGCTGGGTGAGCACTTCGGCCACCAGATCCGCGGCCGCGTCGCGCACCTGCGCCTCCGAGAGGCTGCGCCAGGCCACGGTGGCGCGGTCTTCATCGACCGAGCCGGAGAGGCTGACGGCCAGATCGGCGAAGGCTTCGCTCAGCCCTTGCTCGTCGTGCACCCTGGTGCTGGTGTCGAGCAGCTGCCGGGTGAGGGAAGCCAGCCCCTCTTTGCCCTCGGGGTCGCGGGCGGAGCCGGCATCGAACGAGACGACCACGTCGATGAGGGGCTGTTCGCGATTGGCGACGAAATCGACGCGCACCCCGCTTGCGGTGGTGAAGCGCTCGATCGTCGGCAGCGCCAGGACGAGCGGCGAGAACGCGGTGGCGACCAAAAAGAGCAGCACGGCAAAGGCGCGGGTGCGGAGGATACGGCGAGTCATCGGTGCCTCCTGGATCGGGTTAGCGTAGCGGCGCGTGCGGATCGATGGTGACGGGGCGTGGGGCGCTGCCGTCGGGCAGGACGTCGACGCGGGTGAGCGCTTCCTCGGAGAACCAGGTCTGGGCCACACGCTGCACGTCGGCGGCGGTGACGCGCTTGAGCGCCTCGGTGATGCGCGCGCTCGCGTCCCAGGGCAACCCCACGGCGCGGGAAAAACCGATCTCCATGGCTTGTCCCATGAGGGAATCCCGCTTATAGACCTGCTGCGCCACTGCCTGGCGGATCACGCGTTGGAGTTCCTGCTCGGAAACCCCTTCCCGGGCGATACGCTCCATTTCCTCACGCAGCGCCTTTTCCAGCTGATCGAGCGTCACGCCGGGGCGGGCGCTCGCGGCGAGGGTGAAGAGGCCGGGACCGCGGGCGAGCCCGTCGTACTCGGCCGAGACGGCGATGGCCTTGGGTTGCTCCCGCACCAGGGCTTTCGTCAGGCGTGCGCCGTCGTAGCCGTCGAGCACGGCGGCGAGTACCATGAGCGCGTAGGGCTCACGGTCGGATTCGAGATCGCGCAGCGGCGGCACTTTCCAGGCAAGCGTCAGGCTGGGAAGCTCCGTGGGGCCACGCACGATCGCGTGGCGCCGGCCATGCTGCGGACTCTCGGAAAGGAAAGGACGATCCGGCACTGGGCGTGCGCCAATCGAGCCGTAGTGGCGTTGCGCCAGCGCCAGCACGTCCTCGGCCTTGACGTCGCCCACGATCACCAACCGGGCGTTGTTCGGCGTGTACCAAGTACGGTACCACTGCCGCACGTCTTCGAGGGTGAGCCGTTCGATGTCGGTGGGCCAGCCGATCACGGGGTTGTGATAGGGGTGGGACCAGAAGGCAGAGGCCATGAGGGCTTCTTCGCCGAGCGACTCGGGCACGTCGTCGGTACGCATGCGCCGCTCCTCGCGCACCACCTCGCGCTCCTTGGCGAATTCGTTCGGGTCGAAGGCGAGGTGTTGCATGCGGTCGGCTTCGAGCTTCATGACTTCTTCCAGCGCCTGGGGTGGGATCTGCTCGAAGTAAGCGGTGTAGTCACGGCTGGTGAAGGCGTTGTCACGCCCGCCGAGCTCGGCCACGCGCCGGCTGAATTCTCCCGGCCCCACCGTGGGTGTGCCTTTGAACATCATGTGTTCGAACATGTGGGCTACGCCCGTCTTGCCCGCCGGCTCGTCGATGGCGCCCACGTCGTACCAGATCATGTGAACCACGGAGGGAGCCCGGTGATCCTCGACCACGATGAGCTCCATGCCGTTGTCGAGGCGAAAGAGTTTGGTCTCGGCGTGAGCCGCCGCGGCCACGAGCAAGGCGATGCAAACGAACAGCGCGGAGAAGAACGACCGCGACCAGGGGAACGTCCGGCGGACGGAGGGATCGAATCGCATCTGCTAGAATCCTTTTCACCCATTGGGTGAGCAAACGCTGAAGAAGTCATTGTACCCATAATTTTTTGGCGATGTCCGGGATGAATTCCCGGAGGGTCGCACCACGGTGGCAGACAACCTCCATGTTCGGTTTGTTCAAACGCAAGAAAAAGGAACCTGCGGATTCGGTCGGGACGCAAAGCGCCGAAGCGCTGCTTCCCAGCGAAGACTCCTCCGACGCCGCGCCGGCGGAAACCTTGCCGGAAACCCCGACGAGCGGGACACTGGCGTCCGCAGCGGGGGAGGCGGATTCGCCCCGGGCATCCGAGTCGGGGATCGAAGCCGCTGTAGGGGAATCGGATGCGATCCTGCCTGCGGCCGAGCCCGTCGCCGTGGAGAGGCAACCCCAGGATGCGATCGCGCCCGAGCAAGAACCGCGCAAGCGATCCTGGGCGGAGCGTCTGAAAGCGGGACTGGCGCGCACGCGGCAGAATCTGGCCGGACTCTTCGGGCGGCGGCGCATCGACGAAGAGCTGCTCGAAGAGATCGAGACCACGCTCCTGCTCGCCGACTGCGGGGTGGAGGCTGCGCAATGGCTGATGGACGCCCTGCGCCGGCGCATCAAGAAAGATGGCCTGACCGACGCCGAACAGCTGCGCGACGTGATGGCTGAACTCCTTACCGAGCTGCTCCTGCCCTTGCAGCAGCCGCTGGAGGTCGAGGCGCACCGACCCTTCATCATCATGGTGACGGGGGTCAATGGTGCGGGCAAGACCACGTCCATCGGCAAACTCGCCAAGTACTTTCAGTCGCAAGGAAAAACCGTGCTGCTGGGGGCAGGGGACACGTTCCGTGCCGCCGCGCGCGAGCAGCTGGTGGTATGGGGCGAGCGCAACGGCGTGCCAGTGATCGCGCAGGAGCACGGCGACCCGGCGGCGGTGGCCTTCGACGCGGTGCAGGCGGCCAAGGCTCGAGGGGTGGACGTGGCCATCATCGACACGGCCGGGCGGCTCCCCACCCAGTTGCATCTCATGGAGGAGATCGCCAAGGTGCGCCGCGTCATCGCCAAGGCCGAGCCGGGCGCGCCGCACGAAGTGCTGCTCGTGCTCGATGCCAACATCGGCCAGAACGCCATCACCCAGGTCGAAGCCTTCGACAAGGCCGTCGGGCTCACCGGCCTCGTGCTCACCAAGCTCGACGGCACGGCCAAGGGCGGTGTGATCGCGGCGATCGCCCGGCGTTGCCCCAAGCCGGTGCGTTTCATCGGCGTGGGCGAGGGCATCGACGATCTTCGCCCCTTCTCGGCCCGCGATTTCGTGGAGGCGCTGCTCGGGATCGAACGATGATCCATTGCGAGAAACTCGCCAAGATCTATCCCGGTCCGGTGGCGGCACTGGTCGATCTCGACCTCACCATTCCCGCCGGACAGTTCCTGCTCGTCTGCGGCCATTCGGGGGCGGGCAAGACCACGCTCTTTCGTCTCATCGCCGGGCTGGAGACACCCACCAGTGGCACCGTTTCGGTCAATGAGCACGACGTGGCACGCCTTGGGAGAGGCGGTTTGCCGTATTACCGGCGCCGTTTTGGCCTGGTGCTCTCCGATGCGCCGCTCTTGCCGCAACGCACGGTGGCCGAGAACGTGGCGCTGCCGCTTTTGATCGCCGGGGTACCGCGCCGACAGGCGTTCGAACGCGTGGCGCTGGCGCTGGAGCGCGTCGGACTCGCCGGCCGGGCGCACGAGCTGCCGCCCACGCTTTCGGGCGGGGAGCAGCAGCGGGCAGCGATCGCCCGCGCCGTGGTGCATCGGCCTTCGGTGGTCATCGCCGACGAGCCCACCGCCCAGCTCGACCGCGACAGCGCCGAGGAAGTGGTACGCCTGTTGCGCGCCTTCCATGCGGCGGGGGTGACGATGATCATCGCCACGCACGACGAGGCGCTCTTTGCCGGCGTGGCGCAGCGGCGCATCGTGCTCGCGCACGGCCGCCTGGTGGAGGATACGCGGTGAAACGGGGATGGTGGGAAGGGCAGGCGGAGGCGCTGGGGCGAGCCCTGATCCTCTTGCGTACGGCACCTTGGGTGACGGTGGTGGTCACGCTGGTGCTCGCCACGGCGCTCGCGCTGCCGGCAACGATGGCCTGGATCGGGGCCGGCGTGACCCAGTGGTTCGGCGGCCAGGGGACGGAGCCTCAGATCACGGCGTTCTTCCGCCAAAAGCTCGATCGAGAGGAGGCGCTCGCCGTGGTACAGCGCTGGCGCAAGGACGAGGCGGTGTCGCGGGTCGTGTTCATATCGCGTGAGGAGGCGCTCGCCCGTCTGCGGCAGACCGATCTGGGCGCGGCGATCGAAACCTTGCCCGAAAATCCTTTGCCCGACGCCATGACGGTGGTGCCGCGCCGCCATACCCCGCAGGACGTAGCCGAGCTGCAGCAACGGCTCGCCGCCGAGGCGGGCATCGAGGCGGTCCAGGTGGACACGGCCTGGGTGGAGCGGGTGCATGGACTGGCGCGCGCCGGCACGATGGTGGCGGCAGCGCTCGCGGCCTGGTTCGCTCTGGGAATGCTGGCGCAGACCTATCTGGCGATCCGGCTGCAACTCGTTGCCGCGGCGCAGGAGATCTCCGTGCTGCGCGCCCTGGGGGCCACCGACGGCTACATCGGCCGGCCGTTTCGCTGGCTCGGTTGGTTGCAGGGGTTGCTCGCCGGCGCCGTCGGTGCCGCGCTCTGGGGCGGACTCATCGCCTGGCTCACACCACCGTTCGATGAACTCGCCCGGCTCTACGGACTCGGAGGATTCTTTCCGTTTCCCGTCTGGGCGGGAGGGGTGGCACTCGCTGCCGCCGGTGCCGTATTGGGGGCGCTCGGAGCCGAGATCTCACTGCGGCAGTTTTTCCGCGCATCGACCTAAAGGGCGCGCTGGCGCCCGTCTCCATAAAACAAGGAGCATGTCATGAGCCGTCTGTTTTCTTCGTTCCGTTTGGGCGCGTTGGAGCTACCCAACCGCATCGTGATCGCGCCCATGTGCCAGTATTCGGCGCAGGAGGGGCATCCCGGTGATTGGCACCTTCTGCATTGGGGGTCAATGGCGCTCTCGGGTGCGGGCATGTTCATCGTCGAGGCGACCGCCGTCACGCCCGAAGGGCGCATCACGCCGGGTTGTCTGGGATTGTGGTCGGATGCGCACGCCGAGTCGCTCGCCCGTGCGTTGGCACCCGTGCGTCGTCAAGGGGTGATGCCACTCGCCATCCAGCTATCCCATGCGGGGCGCAAGGCATCGAGCCGGGTGCCGTGGGAAGGAGGCGCCCAGATTCCGGTGGAGGAGGGCGGTTGGCTCGCGCTCGCCCCTTCGTCCCTGCCGCACGCTCCGGGCGAGCTGCCGCCGCAGGAACTCGATGCAGCCGGTCTTGCCCGTATTCGTGAAGCCTTCGTCGCCGCCGCCCGCCGTGCCGTCGACTGCGGCCTGCAGGCGATCGAGCTGCACATGGCGCACGGCTATCTGCTGCATGAGTTTCTCTCGCCGTTATCGAACCAGCGTACCGACACGTACGGCGGCTCGCTGGAGAATCGCATGCGTTTCCCGCTGGAGGTGTTCCGCGCCGTGCGTGAAGCGCTGCCGGAACGCATCCCGGTCGGCGTGCGCATCTCGGCCACCGACTGGGTCGAAGGCGGTTGGGATCTCGAGCAGAGCATCGCGCTCGCTCAGGCGCTCGAACCCTTGGGCTGCGCTTATATCCACGTCTCGAGCGGCGGTCTCTCGCCCCTGCAGAAAATTCCGGTGGCTCCGGGCTATCAGGTGCCATTCGCCGAAGCGGTACGGCGCGCCGTGAAGCACATGCCCGTGATCGCCGTGGGGCTCATCACCGAGCCCCAGCAAGCCGAGGCCATTCTTGCCGAAGAAAAAGCCGATCTGGTGGCGCTCGCCCGCATGATGGTGTGGGATCCGCGCTGGCCGTGGCATGCCGCCGCTGCGTTCGGTGCCACCGTCAAAGCCCCGCCGCAATACTGGCGTTGCCAGCCGCAGCAGCATCGCGGCGTGTTCGGCGACGTGAAGATCGGCCAGCGCTGAGGACTGCATTGCCATGCTGCACGACGCGCCAACCCCACAGGGAGATGAAAGATAGTGGATGAGTCGCTCGACATCACCCCGCTGGAGCGCGCCGTGGCCCGGCTGGAAGAGGGTTGGAGGCGATATCTGCAAGATCCTGAGGACTTGCAGATTCGCGACGGGCTGATCCAGCGATTCGAGTTCACTTACGAGTTCGCGCACAAGATGCTCAAGCGCTTTCTTCGGCTCACGTCTCCCACGCCGCAGCAATACGACGAGATGCCCTTTCAGGACTTGATCCGCACAGGCAACGAGCGTGGACTCCTGCGGGGAGAATGGCCCGACTGGCGGCGTTACCGCGAGATGCGTGCCAAGACCAGCCATGCGTACGACGAGAACGTCGCCCTCGAAGTGGTTCGAGGTATTCCCGAATTTCTCGAGGAGGTACGCCATCTGCGCGACCGGCTGCGGGAGCGTCTGTCATGAGCGAGAACGTCCCGCCGCTCGACATCCGCCCGGAGCATTGGCGGATCGTGCGGGACATCCTGCAGCGCCACCTTCCGGGCGTCGAAGTCTGGGCGTTCGGCTCGCGCGCCAAGGGAACGGCGAGGAAGTATTCCGATCTGGATCTCGCCGTGATCACCGACCGACCCTTGCCGCTCGATCTCGAGGCCCGGTTGCGTGAGGCCTTTTCCGAGTCCGATTTGCCCTATCGCGTGGACGTGGTCGACTGGACGAGCATCGACGAGGCGTTTCGCCGCATCATCGAGCGGGAACGGGTGGTGGTGCAAGCGGGGGGCGAGAAGTGTTTCGAGCCGAAAACGGCTTTGGGGTGATGGTGGTGAAGGGCGGAGTCGAACCGCCGACCTACGGGTTATGAATCCGTCGCTCTAACCATCTGAGCTACTTCACCATCGAGTCTGGTAATATACCGGTTTTCCCTTTCGGGTGTCAAGGGTCCATAGGCACATGAAGAAAGTCTACATCCGCACGTTCGGATGCCAGATGAACGAGTACGACACGACCAAGATGTTCGACGTACTCGCGGCGCGCTACGGCGCCGAACCCACCGACGATCCGCTCGAAGCCGACGTCATCCTCTTCAACACCTGCTCCGTGCGCGAGAAGGCGCAGGAGAAGGTCTTCCACGACCTGGGGCGGGTCAAGGAGCTCAAGCGACGCAATCCCGATCTCGTGATCGGCGTGGGGGGGTGCGTGGCGAGCCAGGAAGGCGAGGCCATCGTGCGCCGCGCCCCTTACGTCGATGTCGTCTTCGGGCCGCAGACCTTGCACCGGCTGCCGGAGCTGATCGAAGCGCGGCGGCGGCAGGATCGGCCGCAAGTCGATATCTCCTTCCCCGAGATCGAGAAGTTCGATGCGCTGCCCGAGCCGCGCGTCGAAGGGGCGAGCGCCTTCGTCTCCATCATGGAGGGCTGCTCCAAGTACTGTTCTTTCTGCATCGTTCCCTATACGCGGGGCGAAGAGATTTCCCGTCCGCTCGAGGACGTGCTCGTCGAGGTGGCCCAGCTCGCCGAACAGGGAGTCAAGGAGGTGACGCTGCTGGGGCAGAACGTCAACGCTTGGCGCGGGCGGCTGTCGCGCGACGGGGAGGAGGTAGGCGACTTCGCCTTTCTGCTGGAGTGCGTGGCCGAGATCCCCGGCATCGAGCGCATCCGCTACACGACCTCGCACCCGCGCGAGATGACGTCGCGCCTGATCGCCGCCTACGAGAAAATTCCCAAGCTCGTCAGCCACCTGCACCTGCCGGTGCAGTCCGGGTCCGACCGGGTGCTCGCGGCGATGAAACGCGGCTACACCGTGCTCGAATACAAGTCCATCGTGCGGCGGCTGCGGGCGGTGCGCCCCGACCTGTCGCTGTCGTCCGATTTCATCGTCGGTTTTCCCGGCGAGACCGAAGCCGATTTCGAAAAGACGCTGCGCCTCGTCGAGGAGCTGCAGTTCGACCATTCCTTCAGTTTCGTCTATAGTGCCCGCCCCGGCACGCCGGCGGCAGAACTTCCCGACCCGGTGCCGCAGGAGACCAAGCTCGCTTGGCTCGCCCGGCTGCAGGCGCAACTCGAGGCACAGGAGCGCGCCTTCAGCGAGGCCATGGTGGGGCGCATCGAGCGAGTGCTGGTCACGGGGCCTTCGAAGAAAGACCCGGCCTGGCTCGCCGGCCGTACCGAGAACAACCGCGTGGTCAATTTCCGCGGCGAATCCCGCCTGGTGGGGCACTTCGTCGACGTGAAGATCACCGAGGCGCTGCCGCACAGCCTGCGGGGAGAGGTGCTCGTCCGTGCGTCCTGAGATGCAGTACCTGGAGTGGGACATCGAGCCGCTCGACAACGCGCGGCTCGCAAACCTGTGCGGGGTGCTCGACGAGAACCTGCGCCAGATCGAATCGGCATTCGACGTGACGATCGCACGGCGTAGCGGCCATTTCACCCTCGCGGGGGCGCCGGCGCAGACGAGGCTCGCGCTCGACGTCCTGCAGCGCTTGTGGGCTCGCGCCGGACAAGAGCTCTCGCTCGATGACATCCAACTCGGCGTGATCGAACGCCTGAGCGATGCGAACGAGGTGACGACCGAGGAAGGCGCGGTGCCGCAGCTGCGCACGCGCAAGGGGGCGATCGGCGGGCGCACGCCGCGTCAGGTGGCCTATCTGCGCGCGATCCAGTCGCACGACATCACCTTCGGCATCGGCCCGGCTGGTACCGGCAAGACCTATCTCGCGGTGGCGGCGGCCGTCGACGCCTTCGAGCGCGAACAGATCGAGCGCATCGTGCTCACGCGCCCGGCGGTGGAGGCCGGCGAGCGGCTCGGTTTCCTGCCCGGCGATCTGGCCCAGAAGGTCGATCCGTACCTTCGCCCGCTCTACGACGCGCTCTACGACCTCTTCGGTTTCGAGCGCGTGGGCAAACTCTTCGAACGCGGCGCGATCGAGATCGCACCGCTCGCCTTCATGCGCGGGCGTACGCTCAATCACGCCTTCATCATTCTGGACGAGGCGCAGAACACCACGCCCGAGCAGATGAAGATGTTCCTGACGCGCATCGGCATCGGCTCCAAGGCGGTCATCACGGGCGATCTCACCCAGATCGACCTGCCGCGCGGCACGAAGAGCGGTCTTGCGCAGGCGCGTGAGGTACTCGCCGAGGTACGCGGCATCGCGTTTACCCGGTTTCTCAAGGAAGACGTGGTGCGTCACCCCTTGGTGGCGCGCATCGTCGAGGCCTATGACCGTCACGGCAGCGAAGGACGGGAGCGGTGAAGCGCCTGCGCCTGAGCTATCAGCGGGTCTGCTCCGCCGAAGTCCCGCCGCGCGCCGAGGTGCTGCGCTGGGCGCGCGCCGCCTTGCAGAAGGGCGAGGCGCAGGTGACGGTGCGTTTCGTCGATGCCGAGGAAGGGCGTGAGTTGAACCGGCGTTTTCGCGGCAAGGATTACGCCACCAACGTGCTTTCTTTCGTCTATGATGTGCCGGAAGAAGCCGGATTGATGGGAGATCTGGTGCTGTGCGCGCCCGTGGTAGCGCGTGAGGCTGCGGAGCAGGGCAAGCCGCTGGAGGCGCACTACGCGCACCTGATCGTGCATGGTATGCTGCACCTGCAAGGATATGACCACGAGGACGAAGCACAGGCGGCCGAGATGGAGGCGCTCGAGCGCGACGTGCTCGGACGGCTCGGTTTCCCCGACCCCTATGCCGACGAGGAGCGATGAAAGACGACGACGAACCTTCCCATCGTAGCTGGTGGGATCGACTGACGGCGTTCTGGTCGCGCGAACCCGAGACGCGCGAGGAATTGCTGGAAGTGCTGCACTCGGCCTGCGAGCGCAACCTGTTTGATGCCGAGGCCCTCTCCATCATCGAAGGTGCCTTGGCCATCTCGGAGCTGCGCGTGCGCGACGTGATGGTGCCGCGCAGCCAGATGGACGTGATTCGCATCGACGATCCGATCGAAGAGATCGCGCGTTTCGCAGCGGAAACAAATCATTCGCGTTTTCCGGCGATCGGCGAGAGCAAGGACGACGTCATCGGTATTTTTCTCGCCAAGGACCTGATCCGTTATTTCGCCGGTTTCCCCTTCGATCTGCGTGACAGCCTGCGTCCGGCCGTGTTCGTGCCCGAATCCAAACGGCTGGATCTGCTGCTGCGCGAGTTCCGCCGCCGCCGCAACCACATGGCCATCGTCGCTGACGAATACGGCGGAGTGAGCGGCCTGGTGACGATCGAAGACGTGCTCGAGCAGATCGTCGGCGAGATCGAGGACGAATACGACTTCGACGAGCCGGAAGACGCCATCCGGCTGGAAGCGGACGGCAGCTATCGCGTCAAGGCGACGATGGAGCTCATCGACTTCAACGATGCGTTCGGGACAGAGTTCTCCGACGAGGAGAGCGACACCATCGGCGGACTCGTGATCCATCGGCTCGGGCGCCTGCCGCAGCGCGGTGAATGCGTCGACATCGACGGTTGGACCTTCGAGGTGCTGCGCGCCGACAGCCGCCGGTTGCACTGGCTGCGGGTGCGGCCACCGACCAGGACAGGCGGAGCGACGGAACCGGAGTGAGGGTGAGCCTGACCGCCCGGTTGCCGCGCCTCGTCCTGCGCGGCCGCGCATTGCCGTCTTGGGCAGCGGTGTGTCTGATCGTCGCTGCCGGCGCGAGTGCCCCTTGGGCTTTCGCCCCGACCGAGGCCTTCTGGTGGTTGCCCGTTGCGCTCCTTCCCCTCTTGTTCGCGTTGAATCATGCGAGCCCACGCCAAGCCATGGTCGCGGCCCTTCTCTGGGCCTGGCCCTATTTCTTTGTAGGAGTGGGGTGGTTGTCGGTGGCGCTCGCGCGTTACGGCGGTCTTCCTTGGCCGGCGGCCTGGGCGTCGGTGGCGCTCTTCGCGGCCTATCTCGCCGCCTGGTGGGCGCTGGCCGCATGGCTTACCGTGCGCTGGTCTCCGGCAGGAAGCGCTTTTCGCCGGGCGGTTTTCACGGCGGCAGTCTTCACGGCTGCCGAATGGGTTCGCGGCTGGGCCTTCACGGGCTTTCCTTGGCTCAGCCCCGGTCTGAGCCAGACGCCGCCCAGCCCTCTGGCGGGATTCTATCCGCTCGTCGGATCGCTGGGGGTGGGGTTTCTTCTCTTCGCGCTTGCCGGGATCATCGCGTTTGGCATGCCTTGGCGACGCTGGCTGCCGCTCGTCGCCCTCGTGGCCGTGCTCGGCGGTGCGCTGCGTGGCGTGGAATGGACCCGACCGCTGGGCGCGCCGCTGGCGGTGAGTTTGGTACAGCCGGCGATTCCCCAGGATCAGAAATGGGACGGGGCGCTGCTGGGACGTCACCTCTGGCGTCAGGCCGAGCTGATCGCACAGACGCGCGGCACGCTGGTGGTATTGCCCGAAACCTCCCTGCCGTTGCTCGACGTGCAGATCCCCGACGAATGGCACGGCCTCGTGGCGCAGGCCTTGGGCGAGGATCGCACCGTGCTCTATGGCGCCTTCACGCGCGATGAAGCGGGAGTCATCCACAATTCGGCGGTGGCACAGGGCAAGGCCGCACCTTTTGCCTATCACAAGCGTCACCTCGTTCCGTTCGGTGAGTATTCGCCGCCGCTCTTCGGCTGGTTTTTCCGCGCCTTGTCGATTCCGATGTCGAACCAAGGCCCGGGCGAGCCCCTTCAGCCGTTCTTGCGCGTAGGCGAGACGGCCGCCGCCGTCGACATCTGCTACGAGAGCGCGTTTGCCGACCTCATCGCCGGCGACGTGCGCGCCGGTGCCACCTGGCTCCTCAACCTCTCCAACCTCGCGTGGTACGACCGCAGCGCAGCGCAGGCCCAACACGCGCAGATCGGCAAGGTGCGCGCGCTGGAAACCGCTCGCCCGTGGGTCCAAGCGACCAATACCGGCGTGAGCGGGGGGTTCGACGCCGATGGCCGAGTGCTCGGGGTCTTGCCCGAATGGCGTGAAGGAATCGTGGATTTGCTGGTGCAGGGCAGGGAAGGGCTTACTCCCTTCGTTTGGTTGGGCGGGGAATTATCGGTCCTCGTGGTCGTATCGATGTTAGGAATCCTTGCACGATTCAGGCGAGGGCAACGCTCGCCATTTTCACCGCCAAACCAATGAGTGCCACGCCGACGAAGCGCTCGAACCATTTCAGTCGTAACCTCAGCCAGTCGAGAATCCTGGGCGAAGAAAACGTCCACGCCACGAAGGCGAACCAGAGGAAGGATTCCATCACGAGAAGCGCGAAGATCGACAGATTTTCGCGTAGACTCATGTTCGGTTTCAGGATTTGAGACAAGATCGAACCGAAATAGACCATGGCCTTGGGATTGAGCAGGTTCGTCAAAAAACCGGTGAGAAAAGCTTTGCCCTTTTGCCGCTGCGGGTCGGCTTCTGGTAGGGTGCCTTGCGAAGTGAGGCATTGGATACCGAGGTACGCCAGATAGGCGGCTCCGACAACGGAAAGGAGCCACGACAGCATCGGTAAGGCATGCAAGAGCAGAGACAATCCCAAGAGACAAGAGAGAACGTAGAGACCGATGGCCGAGGCCACGCCAGCGGCCGCGGCAATTCCTGCGCCTCGACCCGAGACGATGGACAAGCGAGTGACCACGGCGAAGTCTGGCCCTGGCGAAATCAAGGCCATGGCATGAATCGTCAGAACCAGGAGCAGCGCGTGTGGAGACATGGCGAAATCTTACACGACCCAAACGAGATCGGGTCGTCGTTCCGATAAAAGCGTGATAATTTGTATTATGTAAAATAGACTTTACGACGGAGAGGCAGCGTCAGCCTCCGAAGGCGGCACGGTGTCCGGATAGGTAGCCACGCCTCGGCCGATCCGGAGCATCCGGGAATAAGGACATGTCCATTCCCCCCGCTGTCCGCTTCCAGTCATCGTGCTATATTCCCGCACACCATCCCCCAGGAGACCGTTTCATGCGCATCGAGACGCTCGCCGTCCATGGCGGCTATACGCCCGATCCGACCACCAAAGCCGTGGCGGTACCGATCTACCAAACCACGTCCTACGCCTTCGACGACACGCAGCACGGCGCGGATCTCTTCGATCTCAAGGTGCCGGGTAACATCTATACCCGAATCATGAACCCGACCTGCGACGTGCTGGAAAAGCGCGTCGCGGCCATGGAAGGTGGCATCGCGGGTCTGGCACTCGCCTCGGGCATGGCGGCCATCACCTATGCCATCCAGACGATCGCCGAAGTTGGCGACAACATAGTGAGTTCGGCCACGCTCTATGGCGGCACCTACAACCTCTTCGCCCACACCCTGCCGAAGTACGGCATCGAGGTGCGCTTCGCCGACCATCGCGATCCGGCTTCCTTCGCCCGTCTCATCGATGACAAGACCAAGGCGATCTTCTGCGAATCGATCGGCAATCCGCTCGGCAACATCACCGACTTCGAGCGGCTCGCGGCGATCGCCCACGAGCACGGCCTTCCGCTCATCGTCGACAACACCGTCCCCTCCCCTTACCTCTGCCGTCCCTTCGAGCACGGCGCCGACATCGTGGTGCATTCGCTCACCAAGTACCTCGGCGGACACGGGAATTCCATCGGCGGGATGATCGTCGACAGCGGCAAGTTTCCCTGGGCCGAGCACAAAACGCGCTTCCGCATGCTGGTCGAGCCCGATCCGTCGTATCACGGCGTGAGCTACACGGAAAGCTTCGGTGCTGCGGCCTACATCGCCCGGGCGCGCGTGGTGCCCTTGCGCAACATGGGCGCGGCGCTCAGCCCCTTCAACGCCTTCCTCATTCTGCAGGGAATCGAGACCTTGCCGCTGCGCATGGATCGCATCTGCGACAATGCCGTGCGCATCGCCAACTTCCTGCGCACTCACCAGAAAGTGGGTTGGGTCAATTACGCCGGACTGCCGGATCATCCCGATCATGCCCTGGTGCAGAAGTACCTCGGCGGCCGCGCCTCCGGCATCCTCACCTTCGGTGTCAAGGGTGGCCGGGAATCCGGTGCCCGCTTCCAGGATGCGCTCAAGCTCGTGACCCGGCTCGTGAACATCGGCGATGCGAAAACGCTCGCCTGCCATCCGGCGTCCACCACGCACCGCCAGCTCTCGGCCGAAGAGCTGAAAAAGGCCGGCGTGAGCGAAGACATGATCCGGCTGTCGGTAGGGATCGAACACGTCGACGACCTGATCGCGGATCTCGACCAGGCGCTCGCCGCTGCCTAACCCTGCCCTCCCCCGCCTAGGCGGGGGTGAGGCACCCCTCTCGGCGGATCAAAGCGCAACCGCCCTGCTCTCTTCCCCTGCAAGCGCATTCGCCCGCCCGATGCCGACGTAGGCGATTCCCAGCCGCTGGAGCTGCTGCGGATCGTACTGGTTGCGCCCGTCGAAGATCATGGGCGTTTTCAGGAGCCGTTTGATCGCCGCGAAATCGGGATGGCGGAAGGGTTTCCATTCGGTCACCAGGACCATGGCGTCGGCTTCTTCGAGCGCGTCGTACTGATGGCGGGTGAAGACGAGGCGACCCTCGTCGAACCATTGCGCCGGGAATACTCGTCGTGCGTTGTCCATGGCGACCGGATCGTAGGCGCGCACCCGGGCCCCGCGCCCGATCAGGCCTTGGATGAGCGGAATCGACGGCGCTTCGCGCATGTCGTCGGTCCCCGGCTTGAATGCAAGCCCCCACACGCCGAAAGTCCGTCCGGTGAGGTCTTCGCCGAAACGGGCGACGATTTTTTCTTCCAGTACCCGCTTCTGCTTGGCGTTGCGCTCTTCCACCGCCGCGAGCACTTCCGGTTCGACCCCGGCTGCCTGCGCCATGGCGATGAGCGCCTTGACATCCTTGGGAAAACACGAACCGCCGTAGCCGCAGCCCGGATAGATGAAGTGGTAGCCGATGCGGTGATCCGCTCCGATGCCCAAGCGGACATTCTCCACATCGACGCCGTAGCGCTCGCACAATGCCGCGATCTCGTTCATGAAAGAGATCTTGGTGGCGAGCATGGCGTTGGCGGCGTACTTCGTCATCTCGGCATCGCGCACGCCCATGTGGATGACGCGCTGGTGGCTGCGGTTGAAGGGCGCGTAGAGCTCGGCCATGCGCTCGCGCGCCGCCTCCGAATCCGTACCGACGATGATGCGGTCCGGGCGCATGAAATCCTCGACCGCAGCGCCTTCCTTGAGGAATTCAGGGTTGGAAACGACATCGAACGGGATCGACACGCCACGCGCATCGAGCTCTGCCTGGATCGCACGGCGCACTCGCTCGGCGGTTCCCACGGGAACCGTGGATTTGTCGACGATCACGCTGTAGCGCGAAAGCCGCCGACCGATATCGCGCGCGACCGTGAGCACGTGCTGCAGGTCGGCCGAGCCGTCTTCGAGCGGAGGGGTGCCTACGGCGATGAAGAGCACGTCGCACTCGGCCATCGCCTCGCCCAGATCGGTGGTGAAACGCAGCCGCCCTTCTTGGTAGTTGCGCTCGACGATCTCCTCGAGCCCCGGCTCGTAGATGGGCAGCTTCCCGGCTTTCAGCCCTTCGATCTTGGCCGCATCGACATCGACGCACCATACTTCATTGCCCATCTCGGCGAAACACGCCCCCGTCACGAGACCGACGTAGCCGGTCCCGATTACGCACAAATCCATTGAATTCCCCTCTATTCGTGGCAATGACAAGTTACTGATCTTCCGGAGCGATCCAAACCAAGTGGTCTCGCCCATATTCTTTGGCGCGATAGAGCGCCCGGTCGGCGCGGGCGAACACGTCGTCGATCGTGCGATCGCTGATTGCAAACGAGGTGCCGCCGGCGCTCACCGTATAGCGGATCGCATGGCCTTCGAAGACGACGACGCTTTGGCGGATCGTGCGTAGAAGCCGCTCCATCGCCGCTATGGCCGCGCGATCATCGGTTTGCGGCAACAGGATGCCGAACTCCTCTCCGCCCAGTCGACCACAGACGTCCATCTGCCGCAGGGTTTGTCGCACCGTCTGGGCGAAATGGCGCAGCACGGCATCTCCTGCGGCATGCCCAAGCGTGTCGTTGATGCGTTTGAAGTAATCGAGATCGATGAGGCAAAAGGAAGAATTGATCGCAAATCCGGAACGAACGACGCGCTGAAACTCCTTGTTCATGGCATCGAGAAAGGCCCGACGGTTGGGCAGCTCGGTGAGGGGATCGGTCATGGCCATGCGTTCGAGCCGTTCCTCGAGCAGCACCTGGTCGGTCACGTCGCGATAGGTGGCGATGTAGCGCAAAGGCCGCCCCTCGTTGTCGGTGACAGGGGCGATGGTCACGTCGTGGTGGCGCAATTCCCCTGTTGCCGTCTTGTTCACCATCCTTCCTTGCCAGACTGCCCCCCGGGAAATCGTCTCCCATAATTCCCGGTAAAACGATTCCGTCTGAACGCCACTATGAAAGAGAAGTCCTGCCCGCGTACCGATGAGTTCGTCCGCGCTGTAACCCGTGATCTGCTCGAGCGCCGGGTTGACCCATTCGACGGTGCCGTCGGCCGCGGCGATCATGATGCCCACCGGCGCATGACGCAGCGCCGCGGTCAGAAGGCGATCTCGCTGGATTTTTTCTTCTTCTTGGGTCACGTCGCGTGACACGCCGATCGCGCGCAGCGCCCATCCCGTTTGCGGGTCGCGGTCGCATACCTGGCCACGATCTTCGAGCCACAGGATGCGGCCATCCGGTGTTCGAATACGGTAACGCTGCTGATAAATTGCGGTTTTTCCTTTCAGGAGATCGATGAGGGCCGAGCGCACCTTGAGCCAGTCGTCGGGATGGACGAAAGAACGCCATTGAGCAAAACTGAGGCGGACGGGCTCGCTGCCTAAGCCTACCCACCGACTCCATTGAGCATCGAGCCAGGCAGTTTCATGCACGAAATCCAGATCCCACGTCGCCAGCTCCGCCGCTTCCAACGCGAGCCGTAGGCGCGTCTCGAGCCGAGATGAGGACGAGACGGGATCCTGCCGCATTTACGTCCCTTTTTCAGGCAGGAGTCCACGGGATTCCGCTTCCTCGTAGATTGCCCGCGCCACGGCCTTCCACACGGGGCCACCGTGGAGCTCCTCTCCCATGCTCGCGGCCGAGGCCATGGTTTGGAACATGAGGGCGATGAGCCCCAAGAGCTCGGCGCGTACGCGCGGCTCGAGCGAAGACGAATAGAAATGCTGCGAGATTTTGTGCGGGTCGGTGTCGAGCGCTTCGCGCGCCAGTTCCCGCATCTGTTTGGCGTTGGACGGATCGATACCGAGCACGGCGAGCTTGGCCGCGATGGCGCTCTCCAGCGTTTCCACGTTGCGTGCCAGAAACGTCGGTTGCACCATTACCAGCCCTCTCGCTCATGTCTCGATCGCTCAATGATAGCACGGCCGAGAAAGAGCGATGGTGGGTGCTGACGGACTCGAACCGCCGACATTCGCCTTGTAAGGGCGACGCTCTACCAACTGAGCTAAGCACCCGCTGCAAGCGCCGGCAATGGTATCATCACCGGCCCTGCTTGGCAAACGAAGCAAAACTCAATGCGGCAATTCGCTTGCCGCCGGGCTCACGCCCGTGCTCGTGGTACTACTCGCGGCAATGACTGGCGTCGCAACGGGTGGTTCACTCGCGGGGGCCAAGGGTTCGGGCTTGCGCTCGAGGGCGAGCTCGAGCACCTGCTCGATCCAGCGCACGGGAATGATCTCGAGCGCGCTTTTGACGTTTTCGGGGATCTCGGCCAGATCCTTGACGTTCTCCTCGGGGATGAGCACCTTACGGATGCCACCGCGCACCGCGGCGAGCAGCTTCTCCTTGAGCCCGCCGATCGCCAGCACCTCGCCGCGTAAGGTGATCTCGCCGGTCATGGCCACGTCGCAGCGCACCGGAATCTCGGTGAGCGCGGACACCAGCGCCGTGGTGATGGCGATGCCCGCTGAAGGGCCGTCTTTGGGGATGGCGCCTTCGGGCAAGTGCACGTGCACGTCGGTCTTCTCGTAGAAATCTTCGGGAATACCGAGCTTGCGCGCGCGCTTGCGCACCACGGTGATGGCTGCCTGGATGGACTCCTGCATGACCTCGCCGAGTTTGCCCGTGGTGATGACCTTGCCCTTGCCCGGCATCACCGCGGCTTCCACGGTAAGGAGCTCACCACCGACTTCGGTCCAGGCAAGTCCAGTGACTTGTCCGACCTGGTTCTCCTTCTCGGCCACGCCGAAGGTGTATTTGCGCACGCCCAGATAGGTTTCGAGATCAGCCGAATCCACCGTGACAGGGGCTTTCAGCGCTTTCAACAGCAACCCTTTGATCACCTTGCGGCAGATCTTGGAGATCTCGCGCTCGAGACTGCGTACGCCGGCTTCCCGCGTGTAGTAGCGCACGATGTCGCGGATCGCCGCAGTGGTGACGCTGAGCTCGTTCTTCTTCACTCCGTTGAGTTTCATCTGCTTGGGCAGCAGATAGCGCTCGGCGATGGCGATCTTCTCGTCCTCGGTGTAGCCGGAGAGGCGAATCACCTCCATGCGATCGAGCAGCGGCGCCGGAATGTTGAGCGTATTGGCCGTAGCCACGAACATCACTTCCGAGAGGTCGAAATCGACCTCGACGTAGTGGTCCTGGAAGGCATGGTTTTGCTCGGGGTCGAGCACTTCCAGCAGCGCCGAGCTCGGATCACCACGAAAATCCATGCCGATCTTGTCGACTTCATCGAGCAGGAAGAGCGGGTTCTTCACGCCGACCTTGATGAGACTCTGGATGATGCGCCCCGGCATGGCGCCGATATAGGTGCGCCGATGGCCGCGGATCTCGGCTTCGTCGCGCACCCCGCCCAGCGCCATACGCACGAACTTGCGCCCCGTGGCGCGTGCCATCGACTGCCCGAGCGAGGTCTTGCCCACGCCGGGAGGACCGACGAGACACAGGATGGGGGCCTTGACGACGTCGACGCGCTTTTGCACGGCGAGGTACTCGACGATGCGTTCCTTGACTTTTTCCAGGCCGTAGTGATCGGTATCGAGGATCTTCTGCGCCCGAGCCAAATCCAGGCGTACGCGTGTGCGCTTGTTCCACGGCAAGCTCACGAGCACGTCGAGATAGTTGCGCACCACGGTGGCTTCGGCCGACATGGGCGACATCATGCGCAGCTTCTTGAGCTCGGCCTCGGCTTTTTCTTGCACCTCCTTGGGCATGCCGGCGGCCTTGATTTTCTTCTCGAGCTCCTCGAGTTCGGCCTGTTCGTCGCCCTCGCCGAGCTCCTTCTGGATCGCCTTGACCTGCTCATTGAGGTAGAACTCGCGCTGGGATTTCTCCATCTGGCGCTTGACCCGGCTGCGGATGCGCTTCTCGACTTCGAGAATGTCGATCTCGGCCTCGAGCAGCGCGAGCAGGCGCTCCATGCGGGGCACGAGCGCAGTGATTTCGAGCAGCTCTTGTTTCTTGTCGATCTTCAGCGGCAGATGGGCAGCGATGATGTCGGTGAGATGCTCGGGATCTTCGAGCGCCGCGAGCGAGGCAACGAGCTCTTGAGGCAGCTTCTGGTTGAGCTTGACGTACTCCTCGAAGGCCGACAGCAGCGAGCGGCGTAGCGCCTCGGTCTCGCGGGCATCCCCGCTCTGGGTTTCCAGGGGCTCAGCCAAGGCGACGAAAGTGTCGCCTTCTTCGAGGATGCGATCGAAACGCGCGCGCTGCCGTCCTTCGATGAGCACCTTGACCGTGCCGTCGGGCAGTTTGAGCATCTGCAGCACGTGGGCGATGCAGCCGAGCGTGAAGATGTCCTCGGGACCGGGATCGTCCTTGGCGGCGTCTTTCTGGGTGGCGAGCACGAGCCGGCCGCCATTTTCCATGGCACGCTCGAGCGCCTTGATGGACTTAGGTCGCCCCACGAAAAGCGGGATGACCATGTGGGGGAACACCACCACGTCGCGCAAAGGCAGCAACGGCAGGTGTTCGAGGGTTTTCCCCTGGGCTTGGATGATTTCTGTCATGGGTGAAAATCCTGATGAGGCGAGGAATCGCTACCGTGCAATATGGTAGCTTGGGGAGCAAAAATCAAGGGGGGAAAACGCATTGGCAGCGGAGCCAGGAGCGGGCTCCGCACCAAATGGAGGTAAAAACAGACAGACGGCTCAGTTCGCGCCGCTGACGCGGGCTTCCTCGCCGCTGAGCTTGAGGGGGGGTGTGCCTTGCGTCACGGTGGATTCTTCGATGATGATCTTGCGCACTCCCTCACTGCTGAGGTTGGGCAGATCGAACATCAGGTCGAGCAACACCTCTTCCATGATGGAACGCAGGCCCCGTGCACCTGTACGACGCTCGATGGCTTTACGAGCGATCGCCCGGATGGCTCCGGGAGTGAATTCGAGCTCCACGCCTTCCATCTCGAACAGTTTGCGGTATTGCTTGACGAGCGCGTTCTTCGGCTCGGTCTCGATGCGTATGAGCGCTTCTTCGTCGAGCTCCTCGAGCGGCACGATCACCGGCAAGCGTCCGACGAATTCGGGAATCAGCCCGAAACGCACGAGATCGTCGGGTTCGACCTGACGCAGCAATTCGGATTTCTTGCGCTCCTTCTTGCTGGCCACGGAAGCCCCAAAGCCAATACCGGCCGCTTCCGTGCGTTGTTCGACGATCTTTTCCAGCCCTTCGAACGCGCCGCCGCAGATGAAGAGGATATTGGTGGTGTCGAGCTGGATGAAATCTTGGTTCGGATGCTTGCGCCCCCCCTGCGGCGGCACGGAGGCGACCGTCCCTTCGATGAGTTTCAGGAGCGCCTGCTGCACGCCCTCGCCCGAGACATCGCGCGTGATCGAGGGATTCTCGGATTTGCGGGTGATCTTGTCGATCTCGTCGATGAAAACGATGCCCCGCTTGGCCCGTTCGACGTCGAAGTCGCAGGTCTGGAGCAAACGGGCGAGGATGTTCTCCACGTCTTCGCCCACGTAGCCTGCCTCGGTGAGCGTGGTGGCATCGGCGATGGCGAACGGGACGTCGAGCTTGCGTGCGAGCGTCTGCGCGAGCAGCGTCTTGCCCGAACCCGTAGGCCCGATGAGCAGGATGTTGCTCTTGGCGATCTCCACCTCGTCGTCGCGCCCCGCGAGCGCCAGGCGCTTGTAGTGGTTATACACCGCGACCGACAATACGCGTTTGGCGTAATCCTGACCAATGACGTATTGATCGAGATAATCGACGAGCTCCTTGGGAGTGGGTAGCCGCCGCTCTCCATCGGCCGCCGTACCGTGCTCCTCGGCCAGATCTTGACGCACGATGTCGTTGCACAGCTCGATGCACTCGTTGCAGATATACACCGACGGGCCGGCGATGAGCTTCTTGACCTCGTGCTGGCTCTTGCCGCAGAAGGAACAGTAGAATTCGCCGCTGTCGCTGCGTTTGCTTTTTGCCATGGTTTCTCAGATGTCTCCGCGACGGATCAGGACTTTGTCGACGAGGCCATACTTGACGGCCTCTTCCGCGTCCATGAAGTTGTCCCGCTCGGTATCCCGCTCGATGCGCTCGACGTCGTTGCCGGTGTGGAACGCCAGGAGCTCGTTGAGCTTGGCCTTGATCTTCAGGATCTCGCGGGCGTGGATCTCGATGTCGGTGGCCTGGCCCTGAAACCCACCCAGGGGCTGGTGGATCATCACGCGGGAATTGGGCAGGCAATAACGCTTGCCCTTGGCGCCTGCCGCGAGCAGGAAGGCGCCCATGCTCGCCGCCTGGCCGATGCACAGGGTGCTCACGTCGGGCTTGATGAACTGCATCGTGTCGTAGATGGCCATGCCTGCCGTGACCGAACCGCCCGGGGAGTTGATGTAGAAGTGGATGTCTTTGTCCGGGTTCTCGGATTCGAGAAAGAGGAGCTGCGCGACGACGAGGCTCGCGACCGCATCGTCGACGGGGCCAACGAGAAAGACCACGCGCTCCTTGAGCAGGCGCGAGTAGATGTCGTAGGCCCGCTCGCCGCGGCCGCTCTGCTCCACCACCATCGGCACGAGGCCGAGCCCGAGCGGGGTGTTCGCCTCAAAGGGTTCTTTCATGGTTCCTCACGCAGGAATGTGTTCAATCGCGGTTGACGCGAAAACGCGCGAATTCGTTCCCCATCAGGCGGGACGCTGCGTCATGAACTCGTCGAACTCGACGGGCTTGTCGGCCACCTGAACCTGCTCGAGCACCCACTGCACGACGTTGTTCTCGATCGCCACCGCTTCTACCGACACCAAGCGCTCCGGATCGGAATAATACCAATTGACCATCACCTCGGGGTGCTCGTACTCGGCAGCGACTTCTTCGACGAGGGCGCGCACCTGCTCGGGTTTGGCCTGCAATTCATGGCGTTTGACGATCTCGCCGATGATGAGCCCGAGCTTGACGCGGCGACGGGCCTCTTCCTCGAAGAGCTGCGGCGAGAGTTCGAGTTTGGCGGCGTCGAACCCGCGCATGCGCAGATCGCGGCGGGTGCGCTCGACGAGCTGTTCGGCTTCGGTCTCGACGAGGGCGTTCGGCACGGCAAAATCATGGGCGGTGAGCAGCAGATCGAAGACCTGTTTCTTCACTTCGTTGTCGATGCGCTGCTTGAGTTCGCGCTCGAGCGAAGCCCGGATCTCGTCGCGCAATTTTTGCACATCGCCATCTTCGATGCCGAGCGCGCGGGCGAAGTCGGCATCGACCGCCGGCAGCTCCGGCTCTTCGACTTTATGCAGCGTGAGCTCGAACTGCAGGGTCTGACCGGCGAACTTGTTGTCCTCGTCTTCGGGGAAGGTGACCTCGAAGGTTTTGGT
Organism: Tepidiphilus margaritifer DSM 15129; assembly: GCF_000425565.1. GTDB lineage: Bacteria > Pseudomonadota > Gammaproteobacteria > Burkholderiales > Rhodocyclaceae > Tepidiphilus > Tepidiphilus margaritifer. The sequence goes on from NZ_AUDR01000016.1 coordinate 118,391, forward strand.
TTCACCGGGTCGCATGCCGATCGGCGCGTTTTCGATGGCTTCGAGCAAAGCACCAGCGCCGATGACGAAGGGGAAATTCTCGACGTGGCCGTTTTCGACCACTTCGCCCTCTTTGCGCGCGGTGTAGGAAACGGTGACGCGATCCCCTTCTTGCGCCGGCCGATCGACCTCGTGGTAGGTGGTGCGCTGTTTGCGCAGCCGCTCGAGGGTTTTATCGACTTCGGCCTCGGTGATCTCGAGATGCGGGCGTTCGACCGTGCGCTCGGAGAGGTCGGCGAGTTCAACTTCGGGATAGATTTCGAAACGGGCCGTGAAGGCAAGGATCGACGCATCGGCCGATTCGGCGGGTTCGATGCGGAAACTGCCCGCCACGCGCAGCCCTTCACGGGCGACGGTTTCATTGAAGGTGCGTTCGATCGCCTCGCTCACGGCTTCGGCCCACATCTCGTTGCCGTACATTTGTTTGACGAGGCGCATCGGCACCTTGCCGGGACGGAAACCCGGCATCTTGACGGTGGGCGCGATGCGTTTGAGCCGCTTTTCGGCGTCTTTCTCGACGTCGGCCACGGGAATGTTGAGCGTGAGCGAGCGTTCGAGGGGATTGACGGGTTGTTGCGCGGGCGTCTGTTCGGCGACTTCCATCCGAGTTCCTTGCATTCGTGGGTGAAGAAAACGGTTTTTCATTCTAACATGGTTTGATCGTCAGCCGGGAGTCGCGTCATGCCTTTCGTCCCCTCTTTCATCGTACCTCTTTCTTCCCGCCCCTTGTGCCGTCTGCAGGAAATCCGGGCGATCGAGGCCGTGGAAGTTCCCCTGGCCGATCCGCCGCTGATGGAGCGTGCCGGCGCGGCGATCGCGCGCGTGGTGATGGCGCACGTGCCGCCTGGCGGATTGGTGTGTGTCCTGTGCGGACCGGGCAACAACGGCGGGGACGGGTTCGTGGCGGCGCGTCGGCTGCTCGCACTTGGGCGCCAGGCCGTGGTGATCGGTCGTTTCGACGGAGGGCGATCGGGGGGTGAAGCCGCGGCGGCGCGCGAAGCGTTCGTGGCATCTGGCGGGGTCGTCTTGCCCGGACCGGAAGCGCTCGAAGCCCCTCCGGCAGCGATCGTGGATGCCCTCTTCGGCATCGGTCTTGCCCGCCCCATCGGTGAGCCGTATGCCTCCTGGATCGAGTGGAGCAAGGGGTGGGCCGCGTTCAAACTGGCGGTGGATGTCCCCAGCGGACTCGATGCCGACACCGGGCACTGCATGGGGGCATGTTTCGAGGCGAACGCCACCCTCACGTTCCTCGCCGACAAGCCCGGCCTGCACACGCTTGACGGCCCGGATCGAGCCGGCAAAGTCATGGTCGACGCGCTGGGCATCGATCCGTCGCGCCACGACTTGGGGCAAGGACGTCTCCTCGGGCGGGATGCCTTCGCCGGTCATCTGCGGCCACGACGCCAGAATACTCACAAAGGCAGCTTCGGCCACGTGTTGGTGGTGGGCGGGGCGCCGCGCATGAGCGGAGCGGCTTTTCTCGCCGGGCACGCGGCGCTCGCCACCGGCGCCGGCAAGGTGACGCTGTGCGCGCTCGATCCGAACATCCTTTCCTTCAGTCCGGTGCATCCGGAACTGATGGTGGGCAACGCGATTCCCGAGCGCGGCGTCGACGTGCTCGTCGTCGGGCCGGGTTTGGGGGTTTCGGACGAGGCCAGGGCCCTGCTCGCGCGCCTTCTCCCCTCCCCTTTGCCGCTGGTGCTCGATGCCGACGGGCTCAATCGCTTGGCCGTCGATGGCGAATTGCAGGAGTCCCTGCGTTCGCGCTCGATTCCGGCGATCCTCACGCCCCACCCCATGGAGGCCGCGCGACTGCTCGGAACCGACGTGGCGACGGTGCAAAAGGATCGCATCGCCGCGGCGCAGGAATTGGCCCGGCGCCATCGGGCGCACGTCGTGCTCAAGGGCTGCGGCTCGGTCGTGGCCGATCCCGACGGCGCCTGGGCGATCAATCCCACCGGGAATCCGGGTATGGCGAGCGCCGGGATGGGCGACGTGCTGAGCGGCATACTCGGCTCCCTGCTCGCCCAAGGCTGGCCGGTACCGCTGGCGGCGCGCTTCGGCCCCTTCCTGCATGGCGCCGCGGCCGACCGACTCGCCGCCGAAGGTGTCGGCCCGATCGGGCTCACCGCCAGCGAGACGGTGGCGGCGGCGCGGCGACTGGTAAATGAATGGTCTGGCGCGGTCTATTCGAGCTGACCCCAGGGGCGGACGCGCTCTTCCTCCCACCAGGTCATCGCCTGGACCAACTCGGCGAGCGAATCGCAGGCCATTTTTTCCATCACGCGGGCGCGATAGACTTCTACCGTCTTGATCGAGATGCCCAGGTCGTCGGCAACCTGCTTGTTGAGGCGACCAGCGACGATGAGCGTGAGCACTTCACGCTCGCGCTGCGACAGGCTCGCGAGGCGCCGCTCGATCTCCTGGCGTCGGCGCTGCCGCTCGCACCACGTCCGCGAGCGATCGAGCGCCTCCTCGATGCGGTCGAGCAGTTGCGCATCGGAAAACGGTTTTTCCAGAAAGTCGACCGCTCCCTTGCGCAACATGCGCACCGCCATGGGAATGTCCCCGTGACCCGTGATGAAGATCACGGGCAATGGCAGCTCGCGTCGACGCAGCTCCTCGAAGAGTTCCAAACCGCTCATGCCGGGCATGCGCACGTCGAGTAACACACAACCGCTTCCCGATAGCCCGCCGGTGGCCAGAAAGGATGCCGCATCCGCGTACGTGCGCACGTGATGGCCGCTGCCTTCGAGGAGCCATTGCAGGGAATCGCGCATCGCTTCGTCGTCGTCGACGACATGCACGAGGCGTTCTTTCTCCGTCCCGTTCATCCCTTCATTCCTCCAACGGCAAGGTGAAGCGAAACACCGTTCCCCCTTGAGGATTGTCCTCCACGGTCAGGCGCCCTGCGTGGAATTCGACGATGGAGCGGCAGATCTTCAGCCCCATTCCCAGCCCATCGGGTTTGGTGGTGAAAAACGAAGTGAAAATCTGCTCGCGTTCCTCGGGCGAGAGACCGCGGCCCCGATCGATCACGGACACGGACACGTGGCGCTCGTCCTCGAGACTTGCCTGTACCCGGATCTGGCGCGCCGCAGGCCGCGTCTGTGCCATCGCTTCGATGCCATTGCGCATCAAATTGACCAGTACCTGCTCGATCAGGATCGGATCGGCCCGCACGCGGGGAAGGTCGGCCGGAAGCTCCACCAGGAGACGCACGTTGTTACGCTTGGCCTCCGGGGTCATGATTTCGACGGCACCCGCCACGATTTCGGCGAGCGGCACCGCTTCGCGCCTGGGTTCGGACTTGCGTACGAAGTCGCGGATGCGGTTGAGAATGGAGCCGGCGCGCTCGGCCTGCGTCGCTGCTTTTTCCAGCACGGCGCGGACTGCCGCCTCGTCGAGCCGTCCTTGTTCCAAGCGGCTCATGCCGCCGCGGCAATAATTGGCGATCGCCGCAAGCGGTTGGTTGAGCTCGTGCGCGAGCGTGGAAGCCATCTCGCCCATGGTGATGAGCCGTGCCGTCTGATGCAATTGGACCTGGCGCTGCAGCTCGAGCGCACGCAAATGCTGATGCACGGTAATGTCGGTGGCGATCGCCATGCGCACGATCCGCCCGTCGACCCACCGCGTGAGCTGTTCATGGACGTGATACCAGCGCCCGGATTCGGGGTGCTGCACTTCGCCGTCGAACAGCTCGCGAGGCAAGGTCTCTTCGTCGGGGTGAGATCCGTCCGGTTCCGGGGAGATCGGTCGCGGTACGCCAATGGCCGCCGCGCTTCGTCCCACCGCATCGAACCCATAGATACGCTTGAATGCCCGGTTGGCGAAGAGGATCTCGTCGCTCGCCCAGTCGGCGACGAACACCGCGGCATCGAGCCCTTCCAGCACCGCAGCGAAACGGCGTTGGGCCGCCTCGAGCGCGGCGCGGACCCGCCGTGCCTCGGTTACGTCCGTCACCGCGGCCATCCAGCCGGTGTGCCGCCCCTCGCCATCGATGAGCGGCGAGAGGTAGAAGCGCGCATCGAGCCGTTCTCCATCCTTGCGCCGGATGCGCATGTCGAATCCGTCGGGAGGAAAGCGTCCCGCGAGCGTCATGCGCAGGCTCTCCCAGCACGTCTCGAACGATTCTTCCGGCCAATAAGGAAACGGCGGACCACAGCCGAGGAGTTCCTCTTCCGTGAATCCGACCAGCCGGCAGAAAGCGGGGTTCACATAGATGATGCGCCCCTGCAGATCGATCGCCCGCAGGCCGGTGACGAGGGATTCCTCCATGGCGCGACGAAACGCCATCTCGGCCTGTAGCGCCTGCTCGGTTTGTTTTGCCCGGGTGATGTCATGCGCGATCGCGTAGCAAGCATCTTCATCATTGACCGGGTTGATGTGCCACGACAGCCAGCGATATTCACCGGTGATGCCATGCACGCGGGCGACGAATTCCACGGCTTCGCCACTCGAGAGCCGACGTAGCGCCGACATCGTCTCGCCCCAGTCGTCGGGATGCACCAAGTCGATGAGCGATTTTCCCTGGAGCATTCGCTCGGTATAGCCGAGCACACGGGGAAAGGCGGCGTTGCACCGCAAGATTTTCCCGTCTTGCGTCAGGATCGCCAGCAGGTCGAGCGAGAAATGGAAGAGCCGGTCCCGTTCGCGCAGCAAGCGCGCCATGGCCAACTCTCGTGTCCGTGAGCGTACGAGCAGCACGATGACCCAACCGCCCAGCGCCGCAATCACCAAGAGCATGGTGAGCATCTCGGTGTCGATCCCGGTGGCCGCTCCCGATGCCCCCCACTGGTAAAGCATGGCCCCCGTACCTAACATGATCAAGGCAAACAGGACCGCGGCGGCGCCGAATCTCGAAGGATGCGCTTCAGGCGCAGCGATGGCCGAAAGGTGGGTCTTCATGGATATGGGAAAGCGCGGGGGAAGGAAAATTCCTCGATGAGACTGTCGCGCATTCTTGGTCGTTCCACCACTAGGGAAAACCCGTAGTCATGATAACGTCTTTTTGTGCTGCAGCGCACGATTGCACTTCGTGAAATTAAATTTTATATTGCGGGACGTCGATCGCAAAAGGAGGCCTCCATGTCCGTTCAATCCCAGCACCACAACCACCCGGATCCGGATCCCGAAGAAACGCGCGAGTGGCTGGAAGCGCTCGATGCCGTCCTCGAGCACGAAGGGCCGGAACGGGCGCACGCGCTCCTCGAGACCCTGATCGAGGAGGCGCGAGAGCATGGCGTCGATCTCCCCTACTCGGCCAACACGGCCTACATCAACACCATCCCGGTCGAATTGCAGCCCCCTTATCCCGGCGATCCCGACCTCGAGATCAAGATCCATTCCTACATCCGTTGGAACGCGATGGCCATGGTGGTGCGCGCCAACCGTGATTCCAACGTGGGCGGGCACATCGCCTCGTTCGCCTCGGCCGCCGTACTCTACGACGTCGGCTTCAACCATTTTTTCCGTGCGCCGAACGAGCATCATCTGGGGGACCTCGTTTTCTTCCAGGGGCACTCCGCGCCCGGGATCTACGCGCGCGCCTTCATGCTCGGGCGGCTCACGGAAGAGCAGCTCATCAACTACCGCCGCGAGATCGACGGCAAGGGGCTTTCCTCCTATCCCCACCCTTGGCTGATGCCGGCCTTCTGGCAGTTTCCCACCGTGTCGATGGGCTTGGGTCCCATCCAGGCGATCTATCAGGCGCGTTTCATCAAGTATCTCGCCTGCCGGGGGGTGCTCGACGCGGAACGTGCCGCCAAGCGCAAAGTGTGGTGTTTCGTCGGCGATGGCGAAACCGACGAGGTCGAGACCTTGGGGGCGATCGGTCTGGCGGCGCGCGAGAAGCTCGACAACCTCATCTTCGTCATCAACTGTAACCTGCAGCGGCTCGACGGCCCGGTGCGAGGCAATGGCAAGGTCATCCAGGAGCTGGAAGCCGAGTTCCGTGGCGCCGGCTGGAACGTCATCAAGGTGATCTGGGGCTCGCGTTGGGACGCGCTCTTTGCCCGCGACAAGAAGGGCATCCTGAAAAAACGCATGATGGAGCTGTGCGACGGGGACTATCAGACGTTCCGCGCCAAGGACGGAGCCTACATCCGCGAGCATTTCTTCAATACGCCCGAGCTCAAGGCGCTGGTGGCCGACTGGACCGACGAGGAGATTTGGCAACTCAACCGCGGCGGCCACGACATCTTCAAAGTGCACGCTGCCTACAAGGCCGCCGTCGAACACGAGGGGCAGCCGACGGTGATCCTCGCCAAGACCATCAAGGGCTACGGCATGGGCCAGGCGGGCGAGGCGATGAACATCGCCCACCAGGCGAAGAAGATGGATCACGACGCGATCCGCAGTTTCCGCGACCGTTTCCGTCTGCCGGTCCCCGACGACCAGATCGATGCGCTGCCTTTCCTCACCTTCGCGCCCGACTCGCCCGAGGCGCGCTACATGCACGAACGGCGCCAGGCGCTGGGCGGCTATCTGCCGCAGCGGCGGCAGAAAGCGAGCGAATCGCTGGAAATTCCGCCGCTCGAATCGTTTGCCTCCTTCTTTGCCGGCAGCGGCGAAGGGCGCGAGATCTCCACGACCATGGCGCTGGTACGCATGATGATCCAGCTCATGCGCGACAAGAAGATCGGCAAGCGCGTGGTGCCCATCGTACCGGACGAGTCGCGCACCTTCGGCATGGAAGGGATGTTTCGCCAGTTCGGCATCTGGAACCAGGAAGGGCAGAAATACGTTCCCGAGGATCATGACCAGCTGATGTTCTACAAGGAGTCGCGCGACGGCCAGATCCTGGAGGAGGGGATCAACGAAGCGGGCGCGACGAGCGACTGGATCGCGGCGGCCACGAGCTACAGCGTGCACGACGTGATCACGATCCCCTTCTACATCTTCTATTCCATGTTCGGCTTCCAGCGCACGATGGATCTCATCTGGGCGGCGGGAGATCAGCGCGCCCGGGGCTTTCTCATCGGCGGCACCTCGGGGCGCACGACCTTGAACGGGGAAGGGCTGCAACACCAGGACGGCCACAGCCACGTGCTCGCGCACGTCGTGCCCAACTGCATCAGCTACGACCCGACCTTCCAGTACGAACTCGCCGTGATCGTGCACGAAGGCTTGCGGCGCATGATGGCAGAGCAGGAAGACGTCTTCTACTACATCACCGTGCTCAACGAGAACTACGAGCATCCGCCCATGCCCGAAGGCGAGGGGGTGCGCGAGGACATCCTCAAGGGAATGTATCTGCTGCGCGCCGCTGCAGCCGGCGACGCTCCCCGCGTCCAGCTCATGGGCAGCGGTTCTATCCTGCGCGAAGTGATGGCCGCGGCCGACATCCTGCGCGAAGACTGGGGCGTGGCTGCCGACGTGTGGAGCTGCACGAGCTTCAACGAGCTCGCCCGCGACGGCCAGGACACGGTGCGCTGGAACCTCTTGCATCCGCTGGAAGCGCCGCGCAAGAGCCACGTCGAGCAAAAACTCTCCGGGCACCGCGGCCCGGCAGTGGCGGCGACCGACTACGTCAAGCTCTACGCCGAGCAGATCCGCCCCTTCGTCAAGCGCACTTACTACACCTTGGGCACCGACGGATTCGGGCGTTCCGATACCCGCGAGAAGCTGCGATTCCATTTCGAGGTCGATCGGCACTGGGTGACGCTCGCCGCGCTCATGGCGCTCGCCGAAGACGGCGAACTGCCGCGGCGCAAGGTGGCCGAAGCCATCGTCCGCTACGGCATCGACCCCGCCAAACCCAATCCGCGCACGGCCTAAAGGAGATTCCCGATGGCATCCCTCATCGAAGTGAAGGTACCGGACATCGGCGACTATCACGACGTGCCGGTGATCGAGGTGTTGGTCAAGCCCGGTGACGTGCTTGCGCCCGAAGATCCGATCTGCACCCTCGAATCGGACAAGGCCACCATGGACGTGCCCTGCCCGGTGGCCGGCATCGTGCGCGAGGTGCTCGTCAAGGTCGGCGACAAGGTCTCCGAAGGCACCCCCGTCATCCGCCTCGAAGCCAGCGAGGCGGGCGAACAGGCCAAGACACCTGCCTCCGAGCCGACGCGATCGGCTCCTGCCGTCGGCGCGACCGCCTGGGCCCCGGTGCTCGAACCCGCGGCGCCGGCCCCCGTTGCGCCCACGCCGATCCAGCTCGGAGGCAAGATCCACGCCAGCCCGGTGGTGCGGGCTTTTGCCCGCGAGCTCGGGGTCGATCTCTCCAAGGTCACTGCGTCCGGGCCGAACGGCCGCATCCTGCGTGAGGATGTCGTTGCCTACGTCAAGCGCGTAATGCAGGGCGAAGCGCAGGCGCCGGCCAAGGAGGCGGGCGGCGGCACGCTGCTCGCCGGCCTGGAATTGCCGCCGTGGCCCAAGGTCGACTTCGCCAAGTTCGGCCCGATCGAGGTCAAGGAACTGGGGCGCATCAAGAAGATCTCGGCGGCGAATCTCGCGCGCAACTGGATCATGATCCCGGCGGTCACCTACCACGACGAGGCCGACGTCACCGAGCTCGAAGCCTTCCGCCGCGAGCTCAACCGCGAGCACGAAAAGGAAGGGATCAAGTTCACCATGCTCGCCTTCCTCATCAAGGCGGTGGTGGCGGCGCTGCAGCGATTCCCCGACATGAACACCAGCCTCGACGGGGACAAGCTCGTCTATAAGCGCTACTACCATATCGGCTTCGCCGCCGACACACCGCAGGGTCTGGTGGTGCCGGTGCTGAAAGAGGCCGACAAAAAGGGACTGCGCGACATCGCCGTCGAAACATCCGAACTCGCCCGTAAGGCGCGCGAAGGCAAGCTCAAGCCGGCCGAGATGCAGGGCGCCACCTTCACCATCTCCAGCCTGGGAGGGATCGGCGGCACGGGATTTGCCCCCATCATCAATGCGCCGGAAGTGGCGATCCTCGGCGTGAACAAGATCGCCGTCAAACCGGTATGGGACGGCAAGGCGTTCGTTCCGCGTCAGATCCTGCCGCTGTCGCTCACGGCGGATCATCGCGTCATCGACGGGGCGTACGCCACGCGCTTCACCACCCACCTTGCCCAGCTGCTCGCCGACTTCCGGCGGGTGCTGCTCTGACGCGGAGGCGAATTCCATGTCCCTCATCGAAGTGAAGGTACCGGACATCGGCGACTATCACGACGTGCCGGTGATCGAGGTGTTGGTCAAGCCCGGTGACGTGCTTGCGCCCGAAGATCCGATCTGCACCCTCGAATCGGACAAGGCCACCATGGACGTGCCCTGCCCGGTGGCCGGCATCGTGCGCGAGGTGCTCGTCAAGGTCGGCGACAAGGTCTCCGAAGGCACCCCCGTCATCCGCCTCGAAGCCAACGAAGCGGGCAAGGGGGCCGAAGCATCCTCTGCCCCTGCCGAATCCGCCGCAGCGAGCGCCCCGGCACCGTCCGGATCGGCTCCCGTGCCGGCAGTAACGTCGTCCGTACCCGCCTTCGCCGGAGAAGTCCACCACCGCTGTCAGCTGCTCGTGCTCGGCGGCGGCCCAGGCGGCTATTCCGCCGCCTTCCGCGCAGCCGATCTCGGGCTCGACGTATTGCTGGTCGAGCGCGAACCCGTGCTTGGAGGGGTGTGCCTCAACGTGGGCTGCATCCCCTCCAAGGCCCTGCTGCATCTGGCTGCCGGCATCGGCGCACGCGATCACCTCGCCCAGGCCGGGATCGTCTTCGAGGCGCCCAAAATCGAGCTCGAGCGGGTGCGCGCCCATCGTGACGAGGTCGTAGGGCGATTGACCAAGGGCCTCGCGGGCATGGCCAAGGCGCGCGGCGTGCGGGTGCTGCAGGGGGAAGGCCGGCTCGTCGGCCCCCATCACCTCGAAGTGCGGCGCATGGAGGGCAATCCTGCGCGCGAAACCGGCGTGGTCGAAACCATCGAATTCGAACAGGCGATCCTTGCCGCCGGTTCGCAGCCGGTGCGCCTGCCGTTCCAGCCGGACGATCCCCGCGTGGTAGACTCCACGGGGGCGCTCGCCCTGCCCTTGCTGCCAAAGCGCATGCTGGTGGTGGGCGGCGGCATCATCGGCCTGGAAATGGGTACGGTCTATGCCGCCTTCGGCGCCACGGTCGATGTGGTGGAGGCGACGGCGGATCTCTTTCCCGGTGCCGACCGTGACCTCGTTCGCGTCTGGGAGAAGAAAAACGCCGCCCGCTTCGGGGCGCTCTACCGCAACACGCGCACCACGGCGCTCGAGGCGCGCGCAGACGGTATCTGGGCGAGGTTCGAGGGCGAAGCGGCGCCCAAGGAAGGGCAACGCTACGACCTCGTGCTGGTGGCCGTGGGGCGTCGCTCCAACGGCCCCCTGCTCGGACTCGATGCGGCGGGCGTGCGCGTGGATGAACGCGGATTCATCCCGGTCGACCCGCAACGGCGCACCAACGTGCCCCACGTTTTCGCCATCGGGGACCTCACCGGCAATCCGATGCTCGCCCACAAAGCCGTGCACGAAGGGCATGTGGCGGCGGAAGCGGCCGCCGGCCGGAAAGCGGCGTTCGATGCGCTGCAGATCCCATCGGTGGCCTACACCGACCCCGAGATCGCCTGGGCCGGACTCACCGAAGCCGAAGCCAAGGCCCGTGGTCTCAAAGTAGAAAAGGCCGTCTTTCCCTGGGCCGCCTCGGGGCGGGCGATCGCCAACGGTTGCGAGGAAGGATTCACCAAACTGCTGTTCGACACCGAGACGCACCGCCTGGTCGGTGGCGCCATCGTCGGCGCCGGTGCCGGGGATCTGATCGGTGAAATCTGCCTGGCGATCGAGATGGGGGCGGAAGCAGGCGACATTGCCCGCACCATCCATCCTCACCCAACGCTCATCGAAACGGTGGGTCTGGCCGCGGAAGTCGCCGAGGGTAGTTGCACCGACCTTCCGCCTGCGCGCAAGCGTTGAACCGATTCATGGGCGGTAAGTCTTTTTGGCTTGCCGCCCATTAGGGAAATCCCTAGTCGGTGATTTCCCCATTTCCTCTTGCGATCAGCCCCACTCTACTCGATACTGTACGACGGTCCCGCGCCCGCAAGGAGGAAATTTCAATGAAGAAAAAAACCATCGTCGCGGCGCTCGCTGCGGCATGCGCTCTTTCCACCCCCGCTTGGGCGGGACAAACGCTCGATACCGTGCTCAAACGCGGCGTGCTGCATTGCGGCGTCAGCGACGGTCTGCCGGGGTTTTCCTACACCGACGCAAGCGGCAACTACGTGGGCATCGACGCGGATTTCTGCCGTGCGGTGGCCGCGGCGCTCTTCGGTGATGCGAAGAAAGTGAAATTCACACCGCTCACCGCCAAGGAGCGCTTCACCGCCCTGCAATCGGGCGAGATCGACGTACTGTCGCGCAATTCCACCTGGACCATCTCGCGCGACGTCGGCATGGGCATGTCCTTTGCTGGCGTTACCTACTACGACGGCCAGGGATTCCTCGTGAACAAGAAACTGGGCGTGAAGAGCGCCCGCGAGCTCGACGGTGCTACCGTCTGCATTTTGGCAGGTACCAGCACCGAGATGAATCTCTCGGACTACTTCCGCTCCAATGGCATGAAATACACGCCGGTCACCTATGAGAAGTCCGATGAATCCGCCAAAGCGCTCGAATCGGGCCGCTGTGACGTGCTCACGTCCGATCAATCTCAGCTCTACGCTCAACGCATGAAACTCGCCCATCCGGACGATTACGTCGTGCTGCCCGAGGTGATTTCGAAAGAGCCCCTCGGCCCCGTAGTCCGCCAGGGAGATCCCGAGTGGTTCAACGTGGTGCGCTGGACCCTCTTTGCCCTCGTTGCGGCTGAAGACTATGGCATCACCTCGGCCAATGTCGATCAGATGGCCAAGACTTCCACCAACCCCGAGGTGCGGCGCCTGCTCGGTCTGGACGCCGATTTCGGCAAGGACATGAAGCTCAAGAAAGACTGGGCCTACCAGATCGTCAAGCAAGTGGGCAATTACGGCGAGATGTTCGAACGTAACGTCGGCAAAGGAAGCCCCCTCAAGATCGAACGCGGCCTCAACGCCCAATGGAACAAAGGCGGCTTGCAGTACTCCCCACCCTTCCGCTGATTCCATCGCTTTCCTCGTCCGCCGTCGTCTCGGCGGCGGACTCTTTTCGGTTGATCCCTATGACCCCAGGCGAAACGATTCGCGGCGGCAGAGTGCGCCGCTGGCTCTATGATCCAAAGATCCGCGCCCTCGCGGCGCAGATTCTTACCATTCTGGCAATCGGGCTTTTTGCCGGCTGGATCGTGCACAACACCGTGCACAACCTCACGGTGCGCGGCATCGCCTCCGGCTTCGGCTTTCTGCACAATCCCGCGGGTTTTGGCATCCTGCAGACGCTCATCGATTATCGCGAAACCGACACCTTCGCGCGCGTCTTCGTGATCGGTCTGCTCAATACCCTGCTCGTGGCGGCGTTGGGCATCGTCTTCGCCACCGTGCTGGGTTTTCTCGTGGGAATCGGGCGTCTGGCCGAAAATGCGCTTATCCGCGGCCTATCGGCTCTCTACGTCGAAACCTTTCGCAATGTTCCCCCGCTGCTGCAGATCTTCTTCTGGTACTTCGCGGTGCTGCGCGCCATGCCTTCGCCGCGCCAGAGCCACGAGTTCCTGGGAGCGTTCTTCCTCAACATCCGCGGCCTCTACGTGCCACGTCCCATTCCCGCCGAGGGATTCGTCCCGACCTTGCTCGCGCTGGGAATCGCGCTCGTCTCGGCCTTTGCCCTGAGTCGTTGGGCTCGCCGTCGGCAGGAGCGCACCGGCGAGCCCTTCCCCACGGGGCGAGCCACGTTGTTGCTGCTCATCGGCTTGCCGCTTGCTGCGCGCCTGATCTTCGGTGCCCCTTTCACCTGGGAGCTTCCCCAGTTGCAGGGATTCAACTTCCGCGGCGGGTGGGTCTTGCTGCCCGAGCTCGTCGCGCTCACGCTGGCCCTGTCGCTTTATACCGCCGCCTTCATCGCCGAAACGGTCCGCTCCGGCATCCAGTCGGTGCCGCGCGGACAGATCGAGGCGGCAATCGCGCTGGGATTGACTCCGCGCCAGCGCCTGCGCCTCATCGTCCTGCCGCAGGCCATGCGCGTCATCATCCCGCCGCTCACCAGCCAGTACCTCAATCTGACGAAGAACTCCTCGCTGGGCGCGGCGATCGGCTATCCCGACCTCGTGGGGCTCTTCGCCGGCACGGTGCTCAATCAGACCGGACAGGCGATCGAGACCATCGCCATGACGATGGCGGTATATCTGCTCATCAGCCTGTCGATCTCTCTCGTCATGAACTGGTACAACCGGCGCATGGCGCTGGTCGAACGCTGAGGATCCGCCATGTCTTCCTCCCCTTCCCTTCGTCCTCCCGTCGTGCGCGTGGACGCGCTGCGCTGGCTGCGGGAGAACCTCTTCTCCGGCCCGATCAATACGGCGCTCACTCTGGTCGCGCTCTATCTGCTGTGGCGCTTCGTCCCCCCTGTACTGGGCTGGCTCTTTTTCGACGCCACCTGGCAAGGGAGTTCCCGTGCCGATTGCCATCCGGGTGGAGCGTGCTGGATCTTCATCGGCCAGCGGTTCGGACAATTCCTCTATGGTTTTTATCCGGCAGAAGAGCGCTGGCGGGTGAATCTGGCGGCCCTGTCGATCATTTTGCTGGCCGTACCGCTCTTTTTCTCCCGCCTTCCGCAGCGACGTCGCTGGGCGATCGGCTATTTTCTCTTTACCCCTGTGCTGGTGTGGTGGCTGCTCTATGGTGCGGGAATCCTAGGGCTTCCGACCGTCTCCACCGACCAATGGGGCGGTCTGATGCTCACCCTGGTAATCGCCGCCGTCGGCATTGCCGGTGCCCTGCCGCTGGGCATCCTGCTCGCGCTAGGGCGGCGCTCGCAGCTGCCGGCGATCAAGATCGTCTGCATCACCTTCATCGAATTCTGGCGCGGAGTGCCGCTCATCACGGTGCTCTTCATGTCCTCGGTGATGCTGCCGCTCTTCCTGCCCGAGCAGATGTCGATCGACAAACTCGTGCGGGCACTCATCGCCGTCATCCTCTTCGAAGCGGCCTATCTCGCCGAAGTGGTGCGCGGCGGCTTGCAAGCCATTCCCAAGGGGCAATACGAGGCTGCTCATGCCCTCGGCTTGAGCTACTGGCAGTCGATGGGCCTCGTGATCCTGCCTCAGGCCCTGCGTCTGGTGATCCCGGGTATCGTCAATACCTTCATCGCGCTCTTCAAGGATACGAGCTTAGTGATCATCATCGGCCTGGCGGATTTCTTCACCACGGTCCACCGGGCCACGGTCGCCCCCGAATGGCTCGGCTTTTCCACCGAAGGCTACGTCTTTGCCGCCTTCGTCTATTTCCTTTTCTGCTTCGGCATGTCGCGCTACTCGATCGCCTTGGAAAAACGCCTGGCGCGCAGCGAAAAGCGCTGACCCCCCTTCATTTTCCCGATGGGAGAACCAAATGGAACTCATGGAAGAGACGCTCACGCGCCTCGAATCGCACAAGACTCAAGAGGTGATGATCCTCATGGAGCACGTCAACAAGTGGTATCACGATTTCCACGTGCTCAAGGACATCGATCTCACGGTGATGGCCGGCGAGCGCATCGTGATATGCGGCCCTTCGGGTTCGGGTAAATCGACCCTCATCCGTTGCATCAACCGGCTCGAGGCGCACCAGCGAGGGCGCATCGTCGTCGATGGCATCGAACTCACCGAAGACGTGAAAGCGATCGACGCCATCCGCCGTGAAGTGGGAATGGTCTTTCAGCACTTCAACCTCTTCCCTCACCTCACGGTGCTCGAGAACTGCACGCTGGCGCCGATCTGGGTGAAGAAAATGCCCAAGAAAGAGGCCGAGGCGCTGGCGCTCCAGTATCTTCAGCGGGTGCGCATCGCCGATCAGGCGCACAAGTATCCGGGGCAACTCTCGGGGGGGCAACAGCAGCGCGTGGCGATCGCCCGGGCACTGTGCATGAAGCCGAAGATCATGCTCTTCGACGAGCCCACTTCTGCGCTCGACCCGGAGATGGTCAAGGAAGTGCTCGACACCATGATCGAACTCGCCGCCGAGGGGATGACCATGCTGTGCGTGACCCACGAGATGGGCTTTGCGCGCACCGTGGCCGACCGGGTGATTTTCATGGACCGCGGCGAGATCGTGGAGCAGGCCCCGCCGGAGGAATTCTTCCTCCACCCGAAGGAAGAGCGCACGCGCCGCTTCCTCGGGCAGATCCTGCACCACTGAGCAGCGCTCAGTCCTTGCTCAGGGCTTCGATCGGCAGGCCGACGCGCACGTTCCCCCACAGGCGGCCATCGACGTAGATCGGCATGGCGACATCGACGAGGACCTCGCCCGTGTCGCGGCGGTAGGTCTGCATCAGCACCGGAGCGGTATTCTGCGCCGCGCGCAGCTCGCGGGGATTGTCGAACTTGCGGTAAGTGCGGTTGCCCACCAGATCTTTTTCCCTGTCGCCGGTGAGGGGCTTGCTGAACTTCGCGTTGTGCGCCGAGAGGTAGCCGTCGGTATTGACGGCCACCACGAACACCGCCTCCGGGATCCGCGCCAGCCCCTCGTCCAGCAGGTGCTGACAGCGGCGCACGAACTCGTCGCTCCAGGCGAGCTTGAATTTCGGCGGATCGCAGTTCAGATAGGGGCGGTAGTTGCGGTCGAACACGTCGACGCCATCGCGTGCCATCGCTTCGAGCTGGGCCTGGATGGCATCGCGAATGGTCCGCTCCTCGCGCACGAGCTGATCGAAGCGGCCACGGCCAACACGGTAACGGGCGAGCATCTCGAGGATGGTTTCGGTACGCTCGGCCAGAGTGTCGATGTCGCTTCGAGTCTCCTGCATCAGGCGACGTACGGCCTCGCCCACCTCGGCGATGTGGCGCACGTGTCCCACCATCGCGTCGTTCGCCTGCACCAGATGTCCGCTGGCCGTGACCATCTCTCCCAGGCTCTCGCGGCTGCGGTGGAACGCCTCGTCCATGCGCAGGAATTCGTCTTCGACGTGATGGACCGAACGCAGCGTCTCGTCCATATCGGCGTTGATCGCCTCGTTCTGACTGCGGGTCTGGTCGACGATGCCAATCATGCCATCGATATCTCGGGTGATCTCTTGCGAGGAGAGGTTGACGCGTTCGGCGAGCTTGCGCACCTCGTCGGCCACCACGGCGAATCCGCGCCCATATTCTCCGGCGCGCGCCGCTTCGATCGCTGCGTTCAGGGCGAGCAAATTCGTCTGGTCGGCGACTTCGCGGATCAAACCGGCGATGCGGCGGATCTGCTCGGAGCGGTTCGCCAATTCGCCCACCGTGCCGGTAAAGCTAGCCAGACGCTCGCGCGAAGTACTGACGCGCTGCACGACGGCGTGCAGTTCGGAGAGCGCCGAAGAGACTGCGGCCAAGCTCTCCTGCATCGTCGTGTCCAGCCCCTGGATCCGCGTCTGGACCTCCTCGATCGCCTCCGTCGTACGCTGGCTCGCGGCAAAGACTTCGTCGGCCAGACGCAGCTGGGTCTCGGCGCCCTTCTCGGCTTCCACCGCCTTGGCATCGGCGCGCACCGCATCCCCGCCCACTTCCACGCTCACCCGGCGCAGGTCGACGATGATTGCTCGCATCTTCTCGGCAAACGCGTTGTAGGCTTTGGCGAGTTCTCCCAGCTCGTCGTGCGTCATCACCGGCAGGTCGACGGAGAAATCCCCTTCGCGCCGGTCGTTGCTCAGGGTGCGGAAGATCTCGGCCATGCGTCGCAGCGGCCGCACGATGAGGTGGCGCATGTAGAGGATGAGCCCGACGGACACGAGCAAGATCGCAATGACCAGCACCGCGAATTCGCCGAGGGTTTGGCCAAACGCCGCCGCGACTTCGGCGCGTAGTGCTTCGCCCCCTTGGCGGACGAGGAGTTCGTCGATGCGCGCTCTCAAAGACGAGAGCAGCAGCAAACCCATCGCCGCCATGAGAGGCAAGAGGAGAAAACTCGCGAATTTTTTCGTGACCGTGGCAAAAAAAGTACGCTCTACCCAGTCGTAAGCGCGCCAGAACCAACCCATGTCCTTCTCCATCGGCATTTGAGGAGTTATCGGCCTCCCTCGAAAAAACTTTAGCCGATACTGGCACGCTTCGCTTGCACGAGGCTGACGGAGGCGCCGTCCTCGTTTGCCAGAAGTCATGCGGTTTGCTCCCTCGCGCCGGAAATGCGAAAATTCCTCCTTTCGTTCGCCCAGATCCCGAGTCCTCCCATGACGGAACCAATGACTTCCGAGCCGCTCACCCTTGCCGAAGAGAACCGCATCATCGCCGAACGGCGCAAGAAACTCGCGGCGCTGCGTGCCCGCGGTCCGGCCTTCCCCAACGATTTCGAACGGCTCAATCTCGCCGCCAAGCTCGACGAAGCCTACGGCGAAACCGAGCCGGAAAAACTCCAGGAACTCAAGCCCGCCGCGGTCGTGGCCGGGCGCATCATGTTGAAGCGCGTCATGGGCAAGGCGAGTTTCATCACGATCCAGGACATGTCCGGCCGCATCCAGGTCTATGTGGCGCGAGACAGCGTCGGGGCCGAGGTCTATGAGGAGTTCAAACATTGGGACATCGGTGACATCGTCGGCGTCTCAGGTCACCTCTTCAAGACGCGCACCGGCGAGCTCACGATCCACGCGGAATCGATCCGCTTGCTCACCAAGAGCTTGCGCCCGCTGCCGGACAAATACCACGGCCTGGCCGACCAGGAGCTGAAATACCGGCAGCGCTACGTCGATCTCATCATGAGCGAGGAGACGCGCCGGCGATTCGTCGCCCGCAGCCGTCTCATCGAGGCGATTCGCGACTACATGCGCGAGTATGGATTCCTCGAAGTCGAAACGCCCATGCTCCACCCCATTCCCGGCGGAGCCAACGCGCGTCCCTTCGTCACGCACCACAACGCGCTCGACATGCCGATGTACCTGCGTATCGCCCCCGAGCTCTACCTCAAGCGCCTGGTGGTGGGCGGATTCGAAAAGGTGTTCGAGATCAACCGCAATTTCCGCAACGAGGGGATCTCGCCGCGGCACAATCCCGAATTCACCATGATGGAGTTCTACGAGGCCTACAGCGACTACCGCAAGATGATGGATTTCACCGAAGGGTTGATCCGTCATGCGGCGCGCGTGGCGCTGGGCACGGAGCGCTTCATCTATCAGGGGCGTGAACTCGATCTGTCACAGCCCTTCGCGCGGCTCACCATCGTCGAGGCGATCCAGAAACATCACCCCGGCTGGTCTCGCGCCCAGCTCGAGGATCCGCAGTGGCTGCGCGCCAAGCTGGCCGAACTCGGCGTGGACGTCAAACCGGACATGGGGCTGGGGGCGCTGCAGCTCGCGCTCTTCGAGGAGACCACCGAAGCCGAACTCTGGTCGCCGACCTTCATCGTCGATTATCCGGCCGAAGTCTCGCCGCTCGCGCGCCGTAGCGACACCAACCCCGAGATCACCGAGCGATTCGAGCTCTTCATCGTCGGGCGTGAGATCGCCAATGGCTTTTCCGAATTGAACGACCCGGAAGACCAGGCCGAGCGATTCCTTGCGCAAGTACGGGCAAAAGAGGCCGGAGACGAAGAAGCGATGTACTTCGACGCCGATTACATCCGGGCGCTCGAATACGGCATGCCGCCCACCGGTGGCTGCGGCATCGGCATCGACCGGCTGGTGATGCTGCTCACCGACAGCCCCAACATCCGCGACGTCATCCTTTTCCCCGCCATGCGTCCGGAAGAGTAAGGCACTTCAGCGGCGGAAAAAGCGTGCCGGGTCGGCCGCGAGCGCCGTGGTGCGCTCGAGCGGCCAGGGCTCGCCGCAAAGCATGGCCGCGGCAAGCCGCGCTGCCGGCACCGCGAAGGCCAAGCCCCGTGCGCCGAATCCCGAGAGTATGAAAAGTCCCGGCGTCTCGCCCAGGGGACCGACCACCGGCAGACGATCCGGTACCGTCGGCCGAAATCCTACTCGTGCTTCGAGCGAGGCGAAATCGAGCCCCGCCGTGTAGCCGGGTAAAATCGCTTCGAGCTTGGCGAGGTTTTCCCGGTGATCGCTGGCGCGCACGGCAGGGTCCGGGTCATCCACGGCCAACGTCGCTCCGAAGGCGCGCCGCCCCGAGACTTCCGGCGTCACATAGCCGTTGCGGCACACCGTCACCCGAGGCGGCGAACCTACCTCGGCCGGCGCGAGCGACACTTGGCCGCGCGCGGGCCGGATCGGCAGTCCGGCCGCCTGAGCGAACGAGGAGACTTCCGCGCCCGCGGCGAGCACCACCGCGTCGGCTTCTTCCAGGACCTTACCCTCGGCGTCGCGCACGCGCCAGCCCGGTGCGTACGGCTCGATCGAACCAACGGCCGTGGCGCAACGCAGCGTGAGCATCGGTCCGGCGAGTTCGAGCAAGCGGCGGCACCAGCGCTGCGGGCCGATCCAGCCGCCGAGCTCGAACCACCAGCCGCCCTGCGCCACCGGCCAGCCGATGCGCTCGGAGAGCGTGGCCGCGTCGAGCCAGGTCAACACCTCGGACGGCGGGGCAAGCCGCTCGAGCGTCGCGCGCTGCTTGCGCGCCTGCGCTTCGTCGCGCGCCAGATGCGCCACGCCGTTCGGTCCCCAAGGGGCGTCGATTCCCTGCGCTTCCCATTCGCGCAGCATGGCGTGGGCGGCGAGCGTGCCGGCGCGTGTCCAGCGCGAGAGGCGATTGTCGTCGGCGCTCGGCAGCCAGCGCAGCACCCCGGCGAGGTTGCCCGAAGCGCCCTGTCCCGGTGCCGATTCCCGCTCGAAGAGCGTCACGGGCACGCCGCGGCGTGCGAGCGCATGGGCGAGGTTTGCCCCTGCCATGCCTGCACCGATCACCACGACCCGAGCGGGACGTCGTTCCTCGGCGAGCATCCCCTCGCGCCAGGCGATGGTCATCTCCCGCTTGCCGGCGAATCCGGGCGCCGGACGGACGCTCAGGCCGGCGGCGGCGAGCCGCCGGCGTACCTCACCGGCCGCACACCAGGTAGCGAGCCGCGCCCCCGGTTTCATGCGCCGTGCGACCGCGGCGAGCAGCGGCTCCGACCACATGGCAGGGTTCTTCGTCGGGGCGAATCCGTCGAGATAGACGGCATCGAACCGGCCTTCGATCTCCTCGATCGCCGCGGCATCGTGGTAGACGAGAAAGAGCCGCACCCGACCCTCGTCGAACTCGACGGTATGAATACCCGGAACGAGCGGAGGTAAGCGTTGCCCCAAGGTCAGCGCGAGCGGACGCAGCTCGCTCTCCCCTTGCGCCCACACGTGGCGCCAGTCTTCGGCCGTAAGCGGATGCTTTTCCAGGGAAACGAAATCGAGCCGCTGCGCGCGTCGCGGATCCGAACGCCACGCCGCCCAGGTGGCGAGAAAATTCCCCCCCAGCCCGAATCCCGTCTCCAGGATGGCGAAGTGTGCCCGCCCCGCCCACGCCTGCGGCAGCCCTGTGCCGCCGAGAAAGACGTGTCGGCTCTGGGCGAGCGCTCCATGCACCGAGTGATAGACGTCGTCGTAGTCGCCATGTGCTGGCACGCCCTCGCGCCACTGCAAGCGCGCCGGGATGAGTTCGAGGAGCTTTGCCATGGTCACGGGGGCTCAGAGGGCGCGCTCGAGCCGCGAAAGCGTGCGTTCCCGTCCCAGCACTTCGAGCACCGCTTCCACTGCCGGGGATTGCGGCACGCCCAGCAGCACCACCCGCAGCGGGATGCCGAGCTTGGGCATTTTTACGCCAGCCGCGGCGAGCGTTTCCTTGATGGCTGCGGCGAGCCGCTCACGCCGCCATTCCGTTTCCGGGATCGCTTCGAGCCGACGATGGAGCTCGGCCAGCGCCCGGACGGCGGCTTCGTCGAGATGTTTCTCCCGTAATTCGGCCGCAGGATGCACTTCGGCCACGAACGGCTCGACGCAGTCGGCCAGTTCCTCCAAAGTCTGCACCCGATCCTGATAGAGCGCCACCACCGGTTCGAGCGCTGCCGCATCGGCAACCGCGACGCCGCGCCGCGTGAGCCGTTCGGCGCAATCGGCCGCGAGCCGGCGCACTTCGGCCTGCTTGATGTAATGGGCGTTCAGCCAGCGCAGCTTGTCGAAGTCGAAGCGCGCCGGGGAAGGATTGACGTCTTTGAGATCGAACCAGGCGACGAACTGCTCGCGCGTGAAAATTTCGTCGTCGCCATGGCTCCAGCCCAGACGGGCGAGATAGTTGATCACCGCTTCCGGCAGATAACCGTCCTCATGGTACTGCATCACCGACACCGCCCCGTGGCGTTTGGAGAGCTTCTGCCCGTCCGGCCCCAGGATCATGGGCAAATGGGCGAACTGCGGCAGAGGGGCGCCGAGCGCGAGGTAGAGGTTGATCTGGCGCGGCGTATTGTTGACGTGATCGTCACCGCGGATGACGTGCGTGATGCGCATGTCCCAGTCGTCGACCACCACGCAGAAATTGTAGGTAGGGGTGCCGTCGGCACGGGCGATCACGAAGTCGTCGAGCTCTTCGTTGGCGAATTCGATGCGCCCTTTGACGAGATCGTCCCAGGCAACGGTGCCACTGAGCGGATTCTTGAACCGCACCACCGGCTGCACGCCAGGCGGCGGAGGCGGCAGAGTCTTGCCGGGCTCGGGGCGCCAGCGCCGGTCGTATCGCGGCTTTTCTCCGCGGGCACGCTGAGCCTCGCGCAGCGCCTCCAGCTCCTCGGGGCTCATGTAACAATGATAGGCGGTGCCGGCCGCGAGCATCTGCTCGATCACCTCGCGGTAGCGATCCATGCGCTGGGTCTGATAATAAGGCCCTTCGTCATGGTCGAGCTCCAGCCAATGCATGCCATCGAGAATGGCCTTGACCGCTTCGGCCGTGGAACGCTCGCGGTCGGTGTCCTCGATGCGCAGGATGAACTGGCCACCATAGTGACGGGCATAGGCCCAGGAGAAGAGCGCGGTGCGCGCACCGCCGATGTGCAGATAACCCGTGGGACTAGGAGCAAAACGCGTGCGGACGGTCATGATCGAAAAGGTTCCTCGAAAAAATCAACCGGCATCATGGTTGAAACGCAAAAATGTGGATGAAGCGCTAGAGGGTGGTCACCCGACGGCATTTCATGGAATGTCCTCATTGGAGGAAAGCTCTTGCAAAAGGCGGGTTACTTGCCGATGCAATCCTGGCAAACTGCGATGAATCGTCCTCCAGACGATCTCATAGTCCACCTTGAAATAACCATGGGCAAGCACGTTGCGCATCTGATAGGCAATCGACAAGGGCAATTCAGGATGCGCCATCGCGAAATCGGGGTAGTGTTTGTCTATATTTCTGCTCGCCTCGCCGATCACCTCGAAATTTCGCACCACGGCATCCTGGACCAATGAGTCATTCAGGAAAGTCACCTCGTCCATATCGGCGGTATAGCGATCGATACGTTCGATGGCTTCAAGGATGTGCGCAAGGTAGTCGGCAAGACGCCGTCGGTCGGCGGTCATAAGGGGTGGGCCTGGGCAAGCACTTGGGCGCGGATTTCTTCTGGCAGAGCCTTGGGCGTCAGCACGTCCACTCGGATCCCCAGCAGGGTCTCGAGTTCATGGCGGATCGCACCGAGATCGAACAGCGTTGTTTCGGGCGTGGGATCGACGAGGATGTCCAAGTCGCTATCCTCGGTATCTCGACCTTGCACGACGGAACCGAATATCCGGGCATTGCGGGCATGATGCGCCTCGATCACGCGTCGAATAAGGTCACGGCGCAACGCAAGGACTTCGGAAGGTTTCACGTTTCCCCTCGCCCATTTTATTTTTTCATGATAACGCCGTGCATTACGAATCGCAACCGCACGGTTCAACGCCCGCCGGAGCCGCGCGCGGCGCGCTCCAGACGGTCGGCGATCGCTCGCGCCAAGGGGCCTTCCCCTTGCGGGCGTTCGATGACGATCTCGTCGACCCCGAGCCGGTCGAAGGCGCGCAGCCGGGCGTAGAGGAGGCGCGCCAAATCTTCGAGCGTCGCGGGCATCTCGTACCACTTCGCCCCCGGCAGATCGAGCGCATGTCGGCTCCACAGGGCGAGGCGTTTGCCTTGGGCGAGCAGACGGGAGACGAGCAACTCGATCTCGCCGGGCGCGGCCAGACGTACGGGCGTAGTCGGCGCGTAATGACCCGGTAACGACCCCGAGACGCGCGGTGCACCGCCATCGGCCGCGGCCACGGGTCGCCCCAGCACCTCGGCCAATGATTCTTCGCCGATCGCGCCGGGACGCAGGATGACGGGACCCACGGTGTCGAGACGGGAGAGATCGAGGATGGTCGATTCCACCCCCACCGTGCAGGGGCCGCCGTCGAGCACGAGCGCCACCTCGTCGCCCAATTCTTCGAGCACGTCGGCGGCCGTGGTCGGGCTCACGCGGCCGAAACGGTTGGCGCTCGGCGCCGCCAGCCCCGAACCGAAAGTGCGCAAGAGCGCCAAGGCCACGGGATGCGCCGGCACGCGCAGCGCCACCGTCTCCTGCCCCCCAGTCACCTCCAGCGGCACCCCTTCGCCGCGCCGAAGCACCAGGGTCAAAGGGCCGGGCCAGAATCGGCGCGCGAGTGCCCACGCCTCTTCAGGGATGTCGCGCGCCCACTGGGGCAGGTGTTCGGCGCAAGGCAGATGCACGATGAGGGGATGATCGCTGGGCCTGCCCTTGGCAGCGAAGATGCGCCGTACCGCCGTGGGGTTACGCGCGTCGGCGGCAAGGCCGTAGACCGTCTCGGTCGGCAGCCCCACCAGTTCGCCGGCACGAAGTTTCGCCGCCGCCTCGGCCAGCGCTTCTTCGCCGGGAGACAGGATGCGCGCGTTCATTGCGGCAAAGGCGGCAGCGGCGGCAAACCCAGACGACGCCGCGCTTCGCTTGCCACGGCGCACGCCTCGGCGAGCGTCGCTGCCGTGACGGTGAAATGCCCCATCTTGCGCCCGCGACGCGCCTCGCGCTTGCCATAGAGGTGCAACCGCAAGCCCGGCAGGGCGAGAATTTCGTGCCAAGGCGGCTCGCGCAGCACCTCGCCCTCGAACCACACCTCGCCCAAGAGATTGACCATCACCGCCGGCGAATGCGCCTCAGGCACGGCGAGTGGCAGGCCGCACAAGGCGCGCACCTGCTGCTCGAACTGGCAGACGCGGTGCGCATCGAGCGTATGGTGCCCGCTGTTGTGGGGCCGCGGTGCCATTTCGTTGACGTAGAGCTTGCCGCCGGCGTAGAAGAATTCCACTCCCAGCGTGCCGACGTAGCCGAGTGCCTCGGCGAGCGCTTCGGCGATCTCACCGGCCTCGCGCAGCACGGTCGATGGCAAGGGGGCCGGGGCGAATGTCGTATCCAGGATGCCGTCGCGATGCACGTTGAGTCCGGCCTCGAAGGCGGCGATGCGCCCATCGGCACCACGGACGAGCACCACCGAGAGCTCCGCCTCCAGGGCCAGCCGCGCCTCCAGCACGCAGTCGCGCCCAAAGCGCACGAACGCTGCCCGCGCCTCTTGCCGGTCGGCGACCACAGCCTGCCCTTTTCCGTCATAGCCGAAACGCGCCGTTTTGAGGATGCCGGGGAAAAGCGCCTCGGGCGCGCGCTCGAGGTCTTCTGCCGTGCGCACCGCGAGAAAAGACGCATGCGGCAGGCCATTTCGTGCGAGGAAAGACTTCTCTTCGATGCGATCCTGACAGACGGCAAGCGCTGCCGCGCCGGGACGCACGGGCATGGACTCGGCGAGCCGGGCGAGGCTCGTCGCGGGCACGTTCTCGAATTCGGTGGTTGCCGCGGCGCAGTGGGCCGCAACTTCCGCGAGCAGCGCCTCGTCGTCGTAGGCCCCGCACAGATGCCGCCCGGCGATGCGCCCTGCCGGCGCCTCGGGATCGGGATCGAGCACCCAGACTGCGTAACCGAGCTCCTGCGCCGCCCGAACGAAGAATCGCCCCAGCTGCCCGCCGCCGAGGATCGCCAGCCTTGCCGGCGCGTCGATCCGCCCGGCCGTCATTCCAGCGGCTCCAGGCGCATGGCGAGCACGGATTCGCTCTGGCGGCGGCGGAATTCGGCAAGCCGCTGCCCGAGCACTTCGTCCGTGACCGCGAGCATCGCCACGGCGAAGAGCGCTGCGTTCGCCGCTCCGGCCGCGCCGATGGCAAAGGTGGCGACCGGCACCCCCTTGGGCATCTGGACGATGGAGAGTAACGAATCCTGCCCGTGCAGCGCCCGCGACTCTACCGGCACCCCCAGCACCGGCACCGTCGTCTTCGCCGCCAGCATTCCCGGCAGATGCGCCGCCCCGCCGGCTCCGGCGATGATCGCCCGCAGACCGCGCTCGAGGGCCGTTTCGGCGTAGGCGAACATCAGGTCCGGCGTGCGGTGCGCCGACACCACCCGCGCCTCGAAGGGCACCTCGAACTCGCGCAGCACCTCGGCCGCGGCGCGCATCGTCGGCCAGTCGGAAGAAGACCCCATCACCACCCCGACGAGCGGCTCGCCGGATCCGTAGCGCAGGACTTCCCCATTCACGGCGCGATCCCCCGGCGGCGCTGGGCCGCGAGCAAGGTATTTTCCAGCAACATGGCGATCGTCATCGGCCCCACGCCGCCGGGCACGGGCGTGATCCGGCTGGCGACCTCACGCACTCCGGTGGCCACGTCCCCCACCAGCCGGCCGTCGGGCAAGCGGTTGATGCCGACGTCGATCACCACCGCCCCCGGCTTGACCATCTCGGGCGTGATGAATTCGGGCTTGCCCACCGCCACCACCAGCAGATCGGCGCGTCGGGTGTGCGCGGCGAGTTCCCGCGTGCGCGAATGCGCCACCGTCACCGTCGCCCCGGCGTTGAGCAGCATGAGTGCCATGGGCTTGCCGACGATGTTGGAACGCCCCACCACTACCGCGTCCATGCCCTGCGGCTCGATGCCTTCCCAGGCGAGCAACTGCATCACCCCGTGCGGCGTACAGGGCCAGAAACATTCCCGGCCTTGCACCAAGCGCCCCACGTTCTCGGCGTGAAAGCCATCGACGTCCTTGCTCACGGCGATGCGCTCGAGCACCAGAGTCTCGTCGATGTGCGGCGGCAGCGGCAGCTGCACGAGGATGCCGTCGACCTCGGAATCGGCATTCAAGGCGTCGATACAGGCGAGCAGCCGCTCGGCGGACACGTCGGCAGGAAACTCGTACTTGCGCGAGCGGATCCCGACCTCGGCACAGGCCGTCACCTTGTTGCGCACATAGACGTGAGAGGCAGGGTCTTCCCCCACCAGGATCACCGCGAGCGTCGGCACGACGCCGCGCTCCTGCAAGACGCGCACGCGTTCGGCGATGCGGCGGCGCAGGGCCTGGGCGATGGCTTTACCGTCGATGAGTTCAGCGGTCATCGTATACCCGTCGAGAAAGAAAATAGGCCGACGCAGGGCCGGCCTATTCGTGAAAACTGGGGCGACATACCGGATTCGAACCGGTGACACCTGGAGCCACAATCCAGTGCTCTACCAACTGAGCTAATGCCGCCGCCGAAAACCTTGGGGCTTGCGTGGCCTGCCCGACAGGAATCGAACCTGTAACCCCCGGCTTAGAAGGCCGGTGCTCTATCCGGTTGAGCTACGGGCAGATTCCGTCCCAGGCAGTATTCCGGAAGTAGCGTGGTCGGGGTGGAGGGATTCGAACCCCCGACATCTTGCTCCCAAAGCAAGCGCGCTACCGGACTGCGCTACACCCCGGAAAGGCGATCATTATAACCCGATCGCCCCACTTGTCAAAGCCTCATTCACCCTCTTTGACCGCCTTGAGACTGAGCTTGATGCGCCCGCGATCGTCGGTCTCGAGCACCTTCACGCGCACCTTCTGCCCTTCCTGCACGTAGTCGGAAACTTTCTCCACCCGCTCGTCGGCGATCTGGGAGATGTGCAACAGCCCGTCGCGACCCGGCATGATGTTGACGATGGCGCCGAAATCGAGCAGCTTGACGACCGTGCCCTCGTAGATCCTGCCCACCTCCACTTCGGCCGTGAGCTCCTCGATGCGCCGCTTGGCTTCCTCGGCGCCTTCGGCGCTGAAGGACGAGATGGTGACGTTGCCATCGTCGGCGATCTCGATGACGGTACCGGTCTCTTCTTGCAGGGCCCGGATCACGGAACCCCCCTTGCCGATCACGTCGCGGATCTTCTCGGGGTTGATCTTGAGCTGGATCATGCGCGGCGCATAGGCCGAGACCTCACCGCGCGCCTCGCCCATCGCCTGGCGCATCAGCTGCAGGATATGCATGCGGCCTTCGCGCGCCTGGGCGAGCGCCACCTGCATGATTTCCTTGGTGATGCCCTGGATCTTGATGTCCATCTGCAGCGCCGTGACGCCACGCTCGGTACCGGCCACCTTGAAATCCATGTCGCCGAGGTGATCCTCGTCGCCCAGGATGTCCGTGAGCACCGCGAAACGGTTGCCTTCCTTGATGAGACCCATGGCGACCCCGGCCACGTGCGCTTTGGTCGGCACGCCGGCGTCCATCAGCGCGAGCGAGCCGCCGCAGACGGTGGCCATGGAGCTCGAACCGTTCGACTCGAGGATTTCGGAGACGAGCCGGATGGTGTAGGGGAAATCCTCCTGCTTGGGCAGCACGGCCGAGAGCGCCCGCTTGGCGAGGTTGCCGTGACCGATCTCGCGGCGCTTGGGCGAGCCGACCCGGCCGGTCTCGCCGGTGGAGAACGGCGGGAAGTTGTAGTGCAGCATGAAGCTTTCACGATATTCGCCGGCCACGGCATCGATGATCTGCTCGTCACGGCCGGTGCCGAGCGTGGCGACCACCAGCGCCTGCGTCTCGCCCCGGGTGAAGAGCGCCGAACCGTGCGTGCGCGGCAGCACCCCCACCCGAATGTCGATCGGGCGCACGGTGCGCGTGTCGCGCCCATCGATGCGCGGCTCACCCGCGAGGATACGTCCGCGCACGATGGAGGCTTCCAGCGTGAAGAGGATGTTCTCGATGTCGGGGATGGAGGGCAGCGGATCGAACTCGGCGAGCACCTTCTCGATCACCTGGGCGCGAATCGCCTTGAGTCGATCGTTACGCGCCTGTTTGGCCGTGATACGGAAAGCTTCTTCCAATTCGGCGAAGGCGAGCTCACGGATGCGCGCCACCAGCGCCTCGTTGGGCTGGGGAGCTTTCCAGTCCCAGGCCGGTTTGCCCGCGACTTCGACGAGTTCGTTGATCGCCTGGATCGCCGCCTGCATCTGCTCGTGACCGAAGACCACGGCGCCGAGCATCACGTCTTCGGGCAGCTCCTGCGCTTCCGATTCGACCATCAAGACGGCATTCTCGGTGCCGGCCACCACCAGGTCGAGGGCGCTCTTCTCGAGCTCGCTCGCCGAAGGATTCAAGACGTATTGACCGTCGAGGTAGCCCACGCGGCAAGCGCCGATCGGCCCGTGGAAGGGCACGCCGGAGACGGCGAGCGCGGCGCTCGCGGCGATCATGGCAACGATGTCGGCGTTCACCTCGGGGTTGAGCGAGAGCACCGTGGCGACGATCTGCACCTCGTTGTAGAACCCTTCGGGGAAAAGCGGGCGGATGGGTCGGTCGATGAGGCGCGAGGTGAGCGTCTCTTTCTCGGAGGGGCGGCCTTCGCGCTTGAAGAAACCGCCGGGAATGCGGCCGGAGGCGTAGAACTTCTCGATGTAATCGACAGTGAGCGGGAAGAATTCCTGCCCGGGTTTAGCCTCTTTGGCGGCGACGACGGTGGCGAGCACCACGGTGTCGTCCATGGAAGCGAGCACCGCGCCGCTCGCTTGGCGAGCGAGTTCGCCCGTCTCGAGGGTGACTTGGTGACGACCGTAAGTGAAGGTTTTCTTGATGGCGGTAGGCAAGGGACGATCCTTTCTCGGTGAGAGGGCCGACCCTCGCCTGGGCGGACGACAGCGATCGGCCCGGAAGAGGGAATTACTTGCGCAAACCGAGCCGCTTGATGAGCTCGAGGTAACGCTCGGGTTCGGTGCGCTTGAGGTAGTCGAGCAGCCGACGGCGCTGCGACACCATCTTCAACAGACCCCGGCGGGAATGGTGATCTTTCTTGTGATCATTGAAATGCGGCTGCAGCCCTTCGATGCGGGCGGTGAGCAATGCGATCTGTACTTCGGGCGAACCCGTGTCGTTGTCGCCGCGTTTGTATTCCGCGATGATGCGGGCTTTGGTTGCGTTGTCTAGCGCCATGGATGTGGTTCTCTCTCGTGAATCTGAACGCAAAAAATGAAAAAACGAGCCGCGACCCGGAAAGGATCACTCGGCCGGGATGACCGGAACACGCGACGAAGGCGGCGTTATATTAGCAATGACCCGCTTCGGGGACAAGCCCCGCGATGGGTCACATTCCCCCAGCCCGATGAAAATGGGCTTGCTTTCCTCTTGCTCCGCGTAGACGCGCACCATGCCGCAGGCAAGAAAATCACCAAGCGCGGCCTGGGCGATGCGCTGTCCGGCAAGAAAAGCCAGGGTCCGGGTCGCATCCAGCTCGACCCGCGGCAGGTCTGCCACCAAGGCATCGGGCGGCAGCAGCCATTCCCGCCCTTTCGCTCCCGCTTCCTCCCATTCGGCGAGCGTTCTCGCTTTCTCGACCGAAAAGGGGCCGATCACCAGGCGCCGCAACCGATCGATGTGCGCCGGCACCCCCAGCGCTGCACCGAGGTCTTCGGCAAGCGTGCGGATGTACGTTCCCTTGCCGACGCGGGCGTAGAGGGTGGCCGCCGTGAGGGATTCGTCCCACTCCACGAGACGCAGCTCGTGGATCGTCACCGACCGGGGCGCACGCTCGATCGTCACCCCCTCGCGGGCGTAGCGGTAGAGCGGCTTGCCTTCGTGCTTCAGCGCCGAGACCATGGGCGGGACTTGCTCGATGATGCCGAGAAAACGCGGTAGCACCGCCTGCACCGCTTCGACACCAAAGGAAACCGGCGCGCGCGCGATCACCTCTCCTTCGGCGTCCCCCGTGGAAGTGGCTACCCCGAAACGCACGCGCGTGAGATAGACCTTGTCGGCTTCCAGCCAGCGCTGGGCGAACTTGGTCGCCTCGCCGAAGGCAAGCAGCATGAGTCCGGTCGCCATGGGGTCGAGCGTACCGGTATGGCCCGCTTTCGCCGCCCCCAAGGCACGGCGCACCCGTTGCAGCGCAGCGTTCGCCGTGAGTCCCTCGGGCTTGTCGAGTAGCGCAACGCCGTCAAGCGCCACGGTCTTCGCCCTCGCCATCCTTTCCCGGTTCCTTGGCGACCGCTTCGTCGATGAGATGCGCCAGACGCACACCGCGTTCGATCGATTCGTCGTAGACGAAAGTGAGCTGGGGAATGGTGTGGATGTGCAGACGCCGGCCGAGCTCGCGGCGCAGGAATCCCGCCGCATGCTGCAACCCCTCGAGGAGCTCCGGGATGGTGGCCGGATCGGCGAGCGTGGAGACATACACCTTGGCATGCGCGAAATCCGGACTCACGTCGACGGCGGTGATGGTGACGAAACCCACACGGGGATCCTTCACGTGCCGCGAGATCAGCTCGGCGAGCTCCTCGCGGATGCCCTCGGCCACCCGCGGCAGCCGCGTGCGGTTGCCCCCCTTCATGCCAGCTCCCGCGCCACTTCGCGCACTTCGAAGACTTCGATCTGGTCACCGACCTGGATGTCGTTGTACCCCTTGACCGAGAGACCGCACTCGTAGCCGGCCTTGACCTCGCGCACGTCCTCTTTGAAGCGCTTGAGCGAATCGAGCTCGCCCTCGTGGATGACGACGTGGTCGCGCAGCACGCGTACTTTGGCACCGCGCCGGATCGTGCCTTCGAGCACGTAGCACCCTGCCACGGTACCGACCTTGGGCACGCGGAAGACCTGGCGCACCTCGGCCAGACCGATGATCTCTTCCTTGCGCTCGGGCGAG
Source organism: Tepidiphilus margaritifer DSM 15129 (assembly GCF_000425565.1). Taxonomy (GTDB): domain Bacteria; phylum Pseudomonadota; class Gammaproteobacteria; order Burkholderiales; family Rhodocyclaceae; genus Tepidiphilus; species Tepidiphilus margaritifer. The sequence goes on from NZ_AUDR01000016.1 coordinate 149,314, forward strand.
AGCATGCCGCTCAAGGCCGCCTTGATCTCATCGACCGCATCGTAGATGATGTTGTAGTAGCGGATGTCCACGCCGTAACTCTCGGCGAGCTTGCGCGCGCTGGCGTCGCTGCGCACGTTGAAGCCGATGATGATGGCGTTGGACGCCTGAGCGAGGTTGACGTCGCTCTCGCTGATGCCACCCACGGCACCGTGGATGACCTGCACCTTGACTTCGTCGGTGGAGAGTTTCTCCAGCGACTGCTTGAGCGCTTCGAGCGAACCCTGTACGTCGGCCTTGATGATGATGGGCAGCGTCTTCACCTCGCCCTCGCTCATCTGTTCGAAGAGATTCTCGAGCTTGAGCGCCTGCTGCTTGGCGAGTTTCACCTCGCGGAACTTGCCCTGGCGATAGAGGGCGATCTCGCGCGCCTTGCGCTCGTCGGGCAGCACCACGAACTCTTCGCCCGCCTGCGGCACGTCTTCCAAGCCCAGGATCTCGACGGGCATCGAGGGGCCGGCCGAGTCGACCGTTTTGCCGGTTTCGTCGAGCATGGCACGCACCCGGCCCCAGGTGGAGCCGACGAGCACCACGTCGCCCTTGTGCAACATGCCGCTTTGCACCAGCACGGAAGCCACCGGGCCGCGGCCTTTGTCGAGACGCGCTTCGAGCACGATCCCTTTGGCCGGGCCTTCGGCCGGCGCTTTGAGCTCCAGCACCTCGGCTTGCAGCAGGATGCCTTCGAGCAGCTCGTCGATCCCCTGCCCCATCTTGGCCGAGACGTTGTAGAACATGGTGTCGCCGCCGTATTCTTCGGGGATCACGCCTTCGGCCACCAGTTCCTGGCGCACGCGTTCCGGGTTGGCGTCGGGCTTGTCGATCTTGTTGACGGCCACGATGATGGGTACACCGGCGGCGCGCGCGTGGTGGATCGCCTCGCGCGTCTGCGGCATCACCCCGTCGTCGGCGGCCACCACCAGCACCACGATGTCAGTGGCTTGCGCTCCACGCGCCCGCATGGCCGTGAAGGCCTCGTGGCCCGGCGTGTCGAGGAAAGTGATGGTGCCGCGCGGCGTTTCCACGTGATACGCCCCGATGTGCTGCGTGATGCCGCCCGCCTCGCCTGCAGCCACCTTGGTGCGGCGGATGTAGTCGAGGAGCGACGTTTTCCCGTGGTCGACGTGGCCCATGACGGTGACTACCGGCGGGCGCGGTTTTTCTTCGTAGTGCTGCGCGCTCACTTCTTCGAGGAAGGCATCCGGTTCGTCCAGACGGGCGGGCACGGCCTTGTGCCCCATCTCTTCGACCACGATCATGGCCGTTTCCTGGTCGATGACCTGGTTGATGGTGGCCATGATGCCCATCTTCATCATGGTCTTGATGACCTCGGTGGCCTTGACCGCCATCTTGTGCGCCAATTCGGCCACGGTGATGGTCTCAGGCACATGGACCTCGCGCACGATCGGTTCGGTCGGCGCTTGGAATTCATGCGACTCGGCACCGCGGGCGGCACGCTTGCCCGCCTTGCCTGCCTTGCCGCCGCCTTTCCAACCGGCGCTGCCATCGTCGAGTGCCCGTACCTTGAGCCCGCCGCGCTTGCCGGGTACGCGCTCCTCGGTTTTCTTCTCGACCTTCTTCTCTTTGTCTTTCGCCTTGTGCAGGGTCGGACGCTCTTCAGTGGCCGGTTTGGCTGCTGCCGGAGCAGAAGCCGCTGCGGCCGCCTCGGCGGCCTCTTTGGCTTTCGCCGCCTCTTCCTGCAGTTGCGCCTGGGCACGCGCCTGACGGGCGAGCTCACGCTCGCGCTTGGCGCGCAAGTCGGCCTCCTGGCGAGCGCGCAACTCGGCCTGGCGCTTCGCTTCGGCCTCCCGGCGGGCGAGCTCTTCAGGCGACAGAATGGAGGCCACCGGGGGGGCAGTCCGCGTGAGTTTCGCCTTGGGCGCCGCCGGGGCCGGCTGAGGTTCGGCGGCCTTGGGTTCGACGGCGGCAGGCGCTTGCGCTGCGACTTCGGCCGGCGCCGCCACGGCAGGCGCCTCGGTCGCGACCGGCTCGAAAACTTCTCCGGGAGTTTCCTCCACCGAAGGTTTTTCTTCGGCGATGGATGCAGTGGTTTCACTGGGAAGGTGTCGCGCTTCGGCAGAGATCGGTGCGGCCCCGGCCTGGGGTGTGGTCTCGGTTGGTACGGCAGGAGCCGCCTCTTCGGCGGTAGGAGTCGGGCGCGCTGCCGTCTCCACTGCTTGCGCCGCCTTCAGCGCCGCCTCGAGCTTGGCCTGCTCTTCCTTCGCTTTGGCGAGTACCTCGTCGCGATTGACGAGCACCCGTTTCTTGCGCACCTCGACCTGTACCGTGCGCGCCCGTCCCTGAGCGTCGGTCGCGCGCAGGGCGGTGGTTTCCTTGCGCGTGAGCGTGATCTTGCCACTGCCGCCTTCGCCGTGCTGACGCTTGAGAAAGGCGAGCAATTGCGCCTTGTCCTTGGCCGTGACGGGATCCTCGGCACTTTTTTTCACGACTCCTGCCTGCTGGAACTGGTCGAGCAGGCGTTGCACGTCGAGCCTGAGCTCGTCGGCGAATTCCTTGACGTTCTTTGCTTCCATCCTACTACCCCCTTACTCGAACCAATGTGCGCGCGCCTTGGTGATCAGATCGGCGGCGCGCTCATGGTCGATGCCGGTCAATTCGGCGAGCTCGTCGGTCGCCAGTTCCGCCAGATCGTCGAGCCGGGTGATGCCCTGGCGGGCGAGCTTCACGGCAAGTTCCTTGTCCATTCCCTCGAGTTCCAGGAGCGCCGGCTCCACCTTTTCGAGCGCCTCCTCGATGGCGATCGCCTCGGAAAGCAGTGCCGTACGGGCGCGTTCACGCAGCGCCTGCACCGTCTCCTCGTCCAACCCTTCGATCGCCAGCATTTCGGAGAGCGGCACGTAGGCGATCTCTTCGAGCGAGGTAAACCCCTCATCGATCAAGAGATCGGCGAGCTCCTCGTCGACATCGAGTTTCTCCATGAAGAGGGCGCGCAAGGTTTGCCGTTCCTCTTCCTGTTTCTGCTGCGACTCGGCCTGGCTCAGCAAGTTGATGGTCCAACCGGTGAGCTCGGAGGCGAGCCGCACGTTCTGGCCGCCGCGGCCGATGGCGATGGCGAGGTTCGCGTCGTCGACCACCACGTCCATGGCATGCTTTTCTTCATCGACCACGATGGAGAGCACCTCGGCCGGCTGCAGCGCCGCGATCACGTACTGCGCCGGATCGGGCGACCAGACGATGATGTCGATCTGTTCCTGGGCGATCTCGTTGCGGACCGCCATCACGCGCGAGCCGCGCATCCCCACGCAGGTACCCACCGGATCGAGCCGCGGATCCTTCGAATGCACGGCGATCTTGGAGCGCAAACCGGGGTCGCGGGCGCAGCCCTTGATCTCGATGAGCCCCTCCTCGATCTCGGGGACTTCCAGCTCGAAGAGCTTGACGACCAGCTCGGGCGAGGTGCGCGAGAGGATCAGCTGCGGCCCGCGGCCGCTGCGGTCGACCCGGATGACCACCGCCTTGATGCGATCGCCGACGCGCAGCGCCTCGCGCGGAATCATCTGCTCGCGCGGCAGGAGCGCTTCCAGCCGGCCGATCTCGACGATGGCGTTGCCGCGCTCCATGCGCTTGATGGTGCCGGAGACGAGCGTTTCGTTGCGCGAGAGGAATTCTTCGAGGATCTGCTCGCGCTCGGCGTCGCGGATCTTCTGCAGCACGATCTGCTTGGCCGTCTGCGCCCCGATCCGCCCAAGGTCCTGCACCGGAATCTCTTCCTCGTAATACTCGCCCACGCGGATGTCCGGATTGATCTCGCGCGCGTCGATGAGCCCCATCTCGCGCTCGTCGTTGGTCACCTCGGCATCGGGCAGCACCAGCCAACGCCGCCAGGCGCGGTAGGTGCCGGTGGAGCGGTCGATCTCCACGCGCACGTCGGCGTCTTCATGGAGATGCTTCTTCGTGGCGGAGGCGAGCGCCGCTTCAAGGGCAGCGAAGACGACGTCCTTGGAGACGTTCTTTTCATGGGCCAGCGCATCGACCAGCAACAGCAGTTCTCGACTCATTGTTTTTTACCTCCGAAACCGTCGAATTGAGGGACGAGGCGGGCCCGGTCGATCTCCGCCAACGCGAATTCATGTTCTCCCAGGTCGCTCGAGACGCGCACCCGATCCTCTTCGATGCCCAGCAGTTCCGCTTTCAGGTTCTTGCGCCCCTGCCAGGGTTCGCGCAGCTTGAGCTGGACCTGAGCGCCGACGAAACGGGCGAAATCACGTGGTTTCTTCAGCACCCGGTCGAGCCCGGGCGAAGAGACTTCCAATCGATCGTAGTCGATGTCCTCGACCTCGAACACGCGCTGCAGCTGGTCGCTCACCGTGGCGCAGTCATCGACGGTGACGCCCCGTTCGATGTCGATGAACACACGCAGAATGCGGGCCCGGGGCGAGACTTCGAAATCGACGAGCTCGAACCCCATGCCTGACACCACCTGCTCGACCAAGGCTTCCAGATCCACCATGTTTCACCCGAGAAAAAAAAATGGGCCAGAAGAGCCCATTTCCGTTTGCTTGCCAACCGGAAATCCGGGCAACTTAGCAAGTTTGCCCGGACGAGATGACGAACTATAGCACCATCGAGGGGGATTTTACAAGAGAGGGTGTTTTTACAAGATATTAGAACGACACACTCCACATCTCTCGAGAAAAGCACTATATTTAGCGCTATATTCGTAGCCGTTACTTTGAAGGGAACACATCATGGATGCAATCTACGCCAACTACTCCATCAGCATATCCGAGTTCAAGCGCAACCCGGCACGGGTGCTGCGTGCCGCAGGCGAGAAACCCGTGGCGGTACTCAACCACAACCGTCCAGCCTTCTACCTGATCACTCCCAAGCTCTTCGAAGCGCTGGTCGAAGAGTTGGCCGACCGCGATTTGGTCGATTTAGCCCGCCGACGTCTGGCCATGAAGGACAGCGCCATCGAGGTGGATCTTGACGAGCTCTGATCCTTCGTCCGGGGCAACGAAATATCGCCTGAAGTTTCTGCCTGCAGCGCTGGAGGAATGGAACGCCCTGGACGGCAGCCTCAAAGCCGCCTTCAAGAAACTACTCGAGAAGCGTCTGGAGCAGCCGCGCGTCCCCGGCGCGGAATTGCACGGGGATTTACGCGACTGCTACAAGATCAAACTGCTCAAGCAGGGCTACCGGCTGGTGTATCAGGTCGAGGACGATGCTCTGGTCGTGCTGGTGCTGGCCATCGCCAAGCGCGAGGACATGGTGGTCTATCGCGCGGCCATCGAGCGACTGATTGCAGATCGGTAGTGCCAGCCCCTCTGCGATGGCGCGCGCTCGCGGCTTTTTCACCCCACCCAGCGACGCGCATTGAGAAAGAGCTGGAACCACGGCGATTCCTCGCCCAGGCCGGCCGGCGCCCAGGACCATTGCACCGTGCGGAAAGCGCGTTCCGGATGCGGCATGAGAATGGTAAAGCGGCCGTCGGGCGTGGTGAAGCCCGTCGAGCCGCCTGCGGAGCCGTTCGGGTTGAAGGGATAGCGCTCAGTAGGGGCGCCGCGGTGATCGACGTAGCGCAGCGTCGCGATCGCCTTGGCAGCCTGTTCGGACGAGACGAACTCGGTGCGCCCCTCGCCGTGGCTCACGACGATGGGCAGGCGGCTGCCCGCCATCCCCGCGAAGAAGATGGAAGGGCTCTCGAGCACCTCCACCATCACGAAGCGCGCCTCGAACTGCTCGCTGCGGTTGCGCACGAAGCGGGGCCAATGCGCCGCCCCGGGGATGATGGGGGCGAGCTGCGCCATCATCTGGCAGCCGTTGCACACTCCCAGCGCGAAGCTGTCTTCGCGGGCGAAGAAGGCCGCGAACTGCGCCCGCAGCGTTTCATGGTAGAGGATGGCCTTGGCCCAACCCGCCCCGGCTCCGAGCACGTCGCCGTAGGAAAACCCGCCGCAGGCGGCGATCCCCTTGAATTCGTCGAGCCGTCGCCTGCCGGCGATGAGATCGGTCATCGGCACGTCCACGGCCTCGAACCCTGCCCGGGAAAACGCCGCGGCCATTTCCGCGTGGCTGTTGACCCCCTGCTCCCTCAGGATGGCCACGCGCGGGCGCACCCCGCTTGCCACCATGGGCGCCTTGCCCACTTCGAAAGTAAGCGCGCAGGAAAGACCGGGATCCTCGGCATCGGCGAGCGCGGCGAACTCTTCCTCGGCGCAGGTTTCGTCATCGCGCAAGCGGGCGATGCGCCGGCTCACTTCGCTCCAGCGCTGCCACAGCGCCGTGCGCGGGGCGGCGTAGAGGAGTTGCCCGCCATGCCACAGGCGCAGTTCGTCGCGGTCGTTCAAGGTGCCGACGAAGTGATGCGCCACGCCGTGTTCGCGCAGGATCTCGCGCACCTCCTCGCGCCGGTCGCGCTCGATCTGGATGAGCGCCCCCAACTCCTCGGCGAAGAGGGCCGAGAGCACCGCGTCGTTGCGCCGTCCCAGCACGGTGTCGGATCGCTTGGTCGAATCCACGTCCAGGCAAGCGCCGCCGATCGCCACCGTGTCGAGCTGCAGCGAAAGGCCGCAGCCCGAGGCGAACATCATCTCGGCGGCGCAGGCGAGCAAGCCGCCGTCGGAGCGGTCGTGGTAAGCGAGCACCAGGCCGCGCGAGCGCAGTGCCCGCAGCGCGCGCCAGAACCCCGCCAACGCCTCGGGGCGCACGTCCGGCGCCTGCTCGCCCACCGAGGCATACACCTGGGCGAGCGCCGAGCCTCCCAGGCGGTTTTTCCCCTCGCCCAGGTCGATCAGCACCAGTTCCGTCTCGCGCGCGCCATCGCGCACGAGCTCCGGCGTGAGCGTGCGGCGCACGTCCTCAACCGGGGCGAAGGCCGTGACGATGAGCGACACGGGCGAGACCACCTCGCGCTCGCTGCCGTCGGCCTCGCGCCAAGCCGTCTTCATGGAGAGCGAATCCTTGCCCACGGGAATCGCAAGCCCCACCGCCTGGCAGAAGCGGCTCACGGCCGCGACCGTCTCGTAGAGCCGCGCATCCTCGCCACGATGCCCCGCCGCCGCCATCCAGTTGGCCGAGAGTTTCACCCGCGTGAGTTCGGCCACGTCGGCCGCGGCGAGGTTGGTGATCGCCTCGCCCACCGCCATGCGCCCCGAGGCGGCCGGATCGACGCAGGCAAGCGGCGTGCGCTCGCCCATGGCAAAGGCCTCGCCCGCGTATCCCGTGAAATCGGCCGAGGTGACCGCCACGTCGGCCACCGGCACCTGCCAGCGCCCCACCAGCTGGTCGCGCGCCGTCAAGCCGCCGACGGTGCGATCCCCGATCGTGACGAGGAACTTCTTGCTCGCCACCGCCGGCAGCGCCAGCACCCGTTCGATCGCCTCGTCGAGCGCGATCGGGGTGAGATCGAAGGGTGGAAGGTGGATCGCCCGGCGCGAGACATGGCGCACCATCTTCGGCGGCTTGCCCAGCAGCGTCTCCATTTCCATGCGCACCGGATCGTTGCCGAAGAGCCGATCGTGCACGACGAGCATGCCGTCCTCGCTCGCCTCGCCCACCACCGCGAAGGGGCAGCGCTCGCGCGCGCAGATGGCGGCGAAGCGCTCGAGCTGCTGCGGCGCCACGGCCAACACATAGCGCTCCTGCGCCTCGTTGCACCAGATCTCGCGCGGGCTCATGCCCGGCTCCTCGATCGGGATTTCGCGCAGTTCGATGTGCGCCCCCAGCCCGGCCCCATCGACGAGCTCGGGCAAGGCGTTCGACAGCCCCCCGGCCCCCACGTCGTGGATGGAGAGAATGGGATTGTCGATGCCAAGCTGCCAGCAACGATCGATCACCTCCTGACAGCGGCGCTGCATCTCCGGGTTGCCGCGCTGCACCGAGGCGAAATCGAGCTCCGCCTCGTTCGTGCCCGCGCTCACCGAAGAGGCCGCCCCGCCGCCCAGGCCGATCAGCATCCCCGGCCCGCCGAGCTGGATCAGCAGCGTACCCGGCGCGAAGCCGACTTTCTTCGCCTGCCGCGCCTGGATCGCGCCCACCCCGCCGGCGATCATGATGGGCTTGTGGTAGCCGCGCACCTCGCCGTCGACCTCGAGCTCGAAGGTACGGAAATACCCCGCCAGGTTGGGACGGCCGAACTCGTTGTTGAACGCCGCCGCCCCGATCGGCCCCTCGATCATGATCTCCAGGGGCGAAGCGATGCGCCCGGGTCGCCCATGAGCGCGCTCCCAGGGTTGCTCGAAGTCGGGCAAATGCAAGTTGGAGACAGTGAAGCCGGCAAGCCCCGCCTTGGGCTTGGCGCCGCGGCCGGTGGCACCCTCGTCGCGGATCTCGCCGCCCGCACCCGTGGCCGCACCCGGGAAAGGCGAGATCGCCGTGGGATGATTGTGCGTCTCGACCTTGCCGAGAAAATGCATGCGCTCACGATGGGCGCGCCACACGCCGTCGGTGTCGGGATGCAGCACTTCGCACTCCCGCCCCTCGAACACCGCCGCGTTGTCGGCATAAGCCACGATGGTGCCTTCGGGATGCGCCGCGTGCGTGTCGCGAATCCATTGGAAGAGGGACTTTTCCTGCTCCTGGCCGTCGATGACCCAGCGCGCGTTGAAGATCTTGTGCCGGCAATGCTCGGAATTGGCCTGAGCAAACATCATGAGCTCGACGTCGGTCGGATCGCGCCGCATGCGCCGGTAGGCGTCGAGCAGATAGTCGATCTCGTCGTCGGAGAGCGCCAGGCCCATGGCGCGGTTCGCCGCCTCCAGCGCCGCGCGTCCTTCCCGCAAGAGCGGCACCGTCTCGAGCGGTTTGGGCGGAAAATGCGCAAAGAGTCTCACCCCTTCGGCCGGATCGTGGACGACCGATTCCGTCATGCGATCGTGCAGCAGCGCCGCCACTGCCTCGCGCTGCGCCTGCGACAGCCGCCCGAAGCCCTCGAGCCGATAGACGATACCGCGCTCCACCCGGCGCACCGCCGAAAGCCCGCACTGGCGCACGATGTCGGTGGCCTTGGAGGACCACGGCGAGATCGTGCCGAAGCGCGGCAGCACCACCAGCACGTCCGCCGGCGCCTGCGCCGGCGCCTGCGCCGGTGCCGGCTGCGCCGCCAGCAGCTCCATGAGACGCCCGCGGGCAAGCGCGTCGAGCGGTGCCTCGCACTCGGCCCAGAACCACTGTTGCGCCGACAACGTCGCCTCCCGGCCGATCGCCGCGGCCAGACGCCGCGCCAGACGCTGCAACCGCGGCGCCGACCAGGCGGCGCCCCCTGCGAACGAGACGATTTCGCTCATTGGATGACCGTCGACCCTTTGCGGAAAACACCGATTATACCGTCCGCCGCACCCTTCCTTTCCGGCATCGCATCGTCTATGATGCAGAGGAAACACCCAAAGGACGGAGGAGATGAACATATTTTCGTCATGGAAACCCCTGCGCCGCTTTCACCTTACTCCCGGCACGACGATCGACCAGCCCAACGAGGAGGCTGCCCGTCAGGTCACGCTGGATTCCCCCGCGATCGAAGTGATGACCGATCTCGAGCGGGTGCGCCCCGTCACCGCCCACCCCGACGAATCGCTCGTCGCTGCCGAGGAGCGCATGATCCGCCGCGGCGTGCGCTTACTGCTGGTGCTCGATCCGTCGGGTACTTTGTTGGGTATTCTCACCGCCAATGACCTCCTCGGCGAAAAACCCATGCGCTTCGCCCATGAAAACCACCTCAAACGCGAAGAAGTTCTGGTGCGCCACATCATGACCTCCTTTGCGCAAGTCGACGCGGTCCTGCTCGAAGACATCCTCCATGCCAAGGTGGGCAACGTCGTCGCCACCTTGCAGGAATGCGGGCGTCACCACCTGCTCGTGGCTCAGCAGCGCGATGGCCGGATCAGCATCCGCGGCATTTTTTCCGTGACCCAGATCGCCCGCCAGCTCGGCATGGAAATTCCCATCGACCCGCGACCACAAACCTTCGCCGAAATCGAATCGGAGCTACGCTGAACCCCATGGCCAGAAAGAAAATCCATTTGCGCCAACTCTATTGGATTCTGGGGCTGACGCTGCTGGGCATCATCGTCGCTCCACTCTTGCGCCTCCTATGGCACCCTCCGCCAGCCATGCGGACTTCCGCACCCGAGCCTCCACTGCCGTGGCGCGTCACGCTCGACGAGCGCGGTCGCCCCGTCGTCTTCGGCCTCACCCTGGGAGGCAGCACCGTGGCCGACGCCCGCCGCCACCTCGGCGACGAGGGCGAGTGGGCCATTCTCGGGCGAGAGGGAAACACCCCCGTGCTCGAAGCCTATTATCCCGATTTCACCGCCGGCTACATCGAGGGCAAACTGATCCTGCGTTTCGAAGGCGACGCCGCTCTCCTCGAGCGTGAATTTTCCCGCCGCAGCAAAAAGGCACCCACGGCTGGCGGCGCGCGCAAAGTCGAACTCAAAGAGGCGGAGCTCGCGCCTTTTTCCGGGCTCACGCTCACCCTCGTCACTTTTCTGCCCAAAGCGAGTCTCGACGAAGCGGTCATCCGCGAGCGTTTTGGTCCGGCCCCCTACGGTTGGAAAGAAGAAGAAAGCGACACGCGCCACTACCTCTACCCCGAGCGCGGCATCCATGTGCTGCGCGACGAACGCGGCCGCATCGTGATCGAATACGCCGTGCCCGAGCGCTTACGCCGCCTCGTGCCGGAACGGCATTGATTCCTTTTCCTGAAGCCCGTATAATCCGCGGTTTTCGGTCATATCGCACATCGAGGAACACGCATGGTCGTCATCCGTCTCGCCCGTGGCGGCGCCAAGAAGCGCCCCTTCTACAGCCTGGTGGTCACCGATTCGCACAACCGCCGCGACGGTCGCTTCATCGAGCGCGTCGGTTTCTATAACCCGCTCGCCGCCGGCAACGAAAAAGGATTGTCCATCGACTTCGGTCGTATCGAGTACTGGACCAGCCAAGGCGCCCAGCTCTCCCCCACCGTGCGCCGCCTCGTCAAGCAAGCGCGCCAGAACGCCGCCTGAATCTCGCCCCATGGCCATCGTCGTCCTGGGGCGACTCGTCGCCCCGTTCGGCATCAAAGGCTGGTTCAAACTCCACGCATACGGCGACGACCCCGGTTCCTGGGCCGAAATGCCCCATTGGTGGGTCGCGCCCGCCCCCGATGCTCCCTTGGAATCTTGGCAGACTTTGACGCTCGCCGAGCTGCGCCAACACGGCCGGGGGATCATCGTCAAGTTTTCCGGCATCGACGATCGCACCAGCGCCGAATCTTACCAAGGTTGGTACATCGGCGCACCGCGCGAGGCCCTGCCCGAGCCCGAAGAAGACGAATACTACTGGGGCGATTTGATCGGTGCCGAGGTATATACGAAGAGCGGCGCGCCGCTGGGCCGCGTCGCCGAGCTCATCACCACCGGCGCGAACGACGTCCTCTCCGTGCGCGACGACGCGCACGATCGCACCCACCTCATCCCCTTCGTGCGCGCCTACGTGCTCGACGTCGACTTGCCCGGGCACCGCATCACCGTCGACTGGGACCCCGACTGGTAGCCGATGCGCCGCTACGACGTCGTCACGATCTTCCCCGCCATGTTCGCTGCGCTGACCGAGCACGGCGTCACCCGGCGCGCGCACGAACGCGGTCTCTATGAACTGGCGCTGCACGATCCGCGGGACTTCACCCACGATCCGCACCGGCGCGTCGATGACCGCCCCTACGGCGGCGGCCCCGGTATGCTCATGCGGCCCGAACCGCTCACTGCCGCCCTGCGCCACGCTCGCGCCGAGCAGCTCCGCGCGGTCGGCACCCCCGGCCCGGTCATCTACCTCTCGCCTCAAGGCAGGCGGCTCGATCACGCCGAAGTGATGCGGCTTGCCGCACGCCCGTCTTTCATTCTGCTCTGCGGCCGTTACGAGGGCATCGATCAGCGTGTGATCGAAGCCGAAGTGGACGAAGAGCTCTCCCTCGGCGATTTCGTCCTCACCGGCGGCGAGCTCGCCGCCATGGTCGTGCTCGACGCGGTGATCCGCCAATTGCCCGGAGCGCTGGGCGACGCGCAGTCGGCCGAAGCCGACTCTTACGTCGGCGGCCTACTCGATCACCCCCACTACACCCGCCCCGAAGTCTTCGAAGGCCGAGCGGTGCCCGAAGTGCTGCGCTCGGGCAACCACGAAGCGGTCGCACGCTGGCGCCTCAAGGAACGCCTGCGCCGCACCCGCGCGCTACGGCCGGATCTCCTCGCCTCCCGCCCCCTTTCCGTGCTAGAATCGCGCCTGCTCGAAGAACTCGAGCAAGAAGAGAAACGCGAGGCATCAGCCTGACTTCCGGGCTGCTCTGCACGCAACCAGCCCCGCCAAGGGGCGTTTTTGCTACCAGGAGTTCCTGATGAACCTGATCGAACAGATCGAACGCGAAGAGATCGCCCGGCTCACCGCGGATAAATCCATCCCCGACTTTCGCGCCGGCGACACCGTCGCCGTACAAGTCAAGGTGAAAGAAGGCAACCGCGAACGGCTGCAAACCTTCGAAGGCGTGGTCATCGCCCGTCGCAACCGCGGTCTCAACTCTTCCTTCATCGTACGCAAGATTTCCTCGGGTGAGGGGGTGGAGCGCACTTTCCAGCTCTATTCCCCTTTGGTCGCTTCGATCAAAGTCGTGCGCCGTGGCGACGTGCGCCGCGCCAAGCTCTACTACCTGCGCGAGCGCAGCGGTAAAGCCGCCCGCATCAAGGAAAAGATCGTGCGCAAAACCCAGGAAAGCGCCGCGCAGCAGTAAGCTCTGCGTTCTTCCTGCGCCAAACGGCACTCAGAAAAGGCCCTCGCGGGCCTTTTCTTTTTCCTCTCCTCAGCGCCGCTCCACCCAACGCATCATCAGGAGTGCGAGCGCCATGAAGGCGATCCCCGGCAGCGCTGCGGCCAGCCAAGGCGACCATCCCACCAATACGCCCAGATTGCTCGAAAGCGAATTGAGCAGATGGAACGCCACCCCGAGCAAGGTCCCCAGAAACACCTTGAAGCCGATCGGCGTCCCTCGCGCGTGACCCAGCGCAAAAGGCAAAGCCAGGGTAGCCATCACGAAGGCCGTCAGCGGATAGATCGACTTGCGCAAGAGCGCCTGCAGATAGCGATCCGCATTCTGCCCATTGCGCAACAAATGGCGGCTGAAGGTATAGAGCGCCCACATCGTCATGCGCGAGGGCTCCATCGTCAGCACCGCCAGCACGTTGGGGGTGAGCTCGGTTTGCCACTCCAGCTCCGGCATGGATTCGGCCACGATGCGATCCGCAGCGAAGCGGCGCCGCTGCACCTCTTTCAGCCGCCAAACTCCATGCTCCGCGTCGAATTTCGCCTCTGCCACCCGATCGATCGCCGTCAAGGTCCGATCCGAACCGAAGCGGAAGATCTCCAAGGAGCGCAATCGCCCATCGCGCGCGACACGTCGCACGTTGATGAAATCGTCCCCGTCCCGGATCCACAGCCCCGAGCGCAAATCGGTCGAAACGTCGCTCGACCCTAAGGCATTGCCACGAAAAAGCCGGGCAAACTGCTCCGAGGGGGGAACCAGCCATTCCCCCACGGCCAGAATCACCAGGCCCATGATCGTCGCAGCCAGCGCCAACTTGCCCCATAGCGCTGCCACCGACATGCCGGAAGCGCGCAGCACCGCCAGCTCCGAATGGCGCGCCATTTGCGCCAATGCCGCCAAGGTTCCCACCAGAAAAGCGATCGGCAGCAACTCGTAGAGCCGCGAAGGCAGCCGCAGCACGACGTAGAGCAAGGCTTCTTTCAAGCCGTAGGTCCCGCGGCCGATGTCTTCGATCTGATCGACGAAATCGAAGAAAAGAAACAGCGCAGCGAACAATGCCGCCACCAGCGCGGTAGCTCGCAAGACTTCCGACACGATCCAGCGCGTCAATACCTTCATCCGCGCTTCCTCCGCCACAGCAACAAGGCCAACCACGTGACGAGCGCCAAGGCATGGGGCAAGGCCAATCCCGCAGTGAATGGTAATTTGCCGCGGGCGATCCAGCCATAACTCACATTGATGAAGTTCGTATAGGCCACGAAGATGAGCAGCGCCAGGACCAAGGTATACCCCTTGCTCGTGCGCGGACTCGACTCACCCAGAGGCAACGCCATGAGCGTGAGCAGGACCACCGCCATCGGCAATCCCAGGCGCCGGGTGAGCTCGGCGAGTTCCTCTCGTCCCGGTTTCATGAGTAGCCGCTCGAGCGATACCGTTTTCAACTTGAATTTCGGGACATCGGAAGTCTTCGATTGCAGCAGCAACTCCTGCCAGGTGAATTGCTCGACCCGAAAAGCCAACGGCGTATCTCCTTCGTCGTAGCGGCGCCCGTCGTGCAGGCGAATCCACTGCGCCCCGTCGCGCTGAAAGAGCTCGACACCGCCGGCCAACACCACCGAAGTCTTACCGTCGTGCAACAGACGTGCGAAGAGCTGATTCCGCCCTTCCCCCGTCGTCATCACGAAGAACACTCTGCGCCCATCACCCGACTCACGAAACACCCCCGGAGCGACGTTCTGCGTCTCGTCGCGCGTCGCGGCGCTCGCCTCCAGCTCCGCCCGCTGCCGATCGGCCCAAGGCGATACCCACAGCGTAAACCACAGCACCACGGCCGACAGCGGCATCACGAAAACGATCAGAGGATCATAAAATTTTATCCGTGACACGCCGGCCACCCGCCACACGATCAGCTCCGAATCGCGTGCCAGCCGCTGCACCGTGAGCAGAACGCCCGCGAACCCTCCCAGCACCAACACCAGGGGCACCTGGCTGAGCATGCTCAAGCCAAGCACCGTACCCAACAAATCCGAAGGAAGATCACCGCTCGCCGCCTGCGAGACCAGCCGCACCACGAGCACGGTCAAGGCCACGGCGAGCAGCCCGAAGGCCGCCATTGCCGCGTTCTGTACGATCTCGGCTAAAATGCTACGACGAAAGATCATTGGACCGACTGCGAGGAGTGAGCCCGTGGAATTTACCATAAACGTACAGCCCGCCGAAAAAATCCCTGCCACCTCCTTCGTGCTCCCCGTCTTCGCCGACGAGCCCATGCCGCTCGCCAAGCGTCTCGACAAACTCAGCAAAGGCAAGCTCACGGCGCTGCTCAATGAGGAAACCGATCTCGACAAAGCCGGAAGCCTGCACACCTACACCACGCTCCCGGGGCTGGACGCCGAACGCCTACACGTCGTCTCGCTGGGGCCGCGCGCCAAGCTCGATCGCCGCGCCTGGATGAAAGCGGTGCGTTCTGCCGCCGCCGCGCTCGCCAACGGCCCCGTCGGTACGGCGGTCGTGGCGCTCGCCGAGATCGAAGTGCCCGGAACCACGCTCACCGAACGTCTGCGCCGTCTGGCCACGGCGCTCGAAGACGCCACTTATGCCTACGACGCCACCAAAACCACCAACGGCAAGAAACCACGCGGCGCCGAACGCATCGAACTGCCGCTGTCCACGCCCCTCTCTCCCAATGAACTCGCTGCCCTCGAAGAAGGCCGCGCGATCGCCGCCGGCATGGCGCGCGCCCGCGAGCTCGGCAACCTCCCGCCCAACCTCTGCACCCCTGCCAAGCTCGCCGAAACGGCGCTCGAACTCGGCAAGGCGTACGAGCTCAAGGTCCAGGTGCTCGAGCGCGAAGACGCGGAGCGCCTCGGCATGGGTGCCTTCCTCGCCGTGGCCGCCGGCAGCAAGACTCCGCCCAAGTTCATCGTGGCCGAATACCGCGGCAGCGGCGAGAAACGCGGCAAGCGCCGCCCCATCGTCCTCATCGGCAAAGGCATCACCTTCGATTCGGGCGGCATCTGTCTCAAGCCAGCCGCCCAGATGGACGAGATGAAATTCGACATGTGCGGCGCCGCCGCCGTACTCGGCACACTAGAAGCCGTCGCCCGGCTCAAGCTCCCGCTCGACGTCGTGGCCATCGTCCCCGCCACCGAGAATCTCCCCAGCGGCACGGCCACCCGCCCGGGCGACGTCGTGCGCACGCTCGCCGGACGCACGGTGGAGATCCTCAACACCGACGCCGAAGGGCGGCTCATCCTGTGCGATGCCCTCACCTACGCCCAGCGCGAATACCGCCCCGAGTGCCTCATCGACGTCGCCACGCTCACCGGCGCCATCGTCATCGCCCTCGGCAAGGAAGCCACCGGCCTCATGAGCAACGACGAAACCCTCGCCCAAGCGCTCCTCGAAAGCGGCGAACGCGCCGCCGACCCCGCCTGGCAGCTGCCGCTGTGGGACGAATACCAGGAAGCGCTCAAGAGCAATTTCGCCGACGTGGCCAACGTCAGCACCGACCGCGCCGCCGGCTCCATCACCGCTGCCTGTTTCCTCGCCCGCTTCGTCGAAAACGTCCCCTGGGCGCATCTCGACATCGCCGGCACCGCCTGGCGCTCCGGCGAGAAAAAAGGCGCCACCGGCCGCCCCGTGCCGCTGCTCGTCGAATTCCTCCTCGAGCGCGCCGCCGCCCGGCGTCAGGGCGACTGACTCCTCCCATGGCGCACGTCCGCTTCTATTACGACGTGCCCGAGCCGCTCGCGCTCGCCTACGAGCTCGCCGCCCGCGCCTACCGCGCCGGGCAAAAAGTGGCCGTGCGCCTGGAAGACGAAACCATGCTCGCCACCCTGGCCCACCGCCTCTGGACCCAGGAATCCGGCGCTTTCCTGCCCAACGTCCCCGCCGGCTCGCCGCTCGCCGGGCAAACCCCCATCGTCCTCCTCACGGCCGAAGCGCCCATCCCACCGCGCCCCGTCCTCATCCAGCTCGCCCGCTCCCATCCCGAGCTGGATCGGAACAGCGAATGGGTTTTGGAAATCGTCGGCCCCCAGGAAAACGACAAAGCCCCCGCGCGAGAACGTTTTCGTCGCTACCGCGCCGAAGGGCACGACGTCCAGGCCATCCCCCGCAAGGCCCCGACCCCATGACCCCGACCAACGACCCCTCCCCTGCCGCCCCGCCGCTTCCCGTCGACGACCTGCCGCTCCTCACGGAAGTGGTCGACACGCCCTCCCCCGCAAGCGCCTCGTCCCCCTCGCCCTCGCCCAATCAGAACCTCACCCCCGCCGCCGAAGCACAACTGCGCTGGATCGAACGGCGCCTGCCACAAATCCTCGCCGAAGAGATGGCATTGCTGCAAACCCGCGTCCTCACCCGGCTGAAGCTCGAGCTGGAGCAGGGGCCGCCGAAGTAATGCCACCTTATACCTTGTGACTTGTAGTCCATTGAACTACAATTGAGCCATGGATTTCGAATGGGATGAGGCAAAAAGCGAAGCGTGCTTCCTCGAGCGTGGGTTTGATTTCGCCTATGCGACCAGAGCCTTCTTCGATCCGAACCGCCTGATCCAAGCTGATACCCGATACAACTACGGCGAGGAACGTTACCAGTTGATGGGCAAGATCGAAGGTCGGCTCTTCGTCGTGATCTATACACCAAGGAATGGCGCGATTCGCATCATCTCGGCCCGCAAAGCCAACCAACGGGAGATTAAGCACTATGAAAATCGTACGCATGAGGATTGACCCCGAAGTTCCCGAATCGCTGAATGTAGGGCGCATCGATCCCGAACGGGTGGATGCTACGACGGAGGCCGACGTTGCCCGACAGGCCGCTGCCGATGGGGCTGAGGCAATGCAAGACGTCGCCCGCTTCGTGCGTCGCGTCCGCCTGCGTTTAGGGCTAAGCCAGGTGGAATTTGCCGAGCGGATCAATGTTCCGCTGGACACCATCCGCAACTGGGAACAAGGAAAGCGCCGCCCGACGGGGGCTGCCAAGGCATTGCTCAAAGTGCTCGACAAGGCACCGGAAGCCGCGCTCGCCGCCCTGCACTGACCTCTCCTCCAGCTCACCCCGCCGCAACACCCCCGGCGTGCGAAAGCGCACGATGCGCCGGTACAGCCAGACGTAGAGCACTGCGAATAACAAGGACAGCGCTGCCCAACCGCAGGAACTTTGGTCCCGATGCGGCTACAATAGGGGACATGAACGCCCGACACGACGCTAGCTACAAGCACCTCTTCTCCTCGCCCAAGGTGGTGCAGCACCTCATCGAAGGGTTCCTGCCCGCCGAAGGGCTGGGGTGGCTCGACTTCAGTACCCTGGAAAAAGTTCCCGCGAGCTACGTGAGCGAAGACCTGCGCGAACGCGCCGATGATGTCATCTGGCGGGTGAAGACCGGTGAAGACTGGCTCTACCTCTATCTTCTGATCGAATTCCAAAGTAGCGTCGACCCCTGGATGGCGGTACGCCTCCTCACCTACGTCGGGCTGCTCTATCAGGACCTCATCAAGGGCGGACAGATCAAGGGCAGGCGCCTGCCGCCAGTCTTGCCCATCGTCTTCTATACCGGCGAAGCACCCTGGAGTGCGGCCACCGACATCGCCGAGCTCCTGCCCCAAGACCCGCCCGAGACGCTCGCCAAGTACCTGCCGCGCTTGGCCTACGTGCTCATCGACGAGAACGCCTATAGTGACGAGACGCTCGCCGGGCTGAAGAACGTGGTCGCGGCCACCATGCGGCTCAAGCGCCAGCAACGGCCGCAGGATCTCGCCCGGCTTACCGCGGCGCTGCACAGCTGGTTTGCCGGCGATGTGGAACTCGAACGCCTGCTCACCGTCTGGATTCGAGAATATCTACTGCGCGACCTGCGTCCGGAACTGGACGTACCCGAAGCCCACGACCTGGGGGAGATCACCATGCAACTGGCCGAACGATTCAAGCAATGGGAACGAGAAGTCAAGACCGAAGCCCGACTCGAAGGTCGACTCGAGGGTCGGCTCGAAGGCGAAGCGCTTTTGCTGCAACGCATGCTCACGCGCCGCTTCGGTCCCTTGCCCGAGTGGGCGCAGCAGCGCCTGCGCTCTGCATCGAGCGAAGAGCTCGAGACTTGGGCCGACCGCGTGCTCGATGCCCAGCGGCTCGAAGACGTCTTCGGAAGATGACGGCTGTCTGGTTCCACCCTCACCCGCGCCGCAACACCCCCGGCGTGCGAAAGCGCACGATGCGCCGGTACAGCCACACGTAGAGCACCGCGAAACCAGAACCGATCACCCCTGAAACTCCGGCACGACCCCTTTCAAGCCTGCCCGCAGCGCTGCCTCGTCTCCTGAACTGCAAACCGTCCACAATGCGTCCAGCGCTTCCTCGAGGCGAGTGAAATCGCACGATCGTGCCTGGGCGAGCAAGATTTTGGGGTGAGACGTCGGCAACAAATGCTCTGCATCATGGAAAAGCTCTTCGAAGAGCTTCTCGCCCGGGCGCAGGCCAATGAACTCGATCGTGATATCCTTTCCCGGCTCATAGCCCGCCAACTGGATCATCTGTTGCGCCAGGTCTAAGACCTTCACCGGCTCACCCATATCCAGCACGAAAATCTCTCCCCCTCGTCCCATCGACGCTGCCTGGAGTACCAAGCTCACCGCTTCCGGTATGGTCATGAAATACCGCGTCATCTCGGGATGGGTTACCGTTACCGGCCCTCCTTCCTCGATCTGACGGCGAAACAACGGCACCACGGACCCGGCCGAACCGAGCACGTTGCCGAAACGCGTCGTGATGAAGGCCGTCGCAGATCTGGCGTTCAATCCCTGGCAATAAAGCTCCGCGATGCGCTTGCTCGCCCCCATCACATTGGTCGGATTCACCGCCTTGTCCGTAGAAATCAGAACGAACGTCTGCACCCCGAATTCATCGGCCAGATCCGCTACCCCACGCGTTCCAAAAACGTTGGTCTTTACCCCTTCGAACGGATTGTCCTCTACCAGCGGAACGTGCTTGTAGGCTGCCGCATGCAGCACCACTTCGGGACGAAACTGCTCGAAGATCCAGCGCATGCGGGTGGTGTCGCGCACGTCACCGAGCAGCGCCGTCACCTCGCCCGAGCCGGAAAGACGCCGCATCTCCTGCTCGATCAGGTAAAGGTTGAACTCGCCGTGATCGACCATCACCAACCGATCAATACCATAGCGCCGCACCTGGCGACAGATTTCCGAACCGATCGAACCCCCCGCCCCGGTCACCAATACACGGCGCCCCTGCAAAAATGAGCGGATTCTTGCATCCTCCAGCGCCACTGGCGCTCGGCCCAGCAAATCCTCGATGCGAATCTCCCGCAGGCGGGACAATCCAACGCGTCCGTCGGCAAGCTCGGCCAAAGAAGGCAGCGTGACACAATGCACCCCGAGCCGTTTGCACTGCTCCACCACCGGGCGGATCACCCTCGAGCTTGCCGAAGGCATCGCAATCAGCACCGCTTCGATTCCCCGCTGGACAACTTCTTTCTCCAGCGAGGAGAGCGGTCCCAAGACAGGCACCCCATGGAGCTCACGCCCCTGCTTGTCTGGAGCATCATCCAGAAAACCCACGGGGACATATTTGTCACTGCGCAGCAGATCCCGCACCAGCATGTCGCCGGCCTGCCCTGCTCCCAAGATCAGCGCACGTCTTCCGCCCCGATGCGATATTTGCTGTCTTTTGTCCTGCACCCAACGATATACCACCCGATCCCCGATCAGCCCCAGGGTGAGAAAAAGGGGATAGAGCAGCACCACCGAACGGGGAACACCTTCTAGCCGCTCGAGCAAATACAAGGCAACATAGCTCAGCGAAGCTCCCGTCACCACCGCTTTCAGGATGCGCGCCAGATCGGGAAGCGAAGCAAACCGCCAGATACCGCGATATAGGCCAAATGCCTGAAACGAAATCGGCTGCACGACGAGTGCAACTGCCATCAGCATCCACATGCCAGGCTGCTGCTGAGGCGGTACCTCCTCGAAATTGAAACGTGCGAGATAAGCGAGCACGATGGCCAAGGGCACCCACAGCACATCATGCACCAAGGCGATCAAGCGTTTTGGTAGCCTGGAGAGCAGCATTTTCATCGTCATTGCTGTCGAATACGATCGCCCTGACCTGCGCCAGTCACCGTCTTGATGATGTAAGTGAAATACGCGGCTACCCCAAAATCCTTCAGCATCTGCGCATCGGTCTCAGCGAGCAGTTTCGGGGTGGACATGTCAATTCCCTTGATCTGGGCTAGTCCGGTGATGCCAGGGCGAACGGCAAAAACCCCTCGCGCTGCACGTTCTTCAATGAGCTCCGTCTGATTGAACAGACAAGGCCGTGGCCCCACCAGGCTCATTTCGCCCTTCAACACGTTCCACAACTGCGGTAGTTCATCGAGCTTGGTTCGACGCAAAAAAGCGCCAAAAGGGGTCACAGCGGACGGATTGGCCAGATGCGTAGCAACCGATTGCGTGTCTGGCCGCATGGTGCGAAACTTCACTAAGATAAACGGCTTTTGATAACGACCGACACGCTGCTGCCGGAACAATGGCTTCCCGGTATCAAACCAGCCGATCACAAGCAGCAAGAGCAAAAGCGGCGAAAGCAGCAACAGCCCCAGCGCGGCAAAGACGATGTCAAAGGCACGGATCATTGCTCATCCTCTACTTCAAGCATTTCACGCAAGCCGGCGATAAGCCCCACACGCGCCCGCCAGCCGAGCTCGCGCTCGATGCGTGTCGGCGAATACCAAGCAGAACCGAGCAAACGCTCGACGGCAAGCTCAGCACGTCGGCTCACCCGCCCTGCGGCACGCAGCCAAGCCTCCGGGATGCTCCAGGACAAATTCGGTTTTCGCAGCACGGCACGCATCGCATCATATAGCTCGCGCGTCGAATAAGGACGCGGATCGGCGACGATATAGGTGCGGCCATTTGCCTCTGGCCGCTCGGCAACGAGCCGAGCAGCCGCGACGACATCCTCCACATGCACGATCGAACGCCGATTGCCCGTCTCGGGCAAAGGAGGGAACCAGCCGGCACGCACAGCCTGTGCCATGCGCATGAGATTCCCCTGCCCACCGCGACCATACACCGGCACTGGCCGTAAGATGACGACGTGCATGCCAAAACGCACGCCGGCTTCGAGCACAGCGTTTTCTGCCAAGCGTTTGGCACGGCCATAAGCCGACGCCGGTTCGCCGGGCAAATCCTCGTCGGCGCATTCCGCACCAGGTTCGGCCATCGCCTTGACGCTGGAAAAAAACACGAAGCGCCGCACGCCTGCCGTTGCAGCAGCCGTGAGCAAGTTGCGTGTACCCTCGAAGTTGACGCGCCAGTGCAGTGCATCATCCGCTGCGTCCGCATCGGCCATTCCTGCGCAATGAAAAACGGCATCGACGCCTTCGCATGCGCGGGCGAGTGTTGCCGCATCGAGCAAATCGCCCACCACTTCGCCCGGCAAGCCAACCGGCCGCCGCACCAGGGCTCGATCCCCAGGTTGCCACAGACGGCAGCCAATGAAGCCCGTAACCCCGGTGATGAATGTCATCATGCGCTCACTTTCTCGAGCAGTTCGCGGTATATGGCCAAATGCGCCGCCACAATCTTCTCGATGGCAAATTCACGCTCTGCAAGACGGCGGCCGTGCTCGCCCATGCGACGACGTAGCTCTGGATCACGAATCAAGCGTTCGATGGCATCGGCCAAGGCATTGGTATCACGCGCCGGTACCAGCAAGCCGCTTTCCCCAGGCTCGATGGCATCGCGACAGCCAGGTCGATCCGTTGTGACCACGGCCCGCCCACATGCCGCCGCCTCGATTAGCACTTTGGGCATGCCTTCGCGGTAGGATGGCAATACGACAACGTGCGATCGAGCAAAAAGCGCTGCAATGTCGTTTCGATAGCCCAATACCTCGACGACCCCCTCGGCGCGCCAGCGTTCGATTTCCGCGGCGCTCACCGAAGTTGGATTGCCCGGGTCAGGAGCGCCAATCAACCAAAACCGTGCCTTCACGCCACGCATCCGGAGTTGCCGTGCCGCTTCGATGAATTCATACACCCCTTTATCCCTAAGGAGTCGTGCAGCAAAGGAAACGACTGGAATTCCCTCTGGCTCAGGCAGATAAGGGTAATCTTCGAGCGCCACGCCGGAACCGCGAATCAATGTCGTCTGCTCTGCTTTTACTGCCTTCATCTCAAGCAGCGTTGTCTGATCATCAGGATTCTGAAAAATGACGCGGCTATTCGCGTGTCCCAATGCGAGACGGTAAAGTTTTTCCACGATCCATCGCAACCCGCCAAATCGTGTAGGGGCGACGAACAACGTGCCCAGGCCGGATATCGCCGCTACCATAGACGGCACTCGGCAAAGCCGCGCCATCAAACCGCCATAAACCACGGGTTTGATGGTGACGAGATGCACCAAATCTGGCTTGATACGTTCAAGTAACCGGAAAATCGCCCAGAGCGTCCTGATTTCCTGCCAGGGATGCGTGCCGCTGCGCGAGAAGGGCAGCTCGTGGTGGGTCAACCCTGCTGCGATGATTTTTTCGACCGCTGCTCCCGCTGCCGTTGCGACATGAACTTCGAAACCCGCCTCGCGCGCTGCCACGCCGAGCGGAAGGCGGTGTGAAACAAAGAATTCGGCAGCGTTGACGAGAAAAAGAAGCCTCATCCGTTGCTTACCTCGAGTAGTGACACAACCACGCCTCCCACATCAAAACATCCCATAAATAATACTGCCAATTGCGCTGCCCGCTCAGGTGTTCGGCCCACATGCGGCGCACTGGGGCTGGGTCTAGGTAGCCGGCTTGGCGCAGGCGCGTTTCGCTCAACAGGTCTTCCGCCCACTCGCGCAGCGGCCCGCGCAGCCAGTGCTCCAGCGGAATGCCAAAGCCCATCTTGGGCCGCTCCACCAACTCGCGTGGCACGTGGCGGTACAGCACCTGACGCAGCAGCCATTTGCCTTCGTTGCCGCGCACCTTCAGCGCAAGCGGCAAGCGCCAGGCAAACTCCAGCACGCGGTGGTCCAGCAGCGGCACGCGCGTCTCCAGGCTCACGCCCATGGCGGCGCGATCCACCTTGACCAAAATGTCGTCGGGCAGGTAGCTCACGGTGTCGAGCTGCATCATGCGCTGGCAAAAGTCATCGAGCTGTGCCCACTGCGCGGCGTCGGTCAGCGCGGTGGGCGGCTCGGTGGCGCCCAGCACCAGCGCGGAGGGCTCATTCCAGTGCGACACCAGCCGCCGGTAAATCGCTTGCGGCGAGGGCGCGGCCAATATCTCGGCCAGCTTGTGCAGCTTGTCGCCCGCGTTGGCATAGCGATACTGGCGCGGCAGCAGCCACGCGCCCACGCGCCACAGCGCATTCCAGCCCTTGGGCGGCAGCGCCCGAATGCCGCCCGCCAGGGCCGCGCGCAGCGGCACGGGCAGCCAGCCCACACCACGCCAAAGCCGATCGGCAAGAAAATACCGCTGATAGCCACCGAATAATTCATCCCCACCGTCGCCAGAAAGGCTCACAGTCACCTGTTGGCGCGCCAGTTGCGCGACCAAAAACGTAGGGATTTGGGACGAGTCGGCAAACGGCTCGTCGTACAGCGCAGGCAGGCGCGGAATCACGTCCATGGCCTGCCCGGGGGTGACGTACAGCTCCGTGTGCTGCGTGCCCAGGTGCCGGGCCACCGCCTTGGCGTGCTGCGCCTCGTCGTAGCCATCGGTGTCAAAGCCGATGGTAAACGTGCGCACCGGCTGTGCCGACTGCGCCTGCATCAGCGCCACCACCGTGCTCGAATCTATCCCGCCCGACAAAAACGCCCCCAGCGGCACGTCTGCCATCATCTGCTCCGCCACCGCCTGGCGCAGCAGGCGCTCCAGCTCGTCGCACGCCTCGGCCTCGGTGCCGCGGAAAAGGTTGCGCTGCCCCTCTTCGGCCACCTGCCGGGCCGACCAATACGCCTGCGGCGCCGGCAGGGCCGCCGTGCCCGCCTGCTGCGCCTGGGCCTGCGTGATGCACAGCGTGGTGCCCGGCGGCAGCTTGGCAATGCCGCGATAGATCGAATACGGCACCGGAATGTAGTTGTGTCTGAAATACAGTGCCAGCGCGTCGCGGTTGACCTCGCCCGCAAAGGCCGGGTGCGCGCGCAGCGCCTTGAGCTCTGAGCCAAACAGCAACACCCCGCCCTGCCAGCCGTAGTAAAGCGGCTTTTCGCCCAGCCGGTCGCGCGCTAGCGTCAGCGTGCGCTGCGCGGCATCCCACAGCGCAAAGGCAAACATACCCACGCAGCGCTGCAAAGCCGCCTGCACGCCCCATGCCTCTATGGCTGCGAGCAAGGTTTCGGTGTCTGAATGGCCGCGCCATGCAGGCGCCTTGCCCGCCGCCGCCAGCTCTTGGCGCAGCGCAGCGTGGTTGTAAACCTCGCCATTGAAGGCAATGACGAGCCGCCCCGACGCCGACACCATGGGCTGATGCCCCGCGGGCGACAAATCCACAATGGCCAGCCGCCGGTGGCCCAGTGCCACGCCCGCCGCGCCATCCACCCACACGCCCCCATCGTCAGGCCCGCGGTGCATTAGCGTATCCGCCATGCGACGCACCTGCGCCTGGGCAGCATCGGGCGCAAGGCCCGCGGGTTGCCAAAAGCCGGTTATGCCACACATGGCCCTCATCCTTCTATCTTGTTACGCATTGGTGCCTTGGGGTCGTTCAGGTTAGCCACCTGCGCCCACAGCGCTTGGTAGCGCTGCACCATGCGATCCAGGCAAAATTCGTCCACGATGCGCTGACGCGCGCGCTGTTGCCGCTCGGCCCAGGCAGCGGAATCGCGCCGGGCCTCCAAAGCCGCTTGTACCGCTGCGGCCAGCACCTGCGCATTGCGCGGCGGCACCACCCAGCCCGTGTCGCCTACGATCTGTGCTGCGTCTCCCACGTCGGTAGTCACGCAAGGCGTACCGCAGGCCATGGCTTCGGCGAGCACGTTGGGGAATGCCTCGCCTAGCGAGGACAACACATGCACGTCCAGCGCCGCCATCACCGCTGGCACGTCGGTGCGCGGCCCCAATAAGCGCACGCGCTGCGCCAGCCCCGCGGCAGCTATCTGCCGCACCAACTCCGCATTGCCCGCATCACAGCCCGTACCCACCAATATGGCAGCAAAATCGGCCCCAAGCGCCTGCAAATGGGCGCAAGCAGCTATGAAATTTCCATGATCCTTCTGCGGATCGAAACGCGCCACCATGCCCAGCAGCGGCACCCCATCGGGCACACCCCACTCGGCCCGCAGGCGCGCGCGCGCCGCTGCGTCGGGCCGCAAGTGCCCCAAGTCGTAACCATTGGGGATGATGACGAACTTGTCTACCGCATAGCCGATGCGCACGTGCACATCGCGCGCCTGCGCCGCGCAGCACACGATGGCCGCCGGCACCCAGCGCGACAGCCGGGCATTGAGCCGCGCAATCCAGATCGTGGCGCGGCGCGACTTGCCTGGCTCCAGGTTGGAGTGGCGGATGTTCCAGCACACCGCCCGCAACCCTGCCAGCCGCGCCAGCACCCCGCCCACCAGGTCGGCGTGGTACATCCACGTTTGCACCACGTCAGGTCGCTCCGCGCGCAAGATTTGCCACAAGCGGCGCAAGCCCCGCCATGTCACGCGCCCGCGCGGCATGTTCAGGCAATGTACGCGCACCCCCGCCGCACGCAACAGCGACCCGTATTTGCCCTCGCCCATCATCGAAACCACGACGTGCTGGCATGCGTCATCACCAGCCTGGGTACACAGCCGATAGAGCACCGCCTCGGCACCGCCGTCGGCTAGGTTAGT
>NZ_AUDR01000017.1 GCF_000425565.1 Tepidiphilus margaritifer DSM 15129
GTTGCTACACATGAGGCAAGGACTGTACCCGAAAAAAGGGGTGTGAGAGATACCCCCCTTGCTACACTTGCTACAGTTGCTACACATGAGGCAAGGACTGTACCCGAAAAAAGGGGTGTGAGAGATACCCCCCTTGCTACACTTGCTACAGTTGCTACACATGAGGAGGCGCAAAGCACGCAAGCGCGGGTGGTTGAACCGCCAAGCGTAGCAAGTGTAGCAACTGTAGCAGTAGCAAACCTTCCAACCACGAATTTGCAAGGAGGTGGAGAACGCGCCACCACTTGGCGCATTCGCTACATCGACGGCACCGAGCGCGTCATCGCCTTTTCCCCCGCCAAGACGCGCGAAGAGGTGCTGCACGCCGAGACGGGCGCGGTGGAGGCGGCGGCGTACGTGCCAGGGAAAACGCCACCGGAACGGCCGTTGCTCGAGGACGAGCGCACCCGCATTCGGCGCTGGCTCGAGCTGATCGGCGAGACCGACCCGGCGACCATCGCCAAGGTGCTGGCGGCGGCGGCCGAGGATTCGACGGCGCGGCATTACTACCTGGAGCGATTCCGCGATTGGGAAGAGCGCGCGGCCGTGGCCGAATTCGACGGCGGCTTGCCACGCCAAGAGGCCGAGCGGCAGGCGGCGGCGCAATCGTTCGAGGCCACCGAGGAATCACGCGCGGCACTACGAGCGGCGCGCCAGGCGTTTGGCGATCCCCTGCCAAGGCCTTGATCACTCCCTCCCGTGAAGTGCGCTTACGGCGGCGGTAAGCACGCTTCACGGCCACGCCAGGCGGCGGCAAAAGGTACTCCGACGGGTTCCATGGTTAGGGTGATGCCATCCGCGATGGTCGGCAGTTTTTCAATCCTGTGACTTGAATAAGCTAACGGCATGAATGCCTTTAGCGTAACGCTTTCGCCTGGTTAAGCGTAGCGCTTGCGGCGGGGCGGCAGGAAAGCTCGAGCACGGCCACGCGCACCCGGCGGCGCCACCCCGCGCACCTTGGAGGAATGCCACAACCCCACGCCAGAACGAAAACGGCTTGCGTAGCGGCTTTCTGTGCCGTTTTTCTGGCGCGGGGCAAGCTACCCTACTGGCACACCACGAAAAACGGCCTACAGCGGCGCTATGGCGGCGCTGCGGGGGGCCCTGGGGGATTGGCGGGGGTGCGGGTGCGCAAACCCGCGGAATCGCGCCAGGGCGCGCGGTTGGCGCATATGCAACTGTGCAAACTGGCGTCTTGGATTGCCGGACGCGCGGAGCAGCTAGCACGGCGCCAGGCGCTCGATAGGGCGGCGGGCTGCTGGTGCAGGCGCTGGACGCTTGAACCCCTACGGCGCCGACTGACTGCACCACAACCCCACGGCGGCGATGCGCTGGTGCTGGCGGCTGTGGCCACCACAGGAACGCTGACGGCGCCAAGTGGGGCAGGCATCGAGCGGCGGGGATAGCGGCAAGCGGTGCGGGCGACGAGATGGTTTGAGCCGTGGGCGACATAGGTGACAATAGCAATTGTCGGGCACCCGGTTCCAGAGCATCGGCGCGAGGGCATCAAAAGAAATAGCGGGTATCTGAGCGGGTATCGAG
This sequence comes from Tepidiphilus margaritifer DSM 15129, assembly GCF_000425565.1. Classification (GTDB taxonomy): domain Bacteria; phylum Pseudomonadota; class Gammaproteobacteria; order Burkholderiales; family Rhodocyclaceae; genus Tepidiphilus; species Tepidiphilus margaritifer. The sequence goes on from NZ_AUDR01000017.1 coordinate 1,582, forward strand.
GCTGGCTTTCTGGAACAATGTCCATACAAAACAAAAGGATGGATGCGATATGTTGCTGTTGATCGACAATTACGACAGTTTCACGTGGAATCTGGCGCAGTACTTCGGCGAGCTCGGGGCTCGGGTGAAAGTGGTGCGCAACGACGAGGTGACAGCGGCGCAGATCGCGGCTTGGCGCCCGGAGTACCTGGTGATCTCGCCCGGGCCGTGTTCGCCGCGCGAGGCGGGGATCTCGGTGGAGGTGATCGAGCGCTTTGCCGGTGAAATTCCCATCTTTGGCGTGTGCCTGGGGCATCAGGCGATCGGGGCGGCGTTCGGTGGCAGGATCGTCCATGCCAAGCGCTTGATGCACGGCAAGACTTCGCCCGTGTTCCATCGCGGCGAGGGAGTGTTCGAGGGGCTGCCCAATCCGGTGGAATGCACGCGCTACCATTCGCTTGCGGTGGAGCGCGAGTCGCTGCCCGAGTGCCTGGAGGTGACGGCTTGGACCGAGGACGGCGAGATCATGGGCTTGCGTCATCGCACGCTGCCGGTGGAAGGGGTGCAGTTTCACCCGGAATCGATCCTGACGCGGCACGGGCACGAGATGCTGGCCAATTTCCTGCGCCAGCACGCACCGCAGCCGGCGTAAAGGTAAATTTTGCGAAAGGAGCGACAAGTGGGAACGAAGATCACGCCGCGGGAGGCGTTGCAGCGCACGATCGAGCTGCGCGAGATTTTCTACGACGAGATGCTGGATCTGATGCGCCAGATCATGGCGGGTGAAGTCTCGCCGGTGATGATGGCGGCGATCCTCACGGGGCTGCGCGTGAAGAAGGAGACGGTGGGCGAGATCACCGCCGCGGCGCAGGTGATGCGCGAGCTCGCGCTCAAGGTGGAAGTGCCGCCGCCGCACGATTATCTCCTGGACGTGGTCGGCACGGGGGGCGACTCCTCGCACACGTTCAACGTGTCGACCACGAGCGCGTTCGTGATCGCCGCCGCGGGGGGCAAGGTGGCCAAGCACGGCAACCGCTCGGTGTCGTCCAAGTCCGGCAGCGCCGACGTATTCGAGGCGCTGGGGGCGGTGATCGAGTTGCCGCCCGAGGCGGTGGCGCGCTGCATCACCGAGGTGGGGGTGGGATTCATGTTCGCGCCGGCGCACCACAGCGCGATGAAGAACGTGGCGGCGGTGCGTCGCGAGATGGGCGTGCGCACCATCTTCAACATCCTGGGGCCGCTCACCAACCCGGCCGGGGCGCCGAATTCACTGCTGGGCGTATTCCACCCCGATCTGGTGGGGATCCTGGTGCGCGTGATGCAACGGCTCGGTGCCAGGCACGTGCTGGTGGTGCACGGGCTCGACGGGCTCGACGAAGTGACGCTGGGCGCGGATACGCTCGTGGGCGAATTGAAAGATGGCGAGATCACCGAGTACCGTATCCATCCGGAGGATTTCGGCCTGCCGATGGCCTCGAGCCGCAATCTCATGGTAAAGGATGCGCAGGAATCGCGGGCGCGGCTGCTCGCAGTGCTGGAAGGCGAGCAGGGGCCGGCGCGCGACATCGTGCTCTTGAACGCCGGGGCGGCGCTCTATGCGGCCAACGTCGTTCCTTCGATTGCCGAGGGCATCGAGCGCGCCCGCGAGGCAATCGATTCGGGCGCGGCGCGGGCCAAGGTCGACGAGTTCGTTGCCGCCACGCGCCGGTTCGCGTCGGAGGCTGGGCGATGAGCGACGTATTGCAGCGCATCCTCGCGCGCAAGCGGGAAGAGGTGGCCGCGGCGCGCGCGACCCGGTCGCTCGCCGAGCTGGAGGCGGCGGCGCGGGCGCGGCTCGAACGCGATTCGCCGCGCGGTTTCGTCGCCGCCATCGAGCGCAAGCTCGCAGCCGGCGAGCCCGCGGTGATCGCCGAGATCAAGAAAGCGAGCCCCTCGAAAGGGGTGATCCGGCCCGAGTTCGACCCGGCCGCCATTGCCCGTGCTTATGAATCCGCCGGTGCGGCCTGCCTCTCCGTGCTCACCGACCGGGAGTTTTTTCAGGGGGCACCGGAATATCTCGCGGCGGCGAGGGCGGCCTGTACCTTGCCGGCGCTGCGCAAGGATTTTCTCGTCGACGCTTGGCAGGTGTGGGAAGCCTGTGCGATGGGAGCCGACGCGGTGCTCCTGATCGTGGCGGCGCTCGACGATGCGGCGCTGCGCGAGCTCGCGCTGCTCGCCCGGGAGCTGGGGCTGGACGTGCTGGTGGAAGTGCACGACGCGGACGAGCTCGAGCGCGCGCTCGCGCTACCCGTGCGGCTCGTGGGCATCAACAACCGGAATTTGCGCACCTTCGAGGTGTCGCTGGAGACCACCTGGGCGCTGTTGCCGCGCATTCCGCAGGACCGGATCGTGGTGACGGAATCGGGTATCGGTGCGCCCGCGGACGTGGCGGCCGTGCGCGCGCGCGGCGTGCAGACCTTTCTCGTGGGCGAGGCCTTCATGCGCGCGCCCGATCCCGGGGCCGCTTTGCGCGCGCTCTTTTTTGCCTGAGCGAGGGGGAGAAATCGGGTGCGGCGATGGGGATGGATGGTGGCAGCCTGTGTGCTGCTTGCCGGCTGCGGGCGGCAGGAGACACCAGCGCCGCAGCAGGAGCAGCCGGTGGTGGTGCGCACGGCGCCGGTGCGTGCGGCGGAGCCCGCGCCGCTGGTGCTCTCCGGCACGGTGCGGGCGCGCTACGAATCGCCGCTCGCCTTCCAGGTGGGCGGGCGCATCGTGGCGCGGTTGGTCGATGCGGGGGCGTCGGTCCAGTCGGGGCAGGTGCTGGCCCGGCTAGACCCCAAGGACGTGCTCGCCCAGCTCGAGGCGGCACAAGCGGCGGTGCGTGCGGCCGAGGCGCAGTGGCGTCTGGCGCAGAACGAGCTCGCGCGCACCGAGCGTCTGGCGGCGCAGCACTTCGTCGGTGAGCAGGCGCTCGATCGAGTGCGTACGCAGCTCGAGGCTGCGCGCTCACAGCTCGAAGCGGCGCAAGCCCAGGAACGGCAGGCGCGTAACGCTTTGGGTTATACCGAATTGCGCGCTCCTGCCGACGGCGTGCTGATGGAGTGGAGCGCCGAGCCGGGGCAGGTGGTAGCGGCGGGGCAGCCGGTAGCCACGCTCGCGCAAAAAGGAGAACGGGAGGTGGAGGTGGCTTTGCCGGAGCGATTCGGCCGGCAGCCACCTCCGCGCGGCGAGGCCGTTCTGCCCGAGGGTTCGGCGATACCGCTCGAACTGCGCGAGGTGAGCGGAGCAGCCGACCCGGTGTCGCGCACCTTCCGGGCGCGCTATCGCCTGCTCGCCTCCGAGCCGCCGCCGCTGGGCAGCGTGGTACAGGTGCGCCTGCCCCAGCCGCCGGTGGAGGGCTGGGAAGTGCCGGTGGGGGCGATCGACGAGCGTGGCGCTGGAGCGCGGGTGTGGCGGGTGCGCGAGGGACGCCTCGAGGCGGTGCCGGTGGAGGTGCTGGCGGTCGACAACGCCACGGCGCGCGTGCGCGGGCCGCTGCAGGCCGGCGATCATGTGGTGGCTTTCGGCACCCACGTGCTGCGCGAGGGAATGCGGGTCGAGGAGCGCGCGCCGTGAGTTTTCCCAATCTCTCGGCGCTTGCCGTGCGCGAGCGCGCCGTCACGCTCTTCTTTTTGATCCTCTCGGCGCTCGCGGGGCTGTATGCCTTCCTCGGCCTGGGGCGGGCGGAGGATCCGGCGTTTACCGTGCGCATCCTCATGGTGTCGGCGTTGTGGCCGGGAGCCACGGCGCAGCAGATGGAAGAGCAGGTGGCGAACCGCCTGGAGAAGCGGCTGCAGGAGCTGGAATATCTCTACCGCTTGACGACGACGGTGCAGCCGGGGCGGGTCGACATCCAGGTGGAGTTCGAGGAGTACGTGCCGCAGCGCGAGATCGGCCGGCTGTTCTACGAAGTGCGCAAGCGCATGTGGGACGAGGGGCCGACGCTGCCCAAAGGGGTGATCGGCCCCATCGTCAACGACGATTTCTCCGACGTCTATTTCAGCCTGATGGCGCTGACGGCGCCCGGCTTGCCGCCGTGGGACCTGGTGCGGGAGGCCGAGGCGTTGCGCGACCGGCTCGCCCGCGTGCCCGGCGTGCAGAAAGCGCTGCTCATCGGTGAGCGACCCGAGCAGATCTTCCTTGAACTCGACCTCGACCGCCTCATCCAGCTGGGATTGACGCCGCAGGCGGTGTTCGATGCGATCGACGCGAACAACGCGCTGGTGCCGGCGGGATTCATCGATACCGCGGGGCCACGGGTGTACGTGCGGCTCGCCCCCGCGGATCTGTCGCAAGTGGAGCGCATCGCGGCGGTTCCCTTGCGTGTGGGTGGACGCATCCTCACGGTGGGGGAGTTGGGTAAAGTCAGCTTGGGCGTGGAGGATCCGCCTTCGTTCCTGGTGCGGGCCCACGGCGAGGAAGCGATCCTTCTTGGCGTGGTGATGCAGCGCGGGGAAAACGGCCTCGAGCTGGGCAAGCGGCTCGCGCGCTTCGTGGCCGAAGAAAAGGCCCGCTTGCCGGCCGGCATGACGCTCTCCGTGCTCACCAACCAGGCCGAGGCGATCGCGCACGCCGTCGATCTCTTCCAGGTGAAGTTCCTCGTGGCGGTGGCGGTGGTGATGGGGGTGACTTTCCTCACCTTGGGCTGGCGCGCCGGGGTGGTGGTGGCCGTGGCCATTCCGGTGACGCTGGGGCTCACCTTTCTTGCGATGCGCTGGAGCGGGATCGACCTCGACCGCGTCTCGCTCGGCGCCCTGATCCTCGCCCTGGGCTTGCTGGTCGACGATGCCATCATCGCCATCGAGATGATGATCGTCAAGCTCGAAGAAGGCTGGGACCGGATCGCGGCGGCCGGCCATGCCTGGAACGTGACGGCCAAGCCCATGCTCTTCGGCACGCTGGTGACGGTGGCAGGATTCCTGCCCATCGGCTTTGCCCGCTCCGGCGTGGGGGAATACGCCGGGAACATCTTCTGGGTGCTCGGCTACGCCCTGGTGATTTCCTGGTTCGTGGCGGTGGTTTTCACGCCTTATCTGGGCGTGAAACTGCTGCCGTCCTACCGCAAGCGCGAGGCCGGGCATGGGGTGTACGATTCCCCGGCCTACCGCCGCTGGCGCGCGGTGATCGCCTGGTGCGTGGACCGGCGCAAGACGGTGGTGACGGCGACGCTCGGCTTGCTCGCACTGGGGGTGGCCGCCATGGTCGGGCCGGTGCAGAAGCAGTTCTTTCCCAGTTCGGATCGGCCGGAGGTGTTGGTGTCGATCTGGCTGCCGGCGGGCTCGGCCATCGAACGCACCGACGAGGTGGCACGGCGCATCGAGGCGATCCTCGCGCCCTTGCCAGAGGTGCGTTCGGTGTCGGCCTATGTCGGTCGCGGGGCGCCGCGCTTCTTCATCTCGGCCAACCCCGAGGAGCCCGATCCGGCTTTTGCCAAGATCGTGGTCGTGACCCAGGGGGTGGAAGCGCGCGAGAAAGTGATCGCGCTCTTGGAGCAGCACCGGCAGGCAGGGGAATTTGCCGAGGCGCGCATCCGCGTGCACCGCCTTCTCTATGGTCCGCCGGTGCCCTGGCCAGTGGCGTTTCGGGTGGTGGGGCCGGATCTCGAGGTGCTGCGCCGTCTGGGTGAGGAGGTGCGCGCGGTGATGGCAAGGAATCCTCACGTGCGCGACGCGCATCTGGAGTGGAACGAGCGCGCGCCGGCATTGGTGCTGGAGGCGCCGGCCGAGCGCCTGCGGGCCATGGGCTTGACGCCGCGGGAAGTGGCGCGGCAGCTGCAGTTCGCTTTGAACGGCATCCCGGTGACCGAGGTGCGGCGCGACATCCGCACCGTGACGCTGCTCGTGCGCGGCGAGGCGGCGGTGCGCGACCCGGCGCGGCTCGAAGGCCTCGAGCTGCGTACCCTCGACGGCGCCCGCGTGCCGCTGGGGCAGGTGGGGCGGCTCGAAGTGCGCCACGAGGAAGTGCGCTACAAGCGCATGGATCGGGAGCGTTTCGTCGCGGTGCAGGGCGAACTCGAAGGGGCGCAGGCGGTGGACGTGACCGAGGCGCTGTGGGAAGCGCTCGCGCCGCTGCGCGCGGCACTGCCGCCCGGATACCGTCTCGAGGTGGGGGGCACGGTGGAGCAGTCGCGCAAGGCCGATGCATCCATCCAGAAACTGCAGCCGGTGATGGTGGCGGTGATGCTCATCCTCATCATGCTGCAGATGCGCGAGTTTGCCGGCACCTTCATGACCGTGGCTACCGCCCCGCTGGGCGTGATCGGAGCGGCGACGGCGCTGCTCGTCTTCGGCAAACCTTTCGGTTTCGTCGCCCTACTCGGTCTCATCGGTCTGGCGGGGATCTTGATGCGCAACACGCTCATCCTCACCCAACAAGTGCGCGACAACCTCGAGGCGGGCATGACGGCGATCGAGGCGGTGGTGGAGGCGGCGGTGCGGCGCACGCGGCCGGTGCTGCTCACGGCCCTGGCGGCGGTACTCGCTTTCGTGCCGCTCGCGACCGACACATTCTGGGGGCCGCTCGCCTACGTCTTGATCGGCGGCGTGATGGCAGGCACGCTCATCACTTTGTGTTTCGTGCCGGCGCTCTATGCGCTGTGGTACCGTCTGCCGCAGCGCAAAATGGGCTAGAATCAAAAAATCGTTTCATTTTCCGGTCGTAGGGGGCATGAGTATGGATTTCGAGCGGGCGCGATTCAACATGGTGGAGCAACAGGTACGCACCTGGGAAGTGTTCGATCAGCGGGTGCTGGAGGCGCTGATGACGGTGCGGCGCGAGCAGTTCGTGCCGGAGCCCTACCGGACGTTGGCCTTTGCCGAGGTGGAAATCCCGCTGGGTTTCGGCGAGCGGATGCTGCGGCCGGTGATCGAAGGCAAGGTGCTGCAGGCGGTGCAGCTGCAGAAAAGCGAGGTCGCGCTCGAAATCGGTGCGGGTTCGGGCTATTTCGCGGCCTGCCTCGCCCATCTGGGGCAATGGGTGCACAGCGTCGAGATCGTGCCGGAACTCGCCACGCGCGCCCAGGCGAACCTCGAGGCCGAGGGCTTCGACAACGTCGAAGTGATCACCGGTGACGGCCTCAAGGCGCTGGCAGCGCCAGGCCCCTTCGATGTGATCGTGCTCTCGGGCGGAGTGCCACACGTGCCGCGTTTCCTGCTCGATGCCCTCAAGGCCGGCGGACGGCTCTTCGCTTTCGTCGGTGATGCGCATCTCATGCACGGCCGGCTCTACACCTGTTCCGAGCCGGGCAAGGTGCGCTACGAGGATCTGTTCGAGACGGTGGTGCCGATGCTGCGTGTGCCGCAACCGGTGGCACCGGCGCTGGTATGAGCAGGGTACAGAGGCGAAGACGCGGCGCCGTTCGCGGCCTGCTGCAGCGAGCGGGGCTGATGGCCGGCTTGGCGCTGTTCGGTGCCACTGCCGCGCAGGCGGCCGACCTGCTCGCACTCTACCGGCAGGCCCTGGTGCAGGATCCGAGCTACGCGGCGGCCCGTGCTTCGATGATGGCCGGCCAGGAGAAGACCGTGCAGGGACGGGCGCTGCTGCTGCCCAACGTGGCGCTCGATGCCAACGCCTTGCACAATCATTTGGACGCCAGTGCGATCGACATGGATTATGGTTCGCACCAATGGACGGTGCGACTCACCCAGCCGCTCTTTCGTCTGCAGAACTGGGAGGCGGCCAAGCAGGGCGAGCTGCAGACGGCCTTCAGCGACCTGCAATGGGCTCAGGCGCAGCAAGACGTGGCGGTGCGCCTCGCTCAGGCCTATTTCGACGTGGTCGCGGCGCAAGAGGCGGTGGATGCGGCCGACGAGCTGCGCCGCGCAGCCGGCGAGCAACTGCAATATGCCAAAAAGAGTTTCGAAGTCGGCACCGTTACCATCGTCGATGTCGACGAGGCTCAATCGCGTTTCGACCTGGCCGATGCCCAGCTGATCGCGGCCCAGAACCAGCTCGATGTGGCGCAGCAAGCCTTGGCCGCCATCGTCGTCGATCTGCCGGCGAAGTATGCCCGCTTGCGGCCGGACGCCAAACTGCGCGGCCCCGACCCGGCCCAAATGGAACCCTGGGTGCAGGCAGCGGAGAAGGACAACTTCCAGGTGCAACAGGCAATGGTCAACCGCGAGATCGCCCAGCGCGAAGTCCAGCGGCGCCGTGCCGGCCATCTGCCCAGCGTGGACGTGGTGGCGCAATACGGCAAATCGAAGGATCTGTCGCGTTTCCCGCCGCTACACACCGAGACGGTAGAGTCCTCGCAAATCGGCGTGCAGCTGACGGTACCGCTCTACGCCGGCGGCGCGATCCAGTCGCAGGTGCGCGAAGGAGCGGCTCTACTCACCAAGGCGGAGCAGGACGAGGAATACGCCAAGCGGCAGGCGGTGTTGAGCGCCCGACAAGCCTATCTCGGACTGACGAGTGGGCTGGCACAGGTGAGGGCGTTGGAGGCGGCGCTGCAATCGTCCCTGTCGAACCTTGCCTCCACCAAACTGGGCTATGAAGTGGGGGTACGTATCAACGTGGATGTGTTGAATGCCATGGCGCAGGTGGCCGATGCCCGCACCCGGCTTTCGCGGGCACGCTACGACACGCTGCTGTGGCAGATTCGTCTCAAAGCGGCGGTGGGACGACTTTCGGAAGAGGACCTGGCCGCAGTCAATGCGCTTCTGGTCGAGGAGTGACCGGACCGTCGATGCTGTTGCGCCGCTCGGGGCCGGATTCACGCTCGAGCCAAGGCGTGAGCAGCGCGAGCGTGCGTGCTGTGGCACCACGATGCGCAGCGAGGAAAATGGCGCCGTTGGCGATCACCGCGGCGCGCTCGTCGGGCTGTTCGATCCACAGCTGCGCGAGTTCGATCGCTTCCTGGGGGCTACGTACCTGGGCGATGGCCTGAGCCGCCACCCCCTGGGCGACCACGTCGGCGAAATTCTCCGTGTGGGGGCCGACGATGGGCGGAGTGCCGGCGGCGAGCGCCTCCAGCGGATTCTGCCCACCGTAGCGTTCCCAGCTGCCGCCAATGATGGCCACGTCGGCAAGCGCGTAATAGGCATAGAGTTCGCCCATGCTGTCGCCGAGCCAGACGTCGTCTTCGGGATGGGGCAAGGAGGCGCTGCGGCGGCGATAGCGTAAACCATGGCGCTCGATGAGGCGGGCGACTTCGTCGAACCGCTCGGGGTGGCGCGGCACGATCACCAGGAGCGGCGGCTCATGGAAAAGGAAATCTTCCCGTTCGGCCCATTCCTGCCGTAACCCTTCCCAGGCACGCAGGAACCGGGCTTCTTCGCCTTCACGGCTACTGGCGAGCACGACGACGGGGCGGGGGCCGATGGCCTCGCGCCACGTCTGCGCCAGCGCGATCGCCGACGGCTCGGGGCTCCAGTCGAATTTGAGATTGCCGGTGACGGCGATGCGGGAGAGTCCGAGCGCGCGCAAACGTTGCGCATCGGCCGCGCTCTGCGCACCGACTTGGACGAAGGCGTCCCACTCGAGCGGCAATAACCAGCGGAAACGGCGATAGCGGCGAAAGGAACGCTCCGACAGCCGGGCGTTGGCGAGCACGAGCGGCACGCCCTGCCGCTTGGCCTGCCGCAGCCAATTGGGCCAGATCTCGGTCTCCATCACGATCCCCAGCCTCGGGCGCGCGCCTTCGAGGAAACGGCGTACCCAACGGCTATGATCATAAGGGGCATAGGCTTGCACGATGGCGGGATCGTGGGCCCAGAGCCGATGGCCGGTCTCCAGACCGGTAGGGGTCATGTGCGTGACGAGCAAGCGCAGCCGTGGGTAGCGGCGGCGCAGCGCCCGCACCAGGGGATGAGCCGCACGCGTCTCGCCTACCGAGACGGCGTGGATCCAGAGGGTATCGCGGCCGTCGTCGGGTAAGGCGACATGCCCCAGGCGTTCGCGCCAGCGGCGCGACACGTCTGGTCGGTCGCGATGCCGCAGCCAATGCCGCAGCCGCAGCCACGGCCAGGCGAGCCGCCAGAGGGCATCGTAGATGTGATAACGTAGGGACACGGGCGACGTCGCAAAAAAGTGGGCAATGGTGTTAGTTTAGCAAGTCCGGCGGCGATGCGCCCAAGTCGCGGAAAAGAAAGGGGGATGGCGCAGGATGGCGACTTATGCGATCGGCGACGTGCAGGGGTGCTACGCGGCACTGCAGCGTCTGCTCGAAGTGATCGGCTTTGTACCGCCGCACGACCGGCTGTGGCTGGTGGGCGATCTGGTCAATCGCGGACCGCAGTCGCTGGAAGTGCTGCGCTTCGTGCGCTCGCTGCCGCCGGATTCGGTCGAATTGGTGCTCGGCAACCACGATCTGTATCTCTTGATGCGGGCGGCTGGTTACCCCAAACGCGCGCGCGATGACACCCTGGATGCGGTGCTCGCGGCGCCGGATCGCGACGAACTGCTCGACTGGCTGCGGAGGCGGTCGCTGCTGGTGGTGGACGAAGCGCTCGGCTACGCGATGGCGCACGCCGGCGTGAGCCCTGTCTGGTCGCTGGCACGGGCGGCGGCGTGCGCGCGCGAAGTGGAGGAGGCATTACGGGGCGATGTCGGATGGTTGCTGCGGCTCAAGGGAGACCGGCCGACGCGTTGGCGTGATGATCTGGAGGGGCTGGATCGCCTGCGCTATATCGTCAACGCCTTTACGCGTATGCGCTTCGTGTCGCTGCGCCATGGGGCCCTGGAGCTGGAGGCGAAAGGGCCGCCGGAGCGGGCGCCCAAAGGCACGGTGCCGTGGTTTCGCTGGCCGCAGCGGGTGCCGCTGGGCGTGCAGGTGGTGTTCGGTCATTGGTCGGCACTGGGGTTTTACGCCGGCGATGGGGTGCTCGGCATCGATACGGGTTGCGTCTATGGAGGGCTGCTCACGGCGGTGCGGCTGGAGGATGGGGCGGTCTTTACGGTGAAGGGCCCCTGAGGTCTTCCGTCACGCGCTCGCGCACCCAGGCTTCGAGGGTGTGGGCGAGCACCTTGCGATCGGCGCCGCGGGTGAAGAAGGGCGGCGAGACGTCGAGCCGCACACGCAGCCGCGGTTCGCGCACGATGCGCCACAGCGATTGCATGAGCGTCATCCGGCCGTAGAAGGCTGCGGCGGTGGTGCGCCGACCGTTGGCATCGTAGTAGCGGATCGCCACGGCTTGGACCGGGGCGCCGGCGTCGATCGCCGGTTGCAGCAGTGCGGCATGGAAGGGGTGCAGCGACAGGCCATCGGTGGTGGTCCCCTCCGGGAAGATGGCTACGTTCTGCCCTTGCCGCAGATGCGCTACGAGCGCACGGGCGAGCGCGGCGGCGTGTCCACGGCTGCCGCGTCGCAGGAAAATGGTTCCGTTGCGTGCTGCGAGCCAGCCGATGAAGGGCCAGCGGCGCACTTCCGCCTTGGCGATGAAGGCGGCGTCGACCTGCGAGAGGACGACGAAGACGTCTATCCAGGAGACGTGGTTGAGGGCGAGCAAGGCGCCGGTGGCGAACTCGCCATTCTGCTCAACCTCGATGCCGCACAGGGCGACGAGGCGCTGCGACCAGCGCCGCCGCAATCGGGCGCGGCGGGCGGCATCGGCGAAGGGAAAGCACAAGGCGATGGTGGCGAGTCCAAGGGCGAGATGCAGGGCTAGGCGGGCGAGACGCAGCGCGCGGATCGGTCGGGAAACGGGACGAGGCATGGGGGTCGCCGGTTCGTGGGAGTGATCGGCGCATGGTAGCGGAAAACGGGCATCGCGAATGGTCGATGGTGCGACTATATGGCAACGTCGTTCAGGGTGTGCATCGGCTTTGCCCGGTGAGGGCTCACGAGGGTTTTGGTGGTGCCCTGATGGTGGGCCGCCTGCAACCATGTCGCTGCCGTATAATCGCCTCCTTCCGGCGACGAGGATGAAGGGAGCGGCGATGGCACGTATCGTGGTGTGCGGGTCGATGGCTTACGACACGATCATGGTGTTCGAGGATCGTTTCCGCGAGCACATCCTGCCGGACAAGATCCATATGTTGAACGTGGCCTTCACCGTGCCGCAGCTGCGGCGCGAATTCGGCGGCTGCGCCGGCAACATCGCCTATGGTTTGAAACAGCTGGGTTCCGAGCCGGTGATCGTGGCTACCATGGGGGAGGACGCGCAGCCGTATTTCAACCGGCTCGAGGCGATGGGGATCTCGCGTGAGGGGATCGCCGTACTGCCGGGGGAATACACGGCGCAAGCCTTCATCACCACCGACCTCGATGACAACCAGATCACCGCCTTTCATCCGGGGGCGATGGCTTCGTCGCATCGCAATCCGGTGGCGGGGAAAATGGGCGGGCAGTGGGCCATCGTCGCGCCCGATGGATTGCAGGGGATGCTCACGCATTGTGCGGCGCTCGCCGAGGCCGGAGTCCCCTTCGCCTTCGATCCGGGGCAGGCCTTACCGCTCTTTTCGGGCAAGCAGTTGTTGCAATGCCTGGAACCGGCGCAGGTCTGCGCCGTCAATGATTATGAGGCGCAGCTCATGGAGACGCGGACGGGTTTGTCGCTGGTGGCCTTGGCCTCGCGGGTGAAAGCCTTTGTCGTGACGCGAGGCGCGCAGGGCGCCTGGGTCTTCGTCGAGGGAGAGCGCTTCGAGGTGCCGCCGGTGCGCCCCGACGCGGTGGTCGATCCGACCGGCTGCGGCGACGCCTTCCGCGCGGGACTCCTCCATGCGGTGGCTTCGGGCAGTGATTGGATCCGGGCGGTGCGCTTGGGGGCCGTGCTCGGGGCGATCAAGGTCGCCTCGCGCGGGGCGCAGAATTACACGCTTCGCCGCGAAGAGCTGGTGCGACGTTATCAGGAAACGTATCAGGAGGATTGGCCATGGGAATGAAAAATGGATTTCTCGTGTTCGCCGGGCCGCTGTGTTTGGCGGCCATGTTGGCGGTGAGCGGCTGCGCCTCGGATCTCGGTGGCGGAACTTACAGCCGGGCGGAGGCACGCCGGATGATGACCGTGCAGTACGGCGTGGTCGAGGCAGTCCGTCCCGTGCAGTTGGAGGGGACGAAGTCGCCCTTGGGGGCTGGGGCCGGAGCCGTCGTTGGCGGCGTGGCCGGTAGCGGCGTCGGGGGTGGTCGCGGAGAGATCGTGGGGGCGACGGTGGGGGCGGTGGCCGGTGGCCTTGCGGGGGCCGCGCTGGAAGAGGCGGTGACACGCAAACCGGGGGTCGAGGTGACGGTACGCCTCGAAAATGGCCGCGTGATCGCGGTGGTGCAGGAAGATCAGGGTGAAGGATTTCGTGTCGGCGAGCGGGTGCGGGTGGTCAACGACGGGGGGACGACTCGGGTGGCTCGTTGAGTGTCACCGGGTAGACCGGTTTGAGTTCGTAGCCGACGATGCCGGCTTCGAAGGTTTCCAGGGCGAGGGTGCGCTCTACCCGCTCTCCGGGCGGGAAGTAGGGGCCCGTCGCACCCCATTCCTTAGGGGTAAGCTGACGGCGTAGGAGCGCCCGACCGATGGCATCGCTCAGAGTGAGTTCCATGGTGGGCCAAGGCAGGGGGTAGGTAGCGCGGTTGCGCAGCGCGAACGTGAGCGTCCAGCGCCCCGGTGCGGGCTCGCGGATGAGCTCGGAATGCTCCAGCACGAGTTGCTGCAGGTTGACGGGCGGGGAGACGGTGCAGCCCAATTCTTGGCAGGCTCGTTCCCAGTAGGAGAATGTCTGCGGAAAGAGCTGAATCCATTCCTGGCGCCAGAGATAGGCGACTTGCGCGAGCGCCGCAAGGAGCAGGAGCAATGCGGCAAGCAGCGCGAGCGTTGAAGGACGTTGGGATCGTTGTTCGAAAGGGAAAGTCGTGGGCACGAGCGGCGGTTCGCTCAACAGCGGCTCGTCCGAAAAATTTGGCACCTGTCCCTCGCCCAGGGGGTGACGTGATTCGTTTGCAGATGCCGCGGATTCGGGCGCTCGCTCGGTTGGCGGGGAGCCGATGGCAGGAGAGGCTTCCCATGCAGGGCTAAAAACGGTCGGCTGGTCGAGTTCGGGCAGCGTCGCCGCGTTGGTTTCGGGCGCGGGCGGCGCGGGGGTGTGCAGCAGGCGATCGAAGTCGAGCCGTTGGGCGGGTTCGGCTGCGGCATCGAGGGCATGGCGGGCGGTGTCGAACGGCTCGAAACAGTGGCCGCAGCGCGCCCATCCGTGGGAGCGTTCGAGCTTGGCCGGATCGACGCGGAAAACGGTCTGGCAATGAGGGCAGCGGACACGGCGCAGGGCGTTCATGCGGAGCGAATTCCTTCGAGGCGGATCCAGCCTTCGTCTTCGGCGCCCAAGGTGAGCGCGATCCACGGGGCGTAGGCGGCCACGACTTCCTCCGCTTGTTCGGCGAGGATGCCGGAAAGGGCGAGTTCCCCGCCGGGGCGCACGGCCTGGGCGATGATCGGCGCAAGCACGCACAGCGGTTTGGTGAGGATATTGGCCACGACCCGATCGAAAGTGCCGGGCGGCAGCTCCCGCGCGTGGTGCAGCTCCAGCGCGACGCCGTTGCGTTCGGCATTATAGCGGGCGGCCTCGAGCGCCTTGTCGTCGATGTCGACGCCAACCACCCGCGCCGCGCCCAGTTTGGCCGCGGCGATGGCGAGGATGCCGGAGCCGCAGCCGTAGTCGAGTACCGTGTCGCCCGGGCGCACGTGGTCGAGCAACCAGCGCAGACACAGGCGGGTGGTCGGGTGGGAGCCGGTGCCGAAGGCGAGCCCGGGATCGAGGGTGAGGGTGATCGCGCTAGGATCGGGCGGTTCGTGCCACGAGGGAACGATCCACAGTCGGCCGTCGATGGAAATGGGTTCGAACTGGCTCTGGGTGAGCCGCACCCAGTCGGCGTCGGCGAGCGGCTCCACTCGGAGTTCTGGCAGTTCTGTCATGCCGATGCTGTGCGCGGCGGCCGCGAGGCTCGCGCGCCAGTCGGCTTCGGCTTCGAAGAGCGCGAGTACCACCGAGCGATCCCACAGGCGTTCGGGGTGTAGCCCTGGTTCGCCGAACTGTGGCCGCTCGGCCGGCGTGCCGGCGTCCGCATCTTCGATCCCGACCGAAAGGGCCCCGCGCGTGAGCAAGGCTTCCGAGAGCCGCTCGGCGAGCTCGGCCGGGGCGATGAGGCGGACGTTGAGCCAGCGCGGCCGTTCTGCGGGATTCATCGGCTGCGCTCCGCCGCGGTGCGCCGTGCTTCGAGCCATTGTTCGAGGTAGTGGATCGAGACGCCTCCCTCGCGAAAGGGGCCGTCGTTCATCAGCTCGAAGTGCAGCGGGGCATTGGTGTGGATGCCGTCGATGACGAGCTCCTGCAAGGCGCCGCGCATTTTGGCGATGGCACGCTCGCGCGTATCGGCGTGCGCGATCAGCTTGCCGATGAGCGAATCGTAGTGCGGCGGTACGCGATAGCCGGTGTAAATGTGCGAATCGACCCGCACGCCCGGGCCGCCAGGCGGGTGCCAGTGGGTGATGAGCCCGGGGCTGGGGGTGAATTTGTAGGGGTCTTCGGCGTTGATGCGGCATTCGATGGCGTGACCCTGCAGGGTGATGTCTTTCTGGCGGAACCAGAGCTTTTCGCCGGCGGCCACCCGGATCTGCGCTTGCACCAGGTCGATGCCCGTGATCATCTCGGTGACGGGATGTTCGACCTGGATACGGGTGTTCATCTCGATGAAGTAGAACTCGCCGTTCTCGTAAAGGAATTCGAAGGTGCCGGCACCGCGGTAGCCGATGCGCCGGCAGGCATCGACGCAGCGCTCGCCGAGTGCGGCGATCTTCTTGCGGTCGATTCCCGGTGCCGGAGCCTCTTCCAGGATTTTCTGGTGGCGGCGCTGCATGGAGCAGTCGCGCTCGCCCAGCCACACGGCGTGGCCATGCTCGTCGGCGAGTACCTGGATCTCGATGTGGCGCGGGCGTTCGAGGTATTTCTCGAGATAGACGGTGGGATTGCCGAAGGCGGCCTGCGCCTCGGCTTTCGTCATGGCCACGGCGTTCAGAAGCGCCGCCTCGGTGTGCACCACGCGCATGCCGCGTCCGCCGCCGCCGCCAGCCGCCTTGATGATGACGGGGTAGCCGATGCGTCGCGCGAGCGCAAGGATGGTATCGGGATCCTCGGGGAGCGCTCCCTCGGAGCCGGGCACGCAGGGCACGCCGGCTTCTTTCATTGCCGCCTTGGCGCTCACCTTGTCACCCATGAGGCGGATGGTCTCTGGCCGTGGGCCGATGAAGACGAATCCTGAGGCTTCGACCCGCTGGGCGAAGTCGGCGTTCTCCGAGAGAAAACCGTAGCCGGGATGGATCGCCTCGGCGTCGGTGACCTCGGCCGCGGCGATGATGGCCGGGATGTTGAGATAGCTTTGGCTCGAGGGGGCCGGGCCGATACAGACGGATTCGTCGGCGAGCAGTACGTTCTTCGCCTCGCGATCGGCCTCGGAATGCACGGCCACGGTGCGGATCCCCAGCTCGCGGCAGGCGCGCAAAATGCGCAGCGCGATCTCGCCACGGTTGGCGATCAGCACTTTCTTGAAAGGGGGGGCTTGCATCGGGACGAGTTCCTTCAGGAGATCACGAAGAGCGGCTGACCATATTCGACCGGCTCACCGTTCTCCACCAGAATGGCGGTGACGGTCCCGGCCACGTCGGATTCGATCTCGTTCATGAGCTTCATCGCTTCGATGATGCACAGCCGGTCGCCCGGTTTGACCTTGCTGCCCACTTCGACGAAGGGCGGCGCGGTGGGCGAGGGGGCGCGGTAGAAAGTGCCGACCATGGGGGATTTGACGATGTGTCCGGCCGGCAGCGCCGCCTCGGCGGCTGCGGTGGGCTCGGTGGCGGCGGCGACGGCCTGCGGGGCCACCGGCACGGGAGAGGCGACGACGGTAGGGCCGGCAGGCGCGGGCATGGTGACGTTGGTGGGTGGGTGTTTGGCGATGCGAACCTTTTCTTCGCCTTCGGTGATTTCGAGTTCGGCGATGCCCGATTCTTGTACGAGGTCGATGAGTTTCTTGATTTTGCGCAGGTCCATGGGGGTTTCCGCGTCGAAAGGGAAGGAATTCAGGAGGAAGTGCCCAAAACACGCAGGGCATACTCGAGCGCCGCTTCATAACCATGGGCGCCCAGGCCGCAGATGACGCCGACGGCCCGATCGGAAAGGTAAGAATGGCGCCGGAAGGGCTCCCGGGCGTGGATGTTGGAGAGGTGCACTTCGATGAAGGGAATGCTCACGGCGGCGAACGCATCGCGCAGCGCCACACTGGTGTGCGTGTAGGCGCCGGGATTGATGAGGATGAAGTCTACGCCTTCTTCCATCGCCGCCTGGATGCGGTCGACGAGCTCGCCTTCGTGGTTGCTCTGAAAGGATTCGAGGCGGGCGCCGGCGGCTTGCGCCCGCGCTTCGAGCCGGGCGTGAATGTCGGAGAGGGTGGTGTGCCCGTAGATTTCGGGTTCGCGCACGCCGAGCAGGTTGAGATTGGGGCCGTGAAGGACGAGAATGCGCGGCACCGGTACTTCATCGGTGCCGGAGGACGGATCTTGCATCGTGCCCGCTCCGGGTTTCGTGGTCGAAACCCGAAGTTTGCCGCAAATCGCCGACAAAATCTACCGGCGGGCACGCGCAGGAGGCCGGTCAGCGCGGCACGACCGTATTGCCGATGACGCGAACCTTCTGGCCGGACCGGACCGTGGGGGTTTGGTCGGTACGTACGGAACGGTAGGTTCCATCGTCCATGCGCACGACGATCTCGTATTCTTCGTCCGATTGCAGGCGGCGTTGGATCTCGCGACCGGCGAGCGCACCACCCACCACGCCGACGACGGTCGCTGCCGTCTTGCCTTTGCCCGAACCGATTTGATGCCCGACGAGGCCGCCGGCCACACCGCCCGCCACCGCTCCGAGTACGCCCGGGGAGTCGCGTTTGACGACGTGAATCGAATCGACGACGCCGCAGTCGGGGCACGAGGCCGTTCCCTGGGCATGGGCGAGGCTCACGCCGAAGCACAAGAAGAACGACAGAAAAAGGTGTCGCAACGAAAGGGGCATGGCTGTCTCCTAGAGTGGGAAATCTCATTTCATCATAGCATGTGCCAGAGGAGGCGTTCCCCGAATGGTGCAAGGAGATGTTGCCGGAATCAGGGGGGTGTAGTCCCGGTAGCGAGGGCAGCCTTGATCCAGCCGTCGAGTTTTTCCTTGGTCACGGGGCCGACGTGGGCGGCGACCTGTTCATCCTCGGGGTCGATCACGAGGGTGAAAGGCAGGACACGGCGGCGGTTGCCCAGGGGGACGGTGAGATCGAGGAGCGAGGGTGGAGCGAGGAGGACGGGATAGGGCAAGGGGGTGTGTTCGAGATAGCGGCGCACGGCCTCTTTGTCGTCGAGCGCGAGGCCGAGGAATTGTACCTCCTCTTCCTTCCATGCGCGGCTAGCGGCGGCGAGCAGCGGCAGCTCGGCGCGGCAGGGAGGACACCACGTGGCCCAGAAATTGATCACCCGCACGCGCTCGCGCCAGTCTTCGGCGATGCGCCTGGGGGTGCCGTCGGGCTCTTGCAGCTTGGTGTAGACGAGGCGGGAGAGCGCTGCGTGCGCCGCCGGGTCGACCCGGGGCCGGGCGAGCCACAAGAGCGCGCCGCCCAGACCCAAGGCAGCGAGTGCGGCGAGCAGCCGCCGGCGTCGTCGGGAGGGAGGAGGCGTCTCCTCCCGATCGCTGGGTGCCATCGTCATGGGGTGGCCGGAGACAGGGAAGTGGGCGGTTCGAGCAAGGCGAGGACGGCCGGCAGCCGCGCCCGGTGTTCGCTGCGTTTGAGGTTGCGCTCGCTCGCCAGAGGCCAGATGCGCAGGCTCACCGGCACGCCGTGCCAGTCGAACTCGAAGATCGTCTCGGGTTCTTTGGCGCCACCGGCGCGCGGGGTATGGACGTCAAAACGCAGCCAGGGGTGGTTGAGCAGGAAGATCTCGACCTCCTTGGCGCTCTCGGCGTAGAGGTCGAGGTCGACGACCGACAGCGGCCCGGCGGTGCCCTCGAGCACGTGGCCCACGAGGTAGGTGCTCCAGGGTTCGAGCCAGCGCATCACTTCGGCCGCAGCGCGGCGCATGCGCTCGAGCCGTTCGGCGTCGTCCTCGTCCTGGTATTCGGCGGCGCGGCGCGCGAGCGCCTCCTCGATCGCCTCGTTGGTCGGCAGCATGGTACGCGGCGACAACCCGAGCTGCTTGACGGCCTTGCGCTTGGCGAGCGCATAGTCGCGGATGCCTTCATCGTAGATGAGCCGCGCGGCGAGCTCGGCGATCTCTTCGCGGGCGTCGAGCGATTCGAAGGTACGATTGGTGGGCATCGGGTGTTCCACGGGTTGTGCGGGATCGGAGGGCATTTTACCATCGACGTTTTTCCGAGCAGGATGAAACGAGCGATGCGTATCCATGTGTTGGGGATCGGAGGCACCTTCATGGGCAGCCTCGCGCTTTTGGCGCGGCAGGCCGGGCACGAGGTCAGCGGCTGTGATGCGAACGTGTATCCGCCCATGTCCGAGCTGCTCGAGGCCGAGGGGATCGATTGGATCGAGGGATACGAGGCGGGGCAGGCGAATCTGCCCGCGGAGGTGTTCGTGGTGGGCAACGCCATCTCGCGGGGCAATCCTCTGCTCGAGGAGATCCTCGACCGGGGTCTGCCCTACGTCTCCGGGCCGCAGTGGCTGGCCGAGCACATTCTGCCCGGCCGCTGGACGCTGGCGGTGGCGGGCACGCACGGCAAGACGACCACGAGTTCGATGCTTGCCTGGATCCTCGAAGCGAACGGGCTCGCGCCGGGTTTTCTCATCGGGGGAGTGCCGGGAAATTTCGCCCGTTCGTCGCAGCTGGGGGCGGGGCCGTTCTTCGTGATCGAGGCCGACGAGTATGACACGGCGTTTTGCGACAAGCGGGCGAAGTTCGTGCATTATCGGCCGCGCACGGCAATTCTCAACAACCTGGAGTTCGACCACGCGGACATCTACCCCGATCTGGCAGCGATCGAGACGCAGTTCCACCATCTGGTGCGCACGATGCCGCGCTCGGGGCGCATCGTGGCGCTCGCCGGCGAACCGGCGCTCGAACGGGTGCTTGCCCGCGGCTGCTGGTCGCAGGTGGAGCGCTTCGGCCCGATGCCGGGACCGGAGGCGGAATGGACGGTGGCGGTCGCGGAAGACGGCGCTTCGGCCGAGTTCTTTCTCGAGGGGCGCCCGCTGGGCGAGATCGCGCTGCCGGTGCCGGGGCGGCACAACGCGCTCGATGCGCTCGCGGCGCTTGCCGCGGCGCGCCACGTCGGGGTACGCCCGCAGGATGGGCTCGCGGCACTGGCCGAATTCCGCGGCGTGCGTCGGCGGCTGGAGCGGCGCGGGGTCGTGGCAGGCGTGGCGGTCTATGACGATTTCGCCCATCATCCCACGGCGATCCGCGAGACGATCGCCGCGCTGCGTCCGCGCGTGTCGGGGCGTTTGATCGCGGTCTTCGAGCCGCGCTCGAACACGATGAAACTGGGCGTGATGCGCGCGGCCTTGCCCGAGGCGCTCGCCGGGGCGGATCTCGTGCATTGCTACGCCAAAGGGTTGAGCTGGGACGCCCGTGAGGCGCTGGCACCACTCGGTGAACGGGTGACGGTGGGCGAGGAGATCGAGGCGTTCGTGGCCGGGATCGTGGCACAAGCGCGCCCGGGTGATGCCATCCTCGTGATGAGCAACGGTGGGTTCGAGGGCATCCACGAGCGGTTGCTCACTGCGCTCGCCGCGCGCGAGGGAGCATCATGAGCGAAGAGGGAATGGCCCCTGCATGGTGGGAAGAAGCCTGCGCGGCGCTCGTGACCCGTGATGCCGAGCTCGCGCCCTTGATCCTGCAGGCGAGGCCGCCGGCCGTGACGTCCTCGGGCGATGCATTTACCACGCTCGCCCGGGCGATCGTCGGGCAGCAGCTGTCGGTGAAAGCCGCACGTCGGGTCTGGGAACGGCTGGAGGAGGGGGTGGGATCGGTCTCGCCGCAGACCGTGCTCCAGGCGGGAGCAGCACGCCTGCGCGAAGCGGGCCTATCCGGCGCGAAGGCGTCTTGGCTCGTCGATCTGGCGGAGCATTTTGCCGCCGGGCGGCTCGACCCCCGGTGCTGGCGGGAGATGGACGACGAGACGATCGTGCGCACACTGATCGCCGTGCGCGGGATAGGGCGGTGGACGGCGGAGATGTTTCTCATTTTCCACCTGTGGCGGCCGGACGTGTGGCCGATCGACGACCTGGGGCTGCGCCGGGCGCTCGTGCGCCATGCGGGTCTGCCGGAGAAGGCGCCGCGGCGGGTGTGGCTCGAGGCCGGCGAGCGCTGGCGTCCGTGGCGCACGGCGGCGACGTGGATCCTCTGGCGCAGCCTGGAGGCGGCGCCGGTGATCTATTGAACCTTGATCTCTTGTTCGACCGAAATTCATAACATTTTAATTTATCAAGTTTTTTCTCCCGCCGCCGTAAACATTCGAGTTTGGATCGACGGTAGGTGTCATGTCCTGCACGATTGCGTGCTGTTTTTACTCGGTCAACTCGTCATCGGATGTCTTGGCTAACAACAGGGTATTGAGCAGGTTCAGCTCGTTCGAGGCCATGAAGTAACGGTCGTCGAAAACGAGATCCAACTTCAGCGGACTGACCCGGCCAACCGCCGCAGCCCAAGGGAACGACTCGTAGCGGGGCAGCGGCGGGATGATGGCCGATCCCGCATTCAGCGTATTCCCAAGCGCTTCCTGCCAAAGTGGCTGGTCTTCCAGGAAAAACGTCTCTCCTTCCTGCCGCGTTTCAGCGTGCACAAAGAAATAGTATCCCGCCGGGATGGCGACCCAGGTGTTCGGGGATTTGAGATCCTTGAGCGTACGAAACTCGTTGGCCGCGTCGTGCTGGTTGCGCTGCAGCAGTCGTAGCAAGCTCTGCGCGGCATTGCGCATGGCAGGTGGAAACTCTTTCGACTGATCGATCTCGTAGAGCTGACCAATGAGTGCGCGACTTGCGTTCGTGAGCTGAGTCTCATGCCCCTCGAACGCAAAGACTTCCTGCTTCTCGAAGCCTTCCCAGGACTCGACCACGACCGGCCCCGAAAAATACATGTGATCGGGGATGCTGGTGCCTTCTACGGCAGCCGTCAGCAGTGAGCCAACCGGGTTGGCCGCTACCCGAAGAAGTCGTTCCACATAGTCCGCCTTGACCATCGAGCGACCGTCCGCGTCCCGTTTGGCGACGCCATTGAGGCGCGCGTGAGAGAAGAGTTCTGCCACATTGTCCCTTGCACGTGCGGCCAGAGCGATGAGATGCCGATTGGTGTTCGATGCCATGAAAATATCCGCCTCGCGCACGAATTCGGCGACGTGCTGCGACATGAGGCTGATGAGTTCCTCCGTGCCGACCGCCCCCACGGGAACCAGCGCAAGGGGTTGCCTGAGACCGGCATCGCCCGTGATCCGCGTGTAGATGCTCGAGCGCAGCATGACCAACAGGGTCATCAGGTCCAGGGACTGACGCAGCCACTGCCGCTTGTCCATTTCCCCGTCGCAGACCACGTAGTCATCCACCAGCATGACCAGGTGCCGTGGTACCCGGTCCCCGGATACTTGGGCCCCCGTCTCGTCCGTATACATGCCCCGCCCCCGGTAAATGAGCTGGGCAATTTCCATCAGTGCCGCCTCGATGTTGAATCGCGGTACACTCGCGATGATCCAGTCGGTCAAAGGAAAAGACACCCCGCGCGCGCCCGATGAGGTCATGAGGAACACTTTCACGGTGTCGCGCACCTTGGGGTCGACGAGCTCTCGACGGCGGAAACCTGGCACCGACGAGTCCAGGATCTGGACGTTTTCGAGGTTCAGACCGTCTTCTTTGTGCTCTTCTACCAGCGTGTTACGCAATTGCCGCAGGAAGAGCTTGTCTTGGGCGAAGTAGATGACTTGACGCGCATTGGCCTGCAACGCCTTGAGAATCTGACGGACTGCGCCTGCGAGCATCGCCTCTCCCGCGGCGGTTCGGATGGCTTCGCGTGGGGTCTGGGGCTTGCCGAAGCTCTTTTCTTTGGTGCTCATCCCCAGTTTTACGGCCGACAACTGAACCCGGTAGTGCAAGTACAGGTTGCTTGCCGGAAAGCTGTTGGTCATGACGTGCAGCGTGTCGCGCCTGCCCGTTCCCACCTTGACCTTCGTTGCCGCCAACCTGAAGGGAAGACGCCCCGCAGACTTCGAGACCAGCACCTTGTCCGGGGCACGCTCACCGGCGTTGAGGTAACTGTCGAGCACCACCTCGTTACCCAAAGACGCATCGGAGATGACGAGCGAGACCGTAAACGGACAGGGTTCGTCCTCGAAGCAGTCGATGAATTCACGCTGAAGCCACGTGGCGATGGCATGAACGAAACGGGCCCCCGCGCCATCGCCGGCAAGCTCATCGACCATGACCACGATCGTTGGCATCCGTTTGGCAAAACCCCTTCGTTCTGCGATACCGGCTGCGGTAGAGGCCTTATTGACGAAGAGGCTGGACAAGGCGTCGATGGTGGTCTTGGCGTTGTCTCGATCGCGCAATCCTTGCAAGGCTGCCGTGAGCACCAAGCGGTTGACGTCGGGGTTCTCCTCGAGAAGCGTCCTCGATATCTCGGCCATCCCTCTCAATACACCGATGAGTGTGCGATCCTTGACGAGATCTTCGTGCTCGGACAGCGTGTCCTTGAGCAGACGAGTGGAGGCATGATGGGTGTCGATTTCCTGCTCTTGCTCTGGATCGAGCACCAGGATGGCTCCCTTGGGCTTGATCAGGTTCGGCACCCCGTCGGCCACCACGGCTCCGTCGATGTGGCGCGGGGTGTCGAGTCCCCGTTTCACCTGTTCGTCGTGCCAGCGCTTTGCTGCCGAGATGAGCGCAGCGTTGGTCGTGACCGTTAGGATGCCCGTTGGCAGGCCCTCGTGACGGGCCATGCCATGGGTGACTTCCCGGTTGATGACGACCCGCGGGCTCACGTACAGGAACAGAAACCCGTCTTGCTTCTTGCTGAGGTAAGATCGCAAGGCGGTCGTTTTTCCAATGCCGGGATTACCCTCGAGGGCAATGACGTTTAGCCTGCCCGGCCTTGCGCAGCGCATCGCGGCGACGATGGAAGCCGCGTGCACGTCACGCAGCGAGATCTTTTCCCTCGATTCCATGATCTCCTGCATGACCGTGCCCACGGCGTGCTTTACGGATCCCCCGAAATACCGTTGCAGCTCGGGGCGCTCGTCGACCAGCGCCAAGGCTTCGTCCAACGTCAACCCGTCGGTCGGGTTATGGAACCCTTTGACCTGCTCGTCGAATTCGAATACGTAGTCTTCTCCCGGCTGCGGCATCGAGCGCAGCGCCTTCATGCCGGACCGGAGCTCCTTGGGCAGTTTCATCACTACGCCCTTGAACACACGCTCGATGAGTTCCACCAGCCCGTCCTCGTCGCCGTCGGCGAGTTTTTCGGTGTTCCGGTAGGCCGAGGCCATCTGGGCCATCAATGAACGACGCGGATCGGCTCCTTCATCGATTCCGAACGTCGCGCTCAGGCTCTCCAGCCCATTGGGCGTGATGGCCAGTGCACGGGCGTGACAGGGTCGATCGAGTAACCCACGGGAGCGCAGAAGGGCGACCGTGGTCTCCGCGTACGAGCAGGCCTGGCAGAGCTTGTAGAGCGGCTTGTCCTCGCTCGTGAGCGCACCGAGATAGTTCTGGATGTCTTCGGAGAGCTCGAACGCTTCGCCGCTCACTTCTGCGGCCACGCGCGCAAACACGCTACGCGAATCGACGATTCGGCGATGCCGGAGCAGCTCATCGAGGTGCGCATCCTGTCTGCGGAAGTCGCCCAAGTTACCGGGCATGTCATAGGAATACTCCTGCACCAGCAGGTAGTCCTCGTTGGGCGCGGCGAGCCACAGCAGGAAGTCTGCGTTCGCGGGCTGCCCTTTGCGCGACCAGGCTGGGTCTACGATGCCGGTGAGTCCCATCTCTCCGTAGAATGCTTCCCGAATTCCAGCACGCGGCGTGGATTCGCCCGGGAGCATCAGGGGGCACCAGAGTGCTTTGACCCTCAGAGCTTCGGGTTTCTTGGCAAAGTGCTTCCTGATGGCTTTCAGGTACTCACGGGTTGCCGTGTACCCGACACCGTACGCAGTCAGAGCCAGTTGGCGAACGCCTGCCTTGATGACTTCTCGCGCCCCCTCGTCGAGAAGGTTCAGTTCCTTGGCCAAGGTCCTCGACACGTCCAGCAGCCTGATCGTGCGCCAGCGCTCCAGCCCGGGTCGATTGCGCTCGATGAGACCTTGCTCGATGAGGCAGGCAAGCACCCCGCGCTTCACCAGAACCTCATACGCCTGCCCCCAGAGAACCGCCTGCCGATGAAAACTCAGCTCGGTCATTCGCTCTCCTTGTGAAGGACCTTGGTGACGTGTGCAAGGACGGCTGGCAGCGACAGGAACACCGAGCCTGCTCGACGGCGAGTCATCACCTCGATTTCTCCCGCGGCGGACCGTTTGACGGGGTTGGCCCAACCGTACGGGTCGAGGACGGGCATCAGGACGGGACTTGCCTTGGTTGGCGCTTTTTCGCTCTCCATGAAATGCACGGCTCGCAGTACGCTGATGAGCGATTTGCGGACTTCGGCTGCCTCGTTACCAATGCCGAGGATGTTCTGGCGCACGGTTTCGCGCATTTCCACGTCGGTGATGCGCTGTTCGACATCGAAGAAATACGTGCAGAAACCCGACTGCGGTCTGCTGTCTTCGTCGCCAACGACGGCCAATGTGGCGAAGGTATAGACGGGCATGACGCTGCGTAGCACGGCCTCACTCATGGACTCGTACATCTTCTGATGGTCCTTGAAACTCAGCACCTCGAATCCGCTCTCGCCGTTGTCGCGCTTGCGCAGGCGAGTGGCAGGAAATACGTCGCGTCGCAGGGGGTAAAGGTAGACATCCGGAAAGCGCTTCACTACCTCGTCCAGGAATTCCAGCGTGCCATGGGGCGCGTGACGCTCTGCGGCCCGACCGATATGCCGGTTTCCGAAGTGCTGGGAGAGCAGCATCACGTGCCTGAACCCCATCTGGCGCAGCCGCGCGATTTCCTCCAGGATGGGCTGTGGGGTCCTGAATTCCTTGCGACTTTCGACGAGGCGTTGGTGCATGTAGAGTGTCTTCAAGGTGGCACCGTTTTGGTCGCGCTGCGCGACGTAGGTGCAACTAAGGAAGATGTGCCCGTCCGCGTCGGCGTGCGCCGGGTGGGAGTCGCAAGGACGGGTCACGTAGGCCACCAGGGCCACCTTGTCGAGCGCCCCCTCGAGAGGGAAGCGCAGCTTCTGGCCGCCGAGCAGTGCGTGAAGCGCCCCTCTTCTCTTCCACCGTAGGGTGCTGCTGTCGGCCTGCGTCGTGACGCCCTGCACCTTGACAAAACCCTCCCGCGCCAAAGCCATCTCTATGGCATGACTTGCGGCGTAGACGGCGGTATTGCCATCATGGGCATCCGCTTCACGATCGGCCTGACGTCCGGTGTGCTGTAGTCGCAGCATGGTGATGCCGGCCTCTGGTAGGCGAGCCCGCAAACGGCGCTGAACCTCATACAAGGTCACGTAGGCGAGCAAGGTAAATGCAGTCACCGAGGCGGCACGAAGTTGCTCCCTCAATGCTCGCTCCTCATCTGGGTCTTGATCGGTGACGCGCAGCTTCAGCAAGGACAGGTCGTACTGAAGATCGACCCCGACACCCGCCTCGAAGGGCTTGTCATCCCAAAGGTCGGGGACGGTGGTCTGACTTCCCTTGTCCCAACGCACTGGAATGAATCGCACGGGGAGCAACGCAGCGGACAGGTCGCGCTTCATGGCCAGACGGGTCCCTGTACTTGTCGCGACCAAGGCCCGCTCCTGAAGCTGCGTCTTGACCGAATACGAAGCAAGGCTTCCCGGGACGATCTCCTCTGCGGAAACGCTCAAGTGGCCGAACCAGGCCACTGAGTTCTCGCCGGTCTCCGACTTGACCAAGATGTCGGTGTTCGGGGTAATCGATTCGATGGCATCCCAGTTGACGATATCTCTGTGCAGAAAGACACGGAATTTGTCGGCGGCTGCGTTCGCCAGGCCGATCACCTTGCCCGAGCGTGTCTTCAATACCATGATGAGTTCATCGGCCAGTCCATCGACGACATGGCTGCGTGACGCCAGTTCGGCCAGCGTCTTCTCGATCGTGGCTCTGGGGTCGATTCGTAGGCGAGAAGCGAATTGCTTCGCCTCTGCGAGCACGTCGAGCGTGTCTGGCTTGGCGAGCGACTTCGGGATTACCAGGTGCAGGAAGAGGAGTTCCGCGAGGTCTCGCTTGACCCTCTTGTTTGGATCGACCTCGGAGACCAGATTCTGCCTCAAACGCGCCATGCGCGTGTCGAACGCAGACTTTCCGGTTTCAGGATTGTTGCCGTTCACGCGAAATCGGTACGACACCTCGCGCACGGTGGCAAACCCTTGATTCGGCTCGGTCCGTGTCTCGAAGAGCTGGGCCGACCACTCCGGCCATACAGACAGGCAGTTGTAGAAAAGCGCTTTGCGCAGGTGCTCAGAGAAGTCAGAGTTGTTGGCCTGGCCAAAGACGGTTGCCGCATCGAGGAGCAAGGCTTCGCCCTTTGGGCTGCCAAAGATCTCGTAGCACTGTGTGACGCGGCGCACGTACTCTTTGAACCCCTCGCTTGCCGACTGGGTTGCCAGGGCCTCCATGATGCGCATGGTGACCTGAAGACGCACACGGGCAAGTGCATCGTCGTCCAGAAAGTCGATGAACTCACGGATGAGGCTACCTGGGCGATTGCGTTGAGCGCGGATACAGTCGAGTGTTTCCTCGATCTCATCGTCGTCCAAGCCGTCCTTTCGTAGCTTGTTCTCGATGCCCTTGAGCATCATCTCCAGCCCGTCGCGGCCATCGACCGTCTCGATGGCCGTGAGGACTCTGCCGATGTCCTTGCTTCGCTCCTGCGCGCGGCGCTCACTCGAGGCGAACACGATGGGAACCATCGAGGCGACTGAGGGAAGCTGCGGCACCTGCTCCCCTATGGATCGCGCAAGCATCTCGATCCATTCTTCCGTAGACCCCAATGCAAGCGTCTCGATCTCTGCGCCCGACAAGGCAGCATCCAATTTTGCAGCCACGATGGACTGTAGCTTCTCGATCGCTTTGGAGGTGCTGCTGTCTGTCGAGTGCAGCAGGCGGCCTCCGATCCGCGCGGCCATGCCCCTTCCCGGGATGTCCATATCGCGGATGAACCCCGTCTGCTCGCCAGGCGCAAACGCGCCTTTGAAGTCCTCCGAAGTGACGAGTGCGTATAGAGGCGCGCGCGTGTCGATGTGGAGCTTCGCCCCTTGCATGCAGAGAAATCCTGCCGAGGAAGCCAACGCCTTACAAAGCAGCTCTACGAGCTTTGCGAGATCGAGAGAAGGGGTTACAGAGCGCGCGGACACCCTCGCGCCTCGCCGAGTATGTATAGGTTGCATGATTCGTTCCTCTCAAAAACGTGTGCAAACCTACGCGTCAAGTCCCGGACGATTGCGTCGTGTCTTTATGGAGAGTTCCAGTTTGAGGTTCCCCACTTTTGTCGCCAGCGTCGCAAAGTCGATCACCGGTTCCATCTCCTGCAGGGGATCATCCAAGCGATCGAGCTTGGCGCGATGCCCTTCCGCGGTAAAGAGGAGGTCGAACTGGATGGCGGTGCGGCGCGTCATGGTTCGGGCTTATCTCGAATCAGGACGTGGGAATTTTATCAGGGGCCAGTGGTGGAGGAGTTTTTCGAGGTACCCTTGGGTTCGGCGCCCTGGCGGTCGAGCCGGCGGGCTTCTTCCTCGGGGATGTACTCGAAGACGCGCACGACCTTGCGCACACCGCTGGTGGTGCGGGCGATGTGGGTGGCAGCGTCGGCTTCACGCCGCGTCACCAATCCCATGAGATAGACGACACCGTTCTCGGTCACCACCTTGACATGGTTGGCGGCAAAGGCGCCGTTGCTCTGGTTGACGAAGCGGGCCTTGACTTGCGCCGTGATGCTCGAATCGCTCGCGCGCGAGCCCAGTGAGCTGGGGCTGGCGATCTGGATTTCGTTGACCACGTCGCGCACGTTCTCCGTTTCACGCGCGAGCTGCTCGGCCAGTGCCCGGTCTTCCTCGCGAGGGGCTTCGCCCGTGAGCAGCACGATGCGGTTGTAGGACGTCACGTTGATGTGAACACGATCGCCCAGCTGCCGGGCGATCTTGTCACCGACTTTCCATTCGATCGCTTCGTCGTCGACGATGGCACCGGTGGTGCGCCGGTCGGAGGCCACCGACGCGGTGACGGCGGCGCCGCCCGCCATGAGAGGAAAGCAGCCGGAAAGCGGCAGGGTCGACGCGGTGGCGAGCACGAGCAAGGCGAGGGTGGAGCGCAGGGACGTGCGGGTCATGCGAAGTCTCCGAGAAGGACGGCGTCGAGGGCTTCGACGAGAAGATCGAGGGTAAAGAGCATGAGTTCCCCGTGGCGCGACGGCGGAAGTTCCGGCAGTTCCAGGGGGACGTCGCTACCGGCGAGACCGCCGAACCATTGGCCGTCGCCGTCGGTGCCGAGCGCGACGAGCGCGATCCCGTTTTCGTGGGCGGCCTCGCGCAGCGCCGTGGCGGTCGGACTCGGGCGGGCGAAGAGCAGCACGAGCGCATCACCCGGCTGCGCCAACGCCGTGAAGACGCGCAGCGCCGCTTCTCCTTCGCCTTCGAGCCGCAGCGCCGCCACCGGCGGGCGCTCGCGGTCGAGCCCGTGCCACAGGCGGTGGAGGAAGAGTTCGGCGAGTGCGCGTTCCGGGCCGCTCGCCCAGACGAGGATGCGGCCGCTCTGCAGCAGGCTCTGGGCCAAGATTTCGGCGGCCGCCGCGCACGGGGCAGCGAGCACCGGGGCCGTCTCCTGCAAGAGGGCGGACTGGAAGAGGAAAGGTTCGGTGAGATGTTCGATGAGATCCATCGATTTAGTCTAACATGGCGCGTCGCTCACCAGGTTACGCCGAGATCGAACGCCCCCTGGATCCATTGGGGGACTTGGGCCTCGCCGTCGAAGGCGAGCACGTCGAAGCGGCAGGGGCGGGCCGCATGGCGCCGCCCGACGGGACCGTTGAGCCAGTAGCGGGCGGCAGCGAGGATGCGGCGCTGCTTGGCAGGGGTGACGCTCTCGGCGGCGCTGCCGTAATCGCTGCGCCGGCGGTGGCGTACTTCGAAGAAGACGAGTGTGTCTTGGTGCAGCCCGATGAGGTCGATCTCGCCGCGGCGGCTGGTGGCGTTGCGCGCGAGCAGACGCACGCCTTGGCGTTCGAGCCAGGCGGCGGCGAGCGCCTCGTACGCGGTGCCGACGGCGCGGGTGCTTGTGGCGGCGAGGGGGTTTGGCGCAGAATCGGGTTTTCGTGTCATGGGCGGAGGCGATGGATCCGGAAGGAATGGCGGAAGGCGTATGGCGCCGGGCCGAACCGGCCCTCTATGTGGTGGCTACCCCCTTGGGGAATCTGGCCGATCTGAGCCCGCGCGCCCGCGCGGTGCTCGCCGGAGTCGATTGTATCGCGGCCGAGGACACGCGCCACAGCCAGAGATTGCTCGATGCTTGGGGCATACACACGCCGATGGTGCCGGCGCACGAGCACAACGAGCAGGCTGCCGCGCAGGCGATCGTGGCGCGGCTGGCGCGCGGCGAGCACGTGGCGCTGATTTCCGATGCGGGCACGCCCGGCATCTGCGATCCAGGCGCGCGCATCGTGGCTGCCGTGCGCGCAGCCGGCTTCGCGGTGGTGCCGATACCGGGGCCCAGCGCCGTGATCGCGGCGCTGTCGGTGGCGGGCTTCGTCGAGCCGGGGTTTCGCTTCATCGGGTTTCTGCCGCCGAAGCAGGCGGCGCGGCGCAAACTCCTGGCTTTGCTGGCGACCGAGGAGGTGCCGGTGGCATGCTACGAGGCGCCGCACCGCGTGCGCGGGAGCGTGGCCGACATGCTGGAGGTGCTGGGCGGGGCGCGCGAGCTCTTCCTCGCGCGCGAGCTCACCAAGCGCTTCGAGGAGACGGTGCGCCTGCCGCTCGCGCAGATGCCCGATTGGCTCGAGGAGCGCGCCGAGCGCATGCGAGGTGAGTTCGTCCTCATCCTGGGGCCGGGCGATGTGCAGGCCGTGCGCGAGGAAACGGGGCGGCGGGTGCTCGCGCGCCTGACCGGGGTCGGAGTGCCGTTCGGAGAGGCGGTGCGGCTCGCGGCGGAATTGACCGGCGCCTCCAAGAACCGGCTCTATGCCCAGGGGCTCGCCGCAGGGCAGGAGAATGACGAATGAGCGTCCCTGAAGGAGAAAGAATGGATCGGATCGACTTATTGCGTCCCGCCGACTGGCATTTGCACGTGCGGCAGGGCGCGGCGATGCGCGCGGTGGTGCCGGCGAGCGCGGCAGTCTTCGCCCAGGCGCTCATCATGCCCAACCTCAAGCCGCCGGTGACGACGACCGCGGCGGCGCTCGCCTATCGCGCGGACATCCTGGCGGCGGCGCGCGCGGCCGGGGGAAGAGCGGCCGACTTCGTGCCGTGGATGACGCTCTATCTCACCGAGGCGATGCCGCCGCAGGAAATCGACCGTGCCGCGGCGAGCGGCGTCGTGCTCGCGGCCAAGCTCTATCCGGCCGGAGCGACCACGAACTCGGATGCGGGCGTGCGCTGCATCGAGCGGATCTATCCCGTGCTCGAGCGGATGCAGGAACGCGGCCTGGTGTTGTGCGTGCACGGCGAAGTGGTCGATCCCGAAGTAGACATCTTCGATCGCGAGGCGGTGTTCGTCGAGCGAGTGCTCGCGCCGCTGGTGGCGCGTTTCCCCGGCTTGAAGATCGTGCTCGAGCACGTGACGACCGCCGAAGGCGTGGCCTTCGTGCGCGAGGCGCCTGAGACGGTGGCCGCTACCCTCACCGCGCATCATCTGCGCTACGAGCGCAATGCCCTGCTCGCCGGCGGCATCCGGCCGCATTTCTACTGTCTGCCGATCCTCAAGCGCGAGCGCCACCGCCGGGCCCTGGTAGAGGCGGCCACGAGCGGTTCGCCGAAATTCTTCCTCGGCACCGACTCGGCGCCACACCCGCGTGGAGCGAAGGAATCGGCCTGTGGCTGCGCCGGATGCTACACCGCGCCGCTCGCGCTGCCGCTCTACGCCGAGGTGTTCGAGGCGGCCGGCGCCCTGGATCGACTCGAAGGGTTCGCCTCGCGCTTCGGCGCGCGGTTCTACGGCGTGCCGGAGCCTACCGAGCGCATCGCCCTGGTGCGCCGGCCATGGGCGGTGCCGGCAGCCGTGCCCTTGGGCGAGGCTGAGGAGGTGGTGCCTCTGCGCGCGGGCGAGACGATGGGCTGGATGGTGGAATGAGGAGAGGGTGATGCGCTGGAGGAGAGGGGCAATCGCGGCGCTGTGCGCCTTGGGCTTGGTCGCTTGCGAAGATGCGGCGATCAGCTACCGCATCGAGGGGATGAATCACGCGCTGGTGCTCGAGCGTCAGCAGTCCTTCCCCTGGAGCGAGGTGAAGCAGGCGGTGGTCGTCTCGCGTCTGCCGAAATGTCAGCGCAAGTATCCGGTCGCATCCGATCGTGCCGAGATGACGCCGATGAAGGTCTATGAGGCGGGAGATCTGCTGTGGGCGCTCGAACAGGGAGGGCGCTGGTACCTCGCCTCGACCGAAGATTGTCGCTTGCAATCGTGGGACCAGCCCGATCCGCAGGCGCTGGGGCCTCTGGTCGGGACGTTTCGTCACCGCGACGGGGTCCTCGTCTTCGAACCGGCACCCAAACCTGCATCATAGGGAACTTCGGCCGCGCCTTGCGGTATCATGCATTGGGAAGTCTGCCCGGCAGTCGCTGCGTGCCTTCGGGCGCGGAGAGGAAAGTCCGGGCTCCACAGAGCAGGATGCCGGCTAACGGCCGGGCGCCGTGAGGCGACGGAAAGTGCCACAGAGAATAGACCGCCGATGGCCCGCAAGGGATCAGGCAAGGGTGAAACGGTGGCCGGGGAGACCCGGCGCGGGGCTTCGGCCTCGCGGGTAAGAGCCCACCGCGTCTCCGGCAACGGAGGCGGCACGGTAAACCCCATCCGGAGCAAGGCCGAATAGGGGAGCAATGGCGTGGCTCGCGCCGCTCCCGGGTTGGCTGCTCGAGCCCGTCGGCAACGGCGGGCCTAGAGGAATGACTGCCCCGCATCGCACGATGCGCGACAGAACCCGGCTTAAGCGGCAGACTTCCCTTTCCACTTCTTCGTTACATTCGGTAACAAATACATCGCCATCATTTGTTGGCCGATGGCTGCCGGGTGCGTGCGTCGGCGTAACCCCGGCTGCTCCTATCTTTCTGATTACCTTAGATTTTATTTTCTTTTTATCCCTTTGTCTTGCTTGGCATCGTTGTATGGCGAGGGTCCTCTTTTTTGCCGGAATGGGATTCGGTGGAGAAAAGTGGCAAAATGTGGGGACGTGGGCAAAAGGATGAACGACGTGTTCCAAGGGGCGGTCACGCTCAGTCTCGATGCCAAAGGGCGAATCGCCATTCCGACGCGGTTCCGCGAGGCGTTGGCGCCCGAAGGGCGCCCTTTGGTGCTGACGGCGCATCCGCACAAGTGCCTGCTGGTTTATCCCGAAGCGGTGTGGACGCCCATCCGTGAGCGCATCGTGGCCTTGCCAGGGCTCGATCCGCGTACTGCCGCCCTGAAACGCCTGCTCGTGGGGTTTGCCCAGGAAGAGGAGCTCGATACCTCCGGGCGGGTGTCGGTAGTCGCTTCCCTCAGACAATGGGCTGGGCTGGAGAAGAACGTGTGGCTGGTCGGCCAGGGAACGCATTTCGAGCTGTGGTCCGAAGCAGGGTGGCAGGCGCAGCAGGAAGCGATGCTGGCGCTCTCGGCCGAGGATCTGGCCAGGACGTTCGAGGGCGTGGTGCTGTGATGAGCGAAGCGCACGTCCCTGTACTGCTCGAAGAGGCGCTGGAGGCGCTCGCACTGCGCACGGACGGCATCTATGTCGATGGCACCTTCGGGCGGGGAGGGCATACCCGGGCCATCTTGCAGCGGCTGGGGCCGCAAGGGCGGGTGATCGCCTTCGACCGCGATCCGGAGGCGATCGCTTTCGGGCGAACGTGGAACGAGCCCAGGCTCACCCTGGTGCATGCACCGTTTTCACGCCTGGGGGCGGAGCTCGATGTGTTGGGGGTGGCGCAAGTCGACGGGATTTTGCTGGATTTGGGCGTGTCCTCGCCGCAGCTCGATGCCCCCGAGCGTGGCATGAGTTTCCGTTTCGATGCGCCGCTCGACATGCGCATGGACCCGACGAGCGGCGAGCCGGCGTCGAGCTGGCTCGCGCGGGCGAGCCGCGAAGAAATCAAGGAGGTGATAAAGAATTATGGCGAAGAACGGTTTGCTGATGCGGTTGCAAAGGCGATTGTCGCTGCGCGCGCAAGGGCGCCTATCGAACGCACGGGACGACTTGCCGAGATCGTGGCGCAAACGGTGCGTACGCGCGAGCCGGGGCAGCACCCAGCGACGCGCACCTTCCAAGCTCTTCGGATTTTCGTCAATCGCGAGCTCGAAGAAATCTCGTTGACCCTGCCGCAGACAATCGGACGCTTGAGGCCGGGGGGGCGCTTGGTGGTGATCAGTTTCCATTCGCTCGAAGACCGGATCGTGAAGCATTTCATGCGCGAGCATTCTTTTCCGCCGCCGTTGCCGCCGGGGTTGGCGGTGCGCGAGGACGAGCGTCCGGTGCCGCCACTGCGGTGGGTGGTACGCAAGCTGCGGCCATCGGAAGCGGAATGTGCCCGTAACCGGCGTGCTCGCAGTGCGGTGATGCGGGTGGCGGAGCGACGTTCATGACGCGTTTCGAGGCAATGCTCGTCGGCTTGGTGGTGGCTAGCAGCGTGATGCTGGTCCAGGCCAAGCACGAAGCGCGGCTGCGCTACTTGGCGCTCGAGACGCAAACGCGGCGTGGCGAGCGCCTGGACATCGAGTGGCGTCAGCTACAGCTGGAGCGTGCCACCTTGGTGACTCAGGATCGGATCCAGCGCCTGGCGCAGGAAAAACTCGGTCTGGCGTCACCACGTCCAGACCAAATCGTGCCGTGGGAGCGTTAGCGATGGAGAAGACGGCGCTTAACCCGATGTTGGTGCTGGCGGTTCCGGTATGGCGCCAGCGGCTCATGGCAGGATTTTTGCTTGCTTTGCTGGCGGCGTTGGTGGTGCGAGCGGCCTATCTACAGGGCGTGCAGCGTGATTTCCTGCAGCAGCAGGGTGGGGCGCGCTACGAGCGCCAGATCGAGGTGCCGGCGATGCGCGGGCGCGTGCTCGATCGCAATGGCCAGATCCTCGCTGATTCGTCGCCCGTGGCCAGTATTTGGGCCGATCCGGCCAAAGTACGTGAATGGCCGGTCGAAGATTTCGCCCGGCTGGCGCGTGCTTTGGGTATGAGCGCGGATGAATTGGATCGTCGTCTCGGTCAGGGTGGGCGCCGATTCGTCTATCTACGACGGCAATTGCCTCCGGATCAGGCCAAGCCGGTGACTCAGCTCGGCCTCGAGGGCGTGGGCGTGGTCGAGGAGTATCAGCGTTTCTATCCTCAGGGCGAGGCGTTCGCCCAGCTGGTGGGGCTCGTCGATGTCGATGGCAATGGCATCGATGGTCTGGAATCGAGTCTGAACGGCGTGCTCCAGGGGGAGGCCGGCAAACGCTTGGTGATCCAAGACCGACATGGCCGCGTGGTCCAGGATTCTGTTTGGTTGCAGCAACCCCGCGATGGGCGTGACGTGGTGCTCTCGCTCGACGCGCGTATCCAGCATATCGCCTACCGCGCGCTCGAGCGGGCGGTGGAATTGCATCAGGCGCGCGCTGGCGGGGCCGTGGTGATCGATGTGCGCACAGGCGAAATTCTGGCACTCGCCAATTGGCCCAGCTACAATCCCAACCGCCGCACGGGGCTCGACTTGAGCGAGGTGCGTAACCGCGTGGTCACTGATATCTATGAGCCCGGCTCGGTAATGAAACCCGTCTTGGTTGCTTTGGCCTTGGAGCGCGGCAAGGTCCGGCCGGATACGCTCATCGACATCCAAGGGGGCGTTTTTCAGGTGGGCAACCACACGATCAAGGATTCACACGTCGGAGATCGCGCGCTGACGGTGTCTCAGGTGATTCAGAAGTCTTCCAACGTGGGGGTGGCCAAGATCGCGCTCGGCCTCGATCCGAAGGACATCTGGCAACACTACCGTGCTTTCGGTTTCGGCGTCCGCCCCGATCTGCCGCTGCCGGGCGTGGCACCGGGGCGCATGCTGCCGGCCAATTCCCTTAAACCCATCGAGGTGGCGACCATGGCTTATGGTCATGGCATTTCGACTTCGCTCTTGCAATTGGCGCACGCTTACCAGGCGATCGCCAATGACGGAGTGATGCTACCCTTGTCCCTGACGCGGCGTGATACGCCGTCGTCGCCTGCCGAACAGCGCCGACTCGTCTCGCCCAAGACGGCGCAGGAGGTGAAGGCGATGATGGAGCTCGTCACGCAGGCAGGGGGGACGGCGAGGCGAGCGGCCGTTGGGGGATATCGTACTGCCGGCAAAACGGGCACGGCGCACAAGCTCGACAATGGTCGCTACGTCGATAAATACGTCGCTTCCTTCGTTGGTTATGCTCCAGCCTCTCAGCCGAGATTGGTGGTGGCGGTGATGATCGACGAGCCCAAAGTGAAATCCTATTACGGCGGCATCGTGGCGGCACCGGTGTTCGCCGAGATCGTCGGGCAGGTGTTGCCCGGGCTCGGCGTGGCGCCGGACGTGCCAGGGCCGGCGGTAGCGGCGGCCGAACGGCCGCGAGGTTGACATGGACGTCATGCATAACGTCGAAGATATTTGGTGGGAACTGCATCGACGGGGAATTTATCCGCACGCAGTGACGCAGGATTCCCGGCAAGTGGTGCCGGGCACCGTGTTCCTTGCCTGGCCGGGTGAAAAGACCGACGGCAGAAACTACCTTGCTCAGGCGCTCGCCGCCGGTGCGCAGGCCGTGCTCTACGAGGCGGGAGATGGCTGGAGCCCGCCGGCCGAATTGGCCAATGTCGTGCCCATGATTGCCGTGGAGGGGTTGCGCGGGCTCGCCGGGCTCATCGCCGACCGTGTCTATGGTGCCCCTTCGCAATCTTTGTGGGTGGCCGGTGTCACCGGGACCAATGGCAAGACGACCACCAGCCAGTGGCTCGCGCAAGCGTTGGAGTCGCTCGGGGTCGCTTGCGGGGTGATCGGCACGCTCGGCTGTGGGCGCATCGGTCGTTTGGAGGACCTGGGATTCACCACGCCCGAGGCCCCTCAGCTCCACGCCTGGCTGCGGCGCTTCGTCGATGCCGGCTGCGAGGCGGCGGTGATGGAGGTTTCCTCCATCGGTCTGGTACAGGATCGGGTCGCGGGGGTGCGTTTCGATGTGGCGCTCTTCACCAACCTCACGCGCGATCACCTCGACTATCACGGCAGTATGGAAGCCTATGCGGCGGCCAAACGGCGCCTTTTCGAGCGGTCGGAACTGCGCGTGGCGGTGATCGACGTGGACGACCCCGTGGGCGAGGCGATCGCCCGCGAGTGCGCTGCCCGCGGGTTGGAGACTTGGGCGGTGAGCCTGCGGGCGCGGCCGGCGCTGCCGGGCGTCCGCCCCTTGTGGCTGGCGGAGCCGCCGCGCGAAGGCACGAGCGGCCAGCGCTTGACCGTCGCGCTCGAGGATCGCATGCTGCCCATGCATTTGCCGGCCTTTGGCACCTTCAATGTCAGTAATGCGCTGCTGGTGCTGGGGGCGCTGCTCTCTCGCGGCGTGGCGCTCGAGCGAGCCGCGGCGGCCCTGGGGCGCGTGGTGCCGCCGCCGGGGCGGATGCAATGGATCGGGGGCGTGGCGGAGCCCTTGGTGGTGATCGATTACGCCCACACGCCGGATGCCCTCGAACAAGTGATTTCGGCGCTGGTGCCCACGGCCCGCGCCCGTGGCGGGCGGCTCATCGTCGTCTTCGGCTGTGGCGGCGACCGGGATCGGGGCAAGCGACCGCTCATGGGCACGGTGGCGGCACGGGCCGACGGCTTGATCGTGACCTCCGACAATCCCCGCTCCGAACCGCCCGAGGCGATCATCGCCGATATCCTTTCCGGCATCGAACGCACCGACCTCCTCGTCGAGCCCGACCGGGCCAAGGCCATCGCCCACGCGATCGAGACCGCCGGCGCCGACGACGTGATTCTGCTCGCCGGCAAAGGGCACGAACCTTATCAAGAGATCGCCGGAATACGTCACCCCTTCAGTGATCAGGCCGAAGCCGAGGCGGCGCTGGCACGCTGGCGCGAACGCAATCTCTTCGCGGAGCTACCGTGAACGCAACGCTGGCAGAGCTTGCCGCCCTGCTCGCCGATCAGGGGGAGTCGGTCGAACTCCTCGGGCAAGGGGGGCAGCCGATCACGGGTGTCGAGATCGACTCGCGCGCCCCGCTCGAGGGCAGGCTGTTCGTGGCCCTGCGCGGGGCGCGTTTCGACGGGCACGATTTCGTCGCCGCTGCGCTCGCTGCCGGGGCGGCTGCCGCCTTGGTCGAACGGCGCTGGTGGGCGTTACGGCAGCCGGTCGGGAATTTCCTCTTGGTCGAGGATACCCGCCGCGCGCTCGGTCGGCTCGCGGCCGGGTGGCGGGGGTGTTTCTCCGGGCGTTTGGTCGGCATCACCGGCAGCAACGGCAAGACCACTGTCAAGGAGATGACGGCGGCGATCTTGCGCAAGCACTTCGGGGCGGAGTCGGTGCTGGCCACGCGCGGCAACCGCAACAACGACATCGGTCTGCCGCTCACGCTCCTCGAACTCGAACCGCGGCAGCGCGCGGCGGTGTGCGAATTGGGCATCAACCGTCCCGGCGAGATGGCGGAGCTCGCCGCCATCGCCCGTCCCGACGTCGCCGTGGTCACCACGGCGCAGCGTGCCCACCTCGAAGGGTTTGGTACGCTCGACACCGTGGCGCGCGAGAAAGGGCAGATCTACCGTTTCCTCGCGTCCGACGGGACGGCGGTCATTCCTGCCGACGATCCTCATGCGTCCTTGTGGCGAGAGATGGCGGCAGGGCGCCGCGTGCTCACTTTTGGCCGCGGCGGCGAGGTGTGCGGCACGGCCGAGCCCTTGTCCTGGGGCTGGCGCGTGCAGGTGCGCGCGCCGGGAGAGGAGGCGGCATTCACGCTGCCGCTGGTGGGGCGGCACAACGTGCACAACGCGCTTGCGGCGATGGCCTGTGCCGTGGCACTGGACGTTCCGCTCGCAACGGCGGCCAGTGCGCTTGCCGCGTTCGTCCCTGTGCCCGGGCGGCTGCAACCGCTGGCCGGGGCACAGGGGGCGCTGCTCATCGACGATACCTACAACGCCAATCCGGACTCCATGCGCGCGGCGATCGAAGTCCTCGCCGCGCTGCCGCATGCGCGCAAGTTGCTCGTGCTCGGAGACATGGGTGAAGTCGGTCCCGAGGCGCCGCGTTTGCACGCGGAACTGGGCGCACATGCCCGTGCCGCGGGTATCGGGCGGCTCTTCACGTTGGGAGCGCTCGCGCGTGAGGCCGCCAGCGCCTTCGGACGGCAGGCCGAGTCCTTCGACGATGTGGAGGCGCTCGTGCAGCGGCTGCGCCCGGATCTCTCACCGGAGACGGCCGTTTTGATCAAAGGGTCCCGTTTCATGCGCATGGAACGGGTGGTTTCCGCGCTCGCGGCCAAGGCCGCGGCGCTTCAAGGGTGATTCGATGCTGCTGGAACTCGCGCTTTGGTTGGGGCAGGACATCCGGGCGTTCAACGTCTTCGGCTACATCACGCTGCGCACGGTGCTGGCGGCGATGACGGCGCTTTTCGTGTCCTTCGCCCTGGGCCCGGGGCTGATCCGCTGGCTCGCGGCGAAAAAGATCGGGCAGACGGTGCGTACCGACGGGCCGCAGACGCATCTAGCGAAGTCCGGCACGCCGACCATGGGCGGAGCTCTGATCCTGCTCGCCGTATCGGTGACGGTGCTGCTGTGGGGGGATCTGACCAACCGCTACGTGTGGACCGTCTGGCTCGTCACGCTCGGCTTTGGCATCGTGGGTTGGGTCGACGACTGGCGCAAAGTGGTGCGGCGCGACCCGAAAGGTTTGCCCAGCCGCTGGAAATATTTCTGGACTTCCGCGATCGCGCTCGCGGCGAGCCTCTACCTGGGGCTCACCGCCACCGAGCCGGTACAGACCCAGCTGATCGTGCCGTTTTTTAAGGAAGTGGCGATCCCTCTGGGTACGGCCGGTTTCGTGCTGCTCTCCTATTTCGTCATCAACGGCACGGGGCATGCGGTCAATCTCACCGACGGACTCGATGGTCTGGCGGTGACGCCGGCCGTGATGGTGACCGGCGCGCTGGCGATTTTCTCCTATGTGGCAGGACACGCCGTGTTCGCCCGCTACTTGGGCGTGCCTTACGTGCCCGGCGCGGGGGAACTCGCGGTCTTCTGCGGGGCGCTCTGCGGCGCGGGACTGGGTTTCCTGTGGTTCAACGCACATCCGGCGCAGGTGTTCATGGGGGACGTGGGGGCGCTCGCCCTGGGCGCGGCCATGGGGACCATCGCCGTGATCGTGCGTCAGGAGCTGGTGCTCTTCATCATGGGCGGTCTGTTCGTCGCCGAGGCGCTGTCGGTGATGCTGCAGGTGGGCTACTTCAAATGGACTGGAGGAAAGCGCATCCTGCGCATGGCGCCGCTGCACCACCACTTCGAACTGGGGGGCTGGAAAGAGACTCAGGTGGTGATCCGTTTCTGGATCGTCACCTTGATGTTGGTGCTCTTCGGGCTCTCCACCTTGAAACTGCGGTGAGTAGCGATGGATCTGGTGCTGGGACTCGGTTTGAGCGGTGAGGCGATGGTGCGCTGGCTCGTGCATCGCGGCGCCGTCGTGCGCGCCGCCGATACGCGGGGACAGCCGCCGGCTGCCGCCGGCTTGCGCGCCCTGTTGCCGCCCGAATCCCTGGTGCTGGGCCGGCCGTTCGAGGCGTCGCTGCTCGAGGGGGTCGAACGGGTGTGGCTCTCGCCGGGGCTGTCGCCCGAATTGCCGCTGTGCAGGCTGGCGCGGGCGCGCGGCATTCCCGTTCAGGGGGAACTGGCGCTCTTTTACGAGGCCTGGCAGGCGCGCGGTCGTCCGGGGCGTCTCGTGGCGGTGACCGGCACCAACGGCAAGACCACGACCACGGCGCTCACGGCGCATCTGTTGCGGCACGCCGGGCTCGATGCGCTCGCCGCTGGCAACATCGCCCCGGCCATCCTCTCCGCCGCACGTGAGCGCGAGGAGGCAGGATTGCCCTGGCCGGAGGTGTGGGTGCTGGAAGTATCGAGCTTTCAGCTGGAGACGGCCGGGCCGTTCGCGGCGCATGCCGCGGTCGTGTTGAACGTCACCGAGGATCACCTCGACCGGCATGGCTCGCTCGAAGCCTATGCCGCCCTCAAGGCGCGCGTCTATGAGGGCGTGGAGACGGCGGTGGTGGTGCGCGACGATGCGCTGGTGCGCGACATGGCCCGCAGCGCGCCGCGGCGCGTGACGGTGGGTAGCGACGCGCCGGGCGCGGCGACGGATTTCGGGTTGGAATCGGGCTGGTTCGTGCGCGGCAGCCAGCGGCTCGCGCCCCGCTCGGCCTTGCCTCTGCCCGGGCGGCACAACGAGATCGATGCGCTGGCGGCGCTCGCGCTCGCCGAGGCGGTTGGGGTGGCGCCCGAGGCGGCGATCAAGGCATTTGCCTCGTTCGAGGGATTGCCTCATCGGGTCGAGACGGTGGCGGTGCGCGCCGATGGGGTGCGTTTCGTCGACGATTCGAAAGGCACCAACGTGGGGGCGACGATCGCGGCGCTCGCAGGGTTCGATGCGCCGGTGATCCTGATCGCCGGTGGCGACGGCAAGGGGCAGTCGTTCGTGCCGCTCGCGCAGGCGGCGCGTGATCGGGTACGTTTGGCGCTCCTGATCGGGCGCGATGCGCCGGCGCTGGAAACCGCCTTTGCCCAAGCAGGCGTGCCGACGCGGCGTTGCACTGCGCTGCCCGAGGCCGTCGAGGCGGCCGATGCGGCAGCCCGTTCGGGCGAGGTGGTGCTGCTCTCGCCCGCGTGCGCGAGCCTGGATATGTTCCGCGATTATGCGCATCGCTCGGAAGTGTTCCTGGCGGCGATCCGGTCCTTGCCGGACGAGGGGGGGCGATGGTTACGGCGCTGATCCGCCGTTGGTTCGGGCGCGGTCCCGACCGGTTCACCGAGGCGGCGGTGCGCCATGCAGGGCAGGTGCCGCCGGCGCGTTTCGGGGAATTCGATCTGGCGCTCTTCTGGGCGGTGACGGCGCTCACGCTCTTCGGTCTGGTGATGGTCTATTCGGCCAGCATCGCCTTTGCCGACGAGTCGCGTGCCACCGGCGGCAGTGCGA
Source organism: Tepidiphilus margaritifer DSM 15129 (assembly GCF_000425565.1). Classification (GTDB taxonomy): domain Bacteria; phylum Pseudomonadota; class Gammaproteobacteria; order Burkholderiales; family Rhodocyclaceae; genus Tepidiphilus; species Tepidiphilus margaritifer. The sequence goes on from NZ_AUDR01000017.1 coordinate 43,977, forward strand.
GCTATTTCCTGGTGCGCCAGCTGGTGTTCGTCCTCCTGGGGGCCGCGGTGGCCTGGGGGGCGTTTCGGGTGCCGATGCGGGTGTGGCAATCGCTCACCCCTTGGCTCTTTCTGCTCGGCGTGGCGATGCTGGTGCTGGTGCTGGTGCCCGGGGTCGGCAAAGTGGTCAATGGTTCGCGGCGCTGGATCCCGCTGGGGCCGATCAATCTGCAGCCCTCCGAATTCATGAAACTCTTCGTCGCCTTCTACGCCGCGGATTACACGGTGCGCAAGCTGCGCTTCATGGCCAGTTTCTGGCGCGGGTTTCTGCCGCTTGCCTTCGTCGTGGTGCTCGTGGGCGTGCTGCTGCTGCTGCAGCCGGACTTCGGGGCTTTTGCCGTGATCAGCGCCATCGCCTTCGGCGTCCTGTTCTTGGGAGGGCTGAGGCTGCGCATCTTCTTCGCGCTGATGGTGCTCGCCGGCTTTGCCTTCGCCGGCTTGATCCTGAGTTCCGAATACCGTCGCCAGCGCCTCTTCGCCTTTCTCGATCCGTGGGCCGATCCCTTGGGCAAGGGCTACCAGCTCACGCACGCGCTCATCGCCTTCGGCCGTGGCGAGTGGTTCGGCGTCGGTTTGGGCGGCAGCGTGGAGAAGCTCTTCTATCTGCCCGAGGCGCACACCGATTTCCTGCTCGCGGTGGTCGGCGAGGAACTCGGCTGGGTGGGGGTATGCGCGGTGGTGGCGCTCTTCGCGGTGGTCATCTGGCGCACCTTTACCATCGGCCGGGGGTTGGTGTGCGTCGAGCAGTATTTCTCCGGTCTGGCGGTGTTCGGCATCGGTCTGTGGATCGGCGTGCAGGCGCTCATCAACATGGGGGTGAATGTGGGGCTATTGCCGACCAAGGGGCTCACGCTACCCTTCATGAGCTATGGCGGTTCGGGTATCATCGCCAACCTCGCGGCGATGGCGGTGGTGCTGCGGGCCGATTGGGAGCTGCGCTGTCTGCGACGAGGGGTGCGGGTATGAGCACACATACCGCGCTCGTGATGGCCGGCGGCACCGGCGGGCACATCTTTCCGGCGCTGGCGGTAGCCGAATCCTTGCGCGAGCGCGGCTGGCGCGTGGTCTGGCTCGGCAACGAGGGGGCAATGGAATCCCGGCTCGTGCCGCCTCGTGGATTCGAATTCGTTTCGCTCGGTTTCGGCGCCTTGCGCGGCAAGGGAATGGGGCGCAAACTGAAGCTGCCGTTTTCCTTGACGGGGGCGATCGCGCGCGCCCTGCGTCTGCTGGCAGCAGTGCGTCCGGACGTGGTGCTTGGCATGGGCGGATACGTGAGCTTTCCCGGGGCGGTGGCCGCACGCCTGCGCGGTATCCCGCTCGTGGTGCATGAGCAGAACGCCGTGGCGGGACTGGCGAACCGGGTGCTGTCGCGTCTGGCCGCTGCCGCGCTCACGGGGTTTCCCGCAGCGCTGCCGGGCGGACGCTGGGTGGGTAACCCCGTGCGCCGTGAGCTCCTCACCGTGCCGCCGCCCGAGGCGCGCTTTGCCGGGCGCCAAGGGCCCTTGCGCGTGCTGGTGGTGGGCGGCAGCCTTGGGGCCAAGGCGCTCAACGAGGGGATGCCGGCGGCGCTCGCGCAGTTGGCGCCGCACGAGCGACCCGTGGTGACGCATCAGTCGGGTAGTGCTCATTTCACCGCGCTCGAGCAAGCTTATGCGCACCACGGCGTGGAAGCGCGGTTGCTGCCCTTCATCGAGGACATGGGCGCCGCCTTGGCCGAGGCCGATTTGGTCATCTCGCGCGCCGGGGCGATGACGGTGGCGGAGCTTGCCGCCGTCGGTGTGGGGGCGATATTGGTGCCTTTCCCTCATGCGGTGGACGATCACCAAACGGCGAACGCACGCTTTCTCGTCGAAGGCGGTGCGGCGCGGCTGCTGCCACAATCCGAGCTCACACCCGAGCGCTTGGCCGAACTGCTGCGGGGGTTCGACCGTGAACGTTGCCGGCAGATGGCGCTCGCCGCCCGGGCGCTAGCCCGACCCGAGGCGACCGTGACGATCGCCGACGAACTCGAACGATTGGCAAAGGACAGGACATGAAACACCGCGTCAAACGCGTGCACTTCGTCGGCATCGGCGGGGTGGGAATGAGCGGCATCGCCGAGGTGCTCTCACACCTGGGGTTCGAAGTGAGCGGCTCGGATCTGGCCGAGAGTGCCACGCTCGCGCGCCTGCGTGCGCTCGGCGTGCGGGTGATGGTGGGGCATGCAGCCGAACACGTCGCCGGGGCAGACGCCGTGGTGGTCTCCTCGGCGGTGGCGGCGGACAACCCCGAAGTGCTCGCCGCCCGTGCGGCCGGCATTCCCGTGGTGCCGCGCGCCCAGATGCTCGCCGAGCTGATGCGTTTCAAGCAGGGCATCGCGATCGCCGGCACCCACGGCAAGACGACGACGACCTCGCTGGTGGCGAGCCTTCTCGCCGAAGGGGGGCTCGATCCGACGTTCGTCATCGGCGGACGCTTGATCGCTGCCGGCAGCAATGCCCGCCTGGGCCAGGGGGAATACCTCGTGGCCGAGGCCGACGAGTCGGATGCCTCCTTTCTGCATCTCTCGCCCGTGATGGCGGTGGTCACCAACATCGACGCTGATCACATGTCCACCTACGGGCATGATTTCGAGCGGCTCAAGACCGCCTTCGTCGATTTCCTGCACCGCCTGCCTTTCTGGGGCGTAGCCGTACTTTGCATGGACGATCCGCACGTCGCATCCATCGTGCCGCGGATCGAGCGCCCCACGGTGGGCTATGGCTTGAACCCGGAGGCTGCGGTGCGCGCCGAAGACGTGCGCGCCGAGCGCGGGAAGATGTTGTTTACCGCCGTGCGGCGTAACGGGCGCGAGACACGTTTGCCGATCGAACTCAATCTTTCCGGTCTGCACAACGTGCGCAACGCGCTGGCGGCGATCGCCGTGGCGAGCGAACTGCACGTGCCCGATGAGGCGATCGTGCGTGCACTGGCGGGATTCCAGGGGGTGGGGCGGCGATTCCAGCGCTACGGGGATCTGCCCATTTCCGGCGATGACGGTACGGTACGCGGCGCCTATACCCTCATCGACGATTATGGACATCATCCGGTGGAGATGCGGGCCACCCTGGAGGCGGTACGCCTCGCCTTCCCGGGACGACGCGTGGTGGTCGTTTTCCAGCCGCACCGCTACAGCCGCACGCGCGACTGCTTCGAGGATTTCGTCCGCGTGCTCTCCGAGGTCGATGCCCTGGTGCTGCTCGAGGTCTATCCGGCTGGAGAGGAAGCGATCCCGGCGGCCGATGGCCGCAGTCTCGCGCGGGCGCTGCGGTTGCGCGGCAAGATCGAGCCGTTCTTCGTCGAGCGGCTCGATGAAGTCCCGGCGGTACTGCCGCAGGTGGTGCGCGACGGCGACGTGGTCGTGACCATGGGGGCAGGCTCGATCGGCCGTTTACCGGCGCTTCTGGTGCAGGAATCGGCCGCGACGGTGAGCGCGGCGAACGAGGAGCGGGCGGCGTGAGCAGCGATTTGGGCAAAGTGGCGGTCCTTTTGGGCGGGCGTTCGGCCGAGCGCGAGGTGTCCTTGATGTCGGGGGGCGCCGTGCTCGAGGCATTGCGTCGTGCCGGTGTGGATGCGCACCCGTTCGATCCTGCAGAACGCGATCTCTTCGAATTGAAACGCGAAGGTTTTGCCCGCGCCTTCGTCGCGCTGCATGGCCGCGGCGGTGAGGACGGTACCCTCCAGGGCGCGCTCGAATGGTTGCGCATTCCCTACACCGGCAGCGGCGTACTCGCGTCCGCCCTGGCCATGGACAAATGGCGCACCAAGCTCTTGTGGCAGCAGTTGGGTTTGCCCACGCCGCCGGCGCTGCGGCTCACCGAGGAAGACTTTGCCGCTGGGCCCAGGGAGGTGTCGCGGCGGGTGCTCGAGGCGCTCGCGCTCCCCGTGTTCGTCAAACCGGTGCACGAAGGCTCCAGTATGGGGGCGACGCGCGTCGACCGCGAAGAAGAACTATGGCCAGCCTTGGGGGCGGCGAAGCGTTTCGACGGTGAAGTGCTCGTCGAGCGTTTCGTGGCGGGACGTGAGATCACGATCGGATTTTTGGGTGAGCAAGCGCTGCCTGCCATCGAGATCGTCGCCCCCCGGGGTCGTTACGACTATTACAACAAATATTTCAGCGACGAGACGCGTTATCTGTGTCCCGCCCCTTTGTCAGAGGCGCTCGCCGCGCGGCTGGCCGAGCTCACGATGCGCTCGGCGCGCGCGCTCGGCTGCCGCGGTTGGGGACGCATCGATTTGCTGCTCGAGGGAGAATCGCCTTATCTCCTCGAGATGAATACCGCCCCTGGCATGACCTCGCATTCGCTCGTGCCATTGGCTGCCCGTGCGCTCGGCATCGAGTTCGAGTCCTTGTGCCTGCGTATCCTGGAGGAAGCGCGCTGCGATGAGCCGCTCTGAGCGTTTCTCTCGCAAGTCCTCCGTTGCACCCGTGCCCCCGGGAGCACGCTGGTGGCGTGACCCCTTTTTGCTCGCCCGCTGGACGCGGCGCCTCAGCCTGCTCGCTTTGCTCCTTTTTGCCGCCGCGGCATGGTCTTACTGGGGGGAGCAGTGGGTACCGTCGATTCGCACCGTGGTCATCGAGGGCGAACTCGAACATAGTGATTCCGACCGCTTGCGCTATGCGGCGTTGCGGGCGGTGGAAGGAAAAACCTTCTTCGACGTCGATCTCGGAGCCTTACGCCGAGCACTGGAAGACCTGCCCTGGGTGCGCCGCGCCGACGTGCGTCGCGTCTGGCCCGATTCCTTGGTGGTCAGCCTGGCCGAATATCGTCCCATCGCGATCTGGATCGACGTCGCCAGCGGCGAGCTCTCGCTGCTCGATGCCAACGGGCACGTCTTCAGCGCCACGCCGCCCTCCGACGATCTGCCTCGCCTCATCGGTCCTTCGGGTCAGGAAGAGTCCTTGCTCGAAGCCTACGAGGGGCTCAGCCGGGTACTGCAGCCGCTGGGCCGGCTGGAAGTGCTCCAGGTGGGGCACACGCTTTCCTACGTCGTGCGCCTGAGTCAAGGGTCGGAATTCGTGCTCGGGCGACTCGACTCACTGCAGCAGGCCGAGCAGCGCCTCACCTGGCTCGCCCAACGATGGGATGCGATCCGCGAGCGGCTGGGTTATACCCCCGTGCGCGTCGATTTTCGCCACCAGCAGGCGCTCGCGATCGCCGGCCCGGCGGGCATGATTGCGCCGCCTTCACCGCCGGATTCTAAAGGGAAGAGAAAATGAGGGAAGATCGAGATCTGCTCGTGGGGCTCGACATCGGCACGTCCAAGGTGACGTGTCTCGTTGCCCGCCTGCGCGAGGACGGCGGCGTCGAGCCGGTCGGGCTCGGTGTGGCGCCGATGACCGGTATGAAACGCGGCGTCGTGGTCAACATCGAAGCGAGCGTGGCAGCGATCGCCCAAGCCGTCGACGAGGCCAAGCGCATGGCCGCCTGCGACATCCCGCGCGTGCACGCTAGCATCTCAGGGGCCCACATCCAGTGCACCAATGCCGAGGGGATGATCGCCGTCAAGGGCAGCGAGATCACGCGCGAGGACGTGGTCAAGGTGATCGAAGTCGCCCGCGCCATGCCCATCCCTTCCGAACAGCAGGTGCTGCACTTGCTCACCCAGGAATTCATCATCGACGGCCAGGGTGGCATCAAAGACCCTGTCGGCATGAGCGGGGTAAAGCTCATGGCCAAAGTGCACATCATCACGGGGGCGGCAGCCTCCGCCCAAAACATCATCAAGTGCGTGCGCCGTGCCGGGCTGGAAATCGACGGGCTCGTCCTGCAGCCCCTCGCCGCGGCGCACGCCGTGCTCACCGAAGACGAAAAGAGCCTGGGTGTGTGCGTCATCGACATCGGTGCGGGTACCACGGATCTCGCCGTCTATACGCAAGGGGCGATTCGGCACACGGCCGTTTTACCGGCGGCGGGCGACATGATCACCAACGACATCGCCATGGCGCTGCGCACGCCCACGGGGGAAGCGGAGACGATCAAACTCGAACATGGGGCGGCACGGCACGACTGGGTCGATCCCGAAGAGATGATCGAAGTCGCCCCGGTGGGCGATCGTCCGTCGCGACGACTGTCGCGCCAGCGGCTCGCGGACGTGATCCACCCTCGCGCCGAAGAAATCTTCGAGCTGGTCCAGCAAGAACTGCGCCGCAGCGGCTACGAAGAAATGCTCTCCTCCGGCGTGGTGCTCACCGGCGGTTCGGCCAAACTCGGCGGCATGGTCGAGCTGGCCGAGGAAGTCTTGGGCATGCCGGCTCGGCTCGGTGCACCGCTCGTCAGTGGTCGCTTGCGCGAGCGGCTGACCGACCCCGAGTATGCCGCCGCCGTCGGGCTCGTACTCGAGGCGGCAGAGTCCCAGCGCGGGATCCCGGGCAGGGGAGGGCGTGTTGCCAATGGACTGTGGTGGCGGCGTGTGTGGCAATGGATCCGGGAAAATTTCTGAACCACGATTCCTTTACGTTAGAATGCACGACAAAAGCGGGAGAACATCATGGCGGTCAAAGGGATTGAAGAACTGGTCGACACCACCCACAAGGGCACGGTCATCAAAGTGCTCGGTATCGGGGGGGCGGGTGGCAACGCCGTCGACCACATGATTCGCGAAGGCATCGGCGGAGTCGAATTCGTCGCCGTCAATACCGATGCCCAGGCGCTCACGCGCTGCCTCGCACCGACCAAGGTGCAGATCGGCTCTTCCGGACTCGGGGCGGGTTCGAAGCCGGAAGCCGGGCGTGAAGCGGCGATGGAGTCACGCGATCGCATCGTCGCGGCCCTCGAGGGCGCCCACATGGCTTTCCTCACCGCCGGCATGGGGGGCGGCACGGGCACCGGCGCCGCGCCGGTCATCGCCGAAATCGCCAAGGAGATGGGCATCCTCACCGTGGCGGTGGTTACCAAACCGTTCGATTTCGAAAACCGCGACCGCGTCGCCGAAAGCGGCATCGAAGAGCTCACACGCCACGTCGATTCCCTCATCGTCGTGCTCAACGACCGCCTGCTCGAAGTCTTCGGCGACGACGCCGGCTTCGAAGACTGCTTCAAGGCCGCCGACAACGTGCTCAAGAACGCCGTGGCCGGTATCGCCGAGATCATCAACGTGCCCGGCCTGGTCAACGTCGACTTCCAGGACGTCCGCACCGCCATGGGTGAGATGGGCCGCGCCATGATGGGTTCGGCCGAAGCCTCGGGCATCGACCGTGCGCGTGTCGCTGCCGAGCAGGCCGCTGTGAGTCCGCTGCTGGAAGGGACGGAACTCTCCGGCGCTCGGTGCGTCCTTATTAATATTACTGCCAGCCGTTCGCTCAAGCTCTCCGAAGTGCGCGATGCCGTGCGCACCGTGCAGGCTTTTGCCGCTCCCGAGGCGTTCGTCAAGTACGGTGCCGTCTTCGACGACACGATGGAAGACCGCATCCGCATCACGGTCGTCGCGACCGGCCTCGGGGCAGGGCGTTCCTCGCGGCCACAGCCTCAAATGGAAGTGATTCGCGGCACGGGAACCTATGGCGGTGCCGCCGCCATGGGATCCATGCCAGGGCGCGCCGAGGCCCCGCAACGCGGCATGCCCCAGGTGGAGCGTTCCGTGCGTGGACGCCGCAGCACACTCGCCGATCGCATGCCCGGGCTCGACCGGCTCGACATTCCCGCCTTCCTGCGCAAGCAGAACGACTGATCGTACTGGATTGGCATGATTTCCCAGCACACGCTCAAGTCCATCGCGCACGTCACCGGAGTCGGTCTGCACTCCGGTGAGAAAGTGCAGTTGTGGCTGCGCCCGGCCGCGCCGGATACCGGTATCGTCTTCCATCGCGTCGATCTCGATCCGCCGGTATCCATTCCCGCGTCGCCCGAAGCGGTGCGCGAGACGCGCCTGTGCACCGGGCTCGAGCACAACGGCGTGAAGATCGCCACCATCGAGCACCTCATGTCGGCCCTCTCGGGGCTGGGAATCGACAACGTGCACATCGACGTCGATGGGCCCGAGATCCCCATCATGGACGGCAGCGCCGCGCCGTTCGTCATGATGATGCTCGAGGCGGGGATCGAAGCCCAGCCAGCGCCGCGTCGTTTCGTGCGCGTTCTTCGCCCCGTCGAAGTGCGTGAGGGCGACAAATGGGTCCGTCTCGAGCCTCATGCCGGGTTCCGTCTCGAATTTTCCATCGCTTTCGACCATCCGGCGATCAGCGCCTCGCAAACCCGCGCCGTGGTGGACTTCTCCGAGCACGCCTACCCGCGCTTCGTGGCCCGGGCCCGTACCTTCGGGTTCGTCCACGAAGTGGAGCTGCTGCGGGAGATGGGTCTGGCGCAAGGCGGTAGCCTCGACAACGCCATCGTGCTCGACGAATACCGCATCCTCAATCCCGAGGGCTTGCGGTTCCCCGACGAATTCGTGCGGCACAAGATACTGGATGCCATCGGCGACCTGTACCTCGCCGGGCACCCGCTGCTCGCGCGCTACGTGGCCCACAAATCCGGCCATGCGCTCAACAATCAGCTCCTGCGCGCCCTCATGGCCGATCGCGGTGCCTGGGAACTCACCACCCTGGAACAGGATGAGGCGCCGTCTCTCCTGCCCGCGTTCGCTGCCGGCGCCGTGACGGCGTAAGCGCATGCCGTGCTGGGATTCCGTCTCCTCCTCGTTTTCGTTCTGCTCGGCGCCGGAGTCTGCGTTGCCGCTTATCTCTGGAGCGGCGAACGACGCTGGCTACGGTACGCCAAACGCATCCTGAGGCTTGCGCTCGGCATCGTCCTCATCTATCTTGGTCTCTTGATACTCGAGCGCATCGCGCTTTTGCCCCTGCTCTGACGCCATCGCCGCGTGCTCGAGCAGCCGCTCCAGCGCCTGACGCAGGGGCGAATCCGGCGGAATTTCCGCGCACAGCCCGGCGATCGCCGCGCGCGCCCCTGACCCTAGGGTGCGCATTCGCGGCGGTCGGGGGGCCGCCATGCCGGAGGCGGGAAGGGGGGCGGGACGTACCTTCAGCTTGATCGCCGTGATGGGGGCCGAATCCCCGAGTGCCGCCATGAGGCTTGGTAGCCGATTCCGCAGTTTTGCTGCCGCGAGGGCCGAGGGCGTGTGCAAATAGAGGGTATCTTCCCGCAGATTGGCGACGAACATGCGTCCCTGGAACTCCTTCTCCAGCAGACGGTCGATTTTTTCCTGAAGCCGAAGTAACGTCATGGCATGATGACGCAGCGGCTCCAGTTCCTCGCTGAGACGGAAGACTTCTTCCAGTTTCCGTGTCATCGTCCTTTCCCGTGCCTCGTCCGATGGGGCATGATAAACTTCACCATTCGCTCCGACAAGCCGACCGTACGTAATGATCACCCGCGTCCTCAAGAAACTCTTCGGCAGCCGCAATGACCGCCTGCTGCGGCGCTACCGCGCCACCGTCGCCCGCATCAACGAACTCGAACCGAGCGTGGCCGCGCTCTCGGACGAGGCCCTGCGCGCGAAGACGGCGGAATTCAAACAGCGCCATGCCAATGGCGAATCGCTCGATGCCTTGCTGCCCGAGGCCTTCGCCGTGGTGCGCGAGGCGGGCAAGCGCGTGCATGGCATGCGCCACTTCGACGTACAGCTCATCGGCGGCATCGTGCTGCACGAGGGCAAGATCGCCGAGATGCGCACCGGCGAGGGCAAGACCCTGGTGGCGACGCTGCCGGCCTACCTCAACGCGATCACGGGCAAAGGGGTGCACGTCGTCACGGTCAACGACTACCTCGCCCGGCGCGACTCCGATTGGATGGGGCGCATCTACCGCTTCCTGGGGTTGACGGTGGGCTGCAACGTCCCCGGTCTGTCGCACACCGAAAAGCAGGAAGCCTACGTGGCCGACATCACCTACGGCACGAACAACGAATTCGGCTTCGACTACCTGCGCGACAACATGGTCTACGCCCCGGTCGATCGCGTGCAGCGGGGGCTACATTACGCCATCGTCGACGAGGTCGACTCCATTCTCATCGACGAGGCGCGCACCCCCCTCATCATCTCGGGGCAGGCCGAGGACAACACCGACCTCTATCTGAAAATGAACGAGGTGGTGCCGCTCCTCACCGAGCAGAAGATGCAGGGCGAGGAAGTGCTCGAGCCCGGGGATTACACCATCGACCTCAAAGCGCGCCAGGTGCTGCTCACCGAGCAGGGGCACGAAAAGGTCGAGGGTATCCTCATGCGCATGGGTCTGCTGCCCGAGGGCGGCAATCTCTACGATCCGCGCCACATCACCTTGCTGCACCACCTCTATGCGGCGCTACGGGCGCATGCGCTCTTTCACCGCGATCAGCACTACGTGGTGCAGGACGATGAAGTCATCATCGTCGACGAATTCACCGGCCGGCTCATGCCCGGCCGGCGCTGGTCGGAAGGTCTGCACCAGGCGATCGAGGCCAAGGAGGGCGTGCGCATCCAGGCCGAGAACCAGACGCTCGCCTCCATCACCTTCCAAAATTACTTCCGCATGTACGAGAAGCTGGCGGGCATGACGGGGACGGCCGACACGGAGGCGTACGAATTTCAGCAGATCTACGGCCTCGAGACCGTCATCATCCCCACCAACCGGCCGCTCGTGCGTCGCGACGAGAACGATCGCGTCTATCGTACCGCCAAGGAGAAGTGGCAGGCGGTGATCGAGGACATCAAGGAGTGCCGTGAGCGCGGCCAGCCCGTGCTGGTCGGCACCACCTCGATCGAGGTCAACGAGTTCCTCTCCAAGCTCCTCACCAAGGAGAAGATCCCGCACCAGGTCCTGAACGCCAAGCAACACGAGCGCGAGGCGCACATCATCGCCCAGGCGGGGCGCCCCGGCATGGTGACGATCGCCACCAACATGGCCGGCCGCGGTACCGACATCGTGCTCGGCGGTAACATCGCGCCGCAGATCGAGGAGATCCGGAACGACCCCTCGCTCTCCGACGAGGAAAAGGAAAAGCGCATCGAGGCGCTGCGCGCCGACTGGCAGAAAGCGCACGACGCGGTGATCGCCGCCGGCGGCTTGCGCATCATCGGCACCGAACGGCACGAATCGCGCCGCATCGACAACCAGCTGCGTGGCCGTGCCGGCCGCCAGGGCGACCCCGGCTCCTCGCGCTTCTACCTCTCGCTGGAAGACCCACTGCTGCGCATCTTCGCCGGCGACCGGCTCAACGCCATCATGGTGCGCCTGAAGATGCCCGAGGGCGAGGCGATCGAGCATCCCATGGTGACGCGCTCGCTCGAATCGGCCCAGCGGCGCGTCGAGCAGCACAACTTCGACATCCGCAAGCAGCTGCTCGAATACGACGACGTCGCCAACGAGCAGCGCAAGGTCATCTACGCCCAGCGAAACGAAGTGGTCGATGCCGAGGACGTGAGCGAACTCGTCGCCGACATGCGCGCCGGCGTGCTCGTCGATACCTTCCGTACCTATGTTCCGGCCGACAGCGTCGAAGAACAGTGGGATCTCGCCGGGCTGGAGCAGACGCTCGCCGGCGAATTCAACCTGCAGTTGCCGCTGCGCCAGTGGCTCGAAGCCGAACCGGAGCTCAGCGACGAGCAATTGCTCGAGCGCATCCTCGCCGCGGCCGAGGAGTCTTACCGGGCCAAGGCGATCCTCGTCGATCCGCAAGCCTGGAAACAGTTCGAGCGCAGCATCCTGCTGCAGAGCATCGACACGCACTGGCGCGAACACCTCTCGGCGCTCGATCACCTGCGTCAAGGCATCCATCTGCGGGGCTATGCGCAGAAGAACCCGAAGCAAGAATACAAGCGTGAAGCCTTCGAGCTCTTCGAGGCCATGCTCGACGCCATCCGGCGCGATGTCAGCCGTATCCTCCTTTCGGTGCAGGTGCGCACCGAGGCCGCGGTCGAAGAAGTCGTCGAACGCCCTCCCGAAGTGCAGCAAGTGCAGTACCACCACGCCGAACCCGGTGCTGCCGAAGAGGGGGGTGAGACGGCCGTCAAGGCGCGGCCGCAGACCAATGTGCTGCCCAAGGTCGGCCGCAACGATCCCTGTCCCTGCGGTTCCGGCAAGAAATACAAACATTGTCACGGTAAATTGAGCTGAACGGAGTCCCGCGATGGCCGTCAATCTCTCCGCCCCCGATCCCAAGGACCTTCGCCCCGTCGCCGGCGTGCGTCTCGGCGTGGCCGAGGCCGGCATCCGCAAGGCCGGCCGGCGCGATCTCACCGTGATCTCGCTCGCCCCCGGCAGCCGCGTGGCCGGCGTCTTCACGCAGAACCGCTTCTGCGCCGCGCCGGTGCAGGTCTGCCGCGAACACCTGGCGGGCGAGGCCGCGCCCCGTGCGCTCGTCATCAATACGGGGGTGGCCAACGCCGGTACCGGCGCCGAGGGGCTGGAGGCAGCGCACCGCACCTGCAAGGCCGTATCGCAGGTGCTGGGGGTCGAGCCGCAGGAAGTGCTGCCGTTTTCCACCGGCGTCATTCTCGAGCCGCTGCCGGTGGAGAAGATCGAGGCCGCGCTGCCGGCGCTCGTCACCAACCTGCGCCCGGACGCCTGGCTGGATGCCGCCTACGCCATCATGACCACCGACACCGTGCCCAAGGCCTGCTCGCGCCAGGTGCGGCTCTCCGACGGCACCGTCGTCACCATTACCGGCATCAGCAAGGGCGCCGGTATGATCCGCCCCAACATGGCCACCATGCTCGGATTCGTCGCCACCGACGCCAAGCTCGCCAAACCTTTGCTCGATGCCTTGGTGCGCGAGGCGGCCGATGAATCGTTCAATGCCATCACCGTCGATGGCGACACCTCCACCAACGATTCCTTCGTGTTGATCGCCACCGGCGCGGCGATGTCGCGCGAGCTCGCCGCGAGCGACGACGAAGACTACCGCAAGGTGCGCGCCGCCGTGATCGAAGTCTCGCGCTGGCTCGCCCAGGCCATCGTGCGCGACGGCGAAGGGGCCACCAAATTCATCACGGTGCGGGTGGAGAGCGGAACGTCGCGCGAGGAATGCCGCAAGGTCGCCTACGCCATCGCCCATTCTCCTTTGGTGAAGACCGCCTTCTTTGCTTCCGACCCCAACCTGGGCCGCATCCTCGCCGCCATTGGCTACGCCGGCATCGACGATCTCGACCCGGAGGCGATCCGCGTCTGGCTCGAAGCCGAGGGCGATTCCATCCTCGTGGCCGAAGGAGGCGGGCGGGCATCCTCCTACCGTGAGGAAGATGGCGCCCGCGTCATGAAGCACGCCGAGATCACCGTGCGTGTCCATCTCGGCCGGGGCGAATCCGCCGCTACCGTCTGGACCTGTGATCTATCCTTCGACTACGTCCGCATCAACGCCGAATACCGCAGCTGAGGGAGACATGCCGAGATGACCGATCCTGCCACCCTTCTGGCCCTGAGCCCGCTCGATGGTCGCTACGCCGCCAAGCTCGACGCCCTGCGTCCGATCTTCTCCGAATACGGTCTCATGCGCGAGCGCGTACACGTCGAGATCGAATGGCTCAAGGCGCTCGCCGCCGATCCCCGCATCGCCGAAGTCCCCGAATTCTCTCCCCAAACTCTGCGCGAGCTCGAATTGCTCGTCGAGGAGTTCAAGCCGTCGGACGCCGCGGCGATCAAGGCGATCGAGGCGCGCACCAACCACGACGTCAAGGCCGTCGAATACTGGATCAAGGAGCGGCTAGAAGGGTTGCCCGAGGCCGAAAAGGCGCGCGAGTTCGTGCATTTCGCCTGCACGTCGGAAGACATCAACAACACCGCGCACGCCCTGATGCTCGCTGCAGGGCGCGATCAGGTCCTGCTGCCTGCGCTCGACGCCGTGATCGAGCGCTTCCGCGCGCTCGCGCACGCCCACGCGGCCCTGCCCATGCTCTCGCGTACCCACGGCCAGCCGGCGAGTCCCACGACCCTGGGCAAAGAGATGGCCAACATCGCCGCGCGCCTGCAGCGAGCCCGCGCCGCGATTGCCGCCGTGCGCCTCACGGCCAAGTTCAACGGCGCGGTGGGCAACTACAACGCCCACGCGATCGCCTATCCCGAGATCGATTGGGAAGCCTTCAACCGCCGCTTCATCGAATCGCTCGGGCTCGAATTCAACCCCTATACCATCCAGATCGAGCCGCACGATACGATGGCCGAACTCTTCGACGCCATGGCGCGGACGAACACCATCCTCATCGACGCCGCCCGCGATCTGTGGCTCTACATCTCCTACGGATACTTCCGCCAGAAACTCAAAGAAGGTGAAGTCGGCTCGTCGACCATGCCGCACAAGGTCAACCCCATCGACTTCGAAAACGCCGAAGGCAACCTGGGAATCGCCAACGCCTTGCTGCGCCATTTTTCCGACAAATTGCCGGTGTCGCGCATGCAGCGCGATCTCACCGACTCCACGGTGCTGCGCAACATGGGGGTGGCCTTCGGGCATACGCTGCTCGCGCTCGATTCGCTGCGCCGGGGCTTGGACAAGCTCGAAGCCGATCCGAAGGCGCTCGAGCGCGACCTCGCCGAGGCATGGGAGGTGCTCGCCGAGGCGGTGCAGACCGTGATGCGGCGCCACGGTATTCCCAACCCTTACGAGAAACTCAAGGAGATGACCCGCGGCAAGGCGATCACCGCCGAGGCGCTGCGCGGATTCATCGCCGGCTTGCCCCTGCCCGAATCCGCCAAAGAGCGGCTGCTCGCGCTCGTGCCGCAAAAATACACCGGCAAGGCCGAGGAGCTCGCCCGGCGCATTTGAATCCGTTTCCCCTTGTGCATCGAGATGGCATCGTGAATAAGCCGGTGCTATCATTGCGTTTTTTTAGTCCTTTAGTGAGGATGTGACCGCCATGGCCGAGACCGGTGCCGTTGCCGAGCAGACTTCTTCCCCCGCCTTGCCCAAGAACCTCCGCGTCGAGAAAGTGATCTGGGTGCATCACTGGACCGACACCCTCTTCAGCTTCCGCTGTACCCGTGATCCGGGTTTTCGCTTCATCAATGGCCAGTTCGTGATGATCGGCCTGATGGTCGATGGCAAGCCGTTGCTGCGCGCCTATTCGATCGCTAGCGCCAACTGGGAAGAGCATCTCGAGTTCTATTCGATCAAAGTGCCCAATGGCCCGCTCACTTCCCGCCTGCAGCACCTCAAGGTGGGCGACGAGGTGCTCGTCTCCACCAAACCCACCGGCACGCTCGTGCAGGACAACCTCCTGCCCGGGGCGAAACGGCTCTTTCTGCTCGCCACCGGCACAGGGCTCGCACCATTCATGTCCATCATCAAGGATCCGGACGTCTACGATCGCTACGAAAAAGTGATCCTCGTGCACTGCACGCGCTGGGTGCGCGAGCTTGGCTACTACGACTACATCACCAAGGAGTTGCCGCAGCACGAGTTTCTGGGCGAGATGGTGCGCGAAAAGCTCATCTACTATCCCACCGTGACGCGCGAGCCCTTCATCCACCAGGGCCGCATTACCGATCTCATCACCAGCGGCAAGCTCGCCGCCGATCTCGGCATCCCCCAGCTCAATCCCGAGACCGACCGGGCGCTCTTGTGTGGCAGCATGCGCATGCTCGCCGACACGAGCAAGATTCTCGACGATCTGGGCTTCCAGGTCTCGCCCAGTATGGGCGTGCCAGGGCATTATGCGGTCGAGCGGGCGTTCGTCGATCAGTAACCCCCGCAAAGCGCGGCGAGCATAAAAAAAGCCCCCGATCGGGGGCTTTTTGCTGGCGAAGAAGGAAGAATCAAACCACCGCTTCTTCCTTCTTCTTCACCGGTTTCACCAGATCTTCACGCGTGACGCCGAACCACATCACCAGGGCGGCGGAGACGAAGATCGACGAATAGATGCCGAAGACGATGCCGATGGTGAGCGCGAGTGCGAAATAGTGCAAGGTCTCGCCGCCGAAGAGCAGGATCGTCACCACCATCGCCAAGGTACTCGCGTGCGTGATGATGGTGCGCGACATGGTGACCGTGATGGCATGATCGAGCACGGCGGGTGTGTCCATCTTGGCACGGCGTTGTTTGAAGACTTCGCGGACCCGGTCGAAGATGACCACCGTCTCGTTGACCGAATAGCCGAGCACGGCGAGCACCGCCGCGAGCACCGAGAGCGAAAATTCCCACTGGAAGGCCGCAAAGGCACCGAGAATGATCACCACGTCGTGCAGGTTGGCGATGATGGCCGACACGGCGAAGCGCCACTCGAAACGCATCGCCAGATAGGCGACGATGCCAAACACCACGAAAGCGAGCGCCATCAGGCCATTGGTGGCGAGCTCTTTGCCTACCTGGGGCCCGACGAACTCGACGCGGCGTACTTCGAAACTCGTCCCGGGGACCTGGGAGAGCAGCGTCTTCACCCGTTCTCCCGCTTGGGCGCTCTCACCGTCTCCCAGATGAGGGAGGCGGATGAGGAGGTCGCGCGCGGAGCCGAAGTTCTGCACTTGAGCTTCGCGCAATCCCGCCTGGGCGAGCACGTCGCGTACCGCTTCGAGCGCGACGACCTCGCTCGAACGCACTTCCACCAGCGTACCGCCGGTGAATTCGATGGAGAGGTTCAGCCCGCGCAAGGCGAGAAAGAGTACGGCAGCCACGAAGGTGATGAGCGACACGGCGTTGAACCACAGGGCGTGCCGCATGAAGGGGATGTCTTGGCGTGGATGGAAGAGTTCCATGATGCTCTCCGTTTAGGGAAACGCTGAATAATTGGCTGCGCGGGCGAATCGCTGCGTTGCGCGGTGCTCGCTCCCTCGCCTATCTCCTCGATATGTCTCGGTCGCTGCGCTCCGTGCGCCTTGCGCTTCATCCCGCTCGCTCATTTCTTCAGCGTTCCCCTTAGCCGATCGAGACGTGGGCGACGCGCTTCTTGCCGCCGTAAGTGAAGTTGACTAGCATGCGCGATACCAGGATGGCCGAGAACATGGAGGTGAGGATGCCGAGGCAGTGCACCACGGCGAACCCGCGCACCGGGCCGGAACCGAAGACCAGCAGCGCCACACCGGCGATGAGGGTGGTCACGTTCGAATCGAGGATGGTGGCAAACGCCCGCTCGTAGCCGGCGGCGATCGCCATCTGGGGCGAGACGCCCAAGCGCAGCTCCTCGCGTATACGCTCGTTGATGAGCACGTTCGCGTCGATTGCCATGCCCAGGGTGAGCGCCATCGCCGCGATCCCCGGCAGGGTGAGCGTGGCCTGCAGGATGGACAGGAGTGCGATCAAGAGCATCAGGTTGGCCGCCAGGGCCACCACCGAGTAGAGTCCGATGAGCTGGTAGTAGAAGATCATGAAGACGGCGATGAGCGCAAAGCCCCAGAGGGTGGCATGAACGCCGCGTTCGATGTTCTCTTTGCCGAGGCTGGGGCCGACGGTGCGCTCCTCGACGATGCGCATCGGGGCGGCGAGGCTGCCGGCACGCAATAGCAGGGCGATGTCGCGCGCCTCTTCCACCGTCATCGCCCCCGAGATCTGCACCCGTCCGCCCGTGATTTCGGTGCGGATCACCGGCGCGGTGATCACTTCCGCCTGTCCCCGCTCGATGAGCAGGATCGCCATGCGCTTGCCGACGTTGTCGCGCGTGACCTCGCGGAAGATGCGCGCGCCGGCCGAATCCAGCGTCAGGTGAACGGCCGGCTCGCCCGTTTGACCGTCGAAACCGGGCTGGGCGTCGGTGAGCCGCTCGCCGGTGAGCACGACGTCCTTCTTCACCAGGATGGGGCGACCATTGCGCTCATAGAGGAGCTCGGTGCCCGGTGGAATGCGACCGGCGAGTGCCTCTTCGAGCGCCCCCGGCGTGTCGTCGACCAGACGCACTTCCAGCGTGGCCGTGCGCCCGAGGATGTCCTTGGCCTTGGCCACGTCCTGCACGCCGGGCAACTGCACGACGATGCGCTCTGCCCCCTGTTGCTGGATGACGGGCTCGGCCACGCCCAGCTCGTTGATGCGATTGTGCAGGGTCGTGATGTTCTGCTTGAGGGCGAATTCACGCAGGGTCTTCTCCGCCGCGGGCGTGAGCCGCGCAATGAGCTTCACCGTTTCGCCCTGGGCCGTCACGTCGAGGGCCAGATCGGGCACGTTCTTGGCGATCACGCGCCGCGCCGCTTCGGCCGTGGCTTCGTCGGCGAAGCGCGCTTCGATGAGCCGGCCGTTGCGCACGATTCCCTGGTGGCGGATCTTCTCCGCCCGCATGAGCGAGCGCAAATCGGCGGCGATGGCGTCGAGCCGCTTGGTCAGCGCGCCGTCCATGTCCACTTCGAGCAGGAAGTGGACGCCGCCGCGCAGGTCGAGCCCGAGATACATCGGTTTGGCCCCAAGGCGGGAGAGCCACTGCGGCGTACCCGGCAGGAGGTTGAGCGCGACGATCGCTTCGGGTTTATCGGGATCGGGATTGAGTTCGGATTCGATCAGGTCTTTGGCCCGGATCTGGGTTTCGGTGTCGGCGAAACGCACCCTCAGGGCCCCGGCTTCGAAGAGAAAGCCTTGAGGAGTGAGCCCGGCCGCAGTCAGCTTCGGTTCCAATCGGGCGGCGAGGGTTTGGGCATCGAAGGGCGCACCGGGCCGCGCCGGCGTGATCTGCACGGCGGGGATCTCGCCGAAGAGATTCGGTGCGGCGTAGATCGCCCCGAGCAGCAGCACGAAGGCGATCAGCAGATTCTTCCACAGAGGGTAGCGGTTCATGGGAAAGGGGGTGTCAGAAGTTTTTCAGCGTGCCTTTGGGCAGCACGGCGGCAATGGTCGGTTTCTGTACCGTGACTTCCACGCCTTTGGCGATTTCGACCCGCACGAAGTCTTCGTCCACCGAAGTGACGCGCCCGGCGATGCCGCCTTGAGTGACCACCTCGTCGCCTTTGGCCAGCGCCTGGATCATGGCCTTGTGCTCTTTTGCCCGTTTCATCTGCGGCCGCACCATGAGGAACCACAGGACGACGAACATCAGGATGATGGGTAGCAGCTGCATCAGCCCGCCGGTGGGATCCGCGGCAGGAGCGCCTTGGGCGTAGGCGTCAGTGATGAACATGAGGGAGACTCCTCGAAAGGGAAAAAGGAAATTGTACCATCAGCGGGGAATCGAGTCGTTCAATGTCATTTTCATGGCATCGAATGGCGCTATTGGGTCAAGCCGAGGCGTTGCATCCAGTAGCGCAGCTTGGCGAGCGTCCAGCCCAATTCCCGTGCGGTCCGGCTCTGGTTCCAGCGATTGCGCTCGAGTGCGGCGCGCAAGGCTGCCGGGTCGACGGGGGCGTCGCGCTCGGGGGGGCATTGGGCGAAACCCTCGAGGATTTGAGCGAGCCGATCGATGCGCAAGGGTTTGGTGAGGAAGTCGTGTGCGCCGAGCTTGACGGCTTGTACCGCCGTGTCGATGTCCCCGTACGCGGTGAGAACGACCACCGGCGTGAGGGGGCGACGCTCGCGGGCGTAGCGCACGAGTTCGAGTCCATCGCCATCGGGGAGTCGTAGGTCGGTGAGGATGAGGTGGTACGGCGTGGCGGTATCGTCGAGCACATGACGAGCACCGGTGCAGTCGCCTACGGCGTCGGCTTGCCAACCGTGGCGATGGAGCGCGAGCGTGAGCAGCGTGCGCAGATCGGGTTCGTCATCGATGAGGAGGGCTCGAGGCATGGGTCGTGTCGGTCGTTATGCCTTTTCCATGATAAAGGAGGAGGGGCGAGGCGACAAGCACTTCGCCCGACCCTATGCTACACTGCACTGCAGCAAATGCGCCGGATGCCGGCGCACGTCTTCCATCAACCAGAGAGGAGTCATCCATGCAGACCATCTTCATCGTCGGCGCAGGAACGATGGGCAGCGGTATCGCCCAGGTCGCGGCTCAGAGCGGGTTTTCCGTGCGACTCTACGACATTTCCCCGCAGCAACTCGAGCGGGCCCGGTCCACCATTTCCGCCAACCTCGATCGGCTCGTGAAGAAAGAAAAACTCACGACGGCAGACAAAGAGGCCACGCTCGCGCGCATCGAAACGGCGACCCAACTCGACGGCGTGGCCGTGGCCGACCTGGTGATCGAGGCGGCGAGCGAGAACGAGGCGCTCAAGCTCGAACTCTTCGCCAAGCTCGACGCGCTCGCCAAGCCGGAGGCCATCCTCGCCTCCAACACGTCTTCCATTTCCATCACCAAGATCGCCGCGGCCACCAAGCATCCGTCACGCGTGATCGGCATGCACTTCTTCAACCCCGTTCCGGTGATGGCGCTCGTCGAGCTCATCCGCGGTCTGCAGACGTCCGACGAAACCTACCAGAAAGCCGAGGCGATCGCCAAGGCGCTGGGCAAGACGCCGGTGGCGGTGAAAAACAGCCCGGGCTTCGTGGTCAATCGCCTGCTGTGCCCCATGATCAACGAGGCGATCTTCGCGCTGCAGGAAGGTTTGGCCAGTGCCGAGGGAATCGACGAGGCGATGAAGCTGGGCTGCAACCATCCGATCGGTCCGCTGGCGCTGGCCGACCTGATCGGCCTGGACGTGGAGCTCGCGGTGATGCAGGTGCTCTACGAGGGGTTCAAGGATCCGAAATTCCGCCCGGCGCCGCTGCTCGTCGAGATGGTGGAGGCGGGCAAGCTCGGACGCAAGACGGGCGAAGGGTTCTACCGCTACGACAAGTGAGCCTGAATCGCCCCGAGCGTCATGGCTCGAGCAAAAACCGCGGCCCGGGCGCCGCGGTTTTTTTACGCCTCGTAGCTTACGCCTCGTAGCGTAGGGCAGGCCAGCCAGTGAAGACGGCAGTGCTCTCGACCCCCGGTTTCAGGCCCGGCGCATGGCGTCGAAAAACTCGGCGTTGTTCTTCGTCGCCTTGAGCTTGTCGAGGAGGAATTCGGTGGCCTCCAGATCGTCCATGCCGTAGAGGAGCTTGCGCAGGATCCACACTTTTTGCAGGATGTCCGGTTTCATCAGGAGCTCTTCGCGCCGGGTGCCGGAGCGGTTGACGTTGATCGCCGGGTAGACGCGCTTCTCCGCCATGCGCCGGTCCAGATGCAGCTCCATGTTGCCCGTACCTTTGAATTCTTCGTAAATCACGTCGTCCATACGGCTGCCGGTGTCGATGAGCGCCGTGGCGATGATGGTGAGACTGCCGCCTTCTTCGAGGTTGCGCGCCGCGCCGAAGAAGCGCTTGGGCTTTTGCAGGGCGTTGGCGTCCACGCCGCCGGTGAGCACCTTGCCCGAAGAGGGGACGACGGTGTTGTAGGCGCGCGCCAAACGCGTGAGCGAGTCGAGCAGCACCACCACGTCGCGCTTGTGCTCGGTGAGGCGCTTGGCCTTCTCGATGACGATCTCGGCGACTTGCACGTGGCGCGAGGCCGGTTCGTCGAAGGTGGAGGCGACCACTTCGCCGCGCACGGAGCGCTGCATTTCGGTGACCTCTTCGGGGCGCTCGTCGATCAGGAGCACGATGAGCACGACGTCGGGATGGTTCGAGGTGATGGCATGCGCGATGTGCTGCAGCATCACCGTTTTCCCCGTCTTGGGCGGCGCGACGATGAGGCCGCGCTGGCCTTTGCCGATGGGGGCGATGATGTCGATGACCCGACCGGTGAGGTTTTCCTCGCTGCGGATGTCGCGCTCGAGCTTGAAGGCTTCGTTCGGGTGCAGCGGCGTGAGGTTCTCGAACAGGATCTTGTGTTTGCACTTCTCGGGGGGCTCGCCATTGATGCGGTCGAGTTTCACCAGGGCGAAGTAACGTTCCCCTTCTTTGGGGATGCGGATCTCGCCTTCGATGGTATCGCCCGTGTGCAGGTTGAAACGCCGGATCTGGGAAGGAGAAACGTAGATGTCGTCGGGACTGGCGAGGTAGGAGGTATCGGGCGAGCGCAGAAAACCGTAGCCTTCTGGCAGGACCTCCAAGACGCCTTCACCAAAGATGGGCTCTCCTTTCTTGGCACGATTCTTGAGCAGGGCGAACACGAGTTCGTGTTTGCGCAGGCGGTTGGCGCCTTCGATGCCTTGTTCATTGGCCAAGGCCAGGAGCTGGCTGACGTGCAGCGACTTGAGCTCGGACAGGTGCATGGTTTTCGGTCGATGAATATTCGGGGGTCTATGAGAACGGAAGGGCGCGCCGCGAAGAGGGCCGCGGGTGGCCGGATAGGAAAACCTGAAAATGGGCCGGCACGAACGGCCGGCCGGAAAACACGCCGGAGGTGCGGTCGGCGTCAGAGGTTGCTGTCGATGAAGGCGACGAGCTGGGATTTGGACAAGGCGCCGACGCGGGTGGCCTCGACGTTGCCATTCTTGAAGAGCATCAGCGTCGGGATACCGCGTACGCCGTATTTGGCGGGCGTTTCGGGATTTTGATCGATATCGAGCTTGCAGACTTTGAGCTTTCCGTCATACTCCTTGGCGATCTCGTCGAGGATCGGCGCAATCATCTTGCACGGGCCGCACCATTCGGCCCAGAAATCGAGCAGCACCGGCGTCTTCGACTGCAGGACTTCCTGCTCGAAGGTGGCATCGCTCACGTGATGGATGTGTTCACTCATCGTGTGTCTCGGGGGTGGTCGGAAGAGAAGGAAAGCCCCGGCCGAACGGCTGCGGGGCGATAGAGCGTAAATTAGGGCATCGCGGCCGCGGCGTCAAGGGGGCGGGGGACGGGAATGGGGAATCTGCGCGCAAAACGGCGAATGGCGTGGTATAAATGCAAAAGGCGGGTGAGCCCTTCGCCCTGCCCCCGCGCACAAATAGGGGATTTTTCATGACTTACGTCGTGACCGAAGCGTGCATTCGTTGCAAATATACCGACTGTGTGGACGTCTGCCCGGTGGATTGTTTCCGCGAAGGGCCGAACATGCTGGTGATCGATCCCGATGAGTGCATCGATTGTTCCTTGTGCGTGCCGGAATGTCCCGTGGAGGCGATTTACGCCGAAGACGACGTCCCGGCCGATCAGCGCGATTTCATCGCCCTGAATGCCGAACTCGCCAAGAAGTGGCCGCCGATCGTGGAGCGCAAGGATCCCTTGCCCGATGCCGACGAATGGGCCAAGGTCAAGAACAAGCGCGATCAGCTCATCCGCTGATCAGCCAGGGGCAAAAGCATGAAGGTACGTGAAATCCTGGCGATCAAGGGAACGGCGCTCTTCACCATCACGCCCCGCCGCTTTCTCTCCGATGCGGTGGCGGTGATGGTGGAGCAGGACATCGGCTCGCTCGTGGTGTTCGACGCGGGGAAGATGGTGGGGTTGCTCACCTTTCGCGAAGTGCTGGTGGCGATTCATCACGCCTGTGCCTCGTGGGGGATGCTGACGGTGGAGGAGGCCATGCTGCGCCAGCCCATCGTCGCCGATCCAGACATGGAGCTCGACGAATTGCGTCGCCGCATGGTGGAGAAGCGCCAGCGCTATTTCCCCGTGATGGAAGGCGGGACGCTGCTCGGCGTGGTGTCGTTCTATGATGTCGCCAAGGCGGTGCTCGAGGAAAAGGATTTCGAGAATCGGATGCTGAAGAACTACATCCGCAATTGGCCGGGAGTCGACGAAGAAGATACTTGATCCATGGTCGTCCGGCCGAGCCGCCCGTAAGAGGCGGCGGTTTGCCGGGAGGGGGGGCCAGGGGCCGCGGCATGCAAGGGTCGCGGCATGGTCCGACGTGGAGGAGTATCCATGGAAAAAATCTGGCTCAGGAGCTATCCGCCGGGCGTGCCGGCGGAAATCGACCCGACCGAACATGCCTCGCTGGTCGACTTGTTCGAGCGCAGCGTGGCGCGTTTCGCCGATCTGCCCGCGTTCACCCACATGGGCAGGACGTTGACCTATCGCGAAGTAGATCGCCTCTCGGCTGCTTTCGCCTCCTTTCTACAACACGAACTCGGCCTCGAACCGGGCTCGCGCGTGGCCCTGATGCTGCCCAACGTGCTCCAGTATCCGGTGGCGATGTTCGGCATCCTGCGGGCGGGCTGCGTGGTGGTCAATGTCAATCCGCTCTACACGCCGCGCGAGGTGTCGCATCAGCTGCGCGACGCAGGAGCCGAGGCGATCGTCGTGCTGGAGAATTTCGCCCATACGCTCGACGAGGTGCCCGAGGTACGCTCGCTGAAGGCGGTGGTGGTGACCTCTCTTGCGGAAATGCTGGCAGCGCCGCGCTCGTGGGTGGTGGATTTCGTCGTTCGTCGGGTAAAGAAGATGGTGCCTCCGTGGCGCCTGCCGGGGCATCGGCGCTGGAGCGAAGCCCTGCGCCGGGGGGCGGCACGCCCCATGACACGCGTCGAACCAGGGCTGGAAGACGTCGCCTTCCTGCAATATACCGGAGGGACCACGGGGGTGGCAAAAGGTGCGGTGCTGCTGCACCGCAACCTCATCGCCAACGTGCTGCAGGCTACGGCCTGGGTGGGTTCGGTGCTGCGCGAGGGGCAGGAGCGGGTGGTCACCGCCTTGCCGCTTTACCACATCTTCGCGCTCACCGCCAACTGCCTCGTCTTCTTCCGTCTGGGCGGGCACAATCTGCTCATCACCAATCCGCGCGACCTCGACGGTCTCGTACGGGAATTGGCCAAGTGGCCGTTTACGGCCATCACCGGCGTCAATACCCTGTTCAACGCCTTGGTGCATCACCCCGGTTTCGCCAAACTCGATTTTTCCCCGCTCAAGCTCACCCTGGGCGGCGGCATGGCCGTGCAGCAGGCGGTGGCGCAGAAGTGGCAGCAGCTCACCGGCCGGCCGCTGCTCGTAGCCTACGGCTTGACCGAGACTTCGCCGGCCGTGACGATCAACCCGCTGGATTTGCCGGCGTTCAACCATTCCATCGGCCTGCCGCTGCCGTCCACCGAGGTGAGCCTGCGCGACGACGCCGGCGCCGAGGTGCCGCCGGGTGATGCGGGGGAATTGTGCGTGCGCGGACCGCAGGTGATGCGGGAGTACTGGAACCGCCCGGACGAGACGGCCAAGGTATTCTTCCCCGATGGATTCTTGCGCACGGGCGACGTCGCGCGAATGGACGAGCGCGGCTTCCTCTACATCGTCGATCGGAAGAAGGACATGATCCTCGTGTCCGGCTTCAACGTTTATCCCAACGAGGTCGAGGACGTGATCGCGCTGCATCCGGGCGTGCTGGAGGTGGCGGTGGTGGGCGTGCCCGACGAGCGCAGCGGCGAGGCGGTGAAAGCCTACGTGGTGCGTCGTGACCCCACGCTCGATGCCGAAGCGATTCGGCAATGGTGCCGCGAGCGGCTCACCCCCTACAAGGTGCCGCATTACGTCGAATTCCGCGAGGAACTGCCCAAGACGCAGGTGGGCAAGATCCTGCGCCGCGCGCTGCGCGAGGAAGCTTGGCGGCAGGGGTGAAAAAACCGCTTGTCAGAGACCGGATTTCATGTTTTACTTTTGTCCGTGAGTCGAGTCGGAGTGCTTTGGTGATCCGTTTCCCCGTTTCCCTGGCCGTGCTGCTGCTCGTACGCGTAGGCGTAGGGCTGCGTGCGCCCCGGAGGGACTGAAGCCGGATCAAACCGTATTACCGATTCGAACCCGACCCCCTCCGGAGCCAGTCTCCCGAGGGGGTTTTCGTTTTTCCGGGCAACGAGGAGTAGGGCGATGATGACGATGACCGGCGCCGAATTGATCGTGCGCTTGTTGGAACAGCAGGGGATAGAGACGATCGTGGGCATTCCCGGCGGGGCGATCCTGCCGCTCTACGACGCCTTGAGCCAGTCGAAACGGATCCGGCATGTGCTCGCGCGCCACGAGCAGGGTGCTGGTTTCATGGCCCAGGGCATGGCGCGGGTGACGGGCAAGCCCGCGGTGTGCTTTGCTTCGAGCGGACCCGGGGCGACGAACCTGGTGACGGCGATCGCCGATGCGCGGCTCGACTCCATTCCGCTGGTGGCGATCACGGGGCAGGTGCCGCTCGCCATGATCGGCACCGACGCGTTCCAGGAGGTCGACATCTACGGCATGACCATCCCCATCACCAAGCACAATTTCCTCGTGCGCTCGGCCGCCGAGCTGCTGGAGGTGATTCCGCAGGCGTTTCGCATCGCCATGTCCGGGCGTCCGGGGCCGGTGCTCGTCGATGTGCCCAAGGACGTGCAGAACCAGCTCGTCACGTTCGAACGTCTGCCGGTGCCGGCGGTGCCCGATCCGCTGCCGCCGTTGGATGAACCGGCGATCGCGGCGGCAGCGCGTTTGATCGACGAGGCCGAGCGTCCCGTGCTCTATCTGGGCGGCGGGGTGATCCATGCCGATGCGGCTCCGCTCGCGGTGACGCTGGCCGAACAGACGGCGATGCCCACCACCATGACGCTGATGGCGCTCGGGGCGATGCCGGTCGATCATCCCCTGTCGCTGGGGATGCTGGGCATGCACGGCGCGCGCTACACGAACTTTGTCTTGCAGGAAGCGGATCTGTTGGTGTGCGTCGGCGCGCGTTTCGACGACCGGGCGATCGGCAAGGCTTCGCAGTTCTGTCCCGAGGCGAAAGTGATCCACATCGACATCGACCGGGCGGAACTGGGCAAGATTCGCCGTCCCGACGTGGCGATCCATGGCGACGTCAAGGCGGTGCTGCAGGCGCTGTTGCCGCGGGTGCGGGCCCAGCTGCGCAAGCGCTGGCTGAGCCACGTGGCGGGACTGAAGTCGCGCTTCCCTCTCGTGCTGGAGGGGCGCGAGGATCCGCGCAGCCACTACGGGCTCGTCCAGGCGGTGGCCAAGGCGCTCGACGACGAGGCGGTGGTGGTCACCGACGTCGGCCAGCACCAGATGTGGGTGGCGCAAGCCTATCCGCTGCGCCGGCCGCGGCAGTGGCTCACCTCCGGCGGGCTGGGCACGATGGGCTTCGGTCTGCCGGCGGCGATCGGCGCTGCGCTCGCCGAGCCGCAGCGCACGGTGGTGTGCTTCACCGGCGACGGCAGCCTGAAGATGAACATCCAGGAGATGGCGACGCTCGCCGAAGAAGGAGGCAACGTCAAGATCGTGCTGATGAACAACCAGTCGCTCGGGCTCGTCTATCAGCAGCAGAATCTCTTCTATGGCAAGCGCGTGATCGCCTCGAACTACCGCCGGCCGACGGACTTCGTCAAGATCGCCGAGGGCTTCGGGCTGGAAGCGCTCGATCTGGATCGCAGCGAGCATCCCGAGGCCGATCTGGCGGCGATCCTGCGCCGCCCCGGTCCGGCGCTGATCCACTGCTCGATCGAGCGCGAGCGTTTCGTCTATCCCATGGTGCCGCCGGGCGCCGCCAACACCGAGATGATCGAGGGCTGACAGGAGAGGAAGATGATCGAACAAGTGGCCGAACCGCTGCCTGCGAGCGGTTTCGAGAAAGTGGTGCTGGAGCTGGAGGTCAACAACCATCCCGGCGTGATGAGCCACGTCTGTGGCTTGTTCGCGCGGCGTGCCTTCAACGTCGAGGGAATCCTGTGCATGCCTTTGCCCGACGGACGGCGCAGCCGCATCTGGCTCACCGTCTTCGCCGACCAGCGGCTGGAACAGCTCGTCCGCCAGCTCGAGCGCCTGGTCGACGTGCTCGAAGTGCGCCGCCATGGAGCCGATCACGAGGTGTTCGTGCAGCTGGAGCGATTCTTCCAGTGAGTCGAAGCCGTGTGGAGCGCATGCTAAACTCGTTCTTTTGCGCACGGACGGTAGGGTAAGCGATGGCGGGCAATACCTTCGGCACAGTGTTCACGGTGACTTCCTTCGGGGAATCGCACGGGCCGGCGATCGGCTGCGTGGTCGACGGCTGCCCGCCGGGCCTGGCGCTCACCGAGGCCGACATCCAGCGCGAGCTCGACCGGCGCAAGCCCGGCACTTCGCGCCACGTCACCCAGCGGCGCGAGCCCGACACCGTCGAGATCCTCTCGGGCGTCTATGAGGGCATGACGACGGGCACGCCGATCGCCTTGCTCATCCGCAACGTCGATCAGCGCTCCAAGGATTACGGCAACCTCGTGGAGACGTTCCGTCCGGGGCACGCCGACTACGCCTACACCATGAAATACGGCCGGCGCGATCCGCGCGGCGGCGGGCGTTCTTCGGCGCGCGAGACGGCGGTGCGGGTGGCGGCCGGGGCGATCGCCAAGAAGTGGCTGCGCGAGCGCCACGGCGTGGTGATCCGCGGCTTCATGGCCCAGCTGGGGCCGATCGAGATCCCCTTCGTTTCCTGGGAGCACGTGGAGCAGAATCCTTTCTTCGCTCCGAATCTCGAGCTGGTGCCGGAGCTCGAACGCTTCATGGATGCGCTGCGCAAGGCGGGCGACTCGGTCGGCGCAAGGCTCACGGTGGTGGCCCGCGGCGTACCCCCGGGTTGGGGCGAACCGGTGTTCGGGCGGCTCGATGCCGAGATCGCCGCGGCGATGATGAGCATCAACGCCGTCAAGGGCGTGGAGATCGGCGACGGGTTCGCCGTCGTGACCCAGCGCGGCAGCGAGCATGGCGACGAGCTCACGCCGCAGGGGTTTCTGTCGAACCACGCTGGCGGTATTCTCGGCGGCATCAGCACGGGGCAGGACGTCGTCGTGCATCTGGCGGTGAAGCCCACCTCCAGCATCCGGCTCGAGCGCCGTTCGATCGACCTGCGTGGGGTGCCGACCACGGTGGCCACCCACGGACGGCACGACCCCTGCGTGGGGATTCGCGCCACACCGATTGCCGAGGCCATGCTCGCGCTGGTGCTGATGGACCAGGCGTTGCGCCATCGGGCGCAGTGCGGCGACGTGGTGCCGCCGCTTCCCCCCATTCCGGCGTCGGCACCGGGCGCAGCGGGTTCGATTCCTTCGCCACTTTGAAGGGATGACCTGTTGCTGATGCGCTACGCCATGGTGTTGGCGCCAATGACGAGGTTGTGAAATAATTACGCGCCGCGGGTGGCGCGATCGACCCGGAGAGAACCTGCAATGAATGCCAAGACATTGTATGACAAATTATGGGATGCGCATCTGGTGCGCCAGGAGCCCGATGGCACGGCCCTCATCTACATCGATCGCCACCTGATCCACGAGGTGACGAGCCCCCAGGCGTTCGAAGGGCTGCGTCTGGCAGGGCGCAAACCCTGGCGAACGGCTTCCGTCGTCGCCACGGCCGATCACAACGTCCCCACAGACCCGGGTGAGAGCGAGATCCGCGATCCTGTCTCGCGCGAGCAGGTGGTCACGCTCGACCAGAACATTCGCGCCTTCGGGGCGCTGCGCTATTTCCCCTTCCGTGACCCGCGCCAGGGCATCGTGCACGTCATTGGCCCGGAAAGCGGGGCGACGCTGCCGGGGATGACCGTGGTGTGCGGTGATTCGCACACGTCCACGCACGGGGCGTTTGCCTGTCTTGCCCACGGCATCGGCACCTCCGAAGTCGAGCACGTGCTCGCCACCCAGTGCCTCATCCAGAAGAAAGCCAAGAACATGCGCGTGCGCGTCGACGGCGGCCTGCCGCCGGGCGTCTACGCCAAAGACGTGATCCTGGCGATCATCGGGAGAATCGGCACCGCCGGCGGCACGGGGCACGCCATCGAATTCGCCGGCGAGGCGATCCGCTCGCTCTCCATGGAAGGGCGCATGACGGTATGCAACATGGCGATCGAGGCCGGCGCGCGCGTGGGCATGGTCGCGGTCGACGACAAGACCATCGACTACTTTCGCGGCAAGCCGCTCGCGCCCAAGGGCGAGCTGTGGGAACGGGCGGTCGACTACTGGCGCACCCTGGTCTCCGACACCGATGCCCGGTTCGACCGCGAGGTGGTGCTGGATGCCTCCACCCTCAAGCCGCAGGTCACCTGGGGTACTTCGCCGGAGATGGTCACCGACATCGAAGGGCGCGTGCCCGATCCGGCCGCTTTCGCCGATCCGGTCAAGCGGGACGCCGCCGAGCGGGCGCTCGCCTACATGGGGCTGGAACCGGGTACGCCGATCACCGAAATCCCGGTGGATCAGGTCTTCATCGGCTCGTGCACCAATTCCCGCATCGAGGATCTGCGCGCGGCCGCCGCCGTCGTGCGCGGGCGCAAGAAAGCGCCCAACGTCAAGCGCGTGCTGGTGGTACCCGGCTCGGGCCTGGTGAAGAAACAGGCCGAGGAAGAGGGGCTGCACCGCATTTTTCTGGAGGCCGGTTTCGAATGGCGCGACCCGGGCTGCTCCATGTGCCTGGCGATGAACGCGGATCGCCTCGAGCCGGGCGAGCGCTGCGCTTCGACCTCCAACCGCAACTTCGAAGGCCGCCAGGGTGCGGGTGGGCGCACGCACCTCGTGAGCCCCGCCATGGCCGCCGCCGCCGCGATCGCCGGACACTTCGTCGACGTGCGCGAACTGCTGCCGGCCTCCGCCTGAGACCCGAGAGAGACAAAGACATGGAAAAATTCATCCGCCTCGATGCCCTGGTCGCTCCGCTCGATCGGGCCAACGTCGACACCGACGCCATCATTCCCAAGCAATTCCTCAAGTCCATCCACCGCAGCGGCTTCGGCCCCTACCTCTTCGACGAGTGGCGCTACCTCGACCACGGTGAGCCGGGAATGGACTGCAGCAAGCGGCCGAAGAATCCCGATTTTGTGCTCAACCAGCCGCGCTACGAGGGTGCGCAGATCCTGCTCGTGCGTGAGAACTTCGGCTGCGGCAGCTCGCGCGAGCACGCGCCCTGGGCTTTGCTCGATTATGGTTTCCGCGCCCTGATCGGCCCCAGCTTCGCCGACATCTTCTACAACAACTGCTTCAAGAATGGGCTCTTGCCCATCGTGCTGCCGACCGAAGAGGTCGATCGGCTCTTTCGCGAGTGCGAGGCCATGCCCGGCTACCGCCTGGTGATCGATCTGCCATCGCAGACCATCACCACGCCCGAAGGGCGGGTGATCTCCTTCGAGATCGACCCCTTCCGCAAGGAGTGTCTGCTCAACGGCTGGGACGACATCGCGCTCACGCTGCGCCACGCCGACGAGATCCGCCGCTTCGAAGAGGCCTATCGTGCACGCCATCCCTATTACTTCGTCGAGGAGTCCGCGGCATGAAGAAACGAATCTGCGTGCTTCCCGGCGACGGCATCGGCCCGGAGATCGTCGCCGAGGCGGTGAAAGTGCTCGACGCCCTCTCCCTGCCGCTCGAGTATGAATACGCCCTCCTGGGCGGCGCGGCGATCGACGCCACCAGCGAGCCTTATCCCGAGGCGACGCGGGAGGCGGCGCGCCGGGCCGACGCGGTACTGCTCGGCGCCGTGGGTGGTCCCAAGTGGGACGAACTGCCGCGCGCCCAGCGTCCCGAGCGGGGGCTTTTGGGCATCCGCAAGGATCTGGGGTTGTTTGCCAACCTGCGCCCGGCCGTGCTCTTCCCCGAGTTGGCCTCGGCTTCTTCCCTGAAACCCGAAGTCGTGTCGGGACTGGACATCGTCATCGTGCGGGAGCTCACCGGCGACATCTACTTCGGCGAGCCGCGCGGCATCGAGGTGCGCGATGGCGAGCGGGTCGGTTTCAACACCATGATCTACCGCGAAAGCGAGATCCGCCGCATCGGCCGCGTGGCCTTCGAAACGGCCCGCCGCCGCGGCAAGAAGCTGTGCTCAGTCGACAAGATGAACGTGCTCGAGACCACCCAGTTGTGGCGCGACGTGATGAACGAGCTTGCGCCGGAGTATCCCGACGTGACCCTCACGCACATGCTCGTCGACAACGCCGCGATGCAACTCGTGCGCGCGCCCAAACAGTTCGACGTGATCGTCACCGGCAATATGTTCGGCGACATCCTCTCCGACGAGGCGGCCATGCTCACCGGTTCCATCGGCATGCTGCCCTCGGCCTCGCTCGACGAGCAGGGCAAGGGGCTCTACGAGCCCTGTCACGGTTCGGCGCCGGACATCGCCGGGCAAGGCGTGGCCAACCCGCTCGCCACCATTTTGTCGGCGGCGATGATGCTGCGCCACAGCTTCGGCTGGGAAGACGCGGCCGCGCGCATCGAAAGCGCCGTGCGCACGGTGCTCGCGCAAGGGCTGCGTACGCGCGACATTTTCGAGCCCGGTACGCGGCTCGTCGGCACCGCCGAGATGGGCGAGGCGGTGGTGGCGGCACTGCGCTGACAGAAAAACGAGACGAGGAACAGGAAATGGCAATGCAACGAGTGGGATTGGTGGGCTGGCGCGGCATGGTCGGCTCCGTGCTGATGCAGCGCATGGAAGAGGAGAAAGATTTCACCCTCTTCGAACCGGTGTATTTCTCCACTTCGGCCGCAGGCAAACCTGCGCCGGGCTTCGGCGGCGTGACCCCGGCCGAGCCGCTTCAGGACGCCTACGACCTGGAAGCGCTCGCCCGGATGGACATCATCCTCACCTGCCAGGGCGGCGACTATACCAAGGCGGTCTATCCCAAGCTGCGCGCAGCCGGCTGGAAAGGGCACTGGATCGATGCGGCGAGTGCCCTTCGCATGGAACCGCACACGGTGATCGTCCTCGATCCGGTCAATCGCCCGATGATCGATGCGGCGCTCGCCAAGGGTGGGCGCGACTGGATCGGCGGCAATTGCACCGTCTCGCTCATGCTGATGGCCCTTGGGGGGCTGTTCCGCGAGGAGCTCGTCGAATGGGTTTCCTCGATGACCTACCAGGCAGCCTCCGGTGCCGGAGCGCAGAACATGCGCGAGCTGCTCGAACAGATGGGGCGACTCCATCAGGCAGTGGCCGCTGAGCTTGCCGATCCGGCCTCCGCCATTTTGGAGATCGATCGTAAGGTGACGGCGGCGATGCGCTCGCCGGATTTCCCCACCAAGAATTTTCGCGGCGTGCCGCTCGCTGGCAGTCTCATCCCCTGGATCGACGTGCCGGTCGAGCATGGCCAGTCGAAAGAGGAATGGAAGGGCGGGGCCGAGTGCAACAAAATCCTCGGCAAACCCCCTTTCCGTACGCCGGGTTCGATCCCCATCGACGGCTTGTGCGTGCGCATCGGCGCCATGCGCTGCCATTCGCAGGGGCTGACGGTCAAGCTCAGGCGCGACGTGCCGCTCGAGGAGATCGAAGCGATCATCGCCGGGGCCAACGAGTGGGTGAAAGTGGTACCGAACGAGCGCGAGGCGAGCGAGCGCGAGCTCACGCCGGCGGCCGTGTCGGGGACGTTGACGGTACCCATCGGGCGGTTGCACAAGCTCGCCATGGGGCCGGAGTATCTGGGGGCGTTTACGGTAGGCGACCAACTCCTGTGGGGGGCGGCCGAGCCGTTGCGCCGAATGTTGCGAATCCTGCTGCAAGCTTGAGAACAGGTACAGGTGCAGGATTCGAGCTCGACTAGGGAGCGCAGAACATGAAACGAACGAGGCAGGTGCCATTGGCCCTGTTGCTGGGCGCTTTGTGGGGGAATGCCTGGAGTGCGGGATTCGGTGAGCTCATCGTGCGCTCCCGTTTGGGGGAGCCGCTCACGGCCGAGATCACCGTGAAGGCGACCCCGGAAGAACTGCGATCCCTGTCGGCACGTATAGCCCCTCCCGAGTATTTCCGCGAAGTCGGGGTGCCGTACAACGCCACGACTCAGGCGATCGAGGCGAAACTGGTGCGAGACGGCAATCGAGCCAAGATCGTGCTCACGAGCCGCACGCCGATCCGCGAGCCGTTCGTCGACGTGCTGCTCGACATGAACTGGGCTGGGGGGCGTTTGGTGCGAGAGTTCGCCATCCTGCTCGATCCGCCGGAAGTGGCGGCGCCTGCACGGCCGGTGCCGGCCATCGGCAAGAACGTGATTCCTTCCCCCACGACAGCGGTGCGGCAGACGCCGGGCCAATGGACCGTGCAATCCGGAGATACGCTCTATGCCATTGCGCGCCAGGTGGCGCCATCGGGTGCTACGACCGAACAAACCCTCGTAGCGCTGTGGCGCGCCAATTCCAACGCCTTCATCGACGGTGACATCAATCGGCTCAAGGTCGGTGCGACGCTCAAAGTTCCCTCGAGCGAGGAAATCCGCCGTATCCCTCTGGCCGAGGCGCGTTCGATGCTGCGTGTGCCTAGCAAGTCACGGCATGCCGCAGTTGCGGCAGCACCCGCCCGCGAAACGGGGCCTGCGCCCGAAGCCTCGGCGGACAAGGGCAAAGTGGTCGCCCGAGAGGCGCTCGAATCCCCGTCGCCCGCACCCGCCGAAGATCGTCTCAAGGTCGGTGCAGCGCCCGAAGCTGGGGCTGGCACGGAAACGAAAAGCCCCGCCATTCCTTCGCCCGAGACCGCGGCCTTGCAGGAAAGTCTGTCCGCCTCGGAGGCCGCCTTGGGTGAAGCCAACGAGCGCATCGTCAAGCTCGAGACGGAAATCGCCCGCCTACAAAAACTTCTCGAAGCGCAAAATGCCACCCTCGCTCGCCTGCAGGCGCAAGCCGAAACCAGCGTCAAACAGAGCGAGGCGTCTTGGGGCGACGCACTCCTTCCCGCTGTGGGCGGGGCTGCGGCCGCACTGCTTGCGATGTTTGGCTGGTCTGCTTATCGCCGTCGTCGCGAGGAAAAAGCCGCCCTTTCCATTTCCCCGTCAGCAGCTCCGACAACGGTGACGCCGGAGACGCCCGCCGTGACCACGATGGAACACTCCGGGCCGGTCACCGAGTCTGGCCGGGCCGTCACCTCAGGGCAAAACATCGATACCTCCAGTATTCTCGGTACGGATTTCACCCAAGTCGCGTTCAATGCCTTGCATGCCGACGAAGGGGTCGATCCGGTGGCCGAGGCCGAGGTCTATCTCG
Organism: Tepidiphilus margaritifer DSM 15129; assembly: GCF_000425565.1. GTDB lineage: Bacteria > Pseudomonadota > Gammaproteobacteria > Burkholderiales > Rhodocyclaceae > Tepidiphilus > Tepidiphilus margaritifer. The sequence goes on from NZ_AUDR01000017.1 coordinate 78,573, forward strand.
CCTATGGCCGTGATCCTCAGGCCGAGGAGATTCTGCTCGACGCACTCAAACAGAATCCCCGCCGTGCAGCCATCTATCTCAAGCTGTTGGAGGTCTATGCCAAACGCGGTGATCGGGCAAAGTTCGATCAATATTTGAAGACCTTGTCCGATTTGACTGGAGAGCAGGGGCCCGACTGGACCATGGCGCTGGCGATCGGGCAGCGAGCCTGGCCGCAGGACGAGCGTTTCGCTACGGTGGTGGTAACCGATACCTTGGAACCCCCCGAGTCCTTGGTCGAGAAAGCAGAAGAAGCGACGTCCGAGCCAAGGAACGCGTCGGCCCCGGCGCCGGCCGCCGCGGTATCGGCCGAGCCAGCTGCGACTGCTCCGCAAGCAGACTTCGTCGATCTCGATTTCGACCTGGACAAATTGACGGAGCAGATGACGGCCGAACCGAAACCTGCGCCAACGGCCGCGACTCCTGCTCCGGCAGAAGAGGCTTTGGAGTTCGATCTCGAACTTCCCCCCGTGGAAGAGGAGACGACTCGCCCGCCGCAGGTTTCTCCTGCAGCCTCTGCCCCGGCGCAAGCGCCTGCACCGGCAAGTGCATCCGCCGCCGAATCGCTGGAATTTCCCGAGCTTTCCCTGGATGAGGGCGCTGTCACACCCCAAGAAGAGCGTCCTGCGCCTTCTCCGGCCGCAGTGGCGGAGTCACAGGAATTGAAGTCCATGCTCGAAGAGATCGATTTCGACCTCGCCGAGATTTCCCCGGAGATAGAGGCTCCGTCCATGGACCAGACGACGCAGGCGCGCATGCAGGAATCCTCTGAGGTGACCGCGGCGAGTGCCGAGGCGCAAAGGGCAGCCGAAGTCGGCCCTCCGACCGAGGTCATGGACATCGATCTCGAGCGTTTCGCCAGCGAAGCCGGCGCGACCGATCACGACACGCGTCTCCAGCTTGCCCAGGCCTATTTCGAGATGGGGGACACCGAGGGCGCGCGCGAGCTGCTCGAAGAAGTGCTGCGTGACGGCAACGAGGCGCAACGTGCAGCGGCCCAGCAGCTCATGGACAAGATCCAAGGGAGCAAAGCTTGAAAATCTCCTGCCGGCGGTGAGCGCGATGCGTTGGGCATTGCTCATAGAATACGCCGGGCAGGATTTTCATGGTTGGCAGACGCAGTCGGCGGAGCGCACGGTGCAGGCGGTGTTGGAGTCGGCGGTGAGTGCGCTCGCCGCCCACCCGGTGCGCCTGCATTGCGCCGGCCGCACCGATACCGGAGTGCATGCGCTCGCCCAGGTGGTGCATTTCGACACGGTGGCCGAACGTCCTGCCTCGGCCTGGGTGCGGGGGGTGAATGCCCGCTTGCCCGAGGACGTCGCCGTGCGGGCGGCCTGGCCCGTATCCCAGGCGTTTCACGCACGCTATCGCGCCACTTCCCGCCACTACCGCTACGTACTCTACAACGCGCCGGTGCGCCCGGCCGTGCTCACCGGCCGGGTCGGTTGGGAGATGCGGCCGCTTGCGCTCGAGCCGATGCGCGAGGCTGCGGCGCTTCTTCTTGGCACGCACGACTTCTCGGCCTTTCGCGCCGCCCAATGCCAGGCGCGCTCCCCCGTGAAGACGCTCCATCGTCTCGAGATCACGCGCCGCGGCCCCTTCCTGCATTTCGATGCGCACGCCGATGCCTTTCTGCACCACATGGTGCGCAATCTCGTCGGCGCCCTCGTCTACGTGGGCAAGGGGCGTTTCCCGCCCGAATGGGTCGGCGAAGTGCTCGAGCGGCGCGAGCGGGCGCTTGCCGCCCCCACGTTCGCTGCCGCCGGGCTCTATTTCTGTGGGGTCGAGTACCCGCCGGGACTAGGCGTGCCCGAGCGCATCGTGCGCCGGCCCGAATTCGGTCTATACGAGGAAGTGGATGTCTCATACTGATACTTGGCGTGTACGCGTGAAGATCTGCGGCCTGACGCGGCCCGAAGACGTGCGCGAGGCGTGCCGCTTGGGCGCCGATGCGCTCGGTTTCGTCTTCTATCCGCCCAGCCCCCGGGCGGTGACGATCGCGCAGGCCGAGGCCCTGCTCGCGGAAGTGCCCCCTTTCGTCACCACGGTGGGGCTCTTCGTCAATCCGGCCCCGGACGATGTGCAAGAGGTGCTCGAGCGTGTGCCGCTCGACCTGCTGCAGTTCCACGGCGATGAGTCGCCCGAGCTGTGCCGGCGTTTCGCCCGGCCTTATCTCAAGGCGCTGCGGGTGCGCCCGGGGCTCGATCTGCTAGAATTGGCGCGATGCTATCCCGACGCGAAGGGGCTGCTGCTCGATGCCGACTCCGCCGTTTGGGGCGGCAGCGGCCGTGCCTTCGATTGGAACCTGATCCCGCCGGGGCTGCCGCGCCCCGTGGTGCTCGCCGGGGGCCTTACGCCCGAGACGGTGGCCGAGGCGATCGCTCGGGTGCGACCGTGGGCCGTCGACGTCTCGAGCGGGGTCGAGGCAGCCAAAGGGATCAAATGCCCGCAGAGGATGGCGGCGTTCTTTGCCGCCGTGACCCAAGGAATGCGCTGATGGATTATCACTACCCGGATGCCCGGGGCCATTTCGGTCCCTACGGAGGCGTCTACGTGGCCGAGACACTCGTGCCGGCGCTCGAGGCGCTCGCTCAGGCCTATGAGGAGGCCAAGCGCGACGCGTCTTTTCGTGCCGAGTTCGAGGATGAGCTCAAACATTACGTCGGCCGGCCCAGCCCCATCTACCACGCCAAACGCTGGTCGGAGACGTTGGGTGGGGCGCAGATCTACCTCAAGCGCGAGGATTTGAACCACACCGGCGCGCATAAGATCAACAACTGCATCGGCCAAGCGCTGCTCGCCCGGCGCATGGGCAAACCGCGCGTGATCGCCGAGACCGGCGCGGGGCAACACGGCGTGGCCACCGCCACGGTGGCGGCGCGCTACGGCATGCGCTGCGTCGTCTATATGGGCGAGGAGGACGTGCGCCGGCAGGCGGCCAACGTCTATCGCATGAAGCTGCTGGGGGCCGAAGTGGTGCCGGTCTCCTCCGGTTCGCGCACGCTCAAGGATGCCCTCAACGAGGCCATGCGCGACTGGGTCACCAACGTGCACGACACCTTCTACATCCTCGGCACCGTGGCCGGGCCGCACCCCTATCCGGAGATGGTGCGCGACTTCCAGTCCGTCATCGGCAAGGAATGCCTGTGGCAGATGCCCGAGCTCATCGGCCGTCAGCCCGATTACGTGATCGCCTGCGTCGGCGGGGGTTCCAACGCCATCGGGATCTTCTACCCCTATCTGGAGCACGAATCGGTGCGTCTGATCGGGGTGGAGGCGGCCGGCGAGGGGATCGAGACGGGGCGGCACGCGGCCACGCTCGTGGCCGGTCGCCCCGGCGTGCTGCACGGCAACCGCACCTACCTGCTGCAGGACGAGCACGGCCAGATCCGCGAGACGCATTCCATCTCCGCCGGTCTGGACTATCCCGGCGTGGGGCCGGAGCATGCGCTCCTCAAGGATCTGGGGCGCGCCGAGTACGTGGCCGTGACCGACGACGAGGCGCTGGCGGCCTTCCACTCGCTGTGCCGTTACGAGGGCATCATTCCCGCGCTCGAATCCTCGCACGCGCTCGCCTACGCGGCCAAGCTTGCGCCGAGCCTGCCGCGTGAGACGGTGTTGCTCGTCAATCTCTCGGGGCGCGGCGACAAGGACATGCACACCGTGGCCGAACGCTCGGGCATTCGTTGGTGAACGAGGAGCGTCCCATGAACCGTATCGATCGCACCTTCGCTCGCCTGCGCGAGCAGGGGCGCAAGGCGCTCATCCCTTTCGTGACGGCGGGTTTTCCCTCGGTCGAAACAACGCAGGCGCTCTTGCCGGCGTTGGTGCGCGCCGGCGCCGACCTGATCGAACTGGGGATCCCTTTCTCCGACCCCATGGCCGATGGGCCGACCATCCAGCGTGCGAGCGAACGGGCTTTGGCGCAAGGCATGACGCTTGCTCGGGTGCTCGAGTTGGTGCGCGACTTTCGCCGCACCGATGCCGATACGCCCGTGGTGCTGATGGGCTACGCCAATCCGATCGAGGCGATGGGCGAGGCGCGTTTCGTGCAGGCGGCGCGTGAAGCCGGCGTCGACGGCGTGCTCACCGTCGATTATCCGCCACAGGAGGCCGAACCGTTCGCCGCGCGGCTGCGCGAAGCGGGGCTGCACCCGATCTTTCTGCTCGCGCCCACTTCCAGACCAGAGCGGGCCGACGAGGTGGCGCGGCTCGGCGGCGGCTACGTCTATTACGTCTCGCTCACCGGCGTGACGGGGGCGGGCTCACTCGACGTCGCCTCGGTGCTCGCGCGCATTCCCGGTTTGCGCGAACGCACGGGCCTGCCCATCGCCGTGGGCTTCGGCATCCGGGATGCCCAAACGGCTGCGGAGATCGGCGCCGTGGCCGACGCGGTGGTCATCGGCAGCCGGCTGCTCGAAATCCTGGAAGGCGCATCGGATGCCGACGAGGCGTGCCGCCGGGTGGAAGCATTTCTGCGTCCGATCCGTCGGGCGCTCGATGAAAAGGTGACTCGATGAGCTGGCTCGACAAGATCCTGCCGCCGCGTATCCGGCGTGAAGTGAGCGGTGCGCGCCACAACGTCCCCGAGGGGCTGTGGACCAAGTGCGAAGCCTGCGACGAGGTGCTCTATGCTGCCGACCTCGAGCGCGAGTTGCGCGTCTGTCCCAAATGCGGTCATCACCATCGCATCCGCGCCCGTGCCCGGCTCGATGCGCTGCTCGACCCCGAAGGGCGAGTGGAGATCGGCGCTGAAGTGCGGCCGGTGGATGCGTTGAAATTCAAGGACAGCAAACGCTACACCGACCGACTCAAGGAAGCGACCAAGGCCACGGGCGAGAGCGAGGCGCTCATCGTGCTCGCCGGGCATCTCGAGGCCCTGCCGGTGGTGGCGGCCTGTTTCGAGTTCGAATTCATGGGCGGTTCCATGGGTTCGGTCGTGGGTGAGCGTTTCGTCCGCGGGGTACGCCACGCCATCGAACATCGCTGCGGTTTCGTGTGCATCGCGGCGAGCGGCGGCGCGCGCATGCAGGAAGGGGTTCTGTCGCTCATGCAGATGGCCAAGACCAATGCCGTGCTCACGCAGCTCGCCCAGGCGCGGCTGCCCTTCGTCTCGGTGCTCACCGACCCGACGATGGGGGGCGTGTCGGCCAGTTTTGCCTTCATGGGGGACGTGGTCGTGGCCGAACCGGGAGCGCTCATCGGGTTTGCCGGGCCGCGCGTCATCGAGCAGACGGTACGCCAAACGTTGCCGGAAGGGTTTCAACGCGCCGAGTTTTTGCTGGAAAAAGGCGCGCTGGATGCCATCATCGACCGGCGTCGGCTGCGGCCGTGGCTCGCGCGCACCTTTTCTCTGCTGGGGCTGCGCCCGCACGAGGTGGCATGACGCAGACTTCCGCTCTGGATCGCTGGCTGGAGCAGCTCGAAGCGCGCGCGGCGAGCCACGTGATCACCCTGGGGCTCGAGCGGGTGCGGGCGGTGCGCGAGCAGTTGCCTTTTACCTCCGATGCGGTCGTCATCACGGTGACCGGTACCAACGGCAAAGGCTCGACCTGTGCGCTGCTCGAAGCCATGCTGCGCGCCGGCGGCTATCGGGTGGGCTGCTACACCTCACCCCACCTCTTGCGCTACAACGAACGCGTGCGCCTCGACGGTCAGCCGATCGGCGACGAAGCCCTGCTTGCCGCCTTCGAAGCGGTAGAGGCGGCGCGTGGTGACGTGCCGCTCACCTATTTCGAGCACGGCACGCTGGCGGCCTGGGTGGCCTTCTGCCGCGAGCCGCTCGATGCCATCATCCTGGAAGTCGGCATGGGAGGGCGGCTGGACGCGACCAACGTCTTCGATACGGATGCCGCGATCCTCACCGGCGTGGCGCTCGACCATCAAGCCTGGCTCGGGCCGGACCGGGAGGCGATCGGGCGCGAAAAAGCCGGCATCTTCCGCCCTGGTCGGCCGGCCATCGTCGCCGATCCGGTGCCGCCGCGCTCGGTGCTGGAGACGGCCACCGCGCTCGGAGCCGAGCTCTACCGCCTCGGGGTGGACTTCGGCTACGATGGCGACCGTCAGCAGTGGCGCTGGTGGTCGAGCGCGGCGGGCAACCGCGGCGGTCTGCCCTATCCGGCACTACGCGGAGTCAATCAGCTGATGAACGCCTCCGCGGCCCTGATGGCGCTCACCTGCCTGCGCGATCGCCTGCCGCTGGCGATGCAGGCGGTGCGCGAGGGCCTGATGACGGTGGAACTCCCGGGGCGCTTCCAGGTACTGCCCGGTCGCCCGAGCGTGATCCTCGACGTCGCGCACAATCCGCAGGCCGCGGCGGTGCTCGCCGAGAACCTCGCCGCGATGCCGGGGTACCGCCGCACTTTGGCCGTGGTCGGCATGCTCGCCGACAAGGACGTGGAGTCCGTGGCGCGGGTGCTCGCCCCCCGGGTCGATTGGTGGTTCGCCGCCGGCCTGCAAGGACCGCGTGCGCTCACGGCCGAGGCGCTCTCCGCGCGGTTGGAGTCCGTCGGCGTGGCGACTCAGGGAACCTTCTCTTCGGTGGCCGAAGCCCTTGCCGCAGCCCAGGCGCAGGCCAAGGACGATGATAGAATCGTCGTGTTCGGCTCTTTCCTCACGGTGGCCGATGCGCTGCGTGCGCTGCACGTCCAGGACACGGAAGCACGGTGACGACCCAGGAAGAAACTCTCGAGCGGTTGCGCAGGGTACGGCGGCGTTTCGTCGGCGCGCTCGTCCTGTTGCTGGTCGCGCTCGTCACACTCCCTCTGGTGATGGAGAAGAAACCGCGAGGGGAGAAAGCCCCGGTCGAGGTGCGAATCCCTTCGCGCGATCAAGCGCCCGATACTTTGCCGCCACCTGCGGCCAGCCCCGACGCGACCCAGACGGCTGATTCCGAAGTCACCCCGTCACCGGAAACCGAGCTCGCCGAGGCGCCCGTACCGGTTCCTCCGCCGCCGGTCAGGCAAGAGCTTCCGCCCAAACCAGAGCCGCCGCCCAAGCCGGCAACCCCCATCCCGCCGCGACCGGAAACAAACGTGGCGACAGCCAAACCCGTCGTGCCGCCGGAGCCTCCCAAGCCGGCGATCGAACCCAAACCGGCACCGACCGTCAAACCCGATGCCTTGCAGGAAAAGGCCCGCGCGCTCGCCGCGCTGGAGGGTGCGTTGAAACCGGGGCAAAAGCTGCCTGGCTATTGGGTGGTGCAGGCGGGTGCCTTCCGCGACGAGGCCAAGGCAAAGCAGGTGGCCGGGCAGTTGCGCGGCGCCGGGCTCGATGCCTTCGTCGAAGGGGGGAACGATGGGTGGTATCGGGTGCGCATCGGTCCTTTCGTGAGTGAAGCCAAGGCGCAGTCGGCCAAGGCGATCGCCGAGCAACAGCACCTGAGTCCGCGCGTCGTGCATGTCGCTTCGCCATGAATGAGTTCGATTATGCGGTATTCACGGTGATCGGCATCTCGCTCCTCGTGGGCGCTTGGCGGGGCATCGTCGCCGAGCTGCTCTCGGTGGTGGCCTGGGCGCTGGCGATCGCTCTGGGGTGGGCGTTCGGCTGGCCGATCGGCCGGGCATTCTATGCGGGTTGGTTCGCCGATCCCTTGCTGCAGCGCATCTTCGGTTTTGCGACGATTTTTCTTGCCATCTTCATGCTGATGGCGCTGGTACGGTACGCCATGCGCGAGATCTTGCACGCCATCGGACTGGGGGGCGTGGACCGTCTGCTCGGTGCCGCCTTCGGTGTGCTGCGCGGAGCAGCGGTGGTGTTGCTGTGCGCGGCGGCGCTTTTGGCGGTCGGTGCCCAGGAATCCTCATGGTGGCAGCAGGCGCGCACGACGCCGTGGATCGTCGCGGCCTTGCAGCGCTTGGAACCTTGGCTGCCTCACCTCTTGATCGAGAAATTGCATTTGCCCAGGGAGATCGTTTGAATGTGCGGAATCATCGGGGTGGTCGCCCATCAGCCGGTCAATCAGCTCATCTACGACGGTTTGATGGTGCTGCAGCACCGTGGTCAGGACGCGGCAGGCATTGCCACCGGCTGCGACGACCGCTTCTACATGCACAAAGGGCCGGGCCTGGTGCGCGACGTTTTTCGCACGCGCAACATGCGCAGTCTCGTGGGCAACTGGGGCATCGGGCACGTGCGTTATCCCACGGCAGGGGATGCCTGCAATCCGGCCGAAGCACAGCCCTTCTACGTCAATTCGCCCTTCGGCCTGCTGCTCGCGCACAACGGTAACCTCACCAACGGCGAGGCGCTCAAACGCGAGATTTTCGAAACCGACCTGCGTCACATCAACACCAATTCCGACTCCGAGATTCTGCTCAACGTCTTCGCCCACGAGCTCGCGGCTGCCGCCAAAGGAGCGAGACCGGACGACGAGGCGGTGTTCGCGGCGGTGCGGGGCGTGCATCGACGCTGCCGCGGCGCGTATGCCGTGGTGGTGATGATCGCCGGTTACGGTCTGCTCGCCTTCCGCGACCCCTACGGCATCCGTCCGCTCGTCTTCGGCCGCAACGAGACGCCCGCAGGGACGGAGTGGCTCGTGGCTTCCGAGTCGGTCGCGCTCGACACGCTGGGGTTTCGGCTGGTGCGCGACGTTGCGCCGGGAGAGGCGATCCTCTTCGGCATCGACGGGACGATGCGCGCGCGCCAGTGTGCCGACGACCCGCTGCTCGCCCCTTGTCTCTTCGAATTCGTCTATTTGGCCCGCCCCGATTCGGTGATCGACGGGGTGTCGGTCTATGAGGCGCGCGTGAAGATGGGGGAATACCTCGCCGAACGTTTTCGTACCCGTTATCCGCACGCGCGCATCGACGTGGTGATCCCGATTCCCGATTCCAGCCGGCCGGCGGCGCTGGAAATGGCTACCCGCCTGGGCTTGCCCTACCGCGAAGGCTTCGTCAAGAACCGCTACATCGGCCGTACCTTCATCATGCCGGGTCAGGCGGTGCGCAAGAATTCCGTGCGCAAGAAACTCAACGCCGTGCATCAGGAATTCCGCGGCAAGCGCGTGTTGCTGGTCGACGACTCCATCGTGCGGGGCACCACCAGTCGCGAGATCATCCAGATGGCGCGCGATGCCGGGGCCGTGGAAGTCTTTCTCGCCTCGGCGGCTCCGCCCGTGCGCTACGCCAACGTCTACGGCATCGACATGCCGAGCCGCCGCGAGCTCATCGCCGCCTACTGCGACGAGGAAGAGGTGCGCCGCCAGATCGGCGCCGACGGCTTGCTCTATCAGGAACTCGAAGATCTCAAACGCGCCATCCAGAGCGTCAATCCGGCGATCCGGCGCTTCGAGTCTTCCTGCTTCGATGGCTGCTACATCACGGGCGACGTCACACCCGAATATCTCGAACGGATCGAACGGCGCGGCGAGGATCCGGCCGCTTCCCGGGAGGGTGAAGAAGGCGCCGGCGCGGCGCAGCTCGATCTCAACCTCCCCCTCGATCAGGATGCATGAAAGGACGCTCATGAACGACGGCAAGGGCTTGGGCACGCGCGCGGTGCGCGATGGCGTGCTGCGCAGCCAATTCGGCGAGCATGCCGAAGGGCTCTATCTCACTTCGAGTTTCGTTTTCGCCGACGCGGCGCAAGCGGCGGCGCGCTTTCTCGAGCAGGAAGAAGGCTATACCTACAGCCGCTTCACCAACCCGACGGTGAGCATGTTCCAGGAGCGGCTCGCAAGCCTCGAGGGGGCGGAATCCTGCATCGCCGCCGCCTCGGGCATGGCGGCGATCCTGTGCACGGCCATGGCTTTCGTCTCCCAGGGAGAGGAGATCGTGGCTGGGCAGGGGCTCTTCGGCGCCACGCACCAGCTTTTCTCGGCAATCCTGCCGCGCTTCGGCATCACCACGCGCTTCGTCGATCTGGGCGATGCCGCGGCGCTGGAGGCGGCGCTCACTCCGCGCACTCGGCTCGTCTTCTGCGAGACGCCCAGCAACCCCCTCATGGAGCTCGTCGATTTGGCCTCGCTTGCCGAACGGGCGCACCGGGTCGGCGCTCTGCTCGCGGTCGATAACACCTTTTGCACGCCCATCGGACAGCAGCCGCTCGCCCTGGGGGCGGATCTGGTCATCCATTCGGCCACCAAATACCTCGATGGTCAGGGCCGGGTGCTCGGTGGGGCGGTGCTCGGTAGCCGCTCGCTCATCGATACGGTCTACCGCTTCCTGCGCACGGCAGGGCCCAGCCTTTCGCCCTTCAACGCCTGGGTGCTGGTGAAGAGCCTGGAGACGCTGCCGCTGCGGGTGCGGGTGCAGAGCGAGGCGGCGCTTGCGCTCGCGCGCTGGCTCGAGGGGCATCCGAACGTGGTGCAGGTGCGCTATCCCTGGCTCGAATCGCACCCGCAGCACGCGCTCGCGCGGCGCCAGCAGAAACTGGGAGGCGGCGTGGTGAGTTTTCGCGTACGCGGCGGGCGCAGCGAGGCCTGGCGCGTGATCGACTCCACCCGGATATTCTCCATCACCGGCAACCTCGGTGACGTCAAATCCACCATTACGCACCCGGCGAGCACCACGCACGGGCGGCTGGCCCCGGAAGTGCGGCAGGCGATGGGCGTGGGCGAAGACCTGCTGCGCGTCTCGGTCGGTCTGGAAGAGATCGAAGACCTGCAAGCCGACCTCGCCCGCGGGCTGGACGCGATCGGTGGGTAGGATTCAGCGGTGCTCGATCCTGGCCGGTGTCACGCCGTGCCAGGTGGTGCCTTCGGGGCCGATTTCCAGCCAGCGGGCGGTGTCGTGCCATTCTGGCAGCACCCAGCGCTCGCGCGTCTCGCCCGCGATCGAGTAACGATGCACGGCGCAGCGGTGGGTGTGACCATGGAGCAACACCGCTGAAGGGTAGGTTTCGAGCCAGCGGCGGACTTCGTCCTCATTGACGTCGATCGGCGCCTCCAGCCCCCCCTGGTAGGCGCGGCTCTGCTCGCGTGAGCGCTGGGCGAAGGCGATACGCGCCGGCAAGGGCTGGGCGAGGAAGGCGGCCTGGGCGGCCGGCTGCCGCGCCTGGGCACGCCAGGCTTGATAGGCGTGATCGCCGGTACATAGGAGGTCGCCGTGGGTGAGCACGAAGGCTCGCCCGGCGATGTCCACGGCCACCGGATCGGGCAACATCACCCAGCCGGCGCGTGTGGCAAAGGTCTCGCCCACGAGGAAATCGCGGTTGCCGGCAAGGAAATGGAACGAGACGCCGCGTGCGCGGGCCTCGGCGAAGGCGGCGACGAGGGATTCCACTACCGGGTGCGTCCAGTCGTCGCCGATCCAGAATTCGAAGATGTCGCCCAGGAGGAAGACGGGCTCTTCTGCCGGGCGCTGGGTGAGCCATTCGCAGAAGGCGTGCAGGCGCGGTGTGTCACGATCGATGTCGAGGTGCAGGTCGGAGACGAGCGTGGCGCGCGGCAGGTGCAGGCGCGGCGCCTCGAATGTTGGCAGCGCCGTCATCGCAGCACCTCGGCGTGCTCGATCACCACCGGTTCGAGCGGTACGTCTCGCCAAGGACCGACCGTGCCGGTCTTCACCGACTTGATGGCGTCGACCACGTCCATGCCCTGCACGACCTTGCCGAAGACGCAGTAGCCCCAACCCTGGGTGGTGGGGGCACGATAATCGAGGAAGTCGTTGTCGGCGACGTTGATGAAGAATTGCGCCGTGGCCGAGTGGGGATCCTGGGTGCGCGCCATGGCGACGGTGCCGCGCCGGTTCTTGAGGCCGTTGTCGGCTTCGTTGGGAATCGGCGCGCGTGTCGGTTTCTGCTTCATGTCGGCGGTGAGCCCGCCGCCCTGGATCATGAATCCGTCGATGACGCGATGAAAAATGGTGCCGTCGTAGTGGCCGCTCTCGACGTAGGCAAGAAAATTCTCCACCGTCTTGGGGGCTTTGACGGGATCGAGTTCGAGCACGATGTCACCGCGGTTGGTGGCGAGTTTGACTTGCACGGCTTGGGCTCCTTGGGCGAAGGAAAGGGTGGGGAAGGTGCAGGCGAGAAGCGCCGTGAGCAGGGCACGGCGCACTCGGTTTATGGAGGAGGTCTGCGGCATGGACGGATTCCTAAGACGATGCGTACGGCCTGGCGCGCGGCTGAATGACGACGGCGATGACGGCGCTTCCCGTTTTCCGAATGCACGTGCCGTCGATGTGGTGGATCTCGCTTTTTACACCGCGCACGCCGCGTTCCGTAGCCGGGCGCAGGAGTTTTTCGTGTGCTCCGCGCTCATTGCGCTTCACCGGTGAAGAATTCGCGCATGCGGTCGAACCAGGACTTGCTGCGCGGATTGTTGCGATCGGCATTTTCGCGGGCGATTTCCTCGAATTCGCGCAAGAGTTCTTTTTGCCGCTCGGTGAGATTGACCGGGGTCTCTACCACCACGTGGCAGAGCAGGTCGCCCACGCCCTGGTTGCGCACGTTGCGGATGCCCTTGCCGCGCAGGCGGAAGACCTTGCCCGTCTGCGTGCCCGGGGGGATGCGCAACTTGGCGATGCCATCGAGCGTGGGCACGTCGATCTCGCCGCCCAGCGCGGCCGTGGTGATGGAGATGGGCATCTCGCAGTGCAGGTCGTCGCCCTCGCGCTGGAAAATGGGGTGGGGCTTGATGCGGATCTCGACGTAGAGATCGCCCGGCGGACCGCCGTTGATGCCCGCCTCGCCGTAGCCGCTCTGGCGCAGACGCATGCCGGTGTCGATGCCGGCGGGAATCTTCACTTCCAGCGTACGCGTGCGCCGCACCCGCCCCGCGCCGCCGCAGTCCGGGCAGGGGTCGGCGACGATACTGCCGCTACCGTGGCATTCGGGGCAGGTCTGTTGAATGGAGAAAAAACCCTGCTGCATGCGCACCTGGCCGATGCCGCCGCAGGTGGGACACACGCGCGGCTGCGTCCCGGGGCGCGCGCCGGTGCCGTGGCAGGTGTCGCAGGTCTCCGTGGTGGGGATACGGATGGTCTTGGTGGTGCCGTGCGCGGCCTCTTCGAGCGAGATCTCGAGCTGGTAGCGCAGATCGGCGCCGCGATAGACCTGGGAGCGGCCACGCCGGCTGCCGCCGAAGAGATCGCCGAAAATGTCGGAGAAAGCTTCGGCGAAATCATCGAACCCGGCCGCTCCGGCGCCGGCGGCGGCTCCATCTACGCCGGCATGCCCGTAGCGATCGTAGGCGGCGCGCTTTTGCTCGTCGCTCAAGACGTCGTAGGCGCGCTGGATTTCCTTGAATTTTTCTTCGGCGTCCTTGTCGCCCGGATTGCGGTCCGGGTGATATTTCATCGCCAGGCGCCGATAGGCTTTTTTGATCTCGGCCGCCGTCGCTTCGCGGCTCACCTCGAGGATCGCGTAATAATCTTTTTGTGTCATCGTCTCGCCAGTGTGGGGTCATGACGCAGCCGAGCCCGGGCCGGGAGTGTCCGGCGCGGGCTCGGCTTTCAGGGTGCGGGGCAGGGCCGATCAGTGTTTCTTGTCGTCCTTGACCTCGGTGAACTCGGCGTCGACCACGTCGCTGTCGCCGGCGCGTTGTCCCGCGGACGTTCCCGCACCACCGGGCGCGGCACCTGCTTCCCCGGCACCATAGAGATGCTGGGACATCTCGGCGCTCGCCTGCCCGAGCTTGCGCATCGCGGCCTCGATTTTACCCTTGTCGTCGGATTTCATTGCCTCTTCGGCTTCCTTGAGGGCCGCTTCGATTTTTTCCTTGTCGTCGGCCTTCACCTTGTCGCCGAGCTCTTCCAGGCTCTTGCGCACCGAGTGGATGAGTGCGTCGCACTGGTTGCGCGCCTCGATCAGCTCGCGCATGCGGCGGTCTTCCTCGGCGTGCGCTTCGGCGTCGCGGATCATCTGCTGGATCTGCTCTTCGGTGAGACCGGAGTTCGCCTTGATGGTGATCTTGTTCTCCTTGCCGGTGGCCTTGTCGCGGGCCGACACGTGCAGGATGCCGTTGGCGTCGATGTCGAAGGTGACCTCGATCTGCGGCACGCCGCGCGGCGCGGGCGGAATCCCCTCGAGGTTGAATTCACCCAGCAGCTTGTTGTCGCGCGCGAGTTCCCGCTCGCCTTGGAAGACGCGGATGGTGACGGCCGTTTGATTGTCCTCGGCCGTGGAGAAGATCTGCGTCGCCTTGGTCGGGATGGTGGTGTTCTTCGGGATGAGCTTGGTCATCACCCCGCCGAGCGTCTCGATGCCCAGCGACAGCGGTGTGACGTCCAGCAGCAGCACGTCTTTGACTTCGCCTTGCAGAACGCCCGCCTGGATGGCGGCGCCGATGGCGACGGCTTCGTCGGGGTTGACGTCGCGCCGCGGCTCCTTGCCGAAGAATTCCTTGACCTTTTGCTGCACCTTGGGCATGCGAGTCTGGCCGCCGACGAGGATGACGTCGTCGATGTCCGAGACCTTGAGCCCGGCGTCCTTGAGGGCGATGCGGCAGGGTTCGAGCGTTTTCTCGATGAGGTCGTCGACGAGCGCTTCGAACTTCGCCCGGGTGATCTTCATGGCGAGGTGTTTGGGGCCGCTCGCATCGGCTGTGATGTAGGGGAGGTTCACCTCGGTCTGCTGGCTCGAGGAGAGCTCGATCTTGGCCTTTTCGGCGGCTTCCTTGAGCCGCTGCATGGCCAGCGGGTCTTTCTTGAGATCGACGCCCTGTTCCTTCTTGAACTCGTCGACGATGTAGTCGATGAGGCGGTTGTCGAAGTCTTCGCCGCCGAGGAAGGTGTCGCCGTTGGTGGAGAGCACTTCGAACTGGTGCTCGCCGTCGACTTCGGCGATCTCGATGATGGAGATGTCGAAGGTGCCGCCGCCGAGGTCATAGACGGCGATCTTGGAGTCGCCCGGCTTCTTATCCATGCCGTAGGCGAGCGCCGCGGCGGTGGGTTCGTTGATGATGCGCTTGACGTCGAGCCCGGCGATGCGGCCGGCGTCCTTGGTGGCCTGGCGCTGGGCGTCGTTGAAGTAGGCGGGCACCGTGATGACCGCTTCGGTTACTTCCTCGCCGAGGTAGTCTTCGGCGGTCTTCTTCATCTTGCGCAGGATCTCGGCCGAGACCTGCTGCGGTGAGATCTTCTTGCCGCGCACTTCGACCCAGGCGTCGCCATTGTCGGCGCGCACAATCTTATAGGGCATCAGTTTGATGTCCTTCTGCACTTCCGGGTCGTCGAACTTGCGGCCGATGAGGCGCTTGACGGCGTAGATGGTGTTGGCGGCGTTGGTGATGGCCTGGCGTTTGGCCGGGGCCCCCACCAGGATTTCGCCGTCTTCGAGATAGGCGACCACCGAGGGGGTGGTGCGCGCACCCTCGGAGTTTTCGATCACCTTCGGCTTGCCGTTTTCCATCACGGCCACGCAGCTATTGGTGGTACCGAGGTCGATGCCGATGATTTTTCCCATGATGTATTCCTCTCGTTTGGATTCGATTGAAGTTCAGATGGCGGCGGGGCGCCGGTTTTTCAAGAGGAGGCGTTGCCGTCGCCGCCCTCGGTGCTTGCCGGTTCGGACTTGGGCTTGGCGACCATGACGAGTGCCGGCCGCAGGACCCGTTCGTGCAACAGGTAGCCTTTCTGCAGCACCTGCACGACGGTGTTGGGCTCGGCGTCGCTCTCGATCATGCCCACCGCCTGATGCAGGTGGGGGTCGAATTTTTCACCCTGCGGGTCGATCTGGCGCACGTTGGCGCTCTCGAAGGCGTTTTCGAGCTGGCGCAGGGTGAGCTCCACCCCTTGGCGCAGGGTTTCCAAGGTCTGGTTGGGCGTGCCGAGTGCGGCTTCGAGGCTGTCTTTCACCGGCAGCATGGAGGCGGCGAAGCGTTCGCTGGCGAACTTGCTCGCCTTGGCGACTTCTTCCTGGGCGCGGCGGCGGACGTTTTCCGCTTCGGCCTTGGCCCGCAGCCAGGCGTCGTGGTGTTCGGCAGCCTTCTGCTCGGCGATGCGCAGCATCTCTTCCAGGCTGGGCATCACGTCGGCTTTCTCTTCGCTGGCATTGGCCGTACTTTCGTTCGCACTGGGCGCCTGCGGGGTTTGAGGCTGATCGATCGGTTCGGTGCGTCGGGTTTCTTCGGTCATGCCTGTTTGCTCCGCGGATATGGGTTACTGGTTCATTATGGGGTTGGGGGTGGGGGATTTCAAGGAGATTCTCCCGTGCCGTACACCGTACAATGGGTAGATGGGCCAAGAGAGGATGGCGAATGGGAGAGGGATTCGCACTGGTCGTGCCGGATTTCGCCCTGATCATGCTAGGGGCTTTGCTCGCACGCCGGGTGATGGTGCAGCCGGAATTCTGGAACGGGGTGGAGCGGCTGGTGTATTACGTGCTCTTCCCGGCGATGCTTTTTCGTTCGCTCGCCACGGCCCCGAATTTGGGCGCGGGGGCATGGGCTTTGCTGGGGGCGGCGGCGGTGACGGTGCTCGCCGGTTTTTTTCTGGGATGGATGATCCGCCGCGCGATCGATCCGGAACCGGTGCGGGCCGCGTCGCAGATCCAGTGCGCCTATCGCTTCAACACTTATATCGGCATGGCGCTCGCCGGGCAACTGGCTGGGGCGGCGGGGACGGCCCTCATGGGGGCGCTGTGCGGTTCGATGGTGCCGTTGGCGAACGTGCTGGCGGTGGGGTCGATGACGCGCGGTGGCTGGCGGGCGATTTTGCTCGGCATCGGGCGCAATCCCCTGGTACTGGCGACGCTGGCGGGGGCCCTCTGCCATGCGGCTGGCTGGACTTTGCCGCGCCCGCTCGATGCCTTGCTCGCGCGTCTTGCTGCGGCCGCCGTCGCACTGGGGCTGCTGGGCGTGGGGGCGGCCTTGCGCGTAGACCGTTCCGTGTGGCAGCCGGCGGGGTGGATGATCGTGGCGATCAAGCTGCTGGCCTTGCCCGCGATCGCCTGGGGGCTGGCGCAATGGTGGGAGATAGAAGGTTTGGCGCGCCAGATGCTGATCCTCTTCGCGGCATTGCCTTCGGCGAGCTCTGCCTACATCCTGGCGAGCCGCCTGGGCGGGGACGCCCCGGCCGTGGCCCGGCTCATTTCGCTTACCACCGTGGCCTCGGCGCTCACGTTGGGCGCGATCTTGGGGTGGTTGAGAGGAATCAGCCCGTGAGGACGAAGTTGTCGCGGTGGATGAGCTCGGGTTCGTCCACGTGGCCGAGGCGCTCGGCGATCTGGTTCGAGGGCAGGCCGAGGATGGCCCGCGCCTCGGCGGCGCTGTAGTTGATGAGACCGCGGCCGATCTCCCGCCCTTCGGGGTCGAGACAGGCGACGGCGGCGCCGCGCACGAATTCGCCTTCCACGCGGGTGACGCCGACCGGCAGCAGGCTCTTGCCCTGGCGCAGCGCCCGGGCGGCCCCCGCGTCGACGTACAGTCTGCCGGCGAGTTTGAGGTGGTCGGCGAGCCACTGCTTGCGCGCCGCGAGCCGGTTGCGCTCGGCGTAGAGGAGCGTTCCCAGCGGTTCGCCATGTGCGAGGCGCACGATCACCTCGGGCTCGCGCCCGGAGGCGATGACGGTGTGCGCTCCGCTCTTGGCGGCGCGGGCGGCGGCGCGGATCTTGGTGATCATGCCGCCCTTGGCGATGCTCGAGCCGGCCCCGCCGGCCATGGCGGCGTAACGCGGGTCTTCGGCGTTGCCCTCGGCCACGAGCTCGGCCTCGGGATGGAGGCGCGGGTCGGCGGTGTAGAGCCCTTGCTGGTCGGTGAGGATGAAGAGGGCGTCGGCATCGATGAGGTTGGTCACCAGCGCGCCGAGCGTGTCGTTGTCGCCGAACTTGATCTCGTCGGTGACGATGGTGTCGTTCTCGTTGATGATGGGGACCACACCCAGATCGAGCAGGGTTTTGAGGGTGCCGCGGGCGTTGAGGTAGCGCGTGCGATCGGCGAGATCGGCGTGGGTGAGCAGGATCTGGGCCGTATGCCGCCCGTGAGGACGGAAGGCGTGTTCATAGGCGTCGATGAGGGCGGCCTGGCCCACGGCGGCGGCCGCCTGCAGCAGGGCCGTCTCTTTGGGGCGTTGCGTCCAGCCCAGGCGCTGCATGCCGGCGGCGATCGCCCCCGAGGAGACGAGGCACACGCGCCGTCCTTCGTCGAAGAGACGGGCGATCTGGGCTGCCCAGCCGCGAATCGCCTCGTGATCCAGGCCGCGGCCGTCGGCGGTGACGAGGGCGCTGCCGACCTTGACGACGAGCAGCTTGGCGGCGGCGATCGCCGCGCGGCGGTCAGGATGCGTCATGCTCGGCCTCGTCGAGGTCGTCTAGAGCGTCTTCCGGATCCTGCGTCGCGGGCGCTTCGGTTTTCATCGCGTCGAGCGCTTCTTGGACCGCATAGACGAGCGCCTGGCAGCCTTCGCCGGTGGCCGCACTGATGGCGAAGTGGCGCGGCGCAGGGCCGTAGGCGTCGAGAAACGCGGCGATGCGGGCCTCGCGTTCGTCTTCCGGAATCAGGTCGATCTTGTTGAGCACGAGCCAGCGGGGTTTGGCCGCGAGCGCTTCGTCATAGCGACGCAGCTCTTCGACGAGCGCGTGCGCATCGTGTACCGGGTCGGCCTCCGGGTCGAGGGGGGCTAGGTCGATGAGATGCAGCAGCAGGCGCGTGCGCTGCAGGTGGCGCAGGAAACGGTGACCGAGTCCGGCGCCTTCGCTCGCCCCTTCGATCAGGCCGGGGATGTCGGCGATGACGAAACTACGGTTGACGTCGGTGCGCACCACGCCGAGGTTGGGGTGGAGCGTGGTGAAAGGATAGTCGGCCACCTTGGGCTTCGCGGCGGAGACGGCGCGGATGAAGGTGGATTTGCCCGCGTTGGGTAGCCCCAGCAGCCCCACGTCGGCGAGCACGCGCAGTTCGAGGCGCAGCAGACGATGTTCGCCCGGCTCGCCGAGCGTGCGCTGGCGCGGGGCGCGATTGGTGCTCGACTTGAAATGGAGGTTTCCCAGCCCGCCGCGGCCGCCTTTGGCGATGAGCGCCCGCTCGCCCGGCCGGGCGAGGTCGGCGAGGAGCTCGCCGGTCTCGTCGTCGAAAATCAGGGTGCCGACCGGCACGCGCAGCGTCATGTCCTCGCCGGAGGCACCGTAGCAGTCGCTGCCGCGGCCGTTTTCGCCCCGCTTGGCGCGAAAGAGCCGAGTGTAGCGGTAGTCGATGAGGGTGTTGAGATTCTCGTCGGCCTCGAACCAGATGCTGCCGCCGCGTCCGCCGTCACCGCCGTCGGGCCCGCCCTTGGGAATGAATTTCTCCCGGCGAAACGAGGCGCAGCCGTCGCCTCCTTTGCCGGCAATGACTTCGATGCGGACTTCGTCGATGAATTTCATGGGTCTTCCAAAGAGGGAAAGCCTCACCCGGCGCGCCGGACGAGGCTTTCCTCAGGCCGCAGCAGCGGCGCAGTGAATCAGGCTTCGAGCGGCCGGATGGTGACGTAGCGGCGCTGCTTCGGACCTTTGACGGTGAATTCGACGATACCGTCTTTCAGGGCGAAGAGCGTGTAGTCGCGCCCGACGCCGACGTTGTCGCCGGCGTGGAACTGGGTGCCGCGTTGCCGCACGATGATGTTGCCGGCGATCACGAATTGGCCGCCGTAGCGCTTCACGCCGAGCCGTTTCGATTCGGAGTCGCGGCCGTTACGGGAACTGCCGCCCGCTTTTTTGTGTGCCATGGTCGTTGTCCTCGCGCAATGGGATCAGGCTTCGATCGCCTGAATGTGCAATTCGGTGTAATTCTGCCGGTGGCCTTGGTGCTTTTGGTAGTGCTTGCGGCGACGCATCTTGAAGATGCGCACTTTGGGGTGCCGGCCGTGGGCGACGACCGTGGCCTTCACGCGTGCACCTTCGAGCACGGGTGTGCCGATTTTCACCGAATCACCTTCACCGGCCATCAGGACCTGGTCCAGGGAAATTTCGGCGCCCACTTCAGCAGGTATCTGTTCTACTTTGATCTTTTCGCCGACGGTGACGCGATACTGCTTGCCGCCGGTTTTTATGACCGCGTACATGGCGCTGCTCCGAAAAAAGGGTATGAGAGAACATGAAATTATAACGACGGGTAGGAACATGGTCAAGCAAGGTTTCGTCTGCGTTAGACTATCGCACGTCGAACCCCTGATTCGTGCTTGCGAGGTCTGTCCATGTGCCAGCTGCTCGGCATGAACTGCAACGTTCCCACTGATATCTGCTTTTCCTTCACCGGGTTTCGCGCGCGGGGCGGACGCACCGACCACCATCGCGACGGCTGGGGGATCGCCTTTTTCGAAGGCCGCGGCGTGCGCGTCTTCCTCGATCCACAGCCGAGCGCCGATTCGCCGATTGCCGAGCTCGTACGTCATTATCCCATCCGTTCGCTCAACGTGATCGCCCACATCCGCAAGGCCACGCAAGGGGTGGTGCGGTTGGAGAACACGCACCCTTTCGTGCGCGAGCTGTGGGGACGCTATTGGGTGTTCGCGCACAATGGCAATCTTCTCGACTATGCGCCTCGTTTGAACGGACGTTTCCTGCCGGTGGGGGATACCGATTCGGAACGGGCGTTCTGCCACCTGCTCGATACCTTGGCGCGGCGTTTCCCCGATGGACCACCGGCACCGGCAGCGCTTTTCGCCACGCTGGGCGAGACGGTACGGCAGATCGCCGGCCACGGGGAATTCAATTTCCTGCTCTCCAACGGCGAGCGGCTCTACGCGCACGCCTCGACCCGCCTGTGCCATCTCGTGCGGCAGGCGCCCTTTGCTGCGGCGCATCTGTGCGACGAGGACCTGACGATGGACTTCAGCGAGGTGACCACGCCTCGGGATCGCGTGGCGGTGATCGCTACCACGCCGCTCACCGACAACGAAACCTGGACCCCGATTCCGCCGGGAACGCTGGTGAGCTTTTACGAGGGGGCGGTGGAGGAAGTGCAGGCTTGTACTCTGGGAAAATGATAAAGTCCGTGCTCATCGATCCCAGGCAGTAACGATGATCATCCTGCAATGACTTATAAATCTCATTTGCTCTGGGCCGTGCTGGCCGGGAGTGCCTCGTGGGCGGCGGTGCAGGTGGTGCCGCTGCCGGTCGTGGGGATTTTGCCCGTGGGCGGCGTGAGCGAGTTCGCCCAGTGGATGGCGGCGGCGGTGATCGGGGGGCTCTTTCCCGACGTGGATCATCCCCATTCTCGTATGGGGCGGGCGATGCCGCTCGTTTCATGGCTGGTGCGCTGCATTGCGGGGCATCGGGGGTTGACGCATTCGCTGGCGTTTCTGGCGTTGGTGGGCGGAGGGCTTTTTTGTTTCGTGTCGATGCCGATCGGCCTGGGGTTCGCAGCGGGCTATGCCTCGCATCTCTTCGGTGATTTTCTCACCGATGGTGGTATCCCTCTATTCTGGCCGTGGCGCCGGCGGCTGGGCTTTCGTCTCTTCGCCAACGGCGGGTTCGCCGAGGCGGCCTTGAACGTGGTGGCGAGCAGTGCGGCCTTCTATGCTTGGTGGCACTTGCATTGACGCATTCGGAGCGACATATGGAAAACGAGGAACGCAAGACCGTGGCGGTGCTCGCGCCGCTGCCACGGCGGCTGGCTTCCGCCCTCTACGAGCTCCTGCTGCTGGGGGGGATCGTGGGGGTCGGATTCATGCTGCCGTGGATCCTGGTCGGGACGCTCTGGGGAAAGATCGCCGCCGGCGGTTGGCTTTTTCTCCACCTTTTCCTGCTGTTGGGCGCCTATTTCGTCGGCTGCTGGTGGCGCCTGGGGGCGACGCTGGCGATGCAGACCTGGCGCTTGCGCGTGGTGACCCCTGAGGGGATACCGCCGCGCCTGGGGCAGTGCTCGTGGCGCTATGTGCTCTGCTGGCCTTCGTGGCTGACGGGGCTTGGGGTGCTGTGGGCCTTGGTCGATGCCGAGGGACAATTCTTGCATGACCGGTTGGCCGGCACGCGAGTCGTGCTGCTGCCGCCGAAACGATGAGGAACGAACCATGACGGAACATCTGATCCGACGCGAGGACTATCGGCCGCCGCAGTGGTCGGTGCGCGAGGCGTGGCTTTCTTTCGCGCTCGACGAGGAGGCGACCGAGGTGCGGGCGCGGCTGCACTGCGTGCGCGGGGAGGGGGTGAGCGAAGAGGAGCCGATCGTGCTCGATGCCGAGGAGCTCGAGCTCGTTTCGGTGACGCTCGACGGCGAGCCGCTTTCGCCGCAGTCCGGGCCGGGGGGGCGCGGGTTCGTGTATGACGAGTCGGGCCTGCGCCTCCATGGCGCGCGCGGGCCCGAGGCGTGGGTGGAAACGGTGGTGCGCATTCATCCGGCGCGCAACACGGCGCTCTCGGGGCTGTACCGCTCGGGCACGGGCCTCTTCACGCAGTGCGAGGCGCAGGGGTTTCGTCGCATCACGCCGTTTCCCGATCGCCCCGACGTGATGGCGCGCTTTCACGTGACGCTGGAGGCGGACGAGGCGCGCTATCCGGTGCTGCTCAGCAACGGCAATCTGCGGGAGACGGCGCGCTTGCCCGGCGGACGGCATCGGGCGGTATGGGTCGATCCCTTCCCCAAGCCGAGCTATCTCTTCGCGCTGGTGGCGGCCGACCTGCAGGCGCTCGAGCGGGAAGTGGGGCTGGCCGATGGGCGTCGCGCCTTGCTGCAGGTGTGGGTCAAACCCGAGCATCTGCCGCGAGCGGGTTGGGCGCTGGAGTCGCTCGAGGCGGCGCTGCGCTGGGACGAGCGACGCTTCGGCCGCGTGTTGGATCTGGACCGCTACATGATCGTGGCGGTGTCGGATTTCAACATGGGGGCGATGGAGAACAAGGGGCTCAACATCTTCAACACGAAATACGTGCTGGCGAGCCCCGAGACGGCCACCGATGCGGACTATGCCGCCGTGCAAGCCGTGGTAGGGCACGAGTATTTCCACAACTGGACGGGAAACCGCATCACCTGCCGCGACTGGTTCCAGCTTACCTTGAAAGAAGGGCTCACGGTGTTCCGCGAGCAGGAGTTCAGTGCCGACCAGCTGGCCCAGGCCGTGGGGCCCGAGCGAGCGGATTCGGCCCGGGCGGTGAAACGCATCGAGGATGTGCAGACGTTGCGCACGGCGCAGTTTCCCGAAGACGAGGGGCCGATGGCGCATCCCATTCGTCCGCAGGCTTACCGGGCGATCGACAATTTCTACACCGCCACCGTGTATGAAAAGGGCGCCGAAGTGATCCGGCTGCTGCACACGTTGTTGGGGGAAAAAGGCTTTCGCGCCGGGATGGATCGTTACTTCGAGCGCTACGATGGCCAAGCGGTGACCTGCGAGGACTTCGTCGCAGCGATGGCCGAGGCGAACGGCGTCGACCTGGCGCCGTTTTTGCGCTGGTACGAACAGGCAGGGACCCCGCGGCTGGTGGTCGAGGAGGACTGGGACAGCGACGCAGGGCGCTACACGCTGCGTCTGCGGCAATTCACCCCACCCACGCCAGGACAGCCGGAGAAAGGGCCGGTGATCCTGCCCGTCCGCCTAGGGCTGCTCGGCATCGATGGGCGAGATTTGCCGCTCGTGCTCGCCGACGAGCGCGATGCCGTACCCGCACCCGAAGCCCCTTCGCGCGCAGGGATGCGGCCGATCGCGCCACGCGATTCCGCCGTGGGGGCGACGACCCGCCTCTTCACCCTGACCGACGAGGCGCTCACGCTCGAATTCATCGGTCTGCCGCCGGGGCCGAAGCCGGTGCCTTCGCTGCTGCGGGGGTTCTCGGCGCCGGTGCGCCTGGTGTTCGAGGAGCCGGACGAGGCACTGCGCCATCGCATGGCGTACGATTCGGACGCCTTCAACCGATGGGATGCGGCGCAGAGCTGGGCGCAGCGCCAGGTGCTGCGGCTGGCCCGAGGCGAAACCGAAACGCTGGACGAGACCTTCGTCACCGCTTGGAAACAGCTGCTCGCCGATGAATCGCTCGATGCGATGTTCCGCGTCAAGGCCGCGGCATTGCCCGGTGAGCGCTGGCTGCTGGAGGCGATGACGCCGGCCGATCCGGTGCGCCTGCGTACTGCGCTGGTGTGGGCCTCGATCGACCTTGCCCGGGCTGGACGCGATCTGTGGCCGCGCTGGTGGGATTCCGGAGCCGCTCGCCCCTACCGCTACGATCCGCTGGAAGCAGGCCGGCGTGCGCTCGCCGCATTTGCCTGGCGCATGGAGGCGCTGCTAGGTGAGGACGAACGCTGCTCGCGCACGTTTGCCGCCGCCGACAATCTCACCGAGCGGCTGGCGGCGCTCGATGCCGCGCTCGCGCACCCCGACGAGGCGCTGGGCGAGGCGCTGCTCGCCGCCTTCGAGTCGCGCTATGCCGAAGACGATCTGGTGCTCGACAAGTGGTTCGCCCGCCAGGCGATGCGCTGGTCCTGGCATGGTGCTCCGGGGGCAGTGCTCGCGCGCGTGCAGCGTTTGACCGAGCATCGGGCGTTTCGCTGGACCAACCCGAACAAGGTCTATGCTCTGGTACTCAACTTCTTCGCCAACAATCTCGCCGAAGCCTGCGCGGCCGGCGAGCCGGCATGGGTCTTTTGGCAGGAGGCGGTGTTGCGGCTCGATGCGACCAACCCCATCGTGGGATCGCGCCTTGCCCGGGCGCTGGAGCGTTGGCGGCGTTGGGCCGAACCGTATCGCACTGCCTTTGCACCCGTGCTGGAGGCGACCCGCCGCCAGGTTCGTTCGACCGAAGTGCGCGAGATCCTCGATCGCATGGCTCAGGGAGAGGTTGGGGCGCCTTGAGGTAGAATCCCCCCTCACGTTTCTGGTGCCGCGGCCGGGGTTCTCCCGGCGCGGTGAAACGGGAAAGCGGTGCGCCGGATGTGTTTGTCCGGCAAAGCCGCTGCTGCCCCCGCAACGGTAGGCGAGTGCGGGCGCGCCGAAATGCCACTAGGCTTGATGCCCGGGAAGGCGGCGCGTCAAATCTCGCGAGCCCGGAGACCGGCCAGGAACGCAGGGCGCAGGCGCGTGAATCCGCCTGCGGTGGGCTTTCCATTCGGGCCGGCGGGGTGGCCGGCCGAGGGGAATCATGTGAATCGCTTCGTCAAATCTTTGGTGGCCGCGTTGCCGCCTAGCCTGCTGTTGTCGTCTTTTTCTTTCGGAGTCGGGGCCCAGGAGGCGCTGGAGCCGGTCGTCGTGACGGCCACGCGTCAGCAGACGCGGGTCTCCGAGATCCTTGCCGACGTCACGGTGATCGAGCGCGAGGAGATCGAGCGCGCGGGCGGTGAGACCATCGTCGATCTGCTCGCGCGTCAACCCGGCATCCAGATGACGCGCAACGGAGGTCCGGGCACGTCGGCCAGTCTCTTCGTGCGCGGCACGCGTCCGGATCAAACCAAAGTGCTGGTCGATGGCATCCCCATCAATTCGCTCGACCTGGCCGGCTCGCCCCTGCGTTTTCTCTCGTTGGCTGACGTCGACCGTATCGAGATCCTGCGCGGGCCCGCCGCGACGATGTATGGGGCGGACGCCATCGGCGGCGTGATTCAGATCTTCACCCGGCGCGGCGCGCCCGGACTGTCGGCCGAGGCGTTTGCCGGTTACGGTTCGTACGACACGGCACAGGGCAGCGTCGGTCTGTCCGCGGGCAACGAACTCGTCCGCTTGCGGGCGGATTTCCAGCAAAGCTATAGCGGCGGATTCTCCGCCATGAAAAATGCTTCCGGGCGTGACGCGGACGACGACGCCTACCGCAACCGCGGTGGCACTGCCTCGCTCGTGCTCACGCCGCTTGCCGGCCACGAGATGGGTTTCGTGCTGCGGGAGAACCAGGGGCGAGCCCATTACGACGAAATCCCACCGACGAGCCAATACAACGACTACGAGGATTTCCGCACCCAGCAGTGGCAGGTCTACACGCGTAACGCGCTGACCGACGCCTGGACGAGTACCTTGCGCATCGGGCATGCCCTCGATTGGCACAAGTACGTCTCATCCTGGCCCAGCCGACTGCGTACCGAGAACGACGAATACAACTGGCAGAACGACGTGGCGCTTCCTCTGGGGCGGGCGATGCTCGCGCTCGAGCGCTTCGAGCAGAAAGCGCCGCTCTCGGGTGACTCCTCGAACGAGGAATCGATCGCCATCAACTCAGCTGTGGCTGCCTGGAGCGCCAACCTCGGGCCGCACCGCTGGCAGCTGAGCGCGCGGCACGACCAGCATTCGACCTTCGGGGGGCAGGATACCTATGCGCTCGCCTACGGCTATCAGATCGCGCGCGAGTGGCGCGCCTACGCGAGCCTCGGGACGTCCTTCAAGGCGCCTTCGCTCTACCAGCTCTTCGATCCCTATTCCGGCAATCCGCATCTGCAGCCGGAAAAAGGACGCAACCGCGAAGTCGCGCTCGTGTGGGAACGAAACCAGCAGTCGGCCTCGCTCACCTATTACCACAACCGGGTAAGGAACCTGATCGACTGGATTCCCACGGATACGTGGGGCGGGCGCTACATCAACGTCGGCAGGGCGCATTTCGAGGGGGTGACGCTCGCCTGGGAGGGTACGGCGGGCGACTGGCAGTGGCGCACGAGCTACGACTGGTTGCAGGCGATCGACGAGACCACCGACAAACCGCTCGCGCGCCGCGCCCGCCATAGTGCCACTGCCTCGCTGTGGCGCCAGTGGGGGGCGTGGAATGCCGGCCTCGAGTGGGTCGGCGTGGGACGACGCTACAACGACAAAGCCAAGAGCGACGAGCTCGGCGCCTACAGCCTTTTCAACCTCGTGGCGAGCTATCGTTTCGCACCGGACCTGAAGCTGGAAGCGCGCATCGATAACCTCTTCGACAAGAATTACGAAAGCGTGCGTGGCTACAATACGCCCGGCTTGAGCGCCTTCGTGGGGCTGCGCTACACGCCGCGCTGAAGCGCGCGATTCAGATCTCGAGGTTGTCGATGAGCCGCGTGCTGCCCAGGCGCGCGGCGCCCAGCACGACGAGTTCCCGTTCGCCCGGTGCGGGCGGCTGCAGGTCGGCGCGGCGGCGGACCGTGACGTAGTCCGGCTGCCAGCCGTGGGCGGCGAGCTCGGCCATCGCCTCCGTTTCCAGGCGGGAATGGTCGGTGGCCCCGGCGCGCACGGCCTGGGCGATGCGCGTGAGGGCGCGATAGAGCCGCGGCGCCTCGGCACGCTCGGCTGGCGAGAGATAGGTGTTGCGCGAGGAGAGCGCGAGGCCGTCGGGGGCGCGCACCGTCTCGCCGGCGACGATCGTCAACGGCAGGGCGAGTTGGCGCACCAGGTTGCGCAGCACCATGAGCTGTTGATAGTCCTTCTTGCCGAAGAGGGCGACTTCGGGCTGCACGATGCCGAAGAGCTTGGTGACCACGGTGGCCACGCCGCGGAAATGCCCGGGGCGCACGGTGCCTTCGAGGATGTCGGTGTGCTCGGGTGGGGGCGTCACGGTGTAGGTCTGCGGTTCGGGGTACATTTCCGCCTCGCTGGGGGCGAAGACGTGGCGCACGCCCTCGGCGGCGAGCAGCTCCAGGTCGCGCGGCAGGGTGCGCGGATAACGGTCGAAATCCTCGTTCGGACCGAATTGCAGGCGGTTGACGAAAATGCTCACCACCACCGTGTCGGCGAGTGTCTTCGCCTGGCGTACCAGCGCGAGGTGTCCTTCGTGCAGGCAGCCCATGGTCGGCACCAGCGCCACGCGTCCCAGGGAGGGACGCAGGGCGCGGACTTCGGCCACGGTCGTGAGCGGCGAAATCGTGGTCATGACGAACCCTCAGTAGCAGTGTTCCGGGGCGGGAAACGTCCCTTCCTTCACTTCACGCACGTAGGCACGCACCGCCTCCTCGACCGAATCGCGGCCGGTGAGGAAGTTTTTGACGAAACGGGCCTTGCGTCCGGGGTAGATGCCCAGCATGTCGTGCAGCACCAGGACCTGGCCGTGACACTCGGGCCCAGCGCCGATGCCGATGGTGGCCGTGCGCGACAGTTTGGCGCTGATCTCGGCACCCAGGGTGCGCGGGGCCATCTCGATGACGAGGAGCGCCGCTCCGGCTTCTTCCAGCGCCAGGGCGTCTTCGAGGAGGCGGCGCGCGTCTTCCTCGCTGCGCCCCTGCACGCGATAGCCGCCGAGCTGGTGCACGGCCTGCGGCGTGAGGCCGATGTGACCGCACACCGGAATGCCGCGCTCGACGAGGAAACGCACCGTCTCGGCCATCACTTGCCCGCCTTCGAGCTTGACCATCTGCGCCCCGGCGGCCATGAGGGCGGCGGCGTTGCGCAGCGCCTGCTGCGGGCTTTCCTGGTAAGAAGCAAACGGCAGATCGGTGACGACGAAGGCGCGCCGGGCGCCGCGGGCCACGCATTCGGTGTGATAGACCATGTGGGCCATCGTCACCGGCAGGGTGCTCTTCTGCCCTTGCACAACGTTGCCCAGCGAATCGCCCACGAGCAGAACCTCGACGCCGGCACGCTCCAGTAGCGTGGCGAAACTCGCGTCGTAGCACGTGAGCATGGTTATCTTCTCGCCGGCGGCACGCATCTCGGCGAGCCGCGTGAGGGTGATGGGTCGGTCATCGAGGGGTTGGGCGCTCATCGCCTCCTCCGTACAACGGGAATGCGGGCGATTGTGGCGCATTTCATCGCGGCGCACAACCCGCGCCGCTCAGGCGTAGCCGAAATACTCGCGGTGGCTGCGCATTCCGCGCAGGCGTTCGAGCACCAGGGCGAAGTCGCCCGATTCGTGGATGGGGTCGAGCACTTCCGCATCCAGGATGAACAAGGGGGAGGCGCTGTAATCGTAGAAGAAACGGGCATAGGCGGCGCAGACGTCGGTGAGGTAATCGAGCGTGATGCCGCGCTCGGCCGCCCAGGCGCGACGCTCGACGCGTTCGGCCAGCGTTTCGGGGCGCGCCTGCAGGTAGATGACGAGATCGGGCTTTGGCAGATTCGCGGGTACGATCCGCTCATGGATGCGTCGATAGAGGGCGTATTCGTCCGCCTCGAGGTTGAGCTCGGCGAAGAGAGGGTCTTTCTGCAGCATGAAGTCACTCACCACGCGCTGTCCGGCGGCGAGCATCTGGGCCACGGACGAGAGCGCCCCGATTCGCTGGAAGAGAAAGTCGAGCTGAAGCGGCAAGGCCCATCGTTCGCGGTATTGATAGAACCGACCGATGAAGGGATTGCGCTCGGGCGCTTCCTGCACCAGTTGCAGGGCGAGCGTTTCGGCGAGCTTTTGCGCGAGCCGCGTCTTGCCGCAGCCGATCGGTCCTTCGATGACGAGGTAGCGGGCCTTGTCGAGCATGGTCAGGTCGTCCGGAAGGTGAAATAGACGGCGCCGAGCAGACAGCACGCGGCCCAGAGATAGTCGAGCTTGAGCGGTTGCTTCATGTAGAAGACGGCAAACGGCACGAACACGGCGAGCGTGATGACTTCCTGCATCAGCTTCAACTGCGGCAGGGCGAGCGCCTGGGCACCGATGCGGTTGGCCGGCACCTGCAGCATATACTCGAAAAAGGCAATGCCCCAGGAAACCAGGGCGGCGAACCACCACGGCCGGTCGGCCAGATGCTTGAGATGGCCGTACCAGGCAAAAGTCATGAAGAGGTTGGAAGCGGAAAGCAGCAGCGCCGTTTGCAGCCAGAGAGGGAGGTGAGAGAGCGCGTTCATGCGGGATGGGGCTGGAGGCGTTCGATGTCTTGATCGCGCAAACGCTCGCGCCAGAGCGACAGCGGTCCCAATCCCGGCGCTTCCAGAGTGGGATCGAGTTCGAGCAAGGGGTCGAGCACGAAGGCGCGTTGGTGTAACCGAGGATGGGGCAGGGTGAGGTGGGGCGTGTCGAGCACGACGCCGCCATAGAGCAGCAGGTCGAGATCGAGCGCGCGCGGCGCCCAGCGGTAGGGGCGGACGCGGCCGAAGCGCGCTTCCAGCGCGAGGAGCTCGTCGAGCAAGGATTCCGGCGGCAGCGTCGTCGCCACGCGCGCCACGGCGTTGATGTAATCCGGCTGCGGCTCGGGAACGTCGAGCGGCGCGGTGCGATAGAGCGAGGAGGCGGCGACGAGGCGCGTGTCGGGCAATCGTCCCAAGGCCGAGATCGCCGCGCGTACCGTGGTTTCGGCGTCGCCGAGATTGGCTCCGAGCGCGACGTAGGCAAGCACGGGATTCATGGCGCATCCGGCGTGGGGGTGATCCCAGTCATCTCGCGCACGGCCGATTTCGCCTTGCGCGGCCGGCGGCGGCGCTTGCGTTTGGCCGGTGTTTCGCCGGTGGTGCGTGCTTCCTGTAGCAGCGCCGTGCGCTCGGCTTCGCTGCCGTAGGCGAAGCGCTGCCACCAGCGTGGGAGCTCTTCCGGCACTTCCCCTGCCTTGGCGCGCAGCGAGAGGAAATCCCAGCCGGCGCGGTAGCGCGGCTGCTCGACGAGGCGATAAGGGGCCTTGCCGGCGCGCCGCTCGAAGCGCGGCTGCATCATCCACAGCTCACGGATGTCGCCGGCGAGTTTGCGCGTGATCGCCAGCGACTCGGCCTGCGTTTCCAGCACGGTGTCCATCGCGGCTTCCAGGGCAGGGAAGACCGGTTCGCCCTGAGCCTGGCGCCGGCGCCATTCTTCGAGTACGCGCGGCCACAGCAGGGCGGCGAAGCTGAAGGCAGGCGAGGCGCTCTTGCCCTCGCGGATGCGTCGGTCGCTGTCTTCCAGGGCGAGGCGCACGAAGCGCTCGCCGCTCGGATGCGCGAAGACCAGGTCGAGTACCGGCAGCAGCTCGCCGTGCAAGCCCTCCTCGCGCAGCCGCTCGAGGCAGGCGAGCGCATAACCCGAGGTGAGAATCTTTACGATCTCGTCGAAGAGCCGCGCCGGCGGGACGTTCTCCAGGAGCGGGGCGAGGCGCCGGATGGGAGCGCGGGCGGCCGGGTCGATCAGGAGATCGAGCTTGGCGGCGAGCCGCACGGCGCGCAGCATGCGCACCGGATCTTCGCGATAGCGTTGCTCGGGATCGCCGATCACGCGCAGGGTACGCGCCTCGATGTCGCCCACGCCATGGTGAAAGTCGTGCAGCACGCCCGCCATTGGATCGTAGTAGAGGGCATTGATGGTGAAGTCGCGCCGCTGGGCGTCCTCGGCGTGCGTGCCAAACACGTTGTCGTCAAGGAGTCTGCCGTGTGCATCCACGGGGGCGCGGTCGGGGTCGACCAGGCCGCGGAAGGTGGTGACTTCCACCGTTTCCTTGCCGTGGTAGACGTGCACGATCTTGAAGCGGCGCCCGATGATGTGGGCACGGCGAAAAAGGGCACGCACCTGCTCGGGGTGGGCGTCGGTGGCGACGTCGAAGTCTTTGGGCGTACGCGACAAGAGCAGATCGCGCACCGCGCCGCCCACGACGTAAGCCTGATGGCCGTGGCGTTGCAGCGTCTCGCACACGAGGCGGGCGCCGGGGGAGATGTGCTCAGGGGTGATGCCGTAGCGCGCGGCCGGTAAAACGGCCGGCGACGAGGCGCTCGGTTTGGTGACTTTGGCGATGACTTTTTTGATGAGTTTGCGGATCATGGATGTCTCGTGACCGAGGAAGGCTCGGCTTGGCGTAGCGACAGGATGCGCCAGCCGTGGCGAAGCGCGTGCGCGCGCAGCCGCTCGTCCGGATCGACGGCGACGGGGTCGGCGACGCGTTCGAGCAAGGGGAGGTCGTTGTGCGAGTCGCTGTAAAAGGTGGTGCGCGCGAAGCTCGACCACCATAACCCCAGTGATTCGAGCCAGGATTCGACGCGCGCGATCTTGCCCGCCTGGAAGGCCGGCGTTCCGCGGCAGCGGCCGGTAAACTGCCCGTCGCGCTGCTCGGGGATGGTGGCGATGAGGTGGCAGATCCCGAAAGCGCGCGCGATCGGGCCGGTGACGAAAGCATTGGTGGCGGTGACGATCGCCACTACGTCGCCCGCGGCCAGATGCTCGCGCACCAAGGCTTTGGCCGCCGGCGTCATCATGGGTTTGATCACGTCGCGCATGAATTCGGCGTGCAACGCCTCCAGCTCGCGGCGTTCGTGGCGCGCGAGCGGGGCGAGCTGGAAATCGAGAAACGCGTTGATGTCGAGCGTGCCGGCCTGATACTGGGCGTAAAATTCGGCATTCTTTGCTTCATGGAGCTCGGCGTCGACCAGCCCTTTGCGGATCAGGAATTGTGCCCACTCGAAATCCGAGTCGCCGGCAAGCAAGGTATTGTCCAGATCGAAAAGCGTGAGATTCACTGTCATTCCTTGGTCGATAGACTGGATGCATCCTGTGGTGGTTCCGCTTCCAGTTCGGTAAGCACCTCGCGCGCGAGAGCGACGGTCACGGGACGTTGCCGCTCGAGCGAGCGCCGGTCGAGCGCCGCAACGAAGGCGGCCAGCCGCCGTGGGTTGCGATCGATACGATGCAGCACGTAAGTCGCCACGTCGTGTTCGAGCCGCATGCCTCGCGCCCTGGCCCACTGTTGCAGAAAGCCGAGCCGCTGGACGTCGTCGAGCGGCTCGACGTGAAACACGAGACTCTGGCCGATGCGGGTGCGCAGATCCTCGCGCAGCGCCAGTCGCAGCGGCGGGGCGTCGCCGCTCACCACGAGCCGCTGCCTGAGTTCGCGCGCGCGATTGTAGGCGTTGAAGAGCGCATGTTGCAGACTGGGATCGGCGCGCTGTACGTCGTCGATGAGCAAGATCGCGTCGGGTGTCTCCGGCAGCGTCTCGCCGGCGAAATGCTCCGCTGCGAGATAATGCACGGGGCGCGCGTGGCGCTGGGCAAACTCGGCGGTGGCGATCAAAAGATGCGTGCGGCCGCTTCCCGGCTCGCCCCAGAGGTAGAGATGCGGGACGGGCAGGGGATTGCCGTTTCGCGTCTGCACCAGCGTCTGCAGCGTTGCCACCAGTTCCGCGTTGCGTCCGATCACGGTATGCTCGAAAGTCGGCACCGCGTCGTCGAAGAAGTCGAACACGAGCTGGGTGCTCACGTGTTTCCTCCCGGGCGACCGCGGTAGAGGCCGCTGCGTTTCCATGCCGCGAGCAGATCGCGCAACACCACGAGCAGCACCGCGCCGGTGGGCAGTGCGATGAGCATGCCGACGAAGCCGAACCAATGAGCGAAAGCCATCAATACGAAAATTACTGCCAAGGGGTGCAATCCGATGCGTTCGCCCACCAGGTAGGGTGTGAGCACGTACGATTCGAGCAGTTGCCCGAAGGAAAAGACGAGGACCACGGGAACGACGAGACTGGTCTCGGGGCCTTGTAGCAGGGTGGCAAGGGTGGCGAGCGTCACTCCCGTGCCGAAACCCACATAGGGGATGAAGGCGACGAGCCCGGTGATGACGCCGATGGGCAGGGCGAAATTGAGACCGGCGAGCGTGAGTGCGATGCTGTAGTAGAGCGCAAGCGCAACCATCACCGACAGCTGCCCGCGCAGGAATTCGGCGAGTACCCGATCGATGCCGCGCATCTTTTTCGCAACGGGTTGCTGACAGTGCCGTGGTAGCAGACGCAGCAGCGAGCGGCGCAGGCGCGGTGCCTCCACCAGCAGATAGAACATCACCAGGGGGATGAGGGCGAGGTCGATGAGCGTGCCCACGAGCACGGCGCCGCCGCTCTTGAGCTTGCCCAGCAGCACCAGCAGCCAGTTCTGGGCGCTCGCCCAGTGTTCCTTGAGCCAGTCGCGCACGAATTCCGGATCGATGCGATCGACGTCGACGCCGATTCGTCGCCCCAGGTCCTGCAAGAGGGCGTCGAGCCGCCCCAGCAGGTCGGGTAGCTGCTGGATGAAAACCGCGATCTGGCGCCAGAAAATGGGGAGCACGAGCAAGACGACGGCCACGAGTACGAGCCCGACGGCGAGGATGGTGAGCCAGGCCGCCACGCTGCGCGGCAGACTCAGCGCCGCGAGCCGGTCGGTGACGGGGCCGCAAATGTAAGCGAGCACCGCGCCGACGATGAACGGCGTGAGCACGGGCAGCAGAGAGTAGAGCAGGAGCGCGAGGATTGCCGCACATCCGCCCCACAGCCAAAATTCTGCGCGGGAGGAGGGTGCGCCGTTCATGCGGTATCGTACAATTTTGCGTCGTGCGCCATATGCGAGGGTTCGGTCGGAACGACCGCCTTGTTTGTGATATATAGGTGTCAATTATCGCCGGGGAACCGGAAGCTGAGCAAGAGGAGTCGCTGTGACGGGACTGACGTATCGGGATGCCGGAGTGGATATCGACGCGGGCGATGCCCTGGTCGAACGCATCAAACCCTTGGCGGCGCGCACCATGCGCCCGGAAGTGCTCGCCGGAATCGGCGGCTTCGGAGCGCTCTTCGCGCTCGGCGGGCGCTATCGCGATCCCGTCCTCGTTTCCGGCACCGATGGGGTGGGTACCAAGCTCAAACTCGCCTTTGCCTGGGGGATGCACGACGGAGTGGGGCAGGATCTGGTGGCGATGAGCGTGAACGACATCCTCGTCCAAGGAGCAGAGCCGCTCTTCTTCCTCGATTATTTCGCCTGTGGCAAGCTCGATGTCGAGGTGGCGGCGCGGGTGGTGGCCGGCATTGCGCGTGGTTGTGAACTCGCCGGCTGCGCGCTGATCGGCGGCGAGACGGCCGAGATGCCCGACATGTACCCCGAAGGGGAGTACGACCTGGCCGGATTCGCCGTCGGGGCGGTCGAGCGCGAGGCCATCCTCGATGGTTCGCGCATTGCCGTCGGCGACGTGGTTTTGGGCTTGGCTTCCAGCGGTGCGCACTCGAACGGCTATTCTCTCATCCGCCGCGTGCTCGCCAAGGCAGGCTACGGCGTGGATGCGGCGCGCGATGCCGAACTCGTGCTCGATGGCACGCCGCTGCGCGAGGCGCTGATGGCGCCTACCCGCATCTACGTGCGCAGTGTGCTCGAGTTGCTGCGCGAGCTGCCCGGTGCGCTCAAGGGGCTTGCGCACATCACGGGCGGTGGGCTCAGGGAGAACGTACCGCGTATCCTGCCAGAACCGCTCGCCGCCCACATCGATCTGGGCAGTTGGCCCCGGCCGGCCCTCTTTCGCTGGCTGCAGGAGCAGGGCGAGGTGACCGAGGCCGAGATGACGCGCGTCTTCAACTGCGGCATTGGCATGGTGCTCGTGGTCGCACCCGAAAAGGCCGGGGCGGCAGAAGAACTGCTGCGTGCGCAGGGCGAGACGGTTTATCGTATCGGCGAGGTGGTGCCGCGCGTGGGGGATGAGCCGCAGGCACGTATCGTGGGCTCTCCGGCCTAAGGAAACGCTGAATAATTGGCTGCGCGGGCGAATCGCTGCGTTGCGCGGTGCTCGCTCCCTCGCCTATTCACTCGATATGTCTCGGTCGCTGCGCTCCGTGCGCCTTGCGCTTCATCCCGCTCGCTCATTTCTTCAGCGTTTCCCTAACGCATCTCCTCCAGCGCCGCGGCCAGACGCCGTGGCGTGTCCGGGGCGAAGGGATCGAAACGGCGCAGCTCGGGCCAGGTTTCGCCGAACTGGCGCAGCCACGTGAGTTGGCGTTTGGCCAGTTGCCGCGTGGCGGCGATGCCGGCTTCGATCATCGCTTCGCGGTCCATCGTACCTTCGAGGTACTGCCAGACCTGGCGGTAGCCAACCGCACGCATGGACGGGTGGGCGAGGGTGAGATTTGGACGCTGCCGCAGCCGCATCACTTCCTCGATGAATCCAGCGTGCAGCATCGCGTGGAAGCGCTCGGCGATGCGCTCGTGCAGCCGTGCCCGATCCGTGGGTACGAGCGCGAGCGGCAGCCAGCGGTAACCGTGGGCGGCCGGGGGGCGGCGGGCGTAGCGCGCGGCGAGCGGTTCGCCCGTGAGAAGGACGATCTCGAGCGCGCGCTGGATGCGCTGCGCATCGGTGGGCGCGAGCCGGGCGGCGGCCTGCGGGTCGAGGCGGGCGAGCTCGGCGTGGAGCGCCGGCCAGCCTTCGCGTGTAGCGCGTGCGTCGATCTCGGCGCGCAGTCGAGGGTCGGCTGGCGGGAGGTCGGAAAGACCTTCGCGCAGCGCCTTGAAGTAGAGCATGGTGCCGCCCACCAGCAGCGGCAGCCGTCCGCGGGCAAGGATTTCCCCGATCGCCGCGAGCGCATCGGCGAGAAAGCGCGCCGCCCCATAGGCTTCTTCCGGCTCGACGAGGTCGAGCAGGTGGTGCGGCACGCGCGCGCGCTCCTGCATGGTCGGTTTGGCGGTGCCGATGTCCATGCCGCGATAGACCAGGGCCGAGTCGACGCTGACGATATCGAGCGGAAAACGTTCGGCGAGCGCGAGCGCGAAGGCGGTCTTGCCGCTGGCCGTGGGGCCGAGCAGCCAGGGGATGCGGCAACACCCGTTCTTCGCGCTCATCTCGATGTTTCCTCAGGCGGCTCGAGCCTGGCGCTGGGTGATCATGCGCCGGTACTCGTCATGCCAAAACCACTCCGATTCTCCGAAGGCGGGCTTGAGGTGATCGAGCCACGTCGCCGAGGCATCGAATTGGGCATAGAAAGGTCGATAGGTCCATCGGGGGTTGCGTGCCTGTAGGAAACGCAGGCTGAAGACCTTTTCTCCTGCTATCGTGCTTACTCCTAGGATTTCCACTTTGCCCGGCGAGGCGGACATGCTGGGGCCGCGCACCGTGCGTGCGAGTCCGGAGACGCGGCTGGCTGCTTGCCGATAGATTTCCCAGGCTCGGGCAAGCGTGACGGCGAAGTGCGACTTGGCACCGGTGTCACGCTCTACAAACATGTAGTAGGGAATGATGCCCAACTCTACCTCTTTTTGCCACAGCTTCGCCCATATTTGAGGGTCGTCGTTGATGTGGCGAATCAAAGGGGCTTGAGCGCGCAGCATCACCCCCGTGGTGCGCAAGCGTTCGATCGCGAGCAGGGTCGGTTCGGCTTGAAGTTCGCGCCAATGGTTGACATGTGCCATGATGGCAAGGTGTTTGCCTGCCGCCATGACCCGCTCGAAGAGCCGCATCAGTGCATCGCCTTCGTTGGGGTCGAGAAAGCGGAATGGCCAAAAGGTGAGCGCCTTGGTCCCAATGCGTATGCTGCGAATGTGGGCGAATTCTGGGGTGAGCAGCGGTTCGAGGTAGGCGGCGAGATGGGCGGTTTTCATCACCATCGGGTCGCCCCCGGTGAAGAGCACGTCGGTGACCTCGGGGTGACGGCGCAGGTATTCGGTGAGCTGACGCGCCTGTGATGTGGCGATGCGCAGCGTCTTGTCGCCCACGAATTGGGCCCAGCGAAAGCAGAAGGTGCAATAGCTGTGGCAGGTTTGCCCTTGAGCCGGGAAAAAGAGCACCGTTTCCGGGTACTTGTGCTGTAAGCCCTCAATGGGATTCCCTTCATCGTCACGAGGGACGTTGAGCTCCATTTGCCCCGCCGGGTGGGGATTGAGTTCGCGACGGATGCGCTGGATCGTTGCTTCCCATTGGGAAGGAGAGGTCCTGTTTTGCAACGCCTTGGCAAGCATGTCGAAGTGGGCTGGCGCAAGCATGCCCCGCTGAGGGAATGTCAGTTGGAATATGGGATCGTGGGGCACTGCATCCCAGTCGATTAGGTGCTCTACCACGTAGCGATTGACGCGAAAGGGCAAGACGGCCGAGACGATTTTCATCTCGAATCGCATCTGATCCGGAAGACGTTGGAGTTGAGGGATGCGGTCGAGATCTCTGGCTGTGTAAACTTCGAAAGTAGGGAGGGTATGTGAATCGAAATGGATCGCATTCATGGCGTTCTCCTGCGTTGGGGACCGCGCATCGCCCTATGATTTCAGGGGGAAGACGGTCGATGGTCTCTTCGTGACGGCCGATTCCGGGGAATCGACAGCCTCGCTCGGTTCGGATCACGAACCCAGACGCTTTTCTTGGCATCACCTCCTTTCCGATTATGACAAATGAGTGTAACAAGAGGGCGCCGATGTGAGCGGGAATCGGCGCGGTGTAAAAGGGTGCGGTGTGTCGGAGTGCGGGATCAGCGTCCGCGCAGGAACAAGCGGTCGAGCTCGGTGAGGCTCAATTGCACCCAAGTGGGGCGACCATGATTGCACTGGTCGCTGCGTTCGGTGCGCTCCATGGCACGCAGGAGCGCGTTCATCTCGGGGACCGTGAGCGGGCGGTTGGCCCGTACGGCCCCATGACAGGCCATCGTCGCCAGAATCTTATCACGGAATGATTCGACGGCAAGGCTTTGCGGCATCTCGGAAAGTTCGTGCAGCAGGGCGCGCACCAAGGGTTCCAGCGCGCCTTGGGCGAGGAGAGCCGGCGCCGAGCGCACGGCCAGTTGCCCAGGCCCGAGGGCGCCGATGTCAAAGCCCAGGCGCTCGAGCGTGCTGCGGTGCTCGTCCCAGGTGGCGTATTCCCGAGCATCGACCGCGAGCACGAGCGGCACGAGTAGGCGCTGCACGTTCGGCGTGCGATCCCATGCCTCTTTGAGCCGTTCGTAGAGGATGCGTTCGTGCGCGGCGTGGATGTCGACGAGCACGAGCCCGGCGGCGTTTTGCGCGAGCAGATAGATTCCGTGTAGTTGTGCGAGCGCATAGCCCAGCGGCGGCGTGGCCATGGCATCGTCGGACGCGAACTCGGCGGTAGGGGCAGGGGCGTCGAATGGGCTCGCCTTGGCGCGCGCCGCGAATGATGTTTCGGTCATTCCCTGTGTCGGCGCGAGCGCAGCCCGAGCGAAGGCGAGATAAGCGGCCTCGGCGGCGGCATCGTGCACACGCGAACCGGCGGGAGCGGAAGGAAAGGCAGCGGGATAGGTGGGCGTACGCGAGCCGGGAGCGTCGCGCGGCGCGGTATAGGATAGACTGGGTTGCCGCGATGGGGGCGATTCGCTCGGGGCAGCCGCCGCTTCACCCCCATCGTTTTGCTCCTGCTCGAGGACGATGCGGCTCGGCGCCAGCGCCCGGCGCACCGCGTCGAGCACGAAACGGAACACCGCCTGCGAATCGCGGAAGCGCACCTCGATCTTGGCCGGATGGACGTTGACGTCGACGAGCGCGGGGTCGATGGTGAGGAAGAGAGCGAAGGCGGGCTGGCGTGATCCATGCAGGACGTCGGCGTAGGCTTGGCGCAGCGCCTGGTTGAGCATGCGGTCGCGCACGAAGCGGCCGTTGACGAACCAGTATTGCAGCGGACGATTCTCCCCGGCATGCCGCGGTTCGATCACCCGCCCGAAAAGCCGTACTGGCCCGGCTGCGGCTTCTATGGGGCGACTGTGCTCGACGAACTTCTCTCCGAGCAGGGCGGCGAGCCGCTCCTGGGGGGTGCCCGGCTTGAGATGCAGCACGCTGCGGGCGTTGTGGCTGAGCGCAAAGGCGACTTCCGGGCGCGCCAAGGCCACGCGCCGCAGGGCTTCCTCACAGTGTGCGTATTCGGTGGATTCACTCTTGAGGAACTTGCGCCGTGCCGGCGTGTTGTAGTAAAGGTCGGTGCAGTCGATCACCGTGCCGGATTCCAGCGCCGCCGGCGCGAGTTCGCCGCTCACGGCATCGAAGCGCCAGGCGTGCTCGCTGCCCCGGGCGCGCGAGGTGATCGTGAGCCGGCAGACGGAGGCGATCGCCGCGAGCGCTTCTCCGCGAAAACCCATCGTGGCGATGCGCTCCAGGTCTTCGGCGGTGTGCAGCTTGCTCGTGGCGTGGCGCATGACCGCGAGCGCGAGCTCCTCGCGCGCGATGCCGTGGCCGTCGTCCTTGACCCGGACGCGGCGCACGCCGCCCTGCTCGAGCGTCACCTCCACGGCGCAGGCACCGGCATCGAGCGCATTCTCGACCAACTCTTTGACGAGAGAGGCGGGACGTTCGACGACTTCGCCGGCGGCGATCTGGTTGATGAGGGCATCGGGCAGCAGGTGGATACGGGACATGGGGCTCGGCGGTAAACGCTACAATCCAAGTTTATCGTGAAGCCGGCGTGAAAGGAGCAAGCGTGCGCAATGTGGTGATCCTCATTTCCGGCCGCGGCAGCAACATGGAGGCGATCGTGCGCGCCGCCATTCCGGGCGCACGCATCGCGGCGGTGATCAGCAACCGCCCCGAGGCCGCCGGTCTCGAATTCGCCCGGCGCCACGGCATCGCCACGGCGGTGGTCGATCACAAAGCCCACCCCTCGCGCGAGGCGTTCGATACGGCGCTCGCCCAGGCGATCGACGCGTTCTCGCCCGATCTGGTGGTGCTCGCCGGCTTCATGCGCGTGCTGGGAGAGGCGTTCGTGCGCCGCTACGAAGGGCGGATGCTCAATATCCACCCCTCGCTGCTGCCCGCTTTCCCAGGGCTGCACACGCACGAGCGAGCGCTGCAGGAAGGGTGCCGCGTGCACGGGGCCACGGTGCATTTCGTTACCCCGGCGCTCGATCACGGGCCCATCGTCGTGCAGGCGGCGGTGCCGGTGCTGCCCGACGATACCCCTGAGACGCTGGCCGCGCGGGTGCTCGTGCAGGAACACCGTATCTATCCGCAAGCGGTGCGCTGGTTCGTCGAGGATCGCCTGAGGCTCACGCCCGAGGGGTGCGTGGTGCTGCAGGGATTGCCGGCCAGTGACCAGGAAACGGCCCTCGTTTGGCCGCCGTTGGAGGCATGATGCTGAAAAAAATTCTTTTTCTCATGGGATTGTTCGTTGCGGCATCCTCCTTTGCCGCCGAGTCGCAACGGCTCGTCTATCGCGTGCTGAGCGGCGAAGGGGGGGTCCAGATCGGACAGGCTGATCTGAGCTGGACGCTGAACGACGACGGGCGCTACGCCATGACCCTGCAATTACAAACCACCGGTTTGGTCGCGCTGGTCGCCCAGGTCAATGAGAAACGCACGAGCAACGGCACCTGGGACGCGAAGACGGGTTTTCACCCGCTGCACTACGAGCGTCAGCGACAGGGCAAGCCGCCCGAGTTGCTCGATTTCGACTGGAATGCCCGTAAAGTGCGGACCACGCGCAAGGGGCAGACGGCGGAGTTGCCGCTCACCGACCACGAGCAGGATTATCTCTCGCTGATGCACCAGCTCGGCTTCCTACGGCAGAAAGGGCCGCGGGAAGGAAAACTCGCCGTGGTCACCGGCAAGCGCATCAAGCAGGCGAGCTACCGCGTCGAGCCGCAGCTGGAGCGTCTCAAAGTGGAAGGGCTGGGTGAGATTCCGGTGCAGCGCATCACGGCGCGCACCGACAGCGGCGACTTCGCCATGACCGTGTGGTGGCAGTCCGAACCGGTGTCGCGACCGGTGCGCCTGCTCATCGAATCCGAAGACGGCGTGTTCGATCATTGGTTGCAGCCGTGAGTGCTTCCCGTCGCCGAAAGGCCCCATCGGGCGAAACCGCGCCGCGTGCCCCCTGGCTGAGCGAGGCGGTGGCGGCGCTCGCCGAGGCGCTGCGCTTCGAGCGCCCGGCCGACACCGTCTTGTCGCGCTTCTTCCGCGAGCGGCCCCACTTGGGGCAGCGCGATCGTGGCGAGATCGCCGAGCGCGTCTATGCCGTATTGCGGCATCGACGCAGTCTGGAAGCCTGGGCCGGGCGTACGAATCCGCGTGCGCTGCTGCTCGCCTGGCTCGTGCGCGGCGAAGGCTGGTCGCTCGCCCGCCTCGAGCCCTGGTTGGAGAAAGGGGAGCGCGCCTGGCTTGCCGAACGCAAGGCGGTCGCGCCAGTGCTCTCGCGCGCCGAGCGGCTCGATGCGCCCGACTGGCTCATCGAACGGCTCGATGCCGCTTATGGTCCGCAGGAAACCGAAGCGCTGCTCGCGGCCTCGAACCGACCGGCCCCACTCGATCTGCGCGTCAACTCGTGGCGGACGACGCGCGAGGCGGTGCTCGCGCGGCTGCAGGCCGACGGCATCGACTGCGATCCAACCCCGTTCTCGCCGCTCGGCATTCGCGTGCAAGGAAAACCGGCGCTGCATACCCATCCCTTCTTTCAAGAAGGGATGTTCGAAGTGCAGGACGAGGGGAGCCAACTCGTGACCCTGCTCGTGGCCCCCCGCCGAGGCCAGACGGTGGTCGACTTCTGTGCCGGGGCCGGCGGCAAGACGCTGCAGCTCGCGGCGGCGCTGCGCAATACCGGCCAGGTCTACGCCTTCGATGTCTCCGCCGGGCGGCTCGCCAAGCTCAAACCGCGGCTCGTGCGCTCCGGGCTCACCAACGTGCAGCCCATGGTGCTCGCGCACGAGAACGACGAGCGGCTCGATCGGCTGGCCGGTAAGGCCGATCGCGTGCTGGTGGATGCGCCCTGTTCTGGCCTGGGGACGCTGCGGCGCAATCCGGACCTCAAGTGGCGGCAGCACCCGGCGCTCGTCGAGGAGCTCGTCGCTAAGCAGCGCGCCATCCTGCAGGCCGCGGCACGCTTGGTACGCCCCGGGGGGCATTTGGTCTACGTCACCTGCAGCCTCTTGCCCGAGGAAAACGAGTCGGTACTCGAAACGTTCCTTGCGCAGGATTCGCGGTTTTCTCTGCTCGATCCTCTGCCGCTGCTCTTCAAGTCGGGGGTGCCCGAGCAGATTCCCCGCTGGGAGGTCCCGACGGCCGAGGCGCTGGTCGATCGCTTCAGCCCCATGGTGTTGCGCCTCGCGCCCCACGTACACGGCACCGACGGCTTCTTCGCCGCCGTGCTCGCGCGCAACGCCTCGCCCTGAGGCCCGATTTACTCACGAAGGAGGAGTCGCCATGACGCAAGAACGACAATTACCCGCAAAATTCAAATGCCTCATGATCCGCGAAGAGAATGGGGTGGTCCGCTCCGGCATCGAGGAGGTCGGCTTCGAGGTGCTCGATCCGGGCGAAGTCCTCATCCGTGTGGCCTATTCGAGCATCAACTTCAAGGATGCGCTCGCCGCCACGGGCAAGGGCAAGATCATCCGGCGCTTTCCCTGTATCGGCGGGATCGACCTCTCGGGCACGGTGCTCGAGTCGAGCGATCCGCGCTTTCGCCCCGGCGATAAGGTCATCGCCACCAGCTACGACATCGGCGTGTCGCACCACGGCGGCTATGCCGAATACGCCCGTATCCCTGCCGGCTGGGTGATCCCGCTGCCGCAGGGATTGGATCTGTTCGAGGCCATGGCACTGGGCACGGCCGGTTTCACCGCCGCGCTCGGCATCCAGCGCATGGAAGACAACGGCCTCGAGCCGGAAAAAGGTCCGGTGGTGGTGAGCGGCGCCACCGGCGGGGTAGGGGGCTTTGCCATCCAGATGCTCGCCGGGCGCGGCTATCGGGTCACGGCGCTCACCGGCAAGGCGCAGGAGAGCGGCTATCTGCAAGAATTGGGGGCGGACGAGATTCTGCTGCGCGACAGCATCGACTTCGCCGCCACGCGGCCGCTGGAGAAATCCCGCTGGGCCGGCGCCGTGGATAACGTCGGCGGCCCCATTCTGCACTGGATGCTCGCCACCATGAAACAGGCCGGAACGGTGGCCTCCATCGGCAATGCCGCCTCGCCCAAGCTCGAGACGACGGTCTTTCCCTTCATCCTGCGGGGCGTGAGCCTGCTGGGGGTGGATTCGGGCTATATCGGTTTCCCGACGCGCGGCATCGTCTGGCAGCGGCTTGCTACGGACCTCAAACCGAAAAAGCTGCGCGAGATCACGCGCGTCATCACGCTCGACGAATTGCCCGGCACCTTCGACGACTTCATCGCCGGCCGCGCCAAAGGGCGCACGGTGGTGCGCATCGGCGGCGAGTAAGCCCCATCCCGTTCGTGCCAGAACGCCCCGGTTTCGTGGTTTTTACGACGAGGCCGGGGATTTCCCCTTTGACACCATGTCTTATAATAGACATCTTTCGTAAGACCGGACGGTGTCGTTCCGGAATTTATTCGTCATCGGGGAGAGGACATGGGCAAGTATCAGGATTTCTACCGTCGCTCGATCGAGGATCGCGACGCCTTCTGGGCCGAGCAGGCGCAGTTCATCCACTGGGAGAAAGCGCCAGAGGTCATCTGCGACTACAGCAATCCCCCCTTCGTCAAATGGTTCAAGGGCGGGCTCACCAACCTCTGCTACAACGCCGTCGATCGCCATGCCGCCAAACGCCCCGACGCACCGGCACTCATCTACGTTTCCACCGAGACCGGAGAAGAGAAAACCTACTCCTACGGCGAGCTGCAGCGCGAGGTCGAGCGCATGGCGGCGATTTACCGCAAACTCGGCGTGGAGAAAGGCGACCGGGTGCTCATCTACATGCCGATGATCCCGCAAGCCGCGTTCGCCATGCTCGCCTGCGTGCGCCTGGGCGCCATCCATTCGGTCGTCTTCGGCGGCTTTGCCGCTGCCTCGCTCGCCACCCGTATCGACGATGCCAAACCCAAGCTCGTCGTCACCGCCGAAGCGGGTATGCGCAACGGCAACGTCA
Organism: Tepidiphilus margaritifer DSM 15129; assembly: GCF_000425565.1. Taxonomy (GTDB): domain Bacteria; phylum Pseudomonadota; class Gammaproteobacteria; order Burkholderiales; family Rhodocyclaceae; genus Tepidiphilus; species Tepidiphilus margaritifer. Next base: position 122,740 of record NZ_AUDR01000017.1, read on the forward strand.
TCCCCTACAAGCATCTGCTCGACGAAGCCTGTCGGCTCGCCCAGTTCCCCCCCGAGAAAGTGCTCATCGTCGATCGCGGGCTCGACCCCGATTTCGCTCGCGTCGAAGGGCGCGACCTCGACTATGCAACCCTGCGCGACGAAGTGGGCGAAGCACGCGTGCCGGTCGAATGGGTCGATGCCACGCACCCGAGCTACATCCTCTATACCTCCGGCACCACCGGCAAGCCCAAAGGCGTGCAGCGCGATACCGGCGGCTACGCCGTGGCCCTCGCGAGTTCGATGAAACACATCTTTTGCGGCGGCGAAGGCGAGACGATGTTCTGCACCTCCGACATCGGCTGGGTGGTCGGGCACGGCTACATCATCTACGGGCCGCTGCTCGCCGGCATGGCCACCGTGATGTACGAGGGCACGCCCTTGCGTCCCGATCCGGGCATCTGGTGGCGCTTGGTGGAGAAATATCGCATCAACGTCATGTTCTCGGCCCCGACCGCCGTGCGGGTGCTCAAGAAGCAGGACCCGTCCTATATGAAGCGGGATCTTTCCTCGCTCAAGCACTTCTTCCTTGCCGGCGAGCCGCTCGACGAGACCACGCACCGCTGGATCCACGAAGCCCTGGGCGTGCCTGTGATCGACAACTACTGGCAAACCGAGAGCGGCTGGCCCATCCTCGCGCTGTGCCGGGGGGTGCAAGAAGATCTGCCCATCAAGTACGGCTCCCCCGGTCTGCCGGTCTACGGCTACGATCTGCACGTCTACCGCGAAGACGGCACCGAGTGCGGCCCCAACGAAAAAGGCATCGTCGGCATCGTGCCGCCGCTGCCGCCGGGGTGCCTGAGTACCGTCTGGGGGCAGGACGATCGCTTCGTGTCCACCTACTTCAGCCTCTTCCGCGAGCCGGTGGTCTATTCCACCGCCGACTGGGGCATCCGGGACGAGAACGGCTATCTCACCATTCTCGGGCGCATCGACGACGTCATCAACGTCGCGGGGCACCGCCTCGGTACGCGCGAGATCGAGGAGGCGATCCAGGCCAATCCGGCGATCGCCGAAGTGGCGGTGGTCGGGGTGCACGACGAAGTGAAAGGACAGGTGCCGGTGGCCTTCGCCGTGGTCAAGGATCCGTCGCGCATCGCCACGCGCGAGGACCGTCGGGTACTCGAAGAAGAAGTCAAAAAGACCGTCGACGAGCTGCTCGGCGCCATCGCCCGTCCACATCGCGTCTACTTCGTGCAAGGGTTGCCCAAGACGCGCTCGGGCAAGATGCTGCGCCGCTCGCTGCAGGCGCTCGCCGAAGGGCGCGACCCTGGAGATCTTCCCACCATCGAGGATGCCAACACCCTCGAGATGGTCGCCGAGGCCATCCGCGAGAGCTGAGCGCCCTTGATCGTGCAAGAAAAACGGCGGCGCCGCGTGGCGCCGCTTTTTGCTATGGGTGCTCTTTCAAAAAAAGCGCCTTTCCCGTAAGATCATAAGCTTTTCCTGACCCGGTCGCCCCTTTTGCTGCACGGGAGAACCGGATTTCGCGGGAGCGTCACGCATGTCGCATCTGATGAATACCTACGCCCGTCTGCCCGTGGCTTTCGTGCGCGGCGAAGGCGTCTGGCTCTATGACGAACAAGGCAAACCCTACCTCGATGCGCTGGCTGGCATCGCCGTCTCCACGTTGGGGCACGGCCATCCGCGTCTGGTCGAAGCGATCGCCCGCCAGGCGAAGGCCGTGATTCACACCTCCAACCTCTACCGCATCCCGGCGCAGGAGCGTCTGGCCGACCGCCTGTGCGAGCTTTCCGGCATGGACGAAGTCTTCTTCGGCAACTCGGGGGCGGAGGCCAACGAATGCGCCATCAAACTGGCGCGATTCTACGGCCACAAAGTGAAGAAGGTGGACGCGCCCAAGATCGCCGTGATGGAGCATGCGTTCCATGGGCGTACCCTCGCGACGCTCTCGGCCACCGGCAACGTCAAGACTCAGCTCGGTTTCGAGCCGCTCGTGCCGGGATTCCTGCGTGTGCCCTTCGGTGACGTTGCCGCGCTCACCCGACTCATCGCCGAAACGCCGGATCTGGTGGCCGTGATGTTCGAAGTCATCCAGGGCGAGGGCGGCATCCGGCTCGCCGACCCCGAATACCTGCGCGCCGTGCGTTCCTTGTGCGATGCTCATGGCCTGCTGATGATCTGCGACGAGGTGCAATGCGGCCTGGGGCGCACGGGCAAATGGTTCGGCTGGCAATGGAGCGAGGTGCGCCCCGACGTGATGACGCTCGCCAAGGGGTTGGGCTCGGGGGTGCCCATCGGCGCCTGCCTCGCCGCCGGGCCGGCCGCGGGGCTCTTCGGCCCGGGCAACCACGGCTCCACCTTCGGCGGCAATCCGCTCGCCTGCACCGCCGGGCTTACCACGCTCGACGTGATCGAGACCGACGCACTGCTCGACAACGCCGCCCGGGTCGGCGGTTACCTCAAGGCGACGCTCGCCGCGCGCCTGGCGCACCTGCCCCAAGTCAAGGGCGTACGCGGTCAGGGGCTCATGCTCGGCGTCGAGCTCGACCGTCCTTGCGCAGCTTTGGTGCTCGACGCGCTGGAAGCAGGTTTGCTCATCAACGTTACCGCCGAGCGCGTCATTCGTCTGCTGCCGCCCTTGATCCTCACTATCGAGGAGGCACAGCAGATCGTCGAGCGCCTGGTGCCGCTCATCGAGCGTTTCGTCGCCCGTCATTGAAGGGAGGGAGCACCATGCCGCCGAGACATTATCTCCAGTTCAAGGATTTCAGCGTCGACGAATACGCCTACCTCTTCGAGCGTACGGCCTGGATCAAGCGCAAGTTCAAGAATTACGAACCCTGGCACCCCCTCTTCGATCGCACCCTGGTGATGATCTTCGAGAAGGCGAGCACGCGCACCCGCCTCTCGTTCGAGGCTGGCATCCAGCAGCTCGGCGGGTTCGCGGTCTATCTCAACACGCGCGACTCCCAGCTCGGGCGCGGCGAACCGGTGGAGGATGCGGCCGAGGTCATCTCCCGCATGAGCGATCTGGTGATGATCCGTACCTTCGAGCAGGAAATCGTCGAGCGCTTCGCCGCCCGTTCGCGCGTGCCGGTGATCAACGGGCTCACCAACGAGTTCCATCCCTGCCAGGTGCTCGCCGACGTCTATACCTACATCGAACACCGCGGCTCCATCCGCGGCAAGACCGTCGCCTGGATCGGGGACGCGAACAACATGTGTCACACCTGGCTGCAGGCGGCCGAAGTGCTCGATTTCACCGTGCACGTCTCCACGCCACCGGGTTATACGGTCGATCCGCAGTTGGCGGGCGTCACATCCGAGGGACGCTACCGCTGTTTCGCCGACCCGATGGAGGCCGCGCGCGGGGCGGATCTCGTCACCACCGACGTGTGGACCTCCATGGGCTTCGAGCACGAGACCGACGACCGGCTCTGCGCGTTCGCCGATTGGCAGGTCGACGCGGCGATGATGGCCCAGGCCAAACCCGATGCGCTCTTCATGCACTGTCTGCCGGCGCACCGCGGCGAGGAAGTCACGGCCGAGGTGATCGACGGGCCGCAGTCCGTGGTCTGGGACGAGGCGGAGAATCGCCTGCACGTGCAGAAAGCGCTGATGGAATATCTCGTGCTCGGCCGGATGGAAGGTTGAAGCGGATTTAGGGGATCCGGTGCATCCCGCATCCGGATCGTGTGCGAACGTTCGACGGGAAAGGACGATGAGCGAAGTCAAGAAAGTGGTACTGGCCTATTCCGGGGGGCTCGATACCTCCGTGATCCTGAAGTGGCTGCAAGACACCTATCGCTGTGAGGTAGTCACATTCACCGCCGACCTGGGGCAGGGCGAAGAGCTCGAGCCGGCGCGGCAAAAGGCGCTCAAGCTCGGCATCAAGCCCGAGAACATCTACATCGACGATCTGCGCGAGGAATTCGTGCGCGACTTCGTCTTCCCCATGTTCCGTGCCAACACGATCTATGAAGGGGAATACCTGCTGGGCACCTCCATCGCGCGGCCTTTGATCGCCAAGCGCCAGATCGAGATCGCCAAACTCACCGGGGCCGATGCCGTGGCCCACGGCGCCACCGGCAAGGGCAACGATCAGGTGCGCTTCGAACTCGGCTACTACGCCCTCATGCCCGAGATCAAAGTGATCGCCCCCTGGCGCGAATGGGACCTCACCTCGCGCGAGAAACTGCTCGCCTACGCCGAGAAGGCCGGCATTCCCATCGAGATGAAACACCGCGAAGGCGGCTCGCCCTACTCGATGGATGCAAACCTCCTGCACATCAGCTACGAGGGGCGGCACCTGGAAAACCCGGCCGCCGAGCCGGAAGAATCCATGTGGCGCTGGACGACGGCTCCCGAGAAAGCGCCGGATGTACCGCAGTACGTCGAGCTGCAGTTCGAGAAGGGCGATCTCGTGGCCATCGACGGCGTGCGCCTGCGGCCGCACGAGCTCCTTGCCAAGCTCAACGAACTCGGCTCCAAGCACGGCATCGGCCGGCTCGATTTGGTGGAGAACCGCTACGTCGGCATGAAGAGCCGCGGCTGCTACGAAACGCCCGGCGGCACGATCCTGCTGAAAGCGCACCGCGCCATCGAGTCGATCACGCTCGACCGGGAAGTCGCGCACCTGAAAGATCAGCTCATGCCGCGCTACGCCGAGATGATCTACAACGGCTACTGGTGGAGCCCCGAGCGCCGCGCGCTCCAAGCCCTCATCGACACGACCCAGCAGACGGTCAACGGCTGGGTGCGCGTCAAGCTCTACAAGGGCAGCGTCATGGTGGTGGGACGCGACTCGCCCACCGACTCCCTCTTCGATCCGACGATCGCCACCTTCGAAGACGACCGCGGCGCCTACAACCAGAAAGACGCCGAAGGGTTCATCCGTCTCAATGCCCTGCGCTTGCGCATCGCCGCGAAACTCGAAAAGAAACGCGGCGTCTAATTTGCTTTCAACTTATAAATTGGCCGGATCAATGAATCCGGCCAAGCGAGCATCCCCATGGAAGACACGGTACTTTTTGGACTCACTTTTCCCCAACTCGAAGACCTGGCCTTCAAGATCCTCGTGCCGGCCTTCATCCTCTACATGATCTTCATCATCGCCAACCTGGCGTGGAAGTCCAAGGCCGGCAAGTACGGCACCCTCTGGCTTTTTCTCGCGCTGGGGCTCGGTTTCATCGGCTTCGTGGCCAAAGGGCTGATCCAGTACCTGCTCGGGATCGAGTGATCCCGGGCAGGTCGGACTCGCGCTACGCGCTCAAGAGCTGTTCGGCCGGCGCCACCGAGGGTTGCGCCTGGCCGAAGTAGCCTTCGGTGTGGATCATCGACTCCTCCGCCCCCAGGGTTTTCACCGCTGCGCTGCAATCGGCCACGAAGGCCGGGCTGCCGGCGATGAATACGTTGTAGCCCGTCAGCGTGGGGAAGAGATCAGGCAGGATCTGCGGGATACGCCCGTGCAGCCACTGCGGATCGCGTTCCTGCGTGAGCGTGGCCTTGAAGGTGAAGTTGCGGTGCTTCGTCTCCCAATAGCGCATCAGGCCGAGATCATAGATGTCCTCCTTCGTCTTGCCGGAGAAGAGCAGGGTGACGGGTTTGCGGTAGCCCCGGCGCAGCGCCGCTTCGGTGAGTGCACGGATCGGTGCCAGGCCCGAGCCGGCCGCCAGACACAGGACGGGGGTGTCCAGTGACAGGTCGCCGATGAAGGTCCCGTAGGGGCCGTTGATGCGCACGATGTCGCCGATCTGCAGATGGTCGTGGATCCAGACGCTGGTGACGCCGCCCTCGATGCGCGTGATCTGCAGCGCGATCTCTCCGTCGGGGCGCGGCGCATTGGCGATCGAATAGCAGCGTGCCGGCACCTTGCCTTCCACGTCGCTCAACGTGACGTACTGGCCGGGCCAATAGCGCATCGGTTGTCCCAATGGCCGCAGGCGGAATTCGGTGATGCGGGGCGTGCGCGGCACGCGGTCGATCACCGTGTAGCGCTGGTTCTCGCGCGGCGGGAAGAGCTTCGGCTTGGCATCGGCCGTGCCCCATTCGATCACCAGTTCGGGCGAGAGGGGTTTGGCCATGCACATGAGGCCGAAACCCTGCTTGCGCTCTTCGGCCGACAGGGCCATGTCGAGCACGACCCCTTGGTCGAAATGGCCGGATAGGACCTTGACCTTGCATTCGCCGCAGGCCCCGGCCCGGCAGTTGTTCGGCAGTGCGTAGCCCGCCCGTTCGAGGGATTCCAGCACGGTCTCACCGGGACGGGATTCGATCTGGCGGCCGGAAGGATGCAGTTTGATGAGGGTGCTCATTCGGGTTCGTTCTCTTGAAGGGTGATGGGTTCCCCGGTCGACGAAACCGCCGGGGTCCGTGGAGGACACCGGCGGTCGGTGTGCCTTGGCGCGACCGCCCCTGCAAGCGGCCGCCGAGGCTCAGAAGACCGGGATGATCGAGTCCATATCGACTTCGGTCACTTCCTGGCCGTCGATGCCGACTTCCGGAATGGCGGGGAATGGGATGTCGTAGCGAGCCAGCACGCCCTTGAGGTTGAGCATGGCATTGCGCCAGTTTTCTTTTTTCGCCTCATAGGTGGGAATGCCGAAACCGGCCCCACGCGCGACTTCTTCACCTTCACGCTGGTTCTTGATGAAGTCGGCGGGCAGGTCCCAGAACTCTTCCGGCGGCTCGAAGAGCACCGCCGACAGGAAGAGGTAACCGGCGCGGATCTGCTTGGTGACGAGCGCCTTGTCTTCGGCGGCGAGCCGCGGATAGTCGCGCTCCATCAGCGCCAGGCAGATCGCCATGTGCCGCCCTTCGTCGCGACCGATGTGACGGAAGGCTTCCTTGAAGACGAGCTCGCGGCTGTTGTCGTGCATCTGTTTGAAGATGGTGGCCGCGGCGATCTCGCCCATGAGGAAGGAGGAGAAGAGTACGGCCAGAGAGTACTTCGGCACGGCGTTCTTGTACCCGTTCCAGTAGCGACCACCGTTGTAGTAGAGCCACATGGCGTTTTTCTGCAGGCGCTTGCCCAGATCAGTCTTGGGCTGATAAGTGAGCGGATCGTCGTGCTCCAGCAATTTGGTGATCGCCAGACCGCACATCTGCTCGTGGTTTTGTTCGTCGCGCGTCACCGAGAAGAAACAGCGGCGTACCGGGTCTTCTTCGTGTTCTTCATAGGTCTTGATGAGCGCCGCGGCGAAAACGGGGGGCGCGGAAGCGTCGAACACGGAGAGCAGCGTCCACCAGTAGGCGATCGCCTCGCGTTCTTCCCAGCTGTAGGACTCGACATCGAGCGTGTCCCACGGGAGTTTTTTCGGATCCCAGACCTCACGTTGCGCCGCATCCCAGATTTCTTCCATTTTCTGCGTCTTGGCGTGCCAGGACAGCGGGAAGACGTTGGGTTGCTGGATTTGCGGCGGAAATTCCATTTGTTGCGCAAGTTTGTCGTGATGAGCCATGGTGTTGCCTCCTTTAGGGTGGATGAGACGTCCATCCGGATCGTTCGCGGATCGGCTTCAACATGATCGAAGCCGTTCGCGTACCGTGAATGTACTGCAGCTTTTCACGGCAGAGTTTGATCTGGATCAAGGAATAATAAAATAAACCGACCGGTTGGTCAAATAATTTTTGCTGAAGTCGACGTCGAGCCTCCCGTTTTTTTGTGCCACAATGAACCGATGCGCGATGATGAACTCTTGGATCTGCTTTCCTCGCCCGAACGGCTGCGTGAGCGCATCGCCGAGCGCCTGCAGCGGGCGGCGAGTCGGTCTCTTGATCTTGCTGCAGGTGACGAAGGGGCTCGCGAGGTCCGCTGGCCCGCGGCAGTACTCGCTCCCCTGGTGCCCAGCGAAGAGGGCCCTCGAGTGTTGCTCACGCGCCGCACGCCGCACCTCGTCCATCATCCCGGTCAGATCAGTTTCCCCGGCGGACGACTGGAGCCCGAAGATCCCGGGCCGGTAGAGGCCGCTCTGCGCGAAACCGAGGAAGAGATCGGGCTTGCGCCGCAGCGGGTACAGGTGTTGGGTGCGATGCCGCCATACATCACCATCACCGGCTACCGCATCACGCCGCTCGTGGGTTGGGTGGAGGACCCGGGTGAGCTGCGACCGGATCCCTTCGAGGTGGCAGAAGTCTTCACCGTGCCCTTGGCGCACGTGCTCGATCCGCGCCGCTACGTACGTCACTCGCTGGAATACGGTGCGGGACGTCGTCACTATTGGGCCGTTCCTTGGCGACAGTATTTCATCTGGGGAGCGACGGCGGCCATGCTGCGCATGTTCCTCGAATTACTTCGTGGTAAAGAAGGATGAGTATGACCTGCGAGGTGACAAGCGTCACACTTTCGTCGTATCATGGGTTTTGCCGATGGAACCGTTTCATTCACTGACCAGCAAGGAGAGAGGCTATGTCGAACAAGGACGTCGTGGTATTGAGCGCCGTACGTTCCGCCATCGGGACCTTTGGCGGGACCCTGTCGCAGATCGAGCCGGCCGAACTCGCCGGGCAGGTGATGAAGGCGGCGATCGAGCGCTCGGGCGTCGATCCCAACGAAGTCGAATACGTCACGGTCGGCAACTGCATCCCGACGGAGTCACGCTATGCCTACGTCCCGCGTGTGGCGTCCATCCAGGCGGGGCTGCCGATGAGCTCGGTGGCGATGCAGGTCAACCGCCTGTGTTCTTCCGGTCTGCAGGGGATCGTCACCACGGCGCAAAACATCATGCTCGGCGATGCGGTCATGGGCGTGGGCGGCGGCGTGGAGGTGATGTCGCGCGGGGCCTACCTTTCCCCGACGATGCGCAACGGCGCGCGTATGGGTGATACCACCATGATCGACGCGATGGTGGCGGTGCTCACCGATCCCTTCGGTGTCGGCCACATGGGCATCACGGCGGAGAATCTCGCCGTCAAGTGGGGGGTCACACGGGAAGAGCAGGACGCCTTCGCGCTGGAGTCGCAGCGCCGCGCCGCGCGTGCGATCGAAGAAGGGCGCTTCCGCTCTCAGATCGTGCCGGTGACGATCAAGACGCGCAAGGGCGACGTGGTGTTCGAAGTCGATGAACATCCCAAGCCCAACACGACGATGGAGAGCCTCGCCAAGCTCAAGCCGGCGTTTAAGAAAGACGGCACGGTCACCGCGGGTAACGCCTCCGGGATCAACGATGCGGCTTCCTTCCTCGTGCTTGCCGACGCCAAAGCGGCCGAACGCAAAGGACTCAAGCCGCTCGCGCGCATCGTCGGCTACGCCGTGGCGGGGGTGCCCAACGACATCATGGGCGAGGGTCCGATCCCGGCCACCAAGAAAGCACTGGAAAAGACCGGCCTCAAGCTCGAAGACATGGACGTGATCGAGTCGAACGAGGCCTTCGCCGCTCAGGCGCTGGCGGTCATGAAAGGGCTCGGTCTCGATCCGGCCAAGACCAACCCCAATGGTGGGGCCATCGCCCTGGGGCACCCGGTGGGCGCGACCGGCGCGATCATCGCCACCAAGGCGATCCATGAACTGCATCGTATCGGCGGACGCTACGCCCTGGTGACCATGTGCATCGGCGGCGGTCAAGGTCTGACGGTGATCTTCGAGCGCCTCTGATCTCGGGCATGGGCCGTGGGCAAGGTGTTTACTTGCCCGCCCTGGACCGCCGCGTCAGCGCCTCGAGTTCGGCGCGGATGCGGCGGTAGTGCTGCCAACGTTCGGCGCTGATCGCCCCATGCTCGGCCAGCGCGCGCAGGGCACACCCCGGTTCAGCGTCATGACGGCAATCACGGAAACGGCATTCACCCAAGGCTGGACGCAGCTCAGGGAAACAGGCGTCTAGGGCCTCCAGCGGCACGTGGGCCAAACCGAAAGTCTGCAGACCGGGGCTGTCGATGAGCCACCCTCCACGATAAGGGTAGAGCCGTGCGTCGGTGGTGGTATGCCGCCCTGCGTCGAGGGCGCGCGAGATTTCGCCCGTACGTGCCCGGGCATCTGGCACCAAGGCATTGACGAGAGTCGACTTCCCCATTCCCGATTGCCCGACGAGAAGGGATTTTCTCTGGGACAAACGGGGCTCGAGGGGGGAGACGTCCCGTTTGGCCGAGAGCTCGAGCACCCGATAGCCTGCGGCGCGAAAAGGCTCGAGCTGCGCGCGTGCTGCATTCAGGCCGTCTGCGAGATCACACTTGTTGAGCACGATGCTCGCTTCGATTCCCTGGTGTTCGGCAGCCACGAGGCAGCGCGTCACCAGCTCGGGTGAGAAGGGGGGGGCGACCGCGGTGACGATGACGACCTGATCGACGTTGGCGGCGATCAGCTTCTGCCGCACCCCATCGGCCCGCCAGAAGAGCGAGGATCGCGGCCGATGCCGTTCGATCACCGCTTGGCCGGGAGCCGTGGCACGTGCTTCGACCACGTCGCCACACGCATAGTCGTGGCGCTTGCCACGCGTGACTGCGTGCCAGGGCGGTTCGTGCCAGGGAATCTCCCGGGCGAGCTCGTAGCTGCGGCCGTGGGCGGCGACGACGGTGGCAAGGAAGGCTTCGTCCATGGGCGGAATACGAAAGATACGGAAAAATAAGAGTGAGGATCGCCATCGGGTACGCGGCCGTGGCAGTATAACGCACCCATCCCTCGGAGAAAGGAAAACCGCATGAGCGAGAAGAACGACGCGCCCTCAAGCAAACTGGTCTGGCTCGACCTAGAGATGACCGGTCTCGATCCCGATCACGACCGCATCCTCGAGATCGCGATCGTGGTCACGGACAACGATTTGAATGTGCTCGCCGAAGCGCCGGTGATCGCGGTGCACCAAAGCGACGAAGTGCTCGCCGCGATGGACGAATGGAACCAGAAGACGCACGGGGCTTCGGGCCTGATCGAGCGGGTGCGCGCTTCGCGCATCGACGAGGCCGAGGCAGAGGCAATGCTGCTCGAATTTCTACGGCCTTGGTTGCCGCCTCGTTCGAGCCCCATGTGCGGCAACACCATCTGCCAGGACCGGCGTTTCCTCTACCGTTACATGCCGCGGCTGGAGGCCTGGTTCCACTATCGCAATCTGGACGTTTCCACGCTCAAAGAGCTCGCGCGCCGCTGGGCGCCTGCAATCTTGCAAGGCTGGGAGAAAGAGAGCAAACACACGGCGCTTGCCGACGTCCATGAGTCGATCGAAGAGCTGCGCCGCTATCGGGCGTCTTTCCTGCGGCTCCCCGAAAACTGAACACCCGTTTCAGCGGTGCGCATCCAGCCGGGCGGCGAGTGCGCGCGTGGAGGGGTCGAAACCGGCGAGCGTGCCTCCGGCAGCGAGCGTGCGTGCCAGTTCCTTCCCCAGCTCCACGCCGTATTGATCGAACGGATCGATCCCCCAGATCCAGCCGCGCACGAAAGTGGCGTGCTCGTAAGCGGCGAGTAGCTCCCCGAGCACGCCGGCATTCCAGCCGTCGGTGAGCAAGACGGAGCTCGGGCGGTTACCGGGAATTTCATGGTGCGGCGCGAGCGCCTCGATCTCGGCGGGAGACAAGCCCTGCGCCCGCAGCGCCGCGCGCGCCTCCTCGCGCGTGCGTCCGGCGAGCAAAGCGCCTGCCTGCGCGAGGGCGTGTTGCGCCAACGCCCGCCGTCCGGCATCGAGCGGGCGGGGCAGCGGCACGATGAAGTCCAGCGTGAGCCGCCGCGTGCCTTGATAGAAGAGCTGGTGGAAGGCGTGTTGCCCCAGGGTGCCATTCATGCCCCAGACGACGGCCGCGGTGGGATAGGGCACGAGCGAGCCGTCGCGCCGACAGCGCTTGCCGTTGCTCTCCATTTCCAGTTGCTGCAGCCAGGCGGGAAACCAGGCGAGCCCCTGATCGTAAGGAAGCACGGCGCAGGAAGAAACATCGAGCAGGCTCGCATTCCACAGACCGAGCAATCCGAGCCACACCGGCAGATTGCGTTCGAGCGGCGCCGTGCGGAAATGTTGGTCCATGCGGCGCGCCCCGGCGCGCAGTTCGAGGAAACGCGCCCAGCCGAAGGCGAGCGCTACCGGCAAGCCCACGGCCGACCATAGCGAATAGCGCCCTCCTACCCAAGGGGGGAGCCACAGGATGCGCTCCGCTGCAAAGCCCAACGCCCTGGCCTTGTCCGGATTGGAGGTGATGGCGAGGAAATGCGCCGCCGTTTCGTGCGTTCCCAGTTCCCTGGCGAGCCACGCCCGCGCGCGTTCGAGGTTGGCGAGCGTCTCGGCGGTGCCGAAACTCTTGGAAGAGACGACGAAGAGCGTGCGCGCCGCCTCGAGCCCGCGCACCGTCGTGTTGAAATCGCCTGGGTCGAGATTGGCGACGAATCGCACCCCATGGCGTGGCGGCTCGAGATGAGAGAGTGCCTCGCAGACGAGCCGTGGCCCTAGGTCCGAACCGCCGATGCCAAGGTTGACGACGTGATCGAGCCTCGCGCCCGTGGCACCACGCAGCTCGCCTTGGTGAAAGGCCGAGGTGAGCGCTTCCAGGTGTGCTTCCGTTGCGGTGAATCGCTCCCGATCGGGAGGCGGTACGGCCGCGCCGCCGCGACAGACCATGTGCAACGCCGGCCGGTGCTCGGTGAAGTTGACCTCGGCGCCGGCGAAGAGCGCTTCGATTCCGTCGGGCAAGCGGACTGCTTTGGCGAGCGCGAGGAGCCGTGCGAGCACATCGGCGTCCCACGCCTGCTTGCTCGCGTCGAGCCACAAGGCGCCTGCCGGCAGCGAGAGCGCATCGACCCGCGTGGCATCGACGGCAAACGCGTCCGTGATGCGGCGCGCCACCCAGGCATCGGCCGAGGCAAGCAGTTCGGCCCATTCGGGGGTCTGCTCGGGGGCGACGAAAGGGGGAAGGGAATCAGTCATGGGGGGATCTCGCTCGTTCGTTGTCCAGCAGGAGCCAGTATTCCTGGCGTTTTCCCTGGCCGCGCGTCGCCGACCAGAGGATGCTGCCGTCGGTGGGCAGGGTTTGGGCGCCACGCAGGCGGGCGAAACGGACGGGACAGCCCTCTTTCAGCGTCGCCGGAATGCCTCCGAAATAGACGAGCGCCGCCCGCACGTCGGCTTCTCGTGTCGGTACGGAAACACAGGCAGGGGCGCGATCGTGCAGCGCTTCCTGCATCTGCTCGACGATTGGCCGCAGATTGCGCGTATGTTCGAACCAAGGCTCGAGCAGCAAGACCATGACCACCCAGGCCAAGGTAACGCCGAGCGCCCAATGGATTGCGGGTCTCAAGGGTGATGCTGGAGTCATTACCGCGAGAACGAACCAAGCAAGCAGTACGGCGGTAGCCGACCCCATGCGCCACAGCGAACCGCTCATCTCGAAATCGGGGGCGACGCGCACCATGTGCCGTGCCAGACCCGGAGGCCAGTCGAGGTTCCAGGCACTCCAGGCGAGGCCGGCGAAGACGACGAGGCTCAGCACCGTGGCTGCCGAGAACCACGAGAAGGCTGCCCGGGCACCGACGGGCATGCGTCGCAGCCGTTCCGTTGCCAGCAGGGTGAGGGGCGGCAAGAGGACCAGGAGGTCGCTGGGATTGCTGGGAGGCCAGGCAGCCACGACGACGAGACCCGCTGCGATCATGCCCCAGGCGATGGCCATTTGGCGGGCATCGGAGCCGTTGCCATTGGTAGCCCGGCGCAGTGGCCACAATGCCAACAACCACAAGGGCCAGGTTACCCAGACGGCGTCGCGCCCGCCATCGACGAGGCTGGAGGTGATGAACTCCCACGTCAAGTGCGGTGCCTGCAGCGAGAGCCAGGTCCCGCCTTCGGTGCGGTGCCAGACAGCGACGAACCACAGCACGGGGAGGGAAAAAATCGCCACGGTCACAATGAGCAGGGGCAGGCGTTGCCGTGCCTCGATCCTTTTCCCCGGCCAGCTGGCCAACCAGGGAACGGCCAGGACGAGCAGGAGCGCAAACCCTTGGGCGAGAAAGCCGGCCGTCATGGCGACACAGGCAGCGATCCAGGCCTTCGCCGGGTGTATGTGTCGCCAACTTGCGGCAGCAAGCGCCAGGCCGATCGCAGTGGCAGAGGCGAGCAGCGCTTGATGCTGATGCGCATCGAGTATCCAGCCAAGCGTCCCGATCCCCACGAGCATCACGCCCGCGTGCCAGGGTTTGCCACACCAGGAGAGCGACGCAGCACCTAGGCACAGTAAGGTACAGAGCAAAAAAAGCGGCGAGGCCAAGCGGGTGGCATCGTGTGGCGCCAGGCCCAAGGGTTCGAGCACGAGGCCCAGGAGTGCCGCCACCCAATAGTAGAGCGGACCGGCGGTCGGGACGGTACCATCCACCAGAGCAGGGGGTAATAGCCATTCGCCTTGGAGCACCTGCCAGGCGACGAAGAAATGGCGCAGGTCGATTCCTCGCCAAGGATCGTGCCCCGTGGTCCCGACCAGGAGGAAGGTGGCCAGGAGCGCCACCAACCCCCATTTTCCGTAGAGTCGTCGTTGCCACGGCGGAACCGGACGCGGGTCGAAAAACATGCCATTGCCACTCGTTGCGGAAGAGGCGATTATAGTCGCTCCCCGTCGCCGGGCGTGACGGAGTCAATGAAAAAGGGCGGCAAGGCCGCCCTTCTTGCGCAACATCCCTCGGTAATTTCAGCCGCGGTTGGCCAAATTGCCGTATTTTTGACGGAACCGTTCGACGCGGCCGGCCGTGTCGACGATCTTCTGTTTGCCGGTGTAGAAGGGATGGCATTCGGAGCACACTTCCACGTGCAGCGCCGGCTTGCCGATGGTGGAACGCGTCACGAAGGAATTGCCGCAGGAACAAGTCACTTGAACTTCGGCATAATTCGGATGGATGTTTTCTTTCATGGGGCACCTCGATATCGGGCGGATGGCGGATTTGGCCATCCTTTTGCTTGGGGAAACGTGAATTATCGCCGAACGACCCGGCACGGGCAAGAGGGTTTTCGTTAAAATCCCCCTTTCTTTGCGATCGAGGCCCATGAGTTACGGCATTTCCCGCATCCCCACGAGCGCCCAGGCCGAGGTCCACGAGCGCCTGCCCGAACTCGTGCTCCGCCATCTCGCCCACCCTTTTCGCAAACCCTATGCGCCGTACAACCTTGCCGCCTTCGAAGAGACGCTCGCCGCTTGGGACGGGCGCTCGCCCTGGATCCTCGATTCCGGCTGCGGCGTGGGGTGGTCGACGATCCTGCTGGCGCGGCGCAGCCCTGAGGCTTTCGTGGTCGGCGTGGATCAATCCCAAGAGCGGCTATCCCGGCAAAAACCCTATCCACGCACGGCCTGGCCCGAGAATCTGCGCTTCGTGCGCGCCGACGTGATCGACTTCTGGCGCATGGCGCTGGAGGCCGGCGTTCCGGTACGCGAGCATTGGTGGCTCTATCCCAACCCCTGGCCCAAGATCGGGCACATCGGGCGGCGCTGGTATGCGCATCCGGTTTGGCCTGCCGTCCTGCAACTCGGCGGACGCTTCGAGTGCCGCACCAACTGGTCGGTCTATGCCCGCGAGCTCACCGCCGCGCTGGCACTTTCCGGGGTACAGGGCGAATGTACCCCATTCGTGCCCGAGGAGCCGATGACGCCTTTCGAGCGCAAGTACAGGGATTCGGGGCAGACGCTGTGGCGAGTCACCGCCGACCTCTCAGCGTTTGCCCGAGGCGAGCTCGGCACGAGGCCAGCCTAGGGTACATAGTCCTTCGACGAGATCGAGCGCGGCGAGCGCGCGCAGTTTTTCGGGGGAGGCGGCAAAGAGCGAGCCAGCGTAGCCCAGCGCGTTGACCGACACGCCGGCGAGCCGTTCGACTCGCCGCGGAATGAAGAACAGGCGGTCGAGCCGCAACAGGAGGTCGTAGGGCGGTAGCTGAGACGCACCGGGGCTCCATCCCATCGCGGCCAGCGCGGTGCAGTAGGCACGATGGGCCGCCGCGCCCCAGTCGGTGTCTTCGGCGTGCAGGGGTAGCGGCTCGCGCCAGGCTGCCCATGGAAGTGCCGCCCAGCCGGTTTTGCCTCCGGGCAAGAAAACGCCCAGTTGTTCTTCTCCCAGATGTCCGTCCGGGATCCACTGCAGATGACGGTGCGGCTGGCTTGCCCCGGCGATCTCGCCGCCGTTGTAAAACCCCAGTCCCCCTTCGGCGAGCAGCGCATGCCAGGCGCGGAAATCGTCGCCGGAAAGCGGCGCTGTCTGCGGCTCGAAGTCGCGCGTGACGATGAGGACGTGGTCAGAGAAGACGGGATATTTGTTGAGTACCACCAAGTGCCGAGTCCCCAGTGCCCCGACCGTGAGTTCCGGTTCGGGGGGCAAGAAGGGATTGCGCACCTTCGACGCTCGTTCGCTCGCGGGGCGCGGTTTGCGCGCTAGCGTCGAGACCCAGCGCAGCACGAAGGGGAATCCGTGCTGGTACTGCTCGAGCGTTTCCGTGATGATCGGCTCCAGGGCGCCACGAGCCAATGCCCGTTCGGCAACCGCGCGGATACGTTCACTCCATCGTTCCATGTTCAGGCTCCCCGCGTGCGGCTCTCCCACCAGCGTCCCAGCCAGGTCTGCGCCCGTTCACGGCCTTCGAGCACGTAATGCAGCGTCGGTTCGTAGCCGCAGATCTCTTTCAGGTCGGCGAGCGCCGCGGCGGTACCGCTCACCAGCAGCGTATCGCCCCGGCGCAACGGCGTCGCCGGTTCGGGTAAAGGGTGCCAGTGCCCCTCGCGCTCTAGCGCCAGTACCCGTAGCGCCAGTGGTTCGGGCCAGCGGGACGGCGAACGCAGCAGCCGCTCGAGCGTGATCCCCGGGTCTTGGGACAGCGCATGCCACAACGCAGGAGCGGTTTTCGGCAAAACTGCGATCTTCAGGTTGCGCAAGGGGCCATGCCGACGCAGGTGCAGCAGCGTCTGCTGCACATCCTCCGTGAGCGTTGGTGGGGCGTTTGCAAGCCAGGCCAGGAAGGCGGGCAGTTCCGGCAAGCGCAACCAGGCGAGCGCCTCGGCGGCGACGAGGTGGCGCGGCACCACGCGCAGGTCGTAGTGAAAGGCGGAAAAGAGCGCTTCGTTGCGCCGTCGGTTCTGCCGTACGATGGTGTAGAGCAAGGGGTTGAGGCGACGGGCAGTGACGACGATGGCAAGGTTGTCGACGTCGTTGGCGGTGGCGGCCACTATGCCTGCGGCCGTGTCGATGCCTGCCTGACGCAGGACTTCCGCCTGGGTGGCATCGCCGGCAATCCAGCGCGCGGAGTGCTCCGTGCCCGTTGCCGTGCGGTCGACCACCACCAGCTCCAGGTCGCTGCCGCGTAGGGCCGCCTGGGCCGCTTTCCCCAGACGGCCCGCGCCGCAGATGATCCATTGACCACGCGGAGGCGAACGCTCGGTGCGAATCTCGTCGAGCGGCATGTCGAGCAACAGTTGGCGCACCCGCCAGGCAGCCGGATGCTCGAGAGCGAGCGCCAGGTCGTTTTGAAAGACATGGAAGGGATCGATGATCGCCGTTGCGGCAAACGCGGCCATGTTGGCCACCGTGGCGTCGTGTTCGGCACGGCAGACCGAAGGCAGGCGGGGTGCGAGCAACCGTTGGGTTGCAGCCACGGCGAGGTTGGCCGCGTCGTCGTCGGTCATGGCCGCCACGGCAGCGCATCGCGGCTGGCGCAAACCGGCGGCAAGCAGCACGTTCGGATCGCCTGCATCCGCCGCTAGGGTGATCGGCGGCTGGGAAAAGTCCATCATCTCCGCGCGCTCGACTTTTTTGGGATCGAGGTCGAGCGCCACCGCCGCGATGCCCTCACGATCCAGTGCCCGGGCGAGTTGCACTCCGGTTTCGCCGAAACCGGCGATCAGCACGAAAGGATGGCGTAGCCGCCGTACCCGACGCGCGAAGGTGAGGGCAGCCACTGCCCGGCGCAGGGCTTCGTCCTGCATCAGGGTGACCGCCTGCTTGAGCAGGTAGGC
Organism: Tepidiphilus margaritifer DSM 15129; assembly: GCF_000425565.1. GTDB lineage: Bacteria > Pseudomonadota > Gammaproteobacteria > Burkholderiales > Rhodocyclaceae > Tepidiphilus > Tepidiphilus margaritifer. Next base: position 140,619 of record NZ_AUDR01000017.1, read on the forward strand.
CCAGGAAAGCACGCTCAGGTAAATGACGGCGATGGCCCACAGACGCTGCGCATCGGAGAATGCCTCGGGAACTTCGCCGAACCCGATGGTCGTGGCGGTGTAGCTCACGAAGTAGAACGCGTGAAAGAGGCTCAGATGCGTCGGTCGACCTTCGGCGTCGGGCGGACCGGGGGCGAGCGCCATACCCAATACCGACAGAGCGAAGAGGGTGACCATCAGGATCAGGGGACCGCGTAGCCGCCGTAAAACCAGCAGGATCACGCTGAAATTTCGGTCTAGCCCTTCGACGTTCATGGGCGAAGGCTCAACGGCGTTGCATCAGCGTCTCGGCTACCAAGATGGTGACCGACACGAGGTTGGCGAGCAAGGCCCCGCCCGAGAGCGAGACGATGCGGGCGACCATCTCCGGCGTGAGTCCGGCCGCGGTGGCATGCTCGGCATAGGCCCAGACGATGGCGGCGGTGATCAGCTGCAAGTCGGCCACGAGCGAAGTAGCGAGGTGCACCGCCCCGATCTGTGTGCGATCGCCCAGTTTCAGGATGGTGGCGATCAGACTCACGACCAGCGCGGCGAAGAGCTCATAGACGTCGTGGTAGGCGGCCGTGGCGATGTCACCGATGAAAAAGCCAAAGTTGAGGGTGGCGGCCAACAGGATGAAGAAGCCGAAGACGACTTTTTCCGGGTTCACGGCAGCTCCTACCGAAAAGGAGCCCCCGCCTGGGGGCGGGGGGTGGGCAGATCGGACTCAGGCGCGCGCCAGAATTTGGCGTAGCACGTAGGGGAGGATACCGCCGTGGCGGTAGTACTCCACCTCGATCGGCGTGTCGATGCGCGAGAGCACCGGCACGTCTTGCGTGCTGCCGTCGGCCCGGCGAATGCGCAAGCTGAGCTGCTGCTGGGGTGCGAGCCGTGCTTCATCGAGCCCCAGGATGTCGAAAGTCTCGGAACCGTCGATGCCCAGCTTCTGCCAGGAATCCTCGCCCAGGAATTGCAAAGGCAGCACGCCCATGCCCACGAGGTTGGAGCGGTGGATGCGCTCGAAGCTGCGGGCGATCACCGCCCGAATGCCCAACAGCATCGTTCCCTTGGCTGCCCAGTCGCGCGAAGAACCGGTACCGTACTCCTCGCCGGCGAAGACCACCGTGGGGATGCCGCGCTCGCGGTAGGCCATGGCCGCCTCATAGACGGTGGTTTGCTGGCCATCGAGCAGCGTATAGCCCCCTTCGATGCGGCTGCCGTCGGGTTTGGGCGGCAACATCAGGTTCTTCAGTCGGACGTTGGCAAACGTGCCGCGCACCATCACCTCGTGGTTGCCACGTCGCGCTCCATAGGAGTTGAAGTCCTTGCGCTCGACGCCGTGTGCCTTGAGCCATTGACCCGCGGGAGAATTCTCGGGGATCGAACCAGCTGGAGAAATATGGTCGGTGGTCACCGAGTCGCCCAGCAGCAGGAGGGCCTTGGCGCCCGTGATCGGCTGCACGCCCGGCGGCTGCATGGAGAAACGATCGAAGAAAGGCGGGCGGGCGATGTAGGTCGACTTCGGCCAGTCATAGACCTCGCCCGTGGGTGCCGGGATAGAATTCCATAGGTCGTGATCCTTGGTGAAATCACGATACAGGCGCCGGAAAACCTCCGGATCGTTGGCGTAGGGCAGGATGGCGTGGATCTCCTCGCTGCTCGGCCAGATGTCGCGCAGATAGACCGGTTTTCCATCCGACCCCATGCCCAGCGGCTCGCTCGTGAGATCGACGTTCACCCGTCCGGCGATGGCGAAGGCCACCACCAAGGGCGGCGAGGCGAGGTAGTTCGCCCGGATGTTGGGGTGGATGCGCGCCTCGAAGTTGCGGTTACCCGAGAGCACTGCCGCCACCACCAGATCGTTCTGCGTGATCGCTTGGTTGAGCTCGGGGGCGAGATCCCCGGCGTTACCGATGCAGGTCGTACAGCCGTAGCCGGCCAGCGCAAATCCGAGCTTGGCGAGCGGATCGAGCAGGCCCGCTTTCTGCAGATATTCGGTGACCACGCGAGAACCGGGCGCGAGCGAGGTCTTGATGTGCGGCGCCACGCTCAACCCTTTTTCGACCGCTTTTTTCGCTAGCAACCCTGCGGCGATGAGCACTGCCGGGTTGCTCGTGTTGGTGCAGGAGGTGATCGCGGCGATGAGCACGTCGCCGTGTCCGAGGGTGAGCCCTTCGCGCCCCGGCACGGGGTAGCGTTTGCCGAGCTCCTCGGCCGGCTTGCCGAAGCCGTTCTCGCTCACCGGTTTGGAGAAAAGCATCTCGAAATTCGTTTTCATCGCCTGCAGCTCGATGCGATCCTGCGGGCGTTTCGGGCCGGCGAGCGAGGCGCGTACCGTGGAGAGGTCGAGCTTCAGCGTGCGCGTATAGTCGATCTCGCCCGCGCGCGGCATCCCGAAGAGATTCTGGGCGCGGAAGTAGGCTTCGAAGGCAGCGATCTCTTCCTCGGTACGGCCAGTCGCACGCAGGTACTCCACCGTCTTTTCGTCCACCGGGAAGAAACCCATGGTCGCACCGTATTCGGGAGCCATGTTGGCGATGGTGGCACGATCGGGCACGCTCAGGCCCGCAGCCCCCTCGCCGAAGAATTCCACGAACTGCCCGACCACTTTTGCCTTGCGCAGCATCTCGGTGATGGTGAGCACGAGGTCGGTGGCGGTGACCCCTTCGGGGAGCGAGCCGACCAGTTCCACCCCGACCACGTCAGGAGTGAGGAAATACATCGGCTGTCCGAGCATGGCCGCCTCGGCCTCGATTCCGCCTACCCCCCAGCCGACCACGCCCACGGCATTGATCATGGTCGTATGGCTATCGGTGCCCACCAGCGTGTCGGGATAATAGACGGGGCCTTCGGGCGTATCCTGCCGACGCACGCCGCGGAAGAGGTATTCGAGGTTGACCTGGTGGATGATGCCGACGCCCGGCGGGATGACGCGGAAGGTGTCGAACGCCTGCATGCCCCACTTCATGAACTGATAGCGCTCGCGGTTGCGTGCGAACTCCAGCTCCATGTTTTTGCGCAGCGCATCCGGCGTGCCGTAATAATCCACCTGCACGGAATGGTCGACCACCAGATCGACGGGCACGAGCGGCTCGATCGCTTTGGGATTTTTCCCCATTTCGGCCGCCGTCGAGCGCATCGCCGCCAGGTCGCACAGCAGCGGCACGCCGGTGAAATCCTGTAGCACCACCCGGGCGACGACGAAGGGAATCTCGTCGGTGCGTTTCCCTTGTGGCTGCCAGTTGGCGAGTTCGCGCACGTGGTGTTCTTCGACGCGTACCCCGTCGCAATTGCGCACGAGCGATTCCAGCACCAGACGGATCGATACCGGCAAGCGTTTCACCGAGCCGATACCGAGCGCTTCCAGCGCCTGGAGATCGTGGAATTTCCCCGTCCCGACGCCCGGGATGTGGAAGGTCTTGAGCGTAGCGGCAGCAACGGACATCGGACACCTCCTATGAAAAACGCTTGTCGAAACGGTTTCGCCGTCTGGCAATAGTCTAGAACATCTTCGACCCGATTGCCGTCCAAGGGGCGATCGAAGTGAATTATCGTTCCGATCGAGGGTTTTTTGCGCCTTGCCCTTTGGTACAATGAACCGGGGGACGCTTAGGTCTTATAAAAGACATATAATATCGAACCTGTCCGTTTCTCGCGGTCTTTGCTCAAACCCAGATGAGGTGATCGTCGTGCTAGAAGCCTATCGTGCCCATGCCGCCGAACGCGCCGCGCTCGGCATCCCGCCCCTCCCGCTGTCGAAAGAACAAACCGAGCAGCTCGTCGAGCTACTGCGCCATCCGCCCGCCGGCGAAGAGGCTTTTCTGCTCGAGTTGCTCGAACAGCGCGTGCCTCCCGGCGTCGACGACGCCGCCAAGGTCAAGGCCGAATTCCTCGCGCGCGTGGCCAAGGGCGAGGAGAAAAATTCGCTGCTATCGCGCGAGCGTGCCACCGAGCTGCTCGGCACCATGCTGGGCGGCTACAACGTCCAGCCCCTGATCGACTTGCTCGACGACGCGCTCGTCGGCCCCATCGCCGCCGAAGGGCTGAAGAAGACGCTCCTGGTGTTCGACTATTTCCATGACGTGAAGGAAAAAGCCGACCAGGGCAACGCCAACGCCCAGGCCGTGCTGCGCTCCTGGGCCGAAGGCGAATGGTTCACCTCCCGCCTCCCCGTGCCCGAGCGCATCAAGATCACCGTCTTCAAAGTGCCCGGCGAGACCAACACCGACGACCTCTCCCCCGCGCCGGACGCCTGGTCGCGCCCCGACATTCCGTTGCACGCGCTGGCGATGCTCAAGAATCCCCGCCCCGGCATCGAACCGGACGAGCCCGGCCAGCGCGGCCCGATCCGCCTCATCGAAGAACTCAAGAAGAAGGGCAATGTCGTAGCCTACGTCGGCGACGTCGTCGGCACCGGCTCCTCGCGCAAGTCCGCCACCAACTCCGTGATCTGGTGGACCGGCCAAGACATCCCCTTCGTACCCAACAAGCGCTACGGCGGCATTTGCCTCGGTGGCAAGATCGCCCCCATCTTCTTCAATACCCAGGAAGACGCCGGCGCCTTGCCCATCGAGATCGACGTCAGCAAAATGGAAATGGGCGACGAGGTCGAGCTCGTCATCGACCACGACACGGCCGAAGTCAAAGCCTACAAGAACGGTGAGCTGATCGCCGAGTCTCGCCTCAAAACTCCGGTGCTGCTCGACGAAGTACGCGCCGGCGGCCGCATCCCGCTCATCATCGGCCGTGGGCTCACCGCCAAGGCGCGCGAGGCGCTGGGCCTGCCGCCGAGCACGCTCTTCCGTCTGCCGCACCAGCCCAAGGACACCGGCAAGGGCTTCACGCTGGCGCAGAAGATGGTCGGTCGCGCCTGCGGTCTGCCCGAAGGACAGGGCGTGCGCCCCGGCACCTATTGCGAACCGCGCATGACCACCGTTGGCTCGCAGGACACCACCGGCCCCATGACGCGCGACGAGCTCAAGGACCTCGCCTGTCTCGGCTTCTCCGCCGACCTCGTGATGCAGTCCTTCTGCCACACCGCCGCCTATCCCAAGCCCGTCGACGTCAAGATGCACCGCGAACTGCCGAAATTCATCACCGAGCGCGGCGGCGTGTCGCTGCGCCCGGGCGACGGCGTCATCCACTCCTGGCTCAACCGCATGCTGCTGCCCGACACTGTCGGCACCGGCGGCGACTCGCACACCCGCTTCCCCATCGGCATCTCCTTCCCGGCCGGTTCGGGGCTGGTGGCCTTCGCCGCCGCCACCGGCGCCATGCCGCTCGACATGCCCGAATCGGTGCTGGTCAAGTTCAAGGGCGAAATGCAGCCCGGCATCACGCTGCGCGACCTCGTCAACGCCATCCCCTACTACGCGATCCAGCAGGGGCTCCTCACCGTCGAGAAGAAGGGCAAGAAGAACATCTTCTCCGGCCGCATCCTCGAGATCGAAGGGCTGCCGCAGCTCAAGGTCGAGCAAGCCTTCGAGCTCTCCGATGCCTCCGCCGAGCGCTCCGCCGCCGCCTGTACGGTCAAGCTCGACAAGGAGCCGATCATCGAATACCTGCGCTCGAACATCGCGCTCCTCAAATGGATGATCGCCGAAGGCTATCAGGATCGCCGCACCCTCGAGCGGCGCATCAAGGCGATGGAAGACTGGATCGCAAACCCGCAGCTGCTCGAGCGCGATCCGGACGCCGAATACGCCGCGGTGATCGAAATCGACCTCTCCGAGATCACCGAGCCCATCGTCGCCTGTCCGAACGACCCCGACGACGTCAAGCGTCTCTCTGAAGTCGCCGGAGACAAGATCGACGAAGTCTTCATCGGCTCGTGCATGACCAACATCGGCCACTTCCGCGCCGCCGCCAAAGTGCTCGAAGGCAAGACCGACCTCCCGACGCGGCTGTGGATCGCTCCGCCCACCAAGATGGACGAGATGATGCTGCGTGAGGAAGGCTACTACGGCATCCTCGGCCGCGCCGGCGCCCGCATGGAGATCCCCGGCTGCTCCCTGTGCATGGGCAACCAGGCGCAGATCAAACGCGGCGCCACCGCGATGTCGACCTCGACGCGCAACTTCCCCAACCGCCTCGGGCTGGATACGCGCGTCTATCTCGGCTCGGCCGAACTCGCGGCGGTCTGCGCGCTGCTCGGCCGCATCCCGACGGTGGAGGAATACCTCGCGCACCTGCAGCCGGTGACGAGCAAGGCGAACGAGATCTACCGCTACATGAACTTCGACCAGATCCCTGAGTTCGCCGAAGTCGCTGAAAGCGTTGCGGTCTGAGCATGAACCGAATCCCCGCTCCTCGAGGCAGGGAGGCATCATCCTTGGAACGGCACCCTCATGGGTGCCGTTTTTTTATGGATTCGATCAAAATTTCTTGTTTGCGCTCATCGCTGCCATTGCCTAAAATGCGCCCCTCTCCTGCTGCGGCCCCGGTGTCGTGTGGCCGAAGTGGGAGGCGCAGGTCGATTCCCGGTGGTGTGAAAGGTGCGGACCTTGCCGGGGTTGACTGCGGTGAAGAAGTCAGGAATAATGCTGGTTCTGCCGCGCTGCTGAGGTGGTGCGGGGTGTTGGAAGGAGTTCTTTAAGAATTTGGGGACAGTCGAGCGGTGTGGGTGTTGGCGCGGGGTATGGTGCGCTGGCACGCGCATCGCGTGATGCGTGCGAGGTTTTATTGGATTGAACCTGAGAGTTTGATCCTGGCTCAGATTGAACGCTGGCGGCATGCCTTACACATGCAAGTCGAACGGCAGCGGGCCCTTCGGGGTGCCGGCGAGTGGCGAACGGGTGAGTAATGCATCGGAACGTACCCGGGAGTGGGGGATAACCGGCCGAAAGGCTGGCTAATACCGCATG
>NZ_AUDR01000018.1 GCF_000425565.1 Tepidiphilus margaritifer DSM 15129
TCGAACCGCTGACCTCTTGCATGCCATGCAAGCGCTCTACCAACTGAGCTATACCCCCGCAGCAGAAGAGCGCGCATGGTAGCAAAAAAACCATTCACTGTAAACCGGTTCCGCACGCCTTGCGGCATTGCCAATGAAACCTGGCGGAGAGGGCGGGATTCGAACCCGCGTGCCGGTTTTACCCGGCCATCCGATTTCGAGTCGGCGCCGTTATGACCGCTTCGGTACCTCTCCTGAAGCATAGAATTATAGCCAGCTCGCCAAAAAAAATCCATACTCTCGCGCGCGAGGCCGCCCCGGCATAAAGTTTTCCGCGGCCATGCCGTTAACGCCTTCACCTGCTCCCGCAAGGAAGACCCGATGCCCCGCCGATCCCTGCCCTTGCTGCTCCTTCTGGCCGCATCGCTGGCGGGCTGCGACGCCTTCTACGACGCCATCGGCCTGAACGACGCCAAGAAGGCAGAGGCCGAGGCCAAGGCGATCGGCGCCGCGTGCCGGCACGCCGGGCGTTCGCTCGAAGACTGTTACGCCCTCAATCCCAACGCCTCGAAAGCGGCGATCTTCGAGGGCTGGCGCGAAATGAACGACTACATGCTGCAGAACAACCTGCGCGAAGTACCACCGGTGTTCGCCCCCACCGAGCCGCTCAAACGCTCACAGCCCATCATCCCCAAAGCGGAGAACGTTCCCGGACCGTCCGTACCCGCCACGCCGGCACCGGCTGCACCGGGGCGATGACCCCCGGGCGGGAACGCCCCTTCAGCGCGGCAGCATCCTCCGGCCCCGTTCAAGGCGCCGGGTTCGTGTAGCGAAGGTGGATTTCGTCGATGCGCGCGAGCACCTCCGGGCTCGGGCGCCAATCCCAGGCCCGGAGGTTTTCCTCCAGCTGCTCGGGGCGGGTGGCCCCGATGATGGTGCTCGTCACGCAGCGGCGATGGTAGACCCAGCCCAGCGCGAGCGTGGCCGGGCTCACTCCCAGCTCGCGCGCAAGCTGCGCGTAGGTCTCGACCGCCGGTTGGACATTGGGCTTGGCGTAGCGCTGTCCGAAGTTGGCAAAGCGCGTCAGGCGCCCCTCGGCCTGAGGATCGGCAAGGTATTTGCCGCTCAAGAGGCCAAAGGCGAGCGGCGAATAGGCGAGCAGTCCCACCCGTTCGCGGAAGCAGACTTCCTCCAGACCATACTCGAAGGTGCGGTTCATCAGATGATAGGCGTTCTGGATCGAGACGATGCGCGGCAAGCCATGCTCTTCGGCCAGGCGCACGAACTGCATCACGCCCCAGGGATGTTCGTTCGAGACGCCGACATAGCGGATCTTTCCTTCCTCGACCAGCTTGGCCAGTGCCTCGAGCTGGGAGCGGATCGGCACCGTCGGTCGCTCCTTGTCCGGGTCGAACTGCCATTGTCCGAACATCGGCTGGTTGCGATCCGGCCAGTGCAGCTGATAGAGATCGACGTAATCGGTCTGCAAGCGCCGCAGGCTGCCTTCGATCGCCTCGCGCAGATTACGCTCGTCGAACCCGCCGGGACCACCGCGGATCCAATCGAGGCTGCGCGCCGGACCTGCCGCCTTGGTGGCGAGGACCACCCGATCGCGCGGCTTGCGTTTGAGCCAGGTACCGACAATGCGCTCCGTCGCCCCGCAGGTTTCGGCGCGCGCCGGCACGGGGTACATCTCCGCCGTGTCGTAAAAATTGATTCCTGCCTCCCATGCGCGATCGAGCAGCGCGTGCGCCTGTGCCTCGTCGTTCTGTTCCCCGAACGTCATCGTCCCCATGCAGATCGCCGACACCTGCAAGGCACCCTCTCCCAGCGTGCGATACTCCATGCTCGTACTCTCCTTCGTCGAAAAGCGCGCCGCTGCCGGCACGCCGCGGTATCATTGCCATTTCTGCCGTAGTGTACGCCATGCATTCCCCGCCGCAAGGGCTGATCGCCCTCACCCGCCCAGGTTTCGAACCCGAGGCCGCCGCCGAACTGCGCCGCTGGGCCGAGGCCCAAGGCATCCCTGCCGAATTGACGGTACAGGCACGCAGCGGCTACGTGCTGCTGGATGCCCGTGCCCCGCTGCCGGACGAGATTTCCCTGCCCTCCTGGCGCGAGCTCGTCTTCGCCCGCGAGTGCCTGCCCTGGTTCGATCGCCTGACGCTGCCGGAGCGCGATCGGGTACGCCCCTTGCTCGAGAACGTCGTGCACCATCACCCCCGCACGCGGTTCTCCGCCCTGCGTCTCGCCTTTCCCGATAGCGACGAAGGACGCCCCCTCTCCGGTTTCTGCCGCCGCCTGCGGCCGCACCTCGAAACGGCGCTCACCGGGGCCGGCAAGTTCGCCGAGCGCGCCCGCGACGCGCTCGTCTTCTTCTTCCCTTCCTCGCGCGAAGCCTTTTTGGGTAATGCTCCCGCCGCGATCCTCTCTCCCTGGGAAAACGGCATTCCGCGGCTGCGCCTGCCGGCGGAAGCCCCCAGCCGATCGGCGCTCAAACTCGCCGAAGCGCTCCTCGTGCTGCTCGACGAAGACGAACGTGCCCACTGGCTGCGCCCTGGCACGAAAGCCGTGGATCTGGGCGCCGCCCCGGGGGGCTGGACCTGGCAGATGGTCCAGCGGGGATTGCGCGTAAGCGCGATCGACAACGGTCGGCTGGATGCGCGGCTCCTCGCCTCGGGGCTCGTCGACTGGCAGCGCGCCGACGGCTTTACCTGGCGCCCGCGCGGTCGCGTCGATTGGCTACTGTGCGACATGGTGGAGCAACCCAGCCGCATCGCCGAGCTCGTCGGTCGCTGGTTTGCCCAACGCCTGTGCCGCTATGCCCTCTTCAACCTGAAACTCCCGATGAAAAAACGCCTCGAAGCGCTAGAAGACGCCCGCAAGCGGCTACAGCGGCTCACGCGCGAGGCCGGCGGCATCGAGCTGCGTTGCAAGCAGCTCTACCACGACCGCGAGGAAGTCACCGTCTTTGCCCGAGCCTTGGCTTGAGTTCGCCGCCGATCGCCCGATGCCGGCGTATAATTTCTTGTCTTTGCCATTTTCTTCCGTTTCTGGAGCGCACGACCTCCGATGACCTTCTCTGAGCTTGGGCTTCTGCCCGAACTGCTTGCCGCCGTCAACGACCTCGGTTACACCGAACCCACGCCGATCCAGGCCCAAGCCATCCCGCGCATCCTCGCCGGCAAGGATCTGCTCGGCGCCGCCCAGACCGGCACCGGCAAAACCGCCGGATTCACCCTGCCGCTGCTGCAGCGCCTCGCGCCTCACGCCAACACTTCGGCGAGCCCCGCCCGCCATCCCGTGCGCGCGCTGGTGCTCGCTCCCACGCGCGAGCTGGTGTTGCAGGTCTATGAATCCGTGCGCCAGTATGGCAAACATCTACCGCTGCGCGCCGCGGCGATCTATGGCGGCGTGGACATCAAACCCCAGATCGAGGAACTGCGCCGCGGCGTGGAGATCGTCGTGGCCACCCCGGGGCGGCTACTCGATCACCTCGAACAGAAGACCATCCAGCTCAACCAGGTCGAATTCCTCGTCTTCGACGAGGCCGACCGGATGCTCGACATGGGGTTCATGCCCGACATCCGCCGCATCATCGAACGCCTGCCGCGAGAGCGCCAAACCGTGCTCTTCTCGGCCACCTTCTCGCCCGAAATCAAGAAACTCGCCCAACAGCTGCTACGCGATCCGGAAACGATCGAAGTCGCGCGGCGCAACACGGTGAGCGAGACCATCACGCACCGTGTCGTGCGCTGCGAGGCCGCACACAAACGCGAAGCGCTCGTCGAACTGCTGCAGCGCCACCCCGGCCAGGCGCTCGTCTTCGTCGACACCAAGATCGCCTGCGGACGGCTCGCCTCGCTCCTGCAGCGGCGCGGCATTCAGGCCGAGGCGATCCACGGCGACAAATCCCAGCAGCAGCGTTTCGAGGTGCTCGAAGCCTTCAAGAACGGCTCGCTGCGGGTGCTCGTGGCCACCGACGTCGCCGCCCGGGGGCTGGACATCGAAGAACTGCCCTTCGTCATCAACTACGCCCTGCCCCCCAACCCTGAAGACTATGTGCACCGCGTCGGACGCACCGGGCGCGCCGGGCACGAAGGCTTGGCGATCTCGCTCGTCGATGCGAGCGAAGAGGAGCGGCTGCAGGCGATCGAAAAAATGCTCGGCCGCCCCATTCCCGCCGAAACGCTGGAAGCACCGCCCCGCGAGCGCCGCGCCGAACCCTCCCGTCGCCGCAGCGCCGAGCGCAGCGGACGCGCCCCGGATGACTTCGACTTTTCCCGGCCTTATGAACCCAAAGCTACAGAGTCCGCCTCCTGTCCTCCGCCGGTCCACCCTCTTGCCCGAAGCGAACGAGGGGCGCGTGTACTTCCCGTCTTGCTGGGCGGAAAAGGGCGCCCAGAAGCCTGAGGACCTCATCGCTCGACGGCGGGTGACGGGGCGAGCGCTTTTTATTCCAAAAAATTCATAAATTTATAGTCCGTCATCTCTTAAAGTAATTTCATCTTCACTCTACACTGTGGCTTCCCCTCCCCTGAGAAAGGAAGCCACCCCATGTCCCGTCTTCCCTTACAGACCCCTGACCGTGCTCCCGAAGCAAGCCGAGCGCTCGTCGAGCGGGTGCTTGCGAACAACGGGTTTCTGCCCAATCTCGTCGCCGTGCTCGCCAACGCGCCCACGGCGCTTGAAGCCTACCTGACACTGGGCGAGATCAACGGACGCAGTAGCCTGACCCTGGCTGAGCGAGAAGCCGTGCAGATCGCCGCCGCGGGTCTTCATGGCTGTGAATTCTGTGTCAGTGGTCATACGGCGCTCGCCGTAAAGAAAGCAGGTCTGCCGCCTGCAACCGTTCATGCGCTACAACATCGAGCCCGCACGGGCGAGGCGCGGCTCGATGCGCTCGTTGATTTCACGCGCGCCCTCATTGCCACGCGGGGCAACGTCGGCGATGGCGAGCTCGAGGCCTTCTACGCTGCCGGATTCACGCCGGCCCAGGCGCTCGAGGTCGTGTTGGGCGTGAGTCTGGCGACGCTGTGCAACTTCGCCAACAACCTCGCACACAACGAGATCAACCGCGAATTGCAAGCTTTCCGTCCGGGAGTCTTTCAGCCATGAGCGAGACGACGCGCTTTTCTTCCTCCACCCTTTCCTGGGTTGCTGAACATGCCGACGCGCTTAACGAAGGCGGCGAGCCCGCCAAGGCACTCGTCCCTGCGTTAGCGCAGGGGGGATTTTTCGGTATCGGGGTTCCTTCGCAATGGGGGGGCAGCGGGGGAACGCTCTTGGAGGCGATCGAGGCGATCGCCGCGCTTGCCCAGCATTCGTTGACAGCAGCTTTCGTTTGCTGGGGGCAGCGCACCTTCATTGAGTACCTCCTCGCAACCCCCAACACTGCGCTGCGCGCACGCTGGCTCGAACCCGTGCTCACGGGGCGCATCGCTGGTGCCACGGGGCTTTCCAATGCGATGAAATATCTCTCTGGGATCGAATCGCTGCAGCTTACAGCCAGGCGTGAGAAAGGGGCGCTGCGCCTAGACGGCCGCTTACCCTGGGTGACGAACCTGAGGCGGGAGGGCTTTCTCGTGGCGGCCGCGGCTTCCCTCGACGGCGGATCGGCGGTGGTAGTCTTCGAGAGCTCCATGCCGGGGGTACGTCGCAGCGACGATCTGGATTTGGTAGCGCTGCGCGGCAGCAACACAGCGGCAATCGAGATCGACGGTGTCACCTTGAACCAGGAATGGCTCTTACACGACGAGGCGCACGTCTTCTGTTCTCAGGTGCGGCCGGCCTTTCTCGGCTTGCAACTCGGATTGCCCATCGGTCTGGCACGGGCGGCATTGCGTAGCGCCCAGGAACGGGCGGGAGCGGCGCACGCCGTAGTGCTTCCCGCAGTCGCCGAGGCACAGCGCGCCCTTGATACGGCCGTGGCTCAGTTACACAAAGGGCTGTCTCAGGGGCTTTTCCAGCGCGATGTGGCCTCGCTCTTTCGCCTGCGCATTCGCCTGACGGAATTGGTCCAGCAGGCGCTGTCGCTCGAGCTCGCCGCCTGCGGCGGTCGAGCCTATCTGCGGGCTCAACCGTGCGACTTCGCGCGTCGCTGGCTTGAAGCAGCCTTCATCCCCGTCATCACGCCCAGCCTCACGCAGCTGCAAGGTGAGCTGGCGCGGCACGCCGCCTGAGGAGGCCCGCAAGATGAATGCTCCGTTCCTACCGGTACAGACGGCGCAGGTTCTGCTCGGTGCCGAAGCGCTGGGGATGCACTACGAGGGCCGAGAGGTGTTTCGCGACGTCTCGCTACAGGTGCGCTCCGGAGAAATCGTGGTCTTGCTCGGAGCCAGCGGCGCGGGGAAGTCGACCCTGCTGCGCGTCCTTGCGGGCTTAGAAACGCCGAGCCGAGGGCACGTCCATTTTTTGGGGCAGCCGCTGCCGCGTCCGCATCCGCGTAGCGCCCTTCTCTTTCAGCAGCCGAGTCTGTTGCCGTGGCTCGACCTAGCAGCCAACATCAGATTCGGGCTGGACTTTCGTCACCAGCCAAGCCTTCCCGCCGCCGAGCGTCACGCACGCGTGCGCCGTGCCCTGGCTGCTGTGGGCCTGGCGGGGCGCGAAACTGCGCGCCCGTCACAGCTCTCTGGCGGACAGGCACAGCGCGTGGCGCTTGCGCGAGCCCTAGTACGGGAGCCGTTCTTGCTCTTTGCCGACGAACCGTTTGCGGCGCTCGATCCCATCACGAGGACGCAGATGCAAGAGCTCCTGCTCCAACAAGTGCAGCAGACAGGGACAGCGGTGGTGCTCGTGACGCACGATCTCGACGAAGCGATCTTTCTTGCCGATCGCATCCTGCTCCTGGGCGCACGACCGGCGACGGTACTGGCCGAATGGCCACTGGCTCTGCCGCGACCGCGCGAGGCCGCCTCAGCCGAACTTACAGCGCTGCGTCGCGAGCTGCTGGCGGCGCTGCGCGCCCACGCCCCCTGCGCTACAGACGATGAGGATCGTGCGGAGGTGCGCCATGCCGCTTAATCCCCGCTGTTTGCCGCCGCATCGCTGCCGCGCAGGCTGCGGGTGCGGGATGTCGCGCCGTGACTTCTTGCGCTTGACAGCACTTGCAGGTGCATCGGTCCTCCCTTTGCTACGCTCAGGTGAGGCGCTCGCGCAGACATTGCGCGGTGATAACGTGCCAGTGCGCATCGGCTATCTGCCCATCACCGATGCGGCGCCGTTACTGCTTGCACACGCTCAAGGATTGTTCGCGGCCCAAGGGTTGCAGGCTAAGCGACCGCGACTGTTTCGCAGCTGGGCGCAGCTGGTTGAAGCCTTCATCTCAGGGCAGGTGAATGTCATTCACTTGCTGTCACCCGCCACGCTCTGGGTACGCTACGGCACACGCTTTCCGGCCAAGATCGTCGCCTGGAACCACATCAACGGCTCGGCGCTCACTGTGCGCCCTGACATCGCTTCCGTCGAAGCGCTCGGGGGCCAAAGTGTGGCGATCCCATTTTGGTATTCTATCCACAACGTCTTATTGCAGCAGATTCTGCGCCGGCATGGCCTCAAAGCCGTGAGCCGACCACGCGAGGAAAAGCCCGGGCCCCGGGAGGTCAATCTTCTCGTGCAGCCCCCTTCCGAGATGGTCTCTGCGCTTGCCTCAGGCGCAATTGCCGGTTTCTGCGTCGCCGAACCCTTCAACGCGCTTGCTGAGCGCAACGGCATCGGCAGGATAGTGCGCTTTTCAGGCGACGTGTGGAATGCGCATGCCTGTTGCGTGACCCTGCTTGCTGAACAGGACCTCGTCCAACGTCCCGAGTGGGCGCGCCGCGTCACCAAAGCTCTCGTCGCTGCCCAAGCTTGGGGACGGATGCATCGGCTCGAAGCGGCACGCGCGCTCTCGGCCGAACATCCCGAGCGCTATACGCCTCATGCGGCCGCGACGCTGGAAGCCGTCTTCGATCCCCAAGCGATGGCCGCTTACGAAACGCGCGGCGTAATCGTGCACCGCGATTGGCACCTCACCCGGATCGATTTTCAACCCTATCCGTTCCCCTCGTACACTGAGGCACTGGTACGGCTGCTGCGCGAGACGCGCCTCGAGGGCGAGACGGCTTTCTTGCAGGCACTCGATCCGAGCTTCGTGGCACGGGACCTCGTCGACGATCGTTTCGTCCGGGAAGCCATCGCCGAGCTGGGCGGACCTGCCCTCTTTGGTTTATCTCCGGATTTCAGCCGCCATGAGGAGGTGGCGCCGTGAGGACCTGGGCGCGCCTACTCTTGCCACTGGCAGGCTTCGCGGCTGCAGCGTTGCTGTGGGAAGCGGCGATCCTGGCGCTCGGCGCACGCGTGCCGATCGCAGCACAGTTCGCTCCGACCATGGCCCTTCGTACCTTGGCACGGCTGTGCGGGGAAGCGCTATGGTGGCATCACCTCGCGATGAGCGTGCAGCGCGTACTCGTGGGTCTTGTGCTTGCTGCGCTCGTAGGAGTGCCACTTGGTCTGCTCGTGGGACTGTCGCGCTCCTTTGCTCGCGCCACGGGTCCCCTCTTCCAGTTCCTGCGTATGATCTCGCCCCTGTCGTGGATGCCAGTGGCTGTGATGCTGCTCGGTGTGGGCGATGCGCCAGTGTACTTTCTGCTTGCCTTTGCCGCCGTCTGGCCCGTGCTGCTCAATACCGCAGCAGGGGTGGCGCAGCTCGAACGGGGCTGGCTCCTGCTGGCCAAGAGCCTGGCAGCCACGCCCTTCGAGACACTGACGCGCATCATCCTGCCCGGCATCTTGCCGCAGCTACTCACTGGCTTGCGCTTGGCGATCGGCGTAAGCTGGATCGTCCTGGTGCCCGCTGAGATGCTAGGTGTCGATGCCGGGCTTGGCTATTTCATTCTCGACGCCCGTGACCGTCTCGCCTATCACGAACTGATGGCGGCCATCCTCGCCGTTGGAGCGCTAGGGGCCTTGCTCGACACCGCCGCTCAGCACCTACGTGTCAATGGCCGCCAGAACTGATCCACGTTTGGCCAATAAAATTGCCCCAACTGTCAGGTCCCGGACGATTGTATTGATCCGCAACGTCGTGCATTATTCTTGGGTCGTGAGACGATGCGCGAGTCGATCGAATCGCCCGAGAGGCAAAAGTCATAAGGCGACACCAGTCCCCAAATCACTCCCACTCGATCGTCGCCGGCGGCTTGCCGGAAATGTCGTAGACCACCCGGTTGACGCCGGCCACCTCGTTGATGATGCGGTGCGACACCTGGGCGAGCAATGCGTGCGGCAGCTCCGCCCAGTGCGCTGTCATGAAGTCCTGCGTCTGCACCGCGCGCAGGGCGATCACGTGCTCGTAGGTGCGGGCGTCCCCCATCACGCCGACGCTACGCACCGGCAGGAACACGGCAAACGCTTGACTCACCTTGTCGTACCAGTCGGCGCGGCGCAGCTCGTCGATGAAAATCGCATCGGCCTGGCGCAGGGTGTCGGCGTACTCGCGCTTCACCTCCCCGAGGATACGCACCCCCAGCCCCGGTCCAGGGAAAGGATGGCGATAGACCATGTCGTGCGGCAACCCCAGGGCGATGCCCAGCTCCCGCACCTCGTCTTTGAAGAGCTCACGCAGCGGCTCGAGGAGCTTGAGGTTCAGGGTCTCGGGTAGCCCCCCCACGTTGTGGTGGCTCTTGATGCTCGCCGCCTTCTTCGTCTTGCCCCCGGCCGATTCGATCACGTCGGGATAGATGGTACCCTGGGCGAGCCAGCGCGCACGCGGCAGCTTCGCCGCCTCTTCCTGGAAGACTTCGACGAAGATGCGCCCGATGATGCGCCGCTTCTGTTCCGGATCGGCCACGCCGGCGAGCGCCGAGAGAAAGCGCTCGCTCGCATCGACAGGGATCACCTTCACGCCCAAATTGCGCGCGAACGTCGCCATGACCTGCTCGGCCTCGTTGAGGCGCAGCAGGCCGTTGTCGACGAAGACACACGTGAGCCGATCGCCGATGGCACGGTGGATGAGCGCCGCGGCGACCGACGAATCCACCCCGCCGGAGAGCCCCAGGATCACTTCCTCGTCACCGACCTGCGCCCGGATGCGGGCAATGGCCTCGCCGATGAAATCGGGCATGGTCCAGTCGCGTCCGCAGCCGCAGATCTCGTGCACGAATCGCTCGAGCATCTCCTTGCCCTTGAGCGTATGCGTGACTTCAGGGTGGAACTGCACACCGTAGAAACCGCGCGCCTCGTCGGCCATGGCGGCGATGGGGGTGGACTCGTTGCTGCCGATCACGGTGAAGCCCGGCGGCAACTCGACCACCTTGTCGCCGTGGCTCATCCATACCTCCAGCACCGCGTGCCCTTCCTCGTCGCGGCGATCGGCGAGCGATCCAAAGAGGCGGTTCGGGGCGGTGACGCGGACCTGGGCGTAGCCGAATTCGCGCTTGCCGCTCGCCGCTACTTTGCCACCCAGCTGCTCGGCCATGGTCTGCATGCCATAACAGATGCCCAACACCGGCACCCCCAGCGCAAAAACGATCTCGGGCGCGCGCCAATCGAGCGCCGCATAGGCCGAATTCGGCCCGCCGGAAAGGATGATGCCCTTGGGTGCGAAAGTGCGGATGAAGTCCTCGCCCACGTCGAAGGGATGGATCTCGCAGTAGACCTGCGCCTCGCGCACGCGCCGGGCGATGAGCTGGGTGAGCTGCGAGCCGAAATCGAGGATCAGGATCTTGTCGTGTCGGGTCATGGGATCCTCATCCGACGTGGTAGTTGGGGGCTTCTTTGGTGATCTGCACGTCGTGCACGTGCGATTCGCGCACGCCGGCCGCGGTGATCTCGACGAACTGCGCTTTTTCCTGCAGCTCGGCGATAGTATGGCAGCCCAGGTAGCCCATGGCCGAGCGCACGCCGCCCACCAGCTGGTGGATCACCGCACTCACCGGCCCCTTGTAGGGCACCCGACCTTCGATGCCCTCCGGCACCAGTTTTTCCACGTTGGCGCTCGCATCCTGAAAATAGCGGTCGGCCGCTCCCTGCTGCATCGCCCCGAGCGAGCCCATGCCGCGGTAGGCTTTGTAGGAGCGCCCCTGATAGAGCACGGTCTCGCCGGGCGCCTCTTCGGTCCCCGCGAAGAGGCTACCGAGCATCACGGTGCTCGCACCGGCCGCGAGCGCCTTGGCGATGTCGCCGGAATAGCGGATACCGCCGTCGGCGATGAGCGGCACGCCGGTGCCTGCCAGCGCCGTGGCCACGTCGTCGATGGCGGTGATCTGCGGCACCCCCACCCCGGCGACGATGCGCGTGGTGCAGATCGAACCGGGGCCGATGCCCACTTTCACCCCGTCGGCGCCAGCATCGAGCAACGCCCGCGCCGCCTCGGCGGTGGCGATGTTGCCACCCACCACCTGAACTTGGGGATAGGTGCGCTTGACCCAACGCACGCGATCGAGCACCCCTTGCGAGTGGCCGTGCGCCGTATCGACCACCAGCACATCCACGCCGGCGGCCACGAGCAACTCGGCGCGCTCCTCGGTGCCGGGGCCCACGCCGATCGCTGCGCCCACGCGCAAGCGACCATGCTCGTCCTTGGTGGCGAGGGGATGTTCGCTCGATTTCTGAATGTCTTTGACCGTGATGAGCCCTTTGAGCGCGTCGTGCTCGTCGAGGATCAGCACCCGCTCGAGGCGGTGGCGCTGCATCAGAGCCTTCGCCTCCTCGAGCGTCGCCCCCTCGCGCACGGTGACGAGGCGCTCGCGCGGCGTCATGATGGTGGCCACCGGCACATCGAAGCGCGTCTCGAAGCGCAGGTCGCGGTTGGTGACGATGCCCACCACCTTGCCGTGCTCGACCACCGGCAGCCCCGAAACGCCGAGCTGACGGGTAAGCGCCAAGACCTCGCCCACGGTCATCGTCGGCGGGATGGTCACCGGATCCTTGAGAATGCCCGATTCGAAGCGCTTGACTTTGGCGACTTCCGCCGCCTGCTGCTTGGGCGTAAGGTTCTTGTGGATGATGCCAATGCCACCTTCCTGGGCGAGCGCGATCGCCAAGCGCGCCTCCGTGACGGTGTCCATCGCGGCGGACACCAGCGGCAGATTCAAGCGGATGCCACGGGTGAGCTGGGTGGAGAGATCCGCGTCGCGCGGCAGGATGGCGGAATGGGCGGGAACGAGGAGAACGTCGTCGAAGGTGAGGGCTTTCTTCAGCAGTCGCATGGTACAGTCCTTGGACCAAAACGGAATTATACCGGCGAGGCGGATTCAGGGAGCCTTGCGCTCCTCGGGGTTTTTGTCACGAGACGTTCGGGCACGGCGCCGGCGTACCGTTTTCGGGTCGGCGATGAGTGGCCGGGTGAGTTCCAGCCGGTCGCCCTCGGCAAGGGGCGTCTCCGGCGGCACGAGCCGCCCGAAGAGACTGCAGGCGCACTCCCAACTTGGCCACAAATCCGGATGGCGCTCGAGGATCCCCGAGCGCAGCACGGCATCGCGCACCGTCGCCCCTTCAGGCAACACGAGCGATACGCGATCGATCACCCCCGGGGCGGGAGCGCAAACGAGCTCGATACGCAGTTCAGCCACTGCCCTCCCCCTTGATCTGACGGGCCCGACGCACGAAGGCGTCGATGAAGGTGGCCGCGATGCGATTGAACACCGGCCCGAGCACTTTCTCCAGCACGCGCGACGAGAATTCGTAGGAGAGGTCGAACTCCACGCGGCAGGCCTGTTCCCCCAACGGCACGAAACGCCATTCCCCCTCCAGACGGCGGAAGGGCCCCTCCTTGAGGCGAATGTGCATGCGATGGGGGAATTCCTTGTCGTTGACCGTGGTGAAATGGGTTTTGATGCCGTGGAAATCCACGTGCAGTGTCGCCTCGGTGAGCGTATCCGTGCGCCGATGCAGCTCGACCCCGCCGCACCAGGGCAGGAATAGGGGATAATCCTCGCAGCGGTCGACGAGTTCGAACATCGTCTCCGCTGGTGAATCGATCAAGACGCGCTTGTGGACCTCGGCCATCGTGTGCTTTCGCCGGCTGCTCACCTATAATCGACGATTCTACCCCAGCACGTCACCGGAACGCCGTCCATGAGCATCGTCGAAAACCGCAAGGCACGCCACGATTACTTCATCGAGGAGACCTTCGAGGCCGGCATCGAGCTGCAGGGCTGGGAAGTCAAGGCGATCCGTGCCGGCCGGGCGAACCTCAAGGAAGCCTACGTCATCGTCAAGGATGGCGAGCTCTTCCTGCTCGGCATGCACGTCACACCCCTTGCGAGCGCCTCGACCCACGTCCATCCCGACCCCACGCGCACGCGCAAGCTGCTGCTGCACCGGCGCGAGATCGACCGGCTCATCGGCCAGGTGGAACGCGCCGGCTACACGCTCGTGCCGCTCGATCTGCACTTCTCCCGCGGCCGCATCAAGGCCACGATCGGGCTTGCCAAGGGCAAGAAGCAGCACGACAAGCGCGAGGCCGAAAAAGAGCGCGACTGGTTGCGCGAAAAGGCCCGCTTGATGCGCGAGAAGCGCTGATACGAAAGCCCACGCGGGCTTGCCGTATAATCGCCGCCACACGATAACTACGACGGAGCACACTCGATGGGCTTTCTCGCCGGCAAGAAAATCCTCATCACCGGGATGATGAGCAACCGCTCGATCGCCTACGGCATCGCCAAGGCGATGTACCGCGAAGGCGCCGTACTCGCCTTTACCTACCAGAACGAACGCTTCGAGGAACGCATCCGCAAACTGGCCGCGGAATTCGACTCCGAGCTCGCCTTTCCGCTCGACGTCACCGACGACGCACAGATCGAGGGGCTATTCACGGCGCTGCGCCAGCACTGGGACGGGCTCGATGGCCTAGTGCACTCCATCGCCTACGCCCCCACCGAAGCGCTCGACGGCGATTTCCTCGACGGATTCACCCGCGAAGCCTTCCGCATCTCGCAGGAAGTGAGCGCAGCAAGCTTTCCCTTGCTCGCCAAGGCTGCCCGGCCGATGATGAAAGGTCGGAATGGCTCCTTGCTCACCCTCACCTACCTCGGCGCCGTGCGCACCATGCCCAATTACAACATCATGGGTCTGGCGAAGGCGAGCCTGGAAGCAGCGGTACGCTACATGGCCGCCTGCCTCGGCCCCGAAGGTACGCGCGTCAATGCCGTTTCGGCCGGTCCGATCAAGACGGTGGCCGCCTCGGGCATTGGTAGCTTCAGCAAACTCCTGCGCTTCAACGAGCACAACGCCCCGCTGCGGCGCAACGTCACGATCGAAGAGGTGGGCAACGCCGCCGCTTTCCTCTGTTCGGATCTGGCAAGCGGCATCACCGGCGAAATTCTTTACGTCGACGGCGGTTTCAATACTACCGCCCTCGGCAACCCCGAGCAGGAATGACGCGCATCCCCGCCGGGCTGGTCCCGGCGGCAGGTCGTCACGGTGCTGCGGTGAGCTCCTGCAGCGCCTCGCGCCGGATCACCACGGGGTGACGCGCTTCCAGCGTCTTCAGCCAGCCGCGCCACTCCACGTTGCCGATCACCGAGCGGATGCGCTCGCCGGCAAACTGCACCATCGGGTCGTCCGCCTGCAACTGCGGCTGACGTACGCCCTCGATGCGCACGAACCAACGATCTCCATTGGGGGCCTCCCACGCGAGATGGCGCGGCCACGGCGGCGTCGCCTTGAAGATTTCGTCGACCAGCTCCGGCGGCAGAGCATTGGACGCCCGCGTGAGACTGCGTTTGGGTTGCCACGAGAGCTCGGGCACCGCCTCGCCCTTTTCCAGCCGCTCGAGCCATTGGGGTGCCCGCTCGCGCAGCCGCTCTCGCCCTAGTTCCCGCGCCAAATCTTGGGTCACCCGCGCCCGAGCCTCATCGAAGGAAAGAGGCCGTGGCGGCACGTATTCGGCCACGCGCACCGCGGCGAGCTTGCCTGGAGCGAGTTCGATCGGCTCGAGGTTCTGCCCTCCCTGCGCTTGCGTCTCCTTGAGGGCGGAAATGAGTTTGTCGCTCTTCACGCCAGCGAGCTCGACTTCCTCCAGAGGCATGAGTGCAGTTTCATGGATTTTCAGGCCAAAACGCTCGGCCACGGGTTCGAGCCGATCGATCGCCTCGAACACGGCGTTCCCCAGTTCTTCGCGCACTTCCCCGTAGCGGCGACGGGCTTGGCGGCTGCGCCAGGAATCGGCCAGCGCCTCACGCACCTCCTCGAAGGGCCGCACCTGCTGGGTGGCCGGATCGCGGAAGAGCTCCGGTGCCTGCTCGTAGAGCGCGCGCAGATCCGCCTCGCTCGGTGTGAGTCCCCGGCCGATCTCTTCTTCATCGACGAGCAGGTATTGCAGCCGCACCTTGGCAGGTTCGACGTAATGGGCTGCATTTTTTTCATAGTAGGCGCGCAATGCCTCCTCGGTCAAAGCGGCGGGGTCGGCCTCGTCGGCCGCGGCGCGCACCGCCACGCTCACCTCGCGCTCCTCGAGCTGCTGCGCCACGAGATGCAGCGTCTGCTCGCGCGGCACGATGGTCCCCTGTGCGATCGGTTCCACCAGGCGCTGCACCGCCAAATCCTGGGCGAGCATCGCCTCGAACGCCTTGGGCGTGAGCCCCTGCGCGCGCAGTACCGCCTCGTAGCGCGGATAGGAGAATTTTCCATCCTGCTGAAAAGCAGGAAAAGAAGCGATTGCCCGCTGCAAGGCTTCCGGCGTCACCACCACGCCCAAGCGAGCCGCTTCTGCCTGCACCAAACGGCGCTCGATGAGCTCGCGCAGCATCATCTCGACGAAAGCGGGATCGCGGGCGATGCGCGCGTCGAAATTTTCACCGAACCGTTGCCGCAATTGCGCCGTGCGCTCTTCCACCGCTCGGCGCAGCTCGGCCGTGGTCACGACCGCATCGCCCACCTTGGCCGCCTCCTGATGGTTGGGGCCGCCGGAAAAATAGCGCTCGATCCCGAAGAAGGCAAAGGGCAGGATCAGCAGCAGCAGGATACCTTGGGCGATGCGCCGCTTACGACGGATGACTTCGAACATGAGGCGAATTCCCTTCACGATGGGCGCGGCAAGGATACGACCGCGCAACGAACGGAGGATTATCGCATCAAAATTCCCCGAAGCGTCCGGATCATGGCGTACCGCCATCAGCCGGACGACGGGCTGGGCTATAATTCCACTTTTCGCATGATGCCGGATCGACCCTCGACGGGCCTCCCATGAAACCTACCGTGCGCAATTTCGTCATCGTCGGGCTCACTTCCTCAGGCAAGCGCTTTCGCCCCAGCGACTGGGCCGAGCGCCTGTGCGGCATCATGTCGCAGTTCGGCTCCGACCACAAGATGCGCTATTCGCCCTACGTCCAACCTGGCCCCGACGAAAACGGCGCCAAGACCGTGCGGGTCGACGCCCGGCTCTATGACGTCGAACCCCTCGCCTACCACTTCTTGCTCAATTTCGCCAAGGACAACGACCTCCAGCTGCGTTTCCTCGACGAAGAAACGCCGCCCAACGACGAAGGGCGACAGGAAAAAGAAGGACAAGAAAAAGGCAGCCCCTGAGCTGCCTTTTCATCGCCAAGGCATCGCCAAGGCGAAGGATCTTTGCCGATCCCTCAGCCGAGCGCCTTGATGCGCGCCATCAGCCGGCTCTTGTAACGGGAAGCGGCATTCTTGTGGATGATCCCTTTGCCGGCCATCGAATCGATCACACCCTGCGAAGCCTGGAAAGCGGCGAGCGCCTGCTGTTTGTCGCCCGTGGCGAGCGCTTGACGCACCGATTTGATGGCAGTACGCAGACGCGAGCGCAGGCTGCGGTTGTGCGCGCGGCGCTTGAGCGCCTGACGAGCGCGCTTGCGAGCTTGAGCCGTGTTGGCCATGTCCTTCAACCCCGAAATACTTGGAAGAAACTATAATTCTAGCCTTTCCGCCATTTCGATGCAACCGACACGATGAATCTGTTGCGCGCGCTGGCCACCGTCAGCGGTTTCACGCTCGCTTCCCGCATCCTCGGCTTCGTGCGCGACTTGCTGATCGCCGCCGTCTTCGGCGCCGGCCCCGCCACCGACGCGTTCTTCGTCGCCTTTCGCTTGCCGAACCTGTTGCGGCGGCTCTTCGCCGAAGGGGCATTCTCCCAAGCCTTCGTGCCGGTGCTGGGACACACGCGCGAACGCGAAGGGGCGCAGGCGACACAGACCCTGATCAACCGCGTCTTCACCCTGCTCTTCACCACCGTAAGCGCCGTGACGCTCCTGGGAATGCTCGGCTCGGGCGCACTCATCGCCCTCTCGGCGCCGGGATTCCTGTCCCGTCCTGAAACCTTCGCGCTCGCCGTGTCGATGACGCGCATCACCTTTCCCTACATCCTGTGCATGGCGCTAGTCGCTTTCTCCTCGGCCATCCTCAACACCTGGGGCCGATTCGCCCTACCGGCGGCCACGCCCGTGGCGCTCAACCTCTCCTTCATCGGGTTCACCCTGCTCGTAATCGCCGACGTACCGGCTTTCTCGCCGCCGGTCACGGCACTCGCCTGGGCCGTGCTCGTCGGTGGGCTCGCTCAGGTCGTGCTGCACGTGTTCGCCTTGCGGCGCCTTGGTACCTGGCCGCGCTGGGACTGGGCCCCGCGAGACGAAGGCGTGCGCCGCGTGCTGCGGCTCATGGCCCCGGCGGTATTGGGCGTCTCGGTGGCCCAGGTGTCGCTGCTCATCAATACCGTCTTCGCCTCCTTGCTGCCCAGCGGCAGCGTCTCCTGGCTCTACTACGCCGACCGGCTGATGGAATTTCCTTCGGGGTTGCTGGGTGCGGCGCTCGGGACCATCCTCCTGCCGAGCCTGTCGCGGGCACACGCCCGCGCGAGCCGCGAAGACTACCAGGCGCTGCTCGACTGGGGGCTACGCCTCACGGTACTCCTCACCTTGCCGGCAGCCGCAGGCATGGCGCTGCTGGCCGAGCCGCTGGTCAGCGTACTCTTCCAGCATGGCGCGTTCGGCGCACAGGATGCACTCGCCACCTGCCGCGCACTGATTGCCTACAGCGTCGGGCTCACGGCCTTGATCGCGGTGAAGATCCTCGCCCCCGGTTTCTATGCCCAGCAAAACGTGCGCACGCCCGTGAAAATCGCCCTCGTCTCGCTCGTGGCCACCCAGGCGATGAACGCGCTCTTCGTCTTCGTGCTGCCGCTCGCGCACGCGGGCTTGGCCCTGTCGATCAGCCTCGCGGCCTGGCTCAATGCCGGGCTTCTGCTGCACGGCCTGTGGCGGCGCGGCACGTATCGCCCGCTGGCGGGATGGGGAAGGTTTCTGCTACGGGTAGCGTCAGCGACGCTGACGCTCGGCACGGTAGCCTGGGTCGGAGCGCAGATGGCGGGCGATTGGCTGCATCTGCCCACCCTTGAGCGCACCTTGCGGCTCACCCTGCTCCTTGCCGCCTGCGCGCTCGCCTATTTCGTCACCCTCTACGCTTCGGGAATGAGGTTGGCCGAATTCCGCCGTCACGGCGCCTGAAGATGGAGCCAAGCTCACATCGCATCCGGATCCATCCAGCTATAGACGTAGCTCACGCTGGTACGTTCGACCACCTCTCCTTTGAAATGCACGTTGAAGAGGGTGAAGAGCACGCCACGCCATTCATTCCTGATGTTCCAGTCCCACACCTCCTCGCCGGAGAGGGAGTAGAAGTGCTCGCGACGATGCGCCCCGAGCAGGCGGTCGACCTCGGCCTTGGTCATGCCCGGCTTGACGCGGGCCAGATTCTCTGGCGAGAGCGCATCGTGCTGCTCGACGATGCGCCCATCGCGATCGACCGTGTACATCCAGCAGGTCCAACCGTAGGGCTGGGTAGCATACTCCAGCGTGCGCGTGCCGTCGGGGTTCTGCCACACGCGCGTGGGCGAGCCACGCGCCGCAAGGAGCTGGGATTCGGTTTCGAACAGGGGCGTTTGGATGAGCGGCGTGGCGCACGCGCTCAGAGCGAGCACCACGGCGAAGAAAACGGCTTGCAGTAACGGGGCACGCATTCCCCTCTCCCCTTTTGCCTTGTCTGAATCCATTATAGGCACGGCAGGAACGTTCAGGGCGCAGACCACGGCGCGCAGCGCTTCGGCAGGCTCTCCCACGCAGGCAGTTGGACGTCCGGCAAGCCGCCACGACAGGGGGTGGGCAAGGTTCCTTCGATGAGGGGGGAAAGCCAGCGCTGGAATGCCTCGTCTACGCCACAGCCTGAGGCATCGATCCACTCTGGCGGAAAGCCGCGCTCGCGGTTGGCCGGCGTATCGATCGGCACCGTCACGCAGCGGTATCGGTACGGCGTCTCACCGATACGCTCCACCGCCACCATCACCGCCGATCTGCCCGCGAGCGCCGTCTCCACGGCGAATTCGCCCAAGCGGTCGGCGACCTCGTAATCGACGGGACTTGCCCAATGCGCCGCGGCCCGCTGCAGATAATCCGGCACGGCGACGTGATATTTCACGCCGAATTCCTGCGCAAGCCGCTGCGCGAGCGCCGTCCCCGCCCCGCCGAGTTGTACGTAGCGCCCCTCCTCCACCCCGCGCATCGACAGCAGTCGCCCCGTTTCGTCCTTGACCCCTTCGGCGACGACGAGGGAGCAAAAACCGAGGCGGGAGAGCGCCTCCTCCACACGAGGGAAAACCGCTTCAGGACGAAAAAGCGTCTCCGGCAACAGCACTAGGTGCGGCCCTTCGTCGGGCGCAAACCGCTGCACAAGCGAGGTACTGGCGGCGAGCCAACCGACGTTGCGCCCCATCGTCTCCATGACGAA
Source organism: Tepidiphilus margaritifer DSM 15129 (assembly GCF_000425565.1). Classification (GTDB taxonomy): domain Bacteria; phylum Pseudomonadota; class Gammaproteobacteria; order Burkholderiales; family Rhodocyclaceae; genus Tepidiphilus; species Tepidiphilus margaritifer. The sequence continues at coordinate 19,705 of NZ_AUDR01000018.1, forward strand.
GAGCCGGGGCTTGCGCACGTAAAGGGAAGCCAGGTCGAGGCTCGCTTCGAGATAGCTCGTAGCGAGATACTTCGCCGCCGAAGGATAACCGGGAGAAAAATCGGTGCCGAGAAGGTCGTTGTCGATGGTCTTGGGCACACCGACCACGGTGAGAGGGTAACCCAGGCGTTGCGCGCTCAAGTGCAGCTGGCGCACGGTATCCATCGATCCGTTGCCGCCGTTGTAGAGCAACCAGCGCACTTCATGCGCCTCGAGCACGGCAAAGAGCCGCTCGTGGAGCGCCGGCGCTTCATCGAGCGGCGGCAAGTCGAAGCGGCAGGAACCGAAGGTCCCGCCCGGCGTGCGCGAGATGCGCGCGAGCACGGAAGCATCGAGCGTACCGGGCGCGACGAGCTCCTCTTCGAGCACACCGAGAATGCCGTGCCGGGCGGCGAGAAAGGGTACACCCGCCGCAGCGCAGGCGCGCATCACGCCCACGGCGCTCGCGTTGATCACCGCCGTCATCCCGCCCGATTGGGCGTAGAGGAGCGCGCTCATGGCGTGGGCAACCCGAGCGCACGCAACTTCGGCAGCGCGAGCAGCAAAGCCGACAGCGTCTTGCCGTCGGTGATCTCACCGGCGAAGATCGCCTGCCACAGGCGCGACAGCGGCCAGTGCAGCACCTCGAGGAATTCGCCATGATCGAGCCGACGGCGACCGGCGCGCAGTCCGCGGGCGAGAAAGACGTGGATCACCTCGTCGGAATAGCCGACACAGGGATGAAAGTGCCCGATCGCTTCCCAGTGCTCGGCCGTATAACCAGTTTCTTCCTCCAGCTCCCGGCGGGCACAAACGAGCGGCGGTTCGCCCGCATCCAGTTTTCCGGCCGGCAACTCGATGATGCTGCATCCCAGGGGATAGCGGAACTGGCGCTCCAGCACCACTTCGCCCGCGTCGGTGAGCGCGATCATCGCCGCAGCACCGGGATGGCGCAGGTATTCGCGCGTCGTCTCGTGCCCATCGGGCAGGCGCACGCGATCGCGCAGCACGCGCAGGAAGACCCCTTCCCATACCGTGTCCGAGGTCAGCGTCACTTCGCGCAAGGGATCATCGGGCGCGGACACGGACAGAGCCCCCGCTCAGAAGGAGGTGAGGATGGCGTAGGCGCAGATCGACATCAACCCCTGCGGCATGAGGCCCGCCACCGCCAAAGTCAGTGCATTGGCCGAGAGCAACACGCGGGTTTCGCTGGAGGCGATGAGCACCGTGCGATCCGTCGGCTCATCGAAGTACATCACCTTGACCACCCGCAGGTAGTAATACGCGCCGATCACCGACATGATCACCGCGAGCACGGCGAGCCAGGTGTGGCCGGCAGCGACCACCGCCTCGAGCACGGCGAACTTGGCAAAGAACCCGAGGAAGAAAGGAATGCCGGCCATGGAGAACATGACGAAGAGCATCATCGCCGCGAACCAGGGACTGCGGCGGTTGAGCCCTTTGAAATCGTCGATGTGCTCGGCCTCGAACCCGGTGCGCGCGAGCAACAGCACCATGCCGAAGCTCGCCAGGCTCATGAGGGCGTAAGACACGGCGTAAAAGAGCGCCGAGCTATAGGCATTGAAGGCAAGCTGGTGGCTGCCGTCGGTAACGCCGGCGAGCAGGCCCAAGAGCACGAATCCCATGTGGGAGATGCCCGAATAGGCGAGCATGCGCTTGATGTTGTTCTGGACGATGGCCGCCAGGTTGCCGAGCACGATGGAGGCCACGGCGAGCAGCATCAGCATCGGCTGCCACGTCTCCGCGAGACCAAAGAATCCGCCGACGAGCAGCCTCAGGGCGAGCGCAACGCCGGCGAGCTTGGGCGCCGAGGCGATGAGCAGCGTCACCGGGGTGGCGGCGCCATGATAGACGTCGGGCACCCACATGTGGAACGGCACCACGCCGAACTTGAAGGCAATGCCCGCCACGAGGAAAGCGACACCGAACTTGAGCACCATCTCGTCGCCCGCCCCGAGATAGACCGCCTGGGCCACCGTGCCCAAGTCGAGCGAGCCGGTGGCGCCATAGATCATGGACATCCCGTAGAGCAGCAGCCCCGAAGAGATCGCCCCCAGCACGAAGTACTTGATCGCCGCCTCGGAGCGCAGGCCGTTGTCGCGGTCGAAGGCGACGAGCGCATAGAGCGCGAGCGTCATCATCTCCAGTCCGAGGTAGAGCACGAGCAGGTTGTTGGCCGACACCAGGATCATCGCCCCCAGCATCGACAGCAGCATCAGCACGTAATACTCGGCCTTTTCCAGTCGCCGCTCGATGAGGTAGAGCCGTCCGTAGAGGAGCGAGGCGAATACCGACAGGTAGATGAAGAGCTTGAGCACCTGGCCGAGCCAGTCCGAGACGTACATCGTGCCGAAGGTATAACGCACCGTCGGCTCGTTCACCGAGAAGACCGTGATGAATGCGGCGCCGATGACGGTGATCTGCGCCAGCGCATAGCCGAGCTCCCGGCTGATGCGGCGCAGGAAAGTCCCCGTCACCATGACGACGAGCGCCATCACCGCCACGAAGATCTCGGCAGCCGCCAAGGAGAAGTCCGGTCGTTCGAATTCCATGTTCTATCCCGTCCCAGCGTAGAGGGCTTGACTCAGTGCAGTTTGCCGGCGGCCACGTGCCGCAGCAGTTCATCGACGGAGGCGTGCATCACGTCCAGGAGCGGCGCCGGATACACCCCCAGCAACAGCACGAAGAACGCAAGCACCGCCAGCATCCAGAATTCGCGCGCCCCGATGTCGTCGAGCGCCGCCACGCGGTCGTTGGCCACCGGACCGAAGACGACGCGCTTGTACATCCACAGCGAATAGGCCGCGCCGAGGATGAGCGTGGTGGCCGCAAAGAACCCGATCCAGAAGTTGGTCTTCACCGCGGCAAGCGCCACCATGAATTCCCCGACGAAACCGCTGGTGGCCGGCAGACCCGAGTTGGCCATGGCGAAGAGCAGGAAGAAAGCAGCGAACTTCGGCATGACGTTTACCACCCCGCCGTAGTCGGCGATGCGCCGCGAGTGCATCCGGTCGTAGAGCACGCCGATGCACAGGAACATCGCCCCCGAGACGAACCCGTGCGAGATCATCTGCACGATCGCCCCTTCCATGCCGAGCCGGTTGAACACGAAAAAGCCCAGCGTGACGAATCCCATGTGCGCGATGGAGGAGTAGGCCACGAGTTTCTTCATGTCCTCCTGCACCAGGGCGACGAAACCGATGTAGACCACGGCGATCAGGGAGAGTCCCACGATCAGACCCTGAAAGCCCATGGAAGCATCCGGCGCGATCGGCAGCGAAAAGCGCAGAAAACCGTAAGCGCCCAGTTTCAGGGCAATGGCCGCCAGCACCACCGAGCCACCGGTGGGCGCCTCGACGTGTGCATCCGGCAACCAGGTGTGCACCGGCCACATCGGCACCTTGACGGCAAAAGCCACGAGGAACGCGAGGAAGAGCAGCTGCTGCGCCCCCATTCCCAGCGGCAGACGGTGCCAGTCGAGGATCTCGAAACTGCCATTGGAGGCGTAGAAGAGATAGAGCAGCGCCACCAGCATCAGGAGCGACCCGGCGAGCGTGTAGAGGAAGAACTTGATCGCCGCATAGACCCGGTTCGGTCCGCCCCAGATGCCGATGATGAGATACAGCGGAATGAGGGAAGCCTCGAAGAAGACATAGAAGAGCACGGCATCCATCGCCGAGAAGATACCGTTGATGATGCCGGACATGATGAGGAAGGCGGCCATGTACTGCGCCACGCGCTCCTGAATCACCTCCCATCCGGCCACTACCACGATGAGCGTGACGAAGGAATTGAGCAGCACGAAAGGCATCGAGATGCCGTCCACACCAAGGTGGTAGTGCACCGCATAGCGCGGGATCCAGTCGCGGATTTCGACGAACTGCAGCGCCGAGGTGGACGCGTCGAACTCGAACCACAGCGGCAGCGTCACCGCAAAGCCGAGCGCCGCCGCGAAGAGGCTCGTCACCCGCGCCAGCGGCGCATTGCGGTCGTTGCCACCCACCGCGAGCACCAGCAGCCCTCCGAGGATCGGAATCCAGATCGCCAAGCTCAGTAAAGGAATTCCCGCCATGTCGCTCTTCCGTGTGCGCGTCGTCGTTGTATCGTAAAAAAACCGGGAATCGATTCCCGCCTCAATGTCCGCGGTAGATGAACCAGAGCAGCACCACCATGCCGGCGATCATCGCGAAGGCGTAATGGTAGAGCCGCCCCGTCTGCAGCGAACGTGCCGTGCCGGCGATCTCGCCCACCATGGCAGCCGAGCCATTGACCACCGCCCCGTCGATGATGGTGCGATCACCGATCTGCCACAGGAAGCGGCCAAGCAACCGCGCCCCGCCGGCAAAGACCACCTCGTTGAAACGGTCGAAATAGTACTTGTTCTCCAGCAACACGTAGATCGGGCGGAACGTGCGGGCGAAGAATTCCGGCACCTGCGGACGCACCAGGTAGCAGAACCAGGCGAGCACGACACCGGCGAGCGCGAGCCAGAACGGCAGCGAAGTAAAGCCATGCAGCGCCATCGCCAGCGGTCCGTGGAATTCCTCGGCGAGTTTCTCCATGGCCGGATGTTTCTCGGCGAGCACCTGGATCGCATCACCGAACCAACCACCGTAGAGCATGGGCTCGATCGTGAAGTAGCCGATCACCACCGAGGGAATGGCCAAGAGCACCAGCGGCACCGTCACTACCGGGGGCGACTCGTGCGGTTTCTCGCCCGGCGCCAGCCCATGATGCTCGTCGTGACCATGCGCCTCGTGCCCAGGGTGCGCCTTCCCGAAACGCTCCTGGCCGTGGAAGACGAGGAAGTACATGCGGAAGGTGTAGAAGGCCGTGACGAAGACGCCGGCGAGCACGCAGAAATAGGCATACCCCGCGCCGAAGACGTTCGCCTCGGCCACCGCCTCGATGATGGTGTCCTTGGAGTAGAACCCGGAGAAGAAGGGCGTACCGATGAGCGCGAGCGAGCCGATGAGCGCCGTGATCCAGGTGATGGGCATGTACTTGCGCAAGCCCCCCATGTTGCGCATGTCCTGGTCGTGGTGCATGCCGATGATGACCGAACCGGCGGCGAGGAAGAGGAGCGCCTTGAAGAATGCGTGCGTCATGAGATGGAACACCGCCGCCGAATAGGCCGACGCGCCCAGCGCCACCGTCATGTAGCCGAGCTGCGACAGGGTCGAATAGGCCACCACGCGCTTGATGTCGTTCTGCACGATGCCGAGGAAACCCATGAAGAGCGCGGTCGTGGCGCCGATGATCAGCACGAAGGAGAGCGCCGTGTCGGAGAGCTCGAAGAGCGGCGACATGCGCGCCACCATGAAGATACCGGCCGTGACCATGGTCGCGGCGTGGATGAGCGCCGAGATCGGCGTCGGGCCTTCCATCGAATCCGGCAGCCACACGTGCAAGGGGACTTGGGCCGATTTGCCCATGGCGCCGACGAAGAGCGCGATACAGATGGCGGTGACGAGCGGCCAACCGGTGACCGTCTCGGTGAGCCCCGCCAGATGCTCGGCCTTGGCGAACACCTCGGTATAGTCGAGCGAACCGGCGTAGGCCGCCACCAGCCCGATCCCGAGGAGAAACCCGAAGTCGCCGACGCGGTTGACCAGGAAAGCCTTGAGGTTGGCGTAGATGGCGCTGGGGCGCGTGTACCAGAAACCGATCAGCAGGTACGACACCAGACCCACCGCTTCCCAGCCGAAGAAGAGCTGCAGGAAGTTGTTGGCCATCACCAGCATCAGCATCGAGAAGGTGAAGAGCGAGATGTAGCTGAAAAAGCGCGTATAGCCCGGGTCGTCGGCCATGTAGCCGATGGTGTAGATGTGCACCATCAGCGACACGAAAGTGACCACGAGCATCATCATCACCGTGAGGGAATCGATGAGGAAGCCCACCTGGAAGGAGAGCCCATCGCTCGTACCCCAGACATAGAGCGGCCCGTTGAAGGTGTTGCCGGCCTTGACGTCGAAATAGATCGCCACCGACGCAAGAAAAGCGACGAGCACGCCGAGAATGGTGACGGTGTGCGCTCCGCGCCGCCCCACCCAGCGCCCGAAGAGCCCCGCGACGATGGAACCCACCAGCGGCGCGAGCGGCACCAAGGGATAGAGCGTTTTCATTTCGTTCATCGCGCTCATCGGATCAGCCCTTCAGTTGGTCGAGGTCATCGACGTGAATGGTGCGGCGGTTGCGGAACAGCACCACCAAGATCGCCAGTCCGATGGCGGACTCGGCCGCCGCCACCGTCAGGATGAAGAAGACGAAGATCTGGCCGTGGATGTCGCCCAGATAGTGCGAAAAGGCGACGAAGTTCGTGTTGACCGCCAGGAGCATCAGCTCGATGGCCATCAGCAGTACGATCAGATTCTTGCGGTTGAGGAAGATCCCGACCACGCTGATCGCGAACAGGACCGCACCGAACACCAGGAAGTGAGACAAGGTCAGCATCACGTCGCTCCGCTCATTCTTTTTCCGCGGGCATGGAGATCACCCGCAACCGCTCGCTCGCCTTCACTTTCACCTGCTCGGCCGGATCGAGATGGCGCACGTCCTTGCGCTTGCGCAGCGTCAGGCTCACCGCCGCCACCATCGCCACCAACAACACCAAGGCCGCGATCTCGAACGGATAGGCATAGACGGTATAGAGCACCCGACCGATGTCGGCGGTGTTGCTCGCATCCGCCGGCAAGGGCGCCGGTGCCGGCCATTTACGGAAAAAGTCGCCCGTGAGCACCAGCACCATCTCGACCACCAACACCGCCGCGACCAGCAAGCCCAGCGGAAGATTCGACCAAAACCCTTCGCGCAGGCGATCGACGTTGATGTCGAGCATCATCACGACGAAGAGGAAGAGCACCATCACGGCGCCCACATAGACGAGCACGAGGGCGATGGCCAGGAATTCCGCCTCGAGCAAAAGCCAGATCGCTGCCGAGGAGAAAAAGGCGAGTACCAGAAAGAGCGCGGCATGCACCGGGTTGCGCACCACGATCACGCCCAGGGCCGCGGCCACTGCGATCGCCCCGAAGAGGTAGAACACGACGGTTTGGAATTCCATGACCTGTCCTTTTCCCGTCTCAACGATACTTCGCGTCGGCTGCCCGGTCGGCGGCGATCTGTGCTTCGTACTTGTCGCCCACCGCCAGCAGCATCTGCTTGGTGTAATAGAGGTCGCCGCGCTGCTCGCCGTGGTACTCGAACACCCGCGTCTCGACGATGGCATCCACTGGGCAAGCCTCCTCGCAGAAACCGCAGAAGATGCACTTGGTGAGATCGATGTCGTAGCGCGTGGTGCGGCGCGACCCGTCGGCGCGCGGCTCGGCCTCGATGGTGATGGCCATGGCCGGACAAATCGCTTCGCACAGTTTGCAGGCGATGCAGCGCTCCTCGCCATTGGGATAGCGACGCAACGCGTGCAATCCCCGGAAACGGGGACTCTGCGGCGTACGCTCTTCTGGATATTGCACCGTGATCTTGCGGGCAAAGAAATGCCGCCCGGTCACGGCGAGCCCCTTGAAGAGCTCTTTCAGGAACAAGGTTCCGATCAGGTTGTGCGCGCCCATCGTATGATTCTCCTCAGCGCCAGATCGACAGCGGCGACAACATCCACACCGTCACCACGAACAGCCAGATCAGGGTGATCGGCACGAAGACCTTCCAACCCAAGCGCATGATCTGGTCGTAACGGAACCGCGGGAAGGTGGCGCGGAACCACAGGAAGAGGAAGAGGAAGACCGCTGCCTTGATGACCAGCCAGTGCAGGCCGTCGGGCAGGAATCCCACCGGCGAGAGCCAGCCGCCGAAGAAGAAGATCGAGGTAAGGAAAGAAACCAGGATCATGTTGGCGTATTCGGCGAGGAAGAAGAGCGCGAACGCCATCCCCGAATACTCCACCATGTGCCCAGCAACGATCTCGGATTCCCCCTCGACCACGTCGAACGGAGCGCGGTTCGTCTCGGCCACGCCCGAGATGAAGTACACCACCGCGAGCGGCAGGAGCGGCAGCCAGTTCCAGGAAAGGAATCCCAGACCCATCTGCGCGAATCGCCCCTGCGCCTGCGAATGGACGATGTCCTGGAAATTAAGGCTACCGGCGATGAGCAGCACGCAGATGAGCGCAAAGCCCATCGCCACCTCGTAGGAGACCATCTGCGCCGAGGCGCGCATCGCCCCGAGGAAAGGGTACTTGGAGTTCGAGGCCCAGCCGGCGATGATGATGCCGTAGACTTCGAGCGAGGTGACCGCGAGCAGGAAGAGCACGCCGGCATTCATGTTCGCGATCCACATCCCCTCGCCATAGGGAATCGCCACCCAGGCAAGCAGGGCGGGCGTGAGCGCCATGATCGGCCCGATCACGTACAGCCCCTTGTTCGCCTGCGAGGGGAAGATCACTTCCTTGAAGAGGAGCTTCAGGGCATCGGCGATCGGCTGCAGCCAGCCCTTGGGACCGACCCGGTTCGGCCCGATGCGCACCTGCATGTAGCCGATGATCTTGCGCTCGGCAAAGGTCAGGTAGGCCACGGCCAGCATCAGGGGGATGAGGAGCACGACGATCTTCAAAAGCACCCAGACCGCCGGCCAAGCTGGGCCGAACCATGCCGCGAGGGTTTGCCAAGTCGATTCCATCATGCACGCTCCACGCTCAGCACCGCCCACGGCTGTCCCGCCTGGGCGAACACCCCGTCCAAGGCCAGCAACACGGCGCCCGGCGGCACGCCGGCATCCAGCGCCGCCTCGGCCACACACCCCGCCCCCAAGCCAATCCGATCTCCTTCGGCCACCTTCAACACCCGGGCCGTATCCGGATGCAGGCGCGCCATGCGCAGACGGCGCGATTCCGCCGTCTGCTGCAGCGGCGGGGAACGGCGCACGATCGGATCACGCGCGTAAGGATGCGCGAGCGGGATGCGCTCCAGCCCTTCGCCGGCGGACCGCGCCGCGGCAGTGAAACCGGAAGCACCGCTGCGCGCGAGCCGCGCCTGCCAGCCCTCCGGCAGCGCTTCGGCCTTCACCTCTTCCGAGCTCTGCTGGGAGAATCCGGCGAATCCGAGCATCGCACCGATGGCGCGCAGCACTTTCCACCCCGGCCGCGTCTCCCCTTTGGGGCGCACCACGGCGGTGAAGGACTGCGCCATCCCTGCGAGATTGACGAAAGTGCCGGACGTCTCGGTGAAGGGCGCCACCGGCAGCAGCACGTCGGCACGGGCACGTAACGCCTCTCCGGCATAGGACGTGAGGGCCACCACCGTGCGGGCACGCTCGAAAGCCGCCTGGGCTGCCATCTCGTCAGCAAAGTCTTCCGGCTCCAAGTGCAGCAACAGGTAGGCCGAGCGCGGCTGCGCGAGCGAAGCGAGTGCCGTCTCGGCACCGACCGCCCCCACGAGCTGCGCCCCGACGGCATTCGCCCCGGCCGGCAACCAGCCGAGCGTCGCGCCGGAAATCTGGGCCAATTCCGTGGCAAGGGATTCGATCGCTGCCGCATCCGGATGCGCCAGGGCGAGCGCCCCGAGCCAGATCGCTCGCCGCTCACCCGAGAGCAGCTGCTGAGCGATCGCCCGTTCCGCTTCATTGGGCGCAGCAGCCTCTCCGGCTACGCTCGGCACCGCCACGCCTTTCGCTTCGGCCGCGGCACGCACCACGGCAGCAAGACGGGCGACGAATTCACTGGGTTTGGCCACGAGCCGCGGCGCGACCGGCAGGCGCCAGTCGTCGGCGACGAAATCGAGCGCGGCCACCTTGAGCCCGCGTTTGGCCGCCTGGCGCACGCGGTGCGCGAGGAGCGGCAGTTCCTGGCGCAAGGCGGAGCCGATCACGAAGAGGCGATCGAGTGCTGCGACGTCGGCATACTCCATGCCGAGCCAGGCGGCAGCGCCGCGGGCGGCATCGGCCCTGGCATCCAGCCGATCGGGACGCGCATCGATCAACCCCACCCCCAAAGCCTCACCCAGGCGCTTGAGCAGATGGAGCTCCTCGACGGTGGCCATGGGGTGCGCAAGGAAGGCCACCTGCCGTGCCCCCTCCTCGTCGATGACGCTCTTGAGGCGATTGACCGCCACTTCGAGCGCCGTCGCCCAATCGACTTCGACCCATTGGCCGTCGCGTTTGACGAGCGGGCTCGTGAGCCGGTCGGCCGCTTCGAGCCCGGGATAGGCGAAACGGTCGCGGTCGGAGAGCCAGCATTCGTTGATCGCTTCGGTATCGAGCGGCAGCACCCGCTTGACCACGTCGTGGCGCGACTGCACGATCAGGTTGGAACCGAAACCGTCGTGCGGGCTCACCGAGCGGCGGCGGGTGAGTTCCCAGGTACGCGCGCGGTAGAGGAAGGGTTTGGACGTCAGCGCCCCGACCGGGCAGAGGTCGATGATGTTGCCCGAGAGCTCAGAGTCGATCGTACGCCCGAGGAAGGGCATGATCTCGGCCCGCTCGCCGCGGAACGCCTGCCCCATCTCCTGGTAGCCGCCGATCTCGTCGAGAAAGCGCACGCAGCGGGTACAGTTGATGCAGCGCGTCATGAACGTCTGCACCAAGGGGCCGAGGTCTTTTTCGTGCACCACGCGCTTTTCTTCGTCGTAGCGCGAGGCGCCCTGACCATAGCCCACGGCCAGATCCTGCAGCTGGCATTCACCCCCCTGGTCGCAGATCGGACAGTCGAGAGGGTGATTGATGAGGAGGAACTCCATCACTCCTTTCTGCGCCTTCACCGCCGCCGGCGAATGTGTATACACCTTCATGCCGTTGGTGGCAGGCGTGGCGCAGGCCGGTAGCGGCTTGGGTGCCTTTTCCACTTGAACCAGACACATGCGGCAGTTGGCGGCGATCGACAGTTTCTTGTGGTAGCAGAAGTGCGGGATGTAGATCCCCAGCTTCTTCGCCGCATCCATCACGGTACTGCCGTCGTCGACCTGGACCGGCTTCCCGTCGATTTCGAGTTCTAGCATGACGGCCCCACGTAGATTTCACTTCCCGCCCGCTGCACTTCGGGCGGCACCAGACACTGCTTGTGCTCGATGTGATACTCGAATTCGCTGCGGAAGTGCTTGATGAAACTCTGCACCGGCATCGAAGCGGCATCGCCCAGGGCGCAGATGGTACGCCCCATGATGTTGCCGGTGACCGATTCGAGCAGCGCGAGATCTTCGGGCCGCCCCTGTCCGTGCTCGATGCGATGCACGACGCGATAGAGCCAACCGGTACCCTCGCGGCACGGGGTGCATTGCCCGCAGGATTCTTCGAAATAGAAGTAGGAGAGGCGCTCCAGGGCCTTGACCATGCAGGTGGTCTCGTCCATCACGATCACCGCGCCCGAACCGAGCATGGAGCCGGCCTTGGAAATGGAATCGTAATCCATCGTGCACTGCATCATGATCTCGGCCGGCAGCACTGGGGCCGAAGAACCCCCCGGAATCACCGCCTTGAGCTTGCGACCGCCGCGCACGCCGCCGGCCATCTCCAGCAGCTCGGCGAACGGCGTCCCCAGAGGCACCTCGTAGTTGCCGGGACGGTTGACGTGGCCGGATACCGAGAAGATCTTCGTGCCGCCGTTGTTGGGCTTGCCGAGGTTGAGGAAGGCTTCGCCGCCCATCTGGAGGATGAAGGGAACGGAGGCGAAGGTCTCGGTGTTGTTGATGGTGGTGGGTTTGCCGTAGAGGCCGAAGCTCGCCGGGAAAGGCGGCTTGAAGCGCGGCTGACCTTTCTTGCCTTCGATCGATTCGAGCAGCGCCGTTTCCTCACCGCAGATGTAGGCGCCGTAGCCGTGATGGGCGTAGAGGTCGAAGGAGAAATCGCTGCCGAGGATGTTCTCGCCGAGGTAGCCGGCGGCGCGAGCCTCCTCGAGCGCCTCTTCGAAGCGCAAATAGACTTCGAAAATTTCACCGTGGATGTAGTTGTAGCCGCGCCGGCATCCCATGGCGTAGCCCGCGATGATCATGCCCTCGATGACGGCGTGCGGGTTGTAGCGCAGGATATCGCGATCCTTGAAGGTACCCGGCTCGCCCTCGTCGGAGTTACAGACGACATATTTCTCACCGGGGAACTGCCGGGGCATGAAACTCCATTTCAGCCCCGTGGGGAATCCGGCGCCGCCACGACCGCGCAAACCGGAAGCCTTGACTTCCTGGATCACCTGCTCCGGCGGCACCTTGTCCGTGAGGAGCCGGCGCAAGGCCGAATAGCCGCCGCGCGCCTCGTAGTCTTTGAGCCGCCAGGTGCGGTCGCCGTCGAGTCCCTTGAGGATCAGTCCTTGCGCGCTCATTTGGCCCTCAGCTGCTCGATGAGCTGGTCGATTTTTTCCTTCGTCATCCAGCTGCACATGTGGTGGTTGTTGACGAGCATCACCGGAGCATCGCCGCAGGCGCCCATGCACTCCCCTTCCTTGAGCGTGAAGAGGCCATCGGGCGTGGTCTCGCCGAAGTCGATGCCGAGCTTCTCTTTGAGATACTCGGCAGCACTGACCCCACCCGAGAGGGCGCACGGCAGGTTGGTGCACACGGTGATCTTGTGCTTGCCCACCGGCTCGAGATCGTACATGTTGTAGAAGGTGGCCACTTCATAGGCGGCTACCGGCGGGATCTCGAGATAGTTGGCGACGAATTCGATCGTCTCCGGGGCGAGCCACCCCTTCTCCTCCTGCGCGATGCGCAGCGCCGCCATCACCGCCGAGCGCTTCTGGCCTTCGGGGTATTTGGCGATTTCGCGATCGATTTTTGCGAGCGACTCTTGACTCAACATGGTCGTGCGTTCTCCCCGTCTCAGCGATCGATCTCGCCGAAGACGATGTCCATGGTCCCGATGATCGCCACCACGTCGGCGATGAGATGCCCCCGCGCCATGCGATCCATCGCCGAGAGGTGTGCGAAACCCGGCGCGCGCAACTTGACGCGGTAAGGTTTGTTGGCGCCGTCGGAGACGGCATAGACGCCGAATTCGCCTTTGGGATGCTCGACCGCGGCATAGACCTCACCCGGCGGCACGTGGATCCCCTCGGTCATCAGCTTGAAGTGGTGGATGAGTTCCTCCATGCCCGACTTCATTTTTTCACGCCGAGGCGGAGCGACCTTGTGGTTGTCGGTGATCACCGGGCCGGGATTCTTGCGCAGCCAGTCGATGCATTGCTTGATGATGCGATTCGACTGACGCATCTCTTCCATGCGCACCAGATAGCGGTCGTAGCAATCGCCATTGGTGCCCACGGGGATGTCGAATTCGAGCTGGTCGTAGACCTCGTAGGGCTGCTTCTTGCGCAGGTCCCAGGCCACACCGGATCCACGCAACATGGGCCCGGTGAAGCCCCAGGCGAGCGCCTGCTCGGGCGAAACCACGCCGACGCCCACCGTGCGCTGCTTCCAGATGCGGTTGTCGGTGAGCAGTTCGTGATAATCGTCGAGGTATTTGGGGAATCGCTCGGTGAAATCTTCGAGAAAATCGAGCAACGACCCCTCGCGGTTGCGATTGAGCTCGCGCACGCGTTTCTCGTCCTTGTATTTGCTCACCTGATACTTCGGCATCTGATCGGGCAGGTCGCGATAGACGCCGCCCGGCCGATAATAGGCCGCGTGCATGCGCGCACCGGAGACCGCCTCGTACGCATCCATGAGGTCTTCGCGCTCGCGGAAGGTGTAGAGCACCATCGTCATCGCGCCGATGTCGAGCGCGTGCGTGCCAATGTTGAGCAGGTGATTGAGGATGCGCGTGATCTCGTCGAACATCACCCGGATGTATTGGGCGCGAATCGGTACCTCGATACCCAGCAGCCGCTCGATGGCCATGCAGTAGGCGTGCTCGTTGCACATCATCGAGACGTAGTCCAGCCGGTCCATGTAGGGGACCGACTGCACCCAGGTGCGCGTTTCCGCGAGTTTCTCGGTGCCACGGTGCAACAAGCCGATGTGGGGATCGGCGCGCTCGACGACTTCGCCGTCGAGCTCGAGGATGAGCCGCAACACGCCGTGCGCGGAAGGGTGCTGCGGGCCGAAGTTGATCGTGTAGTTGCGAATCTCAGCCATGGTCGACGTCCCCGTAGTGGGCTTCACGCACGATGCGCGGTGCATTGACGCGCGGCTCGATCGTGACGGGTTGGTAGATCACGCGGCGCAAATGGGGATCGTAGCGCATTTCGACATGACCGCTCACGGGGAAATCCTTGCGTAGCGGATGTCCCACGAAGCCATAGTCGGTGAGGATGCGCCGCAGGTCCGGGTGCCCTTCGAAGAGGATGCCGAAGAGGTCGAACGCCTCACGCTCATACCAGTCGACGCTGGGCCAGATCTCGATCAGGGAAGGGATCACGGGAAATTCGTCGTCTTCGGCAAAGACCTTGACGCGCAGACGCACGTTGTGCTGCAAGGACAGCAGATGTACGGCCACGGCGAAACGGCGACCAGGCCAGGGACGGTTGCCATAGCCGGAATAATCCAGACCGGAGAGGTCGATGAGCTGCTCGAACGCCAGATCGGGATGATCCCGCAGGAGCCCGGCCACGGCGAGGTAGTCGGCGACAGCCACGCGCAGCGTGACTTCGCCTCGATCGACGAGCACCTCGAGTGCTCTGTCACCGAGCACCTCCTGGAGGGTTTGCGCCAAACGTTCGATGCGACTCATACTCGTCTCCGGGACTCAGCGCGCGATGGTCAAAGTGCGTTTGATCTTGTTCTGCAGCTGAATGATGCCATAGAGCAGCGCCTCGGCCGTGGGCGGGCAGCCCGGGACGTAAATGTCCACCGGCACGATGCGGTCACAGCCGCGCACCACCGAGTATGAATAGTGGTAGTAGCCGCCGCCGTTGGCGCAGGAGCCCATGGAGATCACCCAGCGCGGCTCGGGCATCTGGTCGTAGACCTTGCGCAGCGCCGGCGCCATCTTGTTGCACAGCGTGCCGGCGACGATCATCACGTCGGACTGGCGCGGACTGGGGCGGAAGACGACGCCGAAACGATCGAGATCGTAGCGCGAGCAACCGGCGTGGATCATTTCGACGGCGCAGCAGGCCAGACCGAAGGTCATGGGCCACAGCGACCCGGTACGGGTCCAGTTGATGATCGTATCGAGCGAAGTGGTAAGAAACCCTTCGCGCATGACCCCTTCGATGCTCATCGTTTCACTCCCAGTCGAGCGCCCCGTTCTTCCACTCGACGATATAACCGATCACCAGCACTGCCAGGAAGACCATGACGGTGCCGAACACGTAGAGCGCATGCGATCCTTCGGCGATCATCTCTTTGAAAACCACCGCCCAGGGAAAGAGAAAGGCGATTTCGAGATCGAACAGAATAAAGAGGATCGCGATCAGATAGTAGCGGACATCGAAGCGGATACGTGCGTCTTCGAAAGGCTCGAAGCCGCACTCATAGGGCGAGAGTTTTTCCGGATCGGGCCGCCGGGGACCGAGCAGCCAACCAAGCAGCACCGGCACCATGCTAAAGAGCAAGGCAACGATGAGAAACACGAAAACCGGGAAATAATTCTCGATCATGATGACCCCTTGGCTGCCCCGTTCGCCAGAAACACGGCCTCATGATAGCGCAAAAACGCACCACCCGTCAGAAGCTCGGCAAACGAAACCCGGTGCCGTTGTCGTTATTTATTTATCATAGATTCGGCGAAAAAAAAGCAGCGGAATCAGCTGCTTTTTCCTGGTGCCGACGGTGAGACTCGAACTCACACGGCTTGCGCCACCACCCCCTCAAGATGGCGTGTCTACCAATTCCACCACGTCGGCTTGCGTAGTTCGCGAATTATAGCGGAAGCCCGCCTTTTTGCAAGCCCTCTCTTTACTGCGGCACGGCCGGCGCCTGGGAAGGGGCAGGAACAGAAGGAGCCGACGGTTGCGGCACTGCTTCCACGGGGGCGCTCTGCATGATGCTCCCCTGCCCTTCGACGGTACGGTGGCTCGCGAGATAAGTGAGCGTGAGGCTCGTCAAAAAGAAGAGCGTGGCAAGCACCGCGGTGGTGCGGCTGAGGAAATTCGCCCCGCCACTTGCCCCGAAGAGGCTTGCCGAGGATCCTCCGCCAAAGGCGGCGCCCGCGTCGGCCCCTTTGCCCCGTTGCAGCAACACCAGCGCGATGAGCGCCACGGCGATGATGACATGGATCGTCAGCACGACGGAAAACCAGAGTCCAGACATGATTCGTTCCCTTATCCTCGAGCCACCGCGGCGCCGGCCGCCGCGACGATGGCGATGAATTCTTCGACGACACGCGAGGCCGCCCCGACGAGCGCGCCATCGCATCCCGACACGGCAAAGACTCCTTCGGCGTTGTCCGACTTGACGCTGCCGCCGTAGAGAATCGTGATGTCTTCAGGCGGCAGGCCCAACGCCGTGAGCCGTTCACGCAAGAAAGCGTGCGCCTCGGCGATGTCCGCCGCGGCGGCGACACGCCCCGTGCCGATCGCCCACACCGGTTCGTAGGCGAACCAGGCACGGGAAAGCTTCTCCGGACCGAGCCGGGCAGCGAGCACCGCCACTTGCCGGCCGAGTATCTCACACCAGCCGCCCGCCTCACGTTCGGCGAGCGTTTCGCCGACACAGACCACGGGCCGGATGTTCGCAGCCAACAAACGCTCGATTTTATCAGCAATCTGCTCGTCGGTCTCGGCGAAATACTGGCGTCGCTCCGAATGCCCGACGAGGGTATAACGGCAGCCGAATTCGGCAAGCATGCCGGCGTGCACTTCTCCCGTATAGGCCCCGGCACCGAAGGGGCTGACGTTTTGCGCTCCCCAGCCGATCGCCGTACCGTCCAGGACCGCCCTTGCCTGGGCGAGAAAAGGGAAAGGGACACAAATGCCCGCCTCGACGCCCTTTGCCGGCGGATGAGCGGCAAGCGCGGCGAGCAGAACGGCATTGCTTGCCGTATCCCCCAACGATTTCCAGTTGCCGAGCACGATTTTCTTCATGTCCTCTCCTCATGACGTATCGGCGTACGCCCGGCGGCCAGCGAATCCTCGACCGCGGCCACGAGCATCTCGGCCCAATGCTGCACGAGCGATGCATCGCGCCCTTCCACCATGACGCGCAACAGCGGCTCCGTTCCTGAGGGACGCAAGAGGATGCGCCCTTCCGCGGCCAGTTCGTCCTCGGCTGCGCGACAAGCGGCAAGCACGCCGGGATGAGTCTGCCAATCGTAGCCGCGCGGCACGGGAACGTTGCGCAACACTTGAGGATAGCGCACGAGGTCGGCACAGGCTTGCGCCAGGGTCTCGCCTCGCCGACGCAAGGCAGCGAGCACCTGCAGGGCGCTGACGATGCCATCGCCCGTGGTGTGGACCTCACGGCACAACAGATGCCCCGAACTCTCACCCCCGTAGGCCCATCCCCGCTCACGCAGCGCCTCGGCAACGTAGCGGTCACCGACCTTGGCGCGCACGAGCCGCACGCCGAGCCGCAGCAGGGCGTGTTCGAGCCCAAGATTCGTCATCAGCGTTCCGACCACACCTTCGATGGAAGTCCCGCCGAGTACGCGGTCACGCACGATCACATAAAGGAGCGCATCGCCATCGTAGAGACGCCCAGAGGCATCGGCCATGATCACCCGATCGCCGTCACCATCGAGCGCGATGCCCAAGTCTGCCTCGTGCGTGCGGACCATGGCCTGCAGGTATTCGGGATGAGTCGCCCCGACACCCTCGTTGATGTTGAATCCATTGGGCTGATTGGCGAGCGCCACCACCTCGGCGCCCAATTCGTGGAACACCGCCGGAGCGACCTGATAGGCGGCGCCATGGGCGCAATCGAGCACCAGCCTCAAACCCTCGAGCGACATCGAGGAAGGAAAAGTGCTCTTGCAAAATTCGATGTAACGGCCCGCGGCGTCGTCCAGCCGTCGGGCCCGCCCCAGCTCGTGCGCCTCGCGGCAGACGAGGGGCGCCTCGAGCGCCGATTCGATTTCGGCCTCCAATGCGTCGGGCAATTTCTCGCCATTCGGGCCAAAAAATTTGATCCCGTTGTCGGGATAGGGATTGTGCGAGGCGCTCACCACGATCCCGGCCTCCAACCGCAGGGCGCGGGTGAGATAAGCTACCCCCGGCGTGGGTAAAGGGCCACACAGCACCACGTCGACTCCGGCCGCCGACAAACCGGCCTCCAGCGCCGACTCGATCATGTAGCCGGAGATACGCGTATCCTTGCCGATGAGCACCGCCGGGCGTTTGGCGCCGCCTTGTCCCTGACGGGCGAGCACCCGTCCGGCAGCATGCCCCAGTTTGAGAACGAATTCCGGCGACATCAGCGGCTCACCGACGCGCGCGCGGATCCCGTCGGTACCGAAATAACGACCCATTCTTACACCCTATGCTGCGCAGGGTGCGAATTGTCGCACGAAATCAGGGGCGAAAAGCCTGGGCTGGCATGGTGTCGCCAGAAAACGGCCCCAGTGCACGCACGATCTCGCAGGCATCGATGGTGGCCGTCACGTCGTGCACCCGCACGATGGCGGCGCCATGAACCCAGGCGAGCACGGCGGCCGCAAGGCTGCCGGCAAGCCGCTCGCCCACGGGCCGGCCCGTGATCTGGCCGATCATGGTTTTACGCGACACGCCCACCAGGAGCGGCTGACGCGCCGCCAACCGCGGCAGGGCGCGAAAGAGCGCCGCATTGTGCTCCAGCGTCTTGCCGAAACCAAACCCCGGGTCCCAAAGGATGCGCTCGCGCGCCACGCCCGCCGCCTGCAGCGCCGCGGTTCGTTCTTCGAGAAATTCCTCGACTTCGGCGAGCACGTCCGTATAGACGGGAGACTGCTGCATGGTGCGCGGCTCGCCTTTCATGTGCATGACACACAAAGCGCAGTCGCTGGCGGCCACCGCCTCGATGGCGCCGGGCAGGCGGAATCCGGCCACGTCGTTGATGAGATCGGCCCCCGCGCGCAGCACCTCGCGCATCACTTCGGGTTTCATCGTGTCGACCGACAGCGGCACCGGCGCCCCTTTCAGGGCTTCCAGCACCGGCAGCAAGCGCTCGAGCTCGCGCTCGGCCGGCACGGGTTCGGCCCCGGGGCGCGTCGATTCCGCGCCGAAATCGAGCAGATCGACCCCAGCCGCGATGAAGGCCTCAGCCTGGCGCAGCGCCCGATCACGCTGCGCGCCGAGCCCGTCGCCGGAGAAGGAATCCTCGGTGAGATTGACGATGCCCATCACTTTCGGCTCGGAGAGATCGAGCCGAAAGCGCCCCGCCTGCAACCACCGCATCACACCACCGGCTCGGGTGAGTCGGGTGCAGCGCCGGGCTTGGGCTCGCTCGCCCGGCCGGCAGCACTGCCGCCCCGGCGTGAGGCACCGCCATTGCCCTGATCCTTGGGCGGACGGGGTGGACGACCGGCCATGATGTCGTCGATCTGCTCGGCATCCAGCGTTTCGTATTCCAGAAGGGCCTGGGCGAGCGCCTCGACCTTGTCGCGGTTCTCTTCGATGAGGCGACGCGCCAATGCATACTGCTCGTCGATGATGCGCCGGATCTCGGCATCGACTTTCTGCATGGTCGCCTCGGAAAGATTGCGGTGCGTGGTCACCGAACGGCCCAGGAAGATCTCGCCCTCCTCTTCGCCATAGACCATCGGTCCGAGTACGTCGGACATGCCCCACTGCGTCACCATCTTGCGTGCGATGTCGGTGGCGCGCTGGAAGTCGTTGGAGGCCCCGGTGGTCATCTGGTGCATGAAGATCTCTTCGCAGATACGCCCGCCGAAGAGCACGGCAATCATCTGCAGCAAGCGCTCCTTGTCCTGGCTGTAGCGATCGCCCTCGGGCAGCTGCATGGTCACGCCCAGGGCGCGGCCGCGCGGGATGATGGTGACCTTGTGCACCGGATCGGTCTTGTCGAGGAGCTTGGCCACCACCGCATGCCCGGCTTCGTGATAGGCGGTGTTGCGCCGCTCTTCCTCGGACATGATGAGCGAGCGCCGCTCGGCCCCCATCATGATCTTGTCCTTGGCCCGCTCGAAGTCGTCCATGTCCACCAGACGCTTGTTGCTGCGCGCGGCGAATAGCGCCGCCTCATTGACGAGGTTGGCGAGATCCGCACCGGAGAAGCCCGGCGTGCCGCGCGCGAGGATGGAGACGTCGACGTCGGGTGCGATCGGAACCTTGCGCATGTGCACCTTGAGGATCTGTTCGCGGCCGCGCACGTCGGGCAGCGAGACCACCACCTGCCGGTCGAAACGCCCCGGGCGCAACAGCGCGGGGTCGAGCACGTCGGGACGGTTGGTGGCGGCGATCACGATGATGCCGCTCGCACCCTCGAACCCGTCCATTTCGACGAGCAGCTGGTTGAGCGTCTGCTCGCGCTCGTCGTTGCCACCACCCAAGCCGGCGCCGCGCTGGCGGCCCACGGCGTCGATCTCGTCGATGAAGATGATGCAGGGGGCGTGTTTCTTCGCCTGCTCGAACATGTCGCGCACGCGCGCCGCGCCCACGCCGACGAACATCTCGACGAAGTCGGAACCCGAAATGCTGAAGAAGGGCACCTTGGCCTCGCCGGCGATCGCCTTGGCGAGCAGCGTCTTACCCGTACCCGGAGGGCCCACCATCAGCACGCCTTTGGGGATGCGTCCGCCGAGTTTCTGGAATTTGGACGGATCGCGCAGGAAATCGACGAGCTCCTGCACTTCTTCCTTGGCCTCGTCGCAGCCGGCGACGTCGGCAAAGGTGACGGTGTTGCTCGACTCGTCGAGCAGACGCGCCCGCGATTTACCGAACGAAAAGGCGCCACCCTTGCCGCCGCCCTGCATCTGGCGCATGAAGAAGACCCACACGCCGATGAGCAGGATCATGGGGAACCAGGACACGAAGATGTTGGTGAGCAGCGACGGCCCCTCATCCGGCTTGCTCGCCGAGATGCGCACCCCGGCTTTCATCAAGTCGGACACCATCCAGATATCCTGAACGCCCGGCGTATAGACCGTGACCTGACGCCCATCGACGGTGAGCGCCTTGACCACGCGCCCGTCGATGACGGCCTTGGTGATGCGGCCCGACTTGGCCTCCTCCATGAATTGAGAGTACTCCATGGTGTTGGTCGGGGCGGGGCGTTCGTTGAACTGGTTGAAGACCGTCATCAGCACCATGCCGATGACGATCCAGATCGCGAGATTCTTGACGACGTTGTTCAAGGGGCGGACTCCTGAAAATACTGCCTATGCTGCTTCAGAGGCCATTCTAGAGGCGTTTGTTCCGTGCGCCAAGGGGGAAACCGATCGAAAAAAACGATCACGGCGACGTGATCAGGCAATCACGCGCCGCGATCGGCTCATTCAAGGGCGAATGCGGGGAAATCAGCGGGGCTTGGGCGGCTCGTGACGCGGCCCTTTGTCCCGGTGCGTACGCATGAACTCACGATCGAATACGTCGCGCTGCGCGTCGTCGAGCTGGATGTAGAACTTCTGCACCGCCTCGCGCAGGCCACGCACCGCCTCGAGGTGCGCCGAAAGCATCTCTTCACGCTGCTGCAGCCGTCCCAGCGCCGTGACGGTGCGCTGATCCTCCTGGTCCCAACGATAGGAAAAGAATTGCTCGCGGTGCTTGTCCCAGGCAGCGACGAATTCTTCCCAAGCGGCACGCTGCTCGGGGCGCAGGTGCAGCAGACCTTCCAGGCGTTTCACTTCGGCCTCGTGGCGCTGCTGCATGCGTTCGCGCCATTGCTCCGGCGTCATCTGCTGGCGCGCCGCCGAGCCCGCTCCCGGCCCCATGGGTCCCGGAGGCGCCGGAGGCTGTTGCGCAAACCCAACCCCTGCCGCCCCGATCAGGGCCAGGGCAACGAGACCCTGCCGCCAATGGCGGGCACGACCGTTGTTCGTCATCCGTGCATTCATCATCATTTCCTCCTGGTCTCATGATGTCCCTTTCGGACACCGTCATTAGAGCATGGGGAGGCAGCCTGCGCCCCTCCACAGCGTTGCAGCGTGTAACGTTTGTTTTCGACGACGATCGCGCATTTTTCTTTCTTGGCGACTGCGCGATAATGGAAGCGACATTTCCTGGATCCGGGACGCCCCGATGGAAACCCCCTATCACCTCGTCCTGGTGGACGATGATCACGAATTCCGCCGGCTGCTGGCCGAGGATCTGCGACGGCGGGGATTTTCGGTCGATGCGGTGGCCGATGCCGCGGCGCTCGATGGGGTGCTGGCGCAGCGCCTGCCCGATCTCATCGTGCTCGACTGGATGCTGCCCGCAGAAGACGGCCCCAGTGTGCTGCGTCGACTGCGGGCGAATCCGCGTACTCAGGCGGTACCGGTGCTGATGCTCACCGCGCGCAGTGACGACTTCGACCGCGTCTTCGGTCTCGAGGTCGGTGCCGACGACTATCTCACCAAGCCTTTTCTGCCGCGCGAACTCGAAGCGCGCATCAAGGCGATCTTGCGGCGCACGCGTGGCCCTGGCGCCCAACCCTCGCTCGCGCCACGCCGCTGGCGCATCGGTCGGATCGAATTCGACTCCGTGGCACGTACCATCGTCTTGCCCGACGACACCTCACTGCCGCTCACCGGCAGCGAGTTCGCCCTCTTGTCGCTCTTCGTCCAGCATCCCAACGAAGTGCTCACGCGCGACTACCTCATGCGTGCCACGCGCGGGCGCGGCGCCGACGTGTTCGACCGCGCCATCGACATCGCCGTCAGCCGCCTGCGCGCCAAACTCGAGGTCGATCCCCAGGCACCGCGAGCGATTCGCTCGGTACGCGGCCAAGGATACGTGCTTGCCGCCCCGGTCGAAGCGATCGAATGAGCCTGCTGCCTCTGCTTTCCTTCGGCCGGCGCCTGAGCACCCGGCTCGCATGGGTCGTGAGCGCCGCCGTCGTGGCGCTCTTTGCCCTCACCTTGGGGTTGCTCGCCCATCAGAGCCGGGTCGCGGCCGAAGCGAGAGTGCAACGCGACGCCGCTCAGGCGCTCGCGCGCGCCGTCGCCGTGATGGAGGCCCTGCCCTGGAACGAGCGGCTGCAGGCCGTGCAACGCTGGGAATTCGCCCCCTTGCTCGTCGCGCCTGCCGAGCCACCCCCCCAGGCTCGTCTCCTGCCGCTGCCGCCGGCCTGGCATGAAGCGCTCGCCGATTTCCTCTCCCTGGAAGACATCGCTTTTTGGGAGATCGACACCGAAGCCGGGCCACGACAAGGTCTCACCGTCGTACTCGAGGACGGAACCCCTCTGAGTGCGATGTTGCCACCCGCCCCGCATCGTCCCCCCGGCCTGCCATGGCGCATCGTCGCCGCCCTCGCCCTTGCCGGAATCGGCACTTGGATCATCGCGCTCTGGGCCCTGCGTCGTGTCACTGCACCGCTCGAGCGTCTCATCCGTGCGCTCGAAACCTTTGCCACCCCTCAGGCCCCGGCCGCTCCCCTTCCCGAGCACGGCCCCTATGAGGTCGCACTCACCGCCCGCACCCTCAACGCCCTGCGGGAGCGGCTCGAACAGCTCCTCACCGCCCGCACGGCCCTGCTTGCCGGCATCGCGCACGATCTGCGCACGCCGCTCGCGCGCATCCGTCTGCGCCTGGAATCGCTGCCCGAAGACGAGACCCGCGCCGGCATCGAACGCGACCTGAGCGAGATGCAGCGGCTCATCGAGCTCAGCCTCGACTATGCCCGCAGCCTCACTCCACGCCTCGAATACCAGGAAGTGGACCTCGTTGCCTTCACCACCGATCTCCTCGATCTCTACCACGAGGGGGGCGCCGCGATCGAGGCCGACTTGCCTACCTCCGCGCTGACGGCGCACCTCGATCCGACTGCCCTCGGACGCATCCTCGCCAACCTGCTCGACAATGCCCTGCGCTACGGAACGCGGGCCAAGCTGGGATTACGGTCCGTTGCCGGCAAATTCTGCGAATTCATCGTCGAGGACGATGGACCGGGCATTCCGCCCGAAGCGCGCGAAACCGTGCTGGAACCCTTCGTGCGGCTGGAGCCCTCGCGCAACCCCCGTACCGGCGGCACCGGACTGGGGTTGTCGATCGCCGCCAACCTCGCCCGCGCCCTGCGTGGCAGTCTTTGCCTGGAATCGGTGCAACCGCATGGGTTGCGAGTGGTCTTGCGTCTGCCTTTGTACCCGGATGCGACTTGCGGCAGCGGCACTGTGCCGTTATAGTGTGCAACGACCGTTACGCCCGTAGGGAGCCCGCCGCCGTGATCACCATCGAGGTTCGCGACGACTTCATTTCCGCCGCCGTCTTCGGCGAATTCACGCTCGAGGATTTTCGCCAATTCGAAGATGCGGTCGAGTACCGCAACCGCTTTAGTGGCCCGGTAGACGTCTTGCTCGACTTGCGCGGCATGCTGGGGTTCACCATCGATGCCGCCTGGGAAGAATTTCGTTTCGCCCGCCAGCATCCGGGCGACTTTCGCCGCATCGCCATCGTCGCCGAAGACGACTGGCTCACCCTGCTCACCTGGCTCGAGAGCCTCTTCCTCGAAGCGGAGATCAAGGTCTTCGATTCGGAAGAAGAAGCCGTCGCCTGGCTCAAGGAGGGACGAAATGCGCATCACAACCCCTGACTCCGTCGCTCCCATCGTCTCGACGCGAACGCTCGCCGAGTACCTGGACGACCCTTCCTGGCGGGTAATCGACTGTCGACACGACCTCAGCGATCCTGCGATCGGCCGCCGGGCCTGGGCAGAGGCCCACGTTCCTGGAGCGATCTTCTGGCATCTGGACGAAGATCTCTCCGGTCTCCGCACCGGCACGAATGGGCGCCACCCCCTTCCGCCGTATGGCGATTTCGTCCGTTTCGTAGGGAACTGCGGTATCACGCCCGAAACGCAAGTCGTCGTCTATGATGACGACGGAGGAATGTTCGCGGCGCGCGCGTGGTGGATGCTGCGCTGGATCGGGCATCGGCGCGTGGCCGTGCTCGACGGGGGCTGGAACGCCTGGCGCAGCGACAATCTGCCGTTCGACCGCAGCGTGCGGCAAGCTGCGCCATGTACCTACCCGGCCGCACCCGAGCCGTGCATGCCCACCGTCACCGCCGACGAACTCCTCGCCCACCTCGGAACAGGCCGGTTCCTCATCCTCGATGCCCGCAGTCCTGATCGCTATCGCGGCGAGAACGAGGCACTCGACCCTCGAGCCGGGCATATCCCCGGCGCGATCAACCGATTCTATCGTCTCAACCTCGACGAGCACGGCCGATTCCGTCCGCCCGAGGTTCTGCGCGCCGAATTCGCAGCGCTCCTTGCCGGCCGCGATCCGTCGGAAGTGGTACATCAATGCGGCTCCGGCGTCACCGCCTGCCACAACCTGCTCGTCATGGAATGGGCGAGACTGAGCGGCTCGCGCCTCTATCCCGGCTCATGGAGCGAATGGAGCGCCGATCCGCGTCGCCCTGTCAAAAGGGGTCCCGAGCCCTGAACCTTACTCCGGCACGTCGACGCGCACCACTTCCGGCAAGGACCGCCCCAGGAATCGTTCAGCAATCGTCTGGAAGCGCAAAGGGACGTCGGTCACATAGAAACGATGGCGAGGAGCGGCACCGGCGCCGGCGCGCAGCCCCTCTTCCCGATCGAGCACCCGGGCCGCCTGCTCGGCCGTGGTCACGGCCGAATCGACGATACGCACCCGCGGCCCGGCGATCTCGGCGAGCACCGGCTTGAGCAAGGGATAATGAGTACAGCCGAGCACGAGGGTGTCCACCCCTTCGGCGAGCACCGGCTTGAGGTACTCCTCGGCGGTGAGCCGCGTCACCGGATGGTCGAGCCAGCCCTCCTCCACCAACGGCACGAAGAGGGCACAGGCTTGTGAATGCACCCGCACGTCGCCGCGCAGCGCGTGAATGCGAAGCGCATAGGCATTGCTGTTGATGGTGGTCGGTGTGCCGATCACGCCCACCGTGGCGTTGCGCGTGGCCGCCACCGCCGCCCGGGCGCCGGCCTCGATCACGTCGAGCACCGGCACGTTCGGTCCGGCGAGCGCGCGCACCACCTCCTGCGCCACCGCCGCCATGGTGTTGCACGCCACGATCAGCATCTTCACGTCCTGCGCGAGCAGGAAACGGGTGAGCTGGGCCGCGTAACGCGCGATGGTGTCGGGCGACTTGATCCCGTAGGGCACGCGCGCCGTGTCGCCGAAGTAAACGATGGATTCGAACGGCAGCCGCTCCATGAGGGCGCGCACCACCGTCAAACCGCCCACCCCGGAATCGAACACCCCGATGGGGCGCTCCGCCTTCGTCATCCCGTGCCATCCCCGCAAAAGCGCGAGTGTAGCACCACCCCTCGAGACGCTCCATGCCGTGCGAGCGCCCAGGCGACGTGCTCGCGCACCAGGAGGGAGGGATGCTCGCGCCGCGCCATGAGCGCCGCCACCACGTCCGGACTCGTGGGCGCGTTGCCCAGGGCCACGGCCAGGTTGCGCAGCCACCGTTCCCAGCCGATGCGCCGGATGGGACTGCCGGCGAAGCGCTCCAGGAACTCGGTCTCGCTCCAGGCAAAGAGCGAAGTGAGCGCCGGCGCATCCAACCCATGGCGTGGCACGAATTCCGGCAGCTCGACGCGCCGCGCGAAGCGATTCCACGGGCAGACGAGTTGGCAATCGTCGCAGCCATAGACGCGATTGCCGATCATCGGGCGCAGGGATTCGGGAATCGGCCCCGGATGCTCGATGGTCAAATAAGAAATACATCGGCGCGCGTCCAGACGATAGGGAGCCACGATCGCCCGGGTCGGGCAGAGATCGAGGCAGCGCGTGCAGCGCCCGCAGTGCGGCGCAACCGGTTCGTCGACCGGCAAGGGCCAATCGGTGAAGATCTCGCCGAGAAAGAAAAAAGACCCTTCCTCGCGATTCAACAAGAGCGTGTGCTTGCCGCGCCAGCCGAGCCCCGCGTGCTCGGCAAGGGCCACTTCCATCACCGGCGCCGAATCGACGAAGACCCGCCCCCGGTGCGGCCCCAGCGTTTCCATGAACGCAAGGAGCTTTGCCAGGCGCGCGCGCACGACTTTGTGGTAATCCCGCCCCAGGGCATAGCGCGACACATAACCGAGCCTCGGGTCGGCGAGCACGTCCTGCGCCGGGGCCGCACCCGCAGGCCAATAAGGGAAGCGTAAAGAGATCACCCGCACCGTGCCCGGCACCAATTCCGCGGGGCGCGCACGCAAAAGGCCATGCCGGCGCATATAATCCATCTCACCATGAAAGTCGGCCTCCAACCAGGCGAGCAAGCCCGCCTCGCGCTCCGACAAGTCCGGCTCGGCCACCTGCATCGCCGAAAACCCCAGCCGGGCCGCCGCCCCAGCGATCGCGCGCTTGCGCGCCGCCCAGTCCATCGGCCCCGCCGTCCGAGGTTCCTCATGTCCTTGCATCGAGAACTCCTTCTCACCCTTGCCGACGAATCCGCCACGGCGTCGCTCGCCCAGCGCCTCACCGGCTGCCTCGCTCCCGGCTGGGTCATCCATCTCGTCGGACCGCTCGGCGCCGGCAAAACGACCTTCGTGCGTGCCTTGCTCAAAGCCTTGGGACATACCGGCCCCGTCAAGAGCCCAAGCTACGGGCTCGTCGAACCGTACACCGTTTCCGGTCTAAACTTGTATCATTTCGACTTCTACCGCTTCGCGACGCCCGAGGAATTCTTCGGCGCCGGGCTCGACGAATACTTCGACGGCACGGGTGTGTGCCTGATCGAATGGCCGGAAAAGGCCATCCCGCACACGCCGGCGCCGGATCTGACGCTCGCGCTCACGCCGCGCCCCGACGGCAGCCGCGAAGCCCGACTCACTGCTTCGACCCCGAGGGCCAGTGAATGCCTCGACCGTCTCGCCTCATCGCGCTGACTGATGCCGTCGCCCCCCGCAGGCGGCGCTTTCTCGGCCAGGCCGGCGCGCTTTTGGCCGCTTTCACCCTCACGCCCCGTCTGGGCTGGGCGCAGGGTGCGGCCTTCGTCGCCGTACGCGCCTGGCCGGCCGAAGACTATACGCGAATCACGCTGGAGGCGAACCAACCGCTACATTTCGAATACCAATTCGTTCCCGATCCCGACCGCCTCGTGATCGATCTTCCGGGCATGAGCGTCGATGCCGTCCTCAAAGGCTTGCCTAGCAAGATCACGCCGGAAGACCCCTACATCCAGGGCGTGCGGGTGGGGCAGTTCCGTCCCGACGTCGTGCGCGTGGTCATCGATCTCAAGCAAAAGGCCGAGCCGCAGATCTTCACGCTCGATCCGGTGGCCCAGTACCGCTACCGCCTGGTGATCGACGTCTATCCCACCACACCGCGTGATCCCATCCAGGCCCTGCTCGCCGACCTTGGCAACAAACGGGCTCCTTCGCCACCCGTGGCCGCAGCGCCCCAACTGAGCGAAACACCCGATCTCCCCCCTGCAACCTCTCCCCCGCCCCGGGCCAAGGGCACTCCGGCCAAGGCTCGGGCATCGGCTAGCGCCCCCTACGTGGTCGTGATCGATCCCGGCCACGGCGGCGAAGATCCGGGCGCCATCGGCCGCTTCGGCTCGCGCGAAAAAGACGTGACGCTGGCAGTCGCCCGCCGGCTCAAACGCATTCTCGATGCCCAGCCCAACCTGCGCTGTGCCCTCACGCGCAATGACGATTATTTCGTCCCCTTGGGTGAGCGGGTACGCCGTGCCCGCGCCGCCCAAGCGGATCTTTTCGTGTCGATCCACGCCGATGCCGTCGTCGGTTCGGATGCACGCGGCAGTTCGGTCTACGTGCTGAGCGATCGCGGCGCCTCGAGTACCACCGCCCGCTGGCTCGCCAACAAGGAAAACGAAGCCGACCTGATCGGCGGAGTCAATCTCGGCAGCAAGAACGAGCACGTCGCCAAGACCCTGCTCGATCTCTCCCTCACGGCGACCATGCAGGATTCCGCCAAGCTCGGTCGTTACCTCCTCTCCTCGCTCGGCGAGATCAACCCCCTGCACAAACGCGACATCGAATACGCCAACTTCGCCGTGCTGCGCAACCCGGACGTGCCCGCCGTCCTCATCGAGACCGCATTCATCAGCAATCCGCTCGAAGAACGCCGCCTCACCGATCCCGACTATCAGGAGCGGTTGGCCCAGGCGATCTACAAGGGGCTGCAGCGCTATCTCGAAGCGACCTCACCGACACCACGCCTTTTGATGGCGGCCCGAGACGGTAAAGGCTGAAGCGGCGCTTTTCGCCGCACAGTCGATATAATCGAAGTTTTTCCCGGGCCACGGCCATCATGCGCGTCATCCGAGGCATCGGCGGACCTCATCCGCCTACCGTGCTGACGATCGGCAACTTCGACGGCGTCCATCGCGGACACCAGGTCTTGCTGCGTCTGGTGCGCGAGCGCGCCGACGAAGCCGGAATTCAGGCCGCCGCCCTCACTTTCGAGCCCCACCCGCGTGAATTCTTCGCCCCCCAATCCGCCCCGCCGCGGCTGAGCACTTTGCGCGAAAAACTCCTCGCGCTCGCCGACTCGGCGCTCGATCGCCTGCACGTGCTACGATTCGACCTGCGCCTTGCCCGGCTCGGAGCCGCGGAATTCATCGAAACGCTGCTCGTGCGCGGCATGAACGTCCGGCACCTCGTCATCGGCGACGATTTCCGCTTTGGCGCCCGTCGCAGCGGGGGGCTCGCCGAACTGCTCGAATCCGGTGAGCGTTTCGGTTTCACCGTCGAGCCGGTCCCGGAAGTGCGCATCGACGGACTGCGCGTCTCCAGCAGCCTCATCCGTACCCTGGTGGCCGAGGGCAAGCTCGCCCAGGCCGCGCGTCTGCTCGGCCGCCCGTACAGCATCGAGGGCCGAGTGATGCACGGCGAGAAGCTCGGGCGCGCACTCGGTTTTCCCACCGCCAACATTCCCTTGTCACCCCGACGGCTCGCCCCGCCGGGCGTTTATGTCTGCAGCGTCGCAGGGCTTGCCGCCGCGCCGCTGCCCGCGGTGGCCAACATCGGCCTGCGCCCGACGGTGGGCGGACTCTTGCCACGGCTCGAGGTCCACCTGCTCGACTGGCACGGCGAATGCTATGGCCGTCGCCTGTGCATCGCCTTCTTCCACAAACTGCGCGAGGAACGCAAATTCGCCGACCTGGACGCCCTTCGAGCCCAGATCGCCGAAGACGTCGTCCATGCCCGCCAATGGCATCGACATCACGGTGCGGCGTTCCCCCTGACCGAGGATCATCCATGACCGACTATCGTGCCACGCTCAACCTTCCCGATACACCCTTCCCCATGCGCGCCAACCTCGCCAAACGCGAGCCGGGCTGGATCGCCCAATGGCAGCAGAAAAAACTCTACCGCAAGATCCGCGAGGTCTGTCGCGGTCGACCCAAATTCGTACTGCACGACGGCCCGCCCTACGCCAACGGCGACATTCACATCGGACACGCGGTCAATAAGATCCTCAAGGACATCATCGTACGCTCGAAGACGCTGGCCGGGTTCGACGCCCCCTACGTCCCGGGCTGGGACTGCCACGGTCTGCCGATCGAGCACCAGATCGAAAAACTCCACGGCAAACACCTGCCGCCGGACGAGGCCCGCCGCCGCTGCCGCGAATACGCCGCCGAGCAGATCCAGCGCCAGATGAAAGATTTCATCCGACTGGGTGTGCTGGGCGACTGGGACAACCCTTACCTCACGATGAACTTCGCCAACGAGGCGAACGAAATCCGGGCGCTGGGCAAAATCTATGAGCGGGGTTACCTCTACAAGGGGCTCAAACCCGTCAACTGGTGTTTCGACTGCGGCTCGGCCCTGGCAGAAGCCGAAATCGAATACGCCGAGCGCACCTCGCCGGCGATCGACGTCGGTTTCCCCCTCGAAGCCCCCGCCGAACGCACGCGCCTCGCCCACGCCTTCGGCCTGAGCGAGCCGCCGCAAGGGCCGATCTACGCCGTGATCTGGACCACCACGCCGTGGACCATCCCCGCCAACCAGGCGATCAACGTGCACCCCGAAGTCGTCTATGAACTGGTGGCCACACCCCGCGGCGCGCTCATCCTCGCCGCGGCGCTGCGCGAACAGGCGCTCGCGCGCTACGGACTCGAGGGGCGCGTGCTGGGGGCGGCGCACGGCGCGGCGCTCGACCGGCTGCGTTTCCGCCACCCTTTCCATTCCCGCGACAGCCTGGTGATCGCGGCGGATTACGTCGATACCTCCACCGGCACGGGTCTGGTGCATTCGGCGCCGGCCTACGGGGTCGACGACTTTGTCACTTGTCTCAAGGCGGGCATACGCCAGGAAGACATCCTCATGCCCGTGCGCGGCGACGGGACCTATGATCCTGCGCTCCCCTTCTTCGGCGGGCTTTCGATCTGGGACGCGAACCCAAAGATCGTCGCCAAGCTCGAGGAGGTCGGATCGCTCTTCGCCCACGCGCCGATCCGCCACAGCTACCCCCACTGCTGGCGCCACAAGAGCCCGACGATCTACCGCGCCACCGGCCAGTGGTTCATCGCCATGGACACGATCCCCGGTCGCACCCTGCCCGACGGCGAGACCCTGCGCGACAAAGCCTTGCGCGGCGTGGAAGCCACGCGTTTCTATCCGGCCTGGGGTCAGGCGCGGCTGCATGCCATGATCGCCAATCGTCCCGACTGGTGCATCTCGCGCCAACGCAACTGGGGCGTACCGATCGCCTTCTTCGTCGACAAGACCACGGGCGAACCGCACCCCGCTACGGCGCAGCTCATCGAGGAAGTCGCCCGGCGCGTCGAGCGCGAGGGGATCGAGGCTTGGTTCCGGCTCGATCCCCGCGAACTGCTCGGCGAGGAAGCGGATCGCTACGAGAAAGTGCTCGACACGCTGGACGTGTGGTTCGACTCCGGCACCACCCACGTGCACGTGCTGCGCGGCTCGCATCCCGAGCTGGGGCATCCGGCCGACCTGTACCTCGAGGGGTCCGACCAGCACCGCGGCTGGTTCCATTCGTCGCTGCTCACCGGCTGTGCCATCGACGGGCATCCGCCCTACCGGGGGCTGCTCACGCACGGATTCGTCGTCGACGGCCAAGGGCTGAAGATGTCGAAATCGCGCGGCAACGTCGTCGCACCGCAGCAGGTCGCCGACACGCTCGGCGCCGAAATCCTGCGTCTGTGGGTCGCCGCCACGGATTATTCCGGCGAGCTCACCATCTCCAAGGAGATCCTCGACCGCGTCGTCGAGGTCTACCGGCGACTGCGCAACACGCTGCGCTTCATGCTCGCCAACGTGGCCGACTTCGAGTACGCGCGGGATGCGGTTCCAGTGGAAGACATGGTGGAGCTCGACCGCTACGCCCTGCTGCGGCTGGCGCACCTGCAGGCGCAGGTCTGCGCCGATTACGAGCGTTTCGAATTCCACAAGGTGGTGCAGGCGCTGCAGAACTACGCCGCCGAGGAACTGGGCGCCTTCTACCTCGACGTCCTCAAGGATCGCCTCTACACGACGCCTGCCAATGGCCTGCCGCGGCGCTCGGCGCAGACGGCACTCCACCACATCTTGCACGCCTTCGTGCGCCTGATGGCGCCAGTGCTCGCTTTCACCGCCGAAGAGATCTGGACCTACCTCACCGGCAGCGACGACGACAGCGTGATGCTGCACACCTGGCACGAGATTCCGGAAGTCGCTGACGCCGAAACGATCGAACGTCGCTGGACGCTCGTGCTCGAGACGCGCGAGGCGGTCAACAAGGCGATCGAGGCGGTGCGCATGCAAGGCCGCGTCGGCCCCTCCCTGCAGGCCGAAGTCACGATCCGTGCCCACGGCGAACGCTACGCCGCGCTCGCGGCCTTGGGCGAAGAGCTCAAGTTCGCCCTCATCACCTCGCAAGCGCGCCTGGTCGAAGTCGACTCGCCTGCAGACGAGGGCATCGAGGTCGAGCCGAGCCCACACGCCAAATGCGAGCGCTGCTGGCACTATGAAGCCGACGTGGGTCGCGACCCCGAGCACCCCACCTTGTGTGCACGCTGCGTCGACAATCTGCACGGCGCGGGCGAGACGCGCCGCTGGGCATGAGCGCCTTCGCCCGCCTGCAGCCGACGCTCGCCATCGCCCTGGCGGTGATGGCGCTCGACCAGGGCAGCAAGCTCGCTCTCTCGCGTTGGATCCCCGAGGGCGAGCGCCTGGTGCTCGCGCCTTTCCTGCAGCTCGTCTCGGTATACAATACCGGCGCAGCCTTCAGCTTTCTCGCGCACGCCGGAGGCTGGCAGCGCGGGTTTTTTCTCCTGCTCGCGCTCGCCGTGAGCGCATGGCTGCTGTGGCTCGCCGCGAACTCGGAGGCGAAACGAATGGAGCGCCTCGCCTACGGCCTGATCGTCGGGGGGGCGTTGAGCAATGCCGTCGACCGGCTGGTGCACGGCGCCGTTTACGATTTTCTGCTCTTTCACGCCGGCCGTTGGGCTTGGCCCGCCTTCAACCTCGCCGACAGTGCCATCACCGTCGGCGTGGCGTTGCTGCTGTGGCAGTACCGCCGCCCCCATGATACCCATCGCCCCGCCTCCCAGGAATGAGCGACATGACCGACACCGTCCGCCCCGACAGCCTCGTCACCCTGCACTACCGGTTTCTCCTCGAAGACGGCACCGCCGTGGTGAGTACCTTCGAGGCCACCCCCGCCACCTTGCAGCTGGGCACGGGCGAGGTCTTGCCGGCGCTAGAGCGCTGTTTGGTGGGACTGAGCGTGGGCGAGCACCGCGTCTTCACGCTGCCGCCCGAAGAAGCCTTCGGCCCGCATCGCCCCGAGCTCGTCGAGCGGGTGGCGCGTGCCGATTTTCCGCCGGAAGTCACCGAGGCCATGACGCTCATGGAGTTCGCCGCTCCCGACGGCTCGCGCTATACGGGGCTGGTACGGGAACTCACCGACGAGTATGGCGTCGTGGACTTCAACCATCCTCTTGCCGGCAAAACCGTCCGGCTCGAAGTGCACATCATCGGCATCAGCTGACCCATGAACACCACCCCCACCGTGCTCCTCGCCAACCCCCGCGGCTTCTGCGCCGGGGTCGATCGCGCCATCGAGATCGTCGAACGGGCGATCGAACGTTTCGGGGCCCCGATTTACGTGCGCCACGAGATCGTGCACAACCGCCACGTGGTCGAAACCTTGCGCGCGCGCGGTGCGATCTTCGTCGAAGAGCTCGACGAAGTGCCCGACGGTGCCGTGGTCGTCTTCAGTGCCCACGGCGTGGCTCAGGCGATCCACGAGCGCGCCCGGGCTCGTGGCCTCACCGTGCTCGACGCCACCTGCCCCCTAGTCACCAAGGTACACCACGAGGTGCAGCGCTTGCATCGCCAAGGCTACGACATCGTGATGATCGGCCACCGCGGGCATCCCGAGGTGGAGGGTACGATGGGACAGGTGCCCGATCGCATCCACCTCGTCGAGACCGAAGAAGACGTCGCCCGACTCACGCTCGATCCCGAACGTTGTGCCTACGTCACCCAGACGACGCTCTCGGTCGATGACGCCCGGCACATCATCGAACGGCTCACCGCGCGCTATCCTCGCATTCTCGGTCCCAAGAAAGACGACATCTGCTACGCCACGCAAAACCGTCAGGATGCCGTCAAGCAGCTTGCCGCCCAATGCGACCTCGTGCTAGTGATCGGCTCTCCCAACAGCTCCAACTCCAACCGCCTGCGGGAAGTCGCCGCGGCGCTGGGGATTCCGGCGCACCTCATCGAGGACGAAACGGCGCTCACCGCCGAAACGATCAGGAATGCGCGGCGCATCGGCTTGACCGCCGGTGCTTCGGCCCCGGAAGAACTCGTACGGCGCGTCCTCGCCCGGCTGCAGGAACTGGGCGCCGCCGAAATCGCTGAACTCCCGGGGGTGGCAGAAAACGTCCGCTTCACCCTTCCCAAAACCCTCACGGAGGCGACATGAGCGAATCCGCTGCCGCACCCGAGAACCTCGACTTCGAAGCCGCGCTCACCGAACTCGAGCGCATCGTCCAGGCGCTCGAGACCGGCCGTTTGCCGCTCGAGACGGCACTGCAGCGCTATCAGCACGGGGTCGCCCTGGTACGGCGTTGCCGTCAGGTGCTCGACGAAGCCGAGCAGCGGCTGCTCGCCATCGAAAACGGCACCCTGGTCCCCCTCGACCCCTCCACCGAACGATGACTTTCTCCGAACGCGAACCGTTCGAGACGTGGTGCGAGCGCCGCCGCGCCCTCGTCGAGCACTTCCTCGAGCAAATCCTCCCGCCGGCCGACACGGAACCTCGGCTCCTGCACGAAGCGATGCGCTACGCCGTACTCGGCGGCGGAAAACGCGTCCGGCCGCTGCTCGTCTTCGCCTCCGGCGAGGGATTCGGTGCCCCCATCGAAACCCTCTTGCCCGTCGCCGCGGCGGTCGAGCTCATCCACGTCTATTCGCTGGTGCACGACGACCTGCCCGCGATGGACGACGACGCACTGCGCCATGGTCGTCCCACCGTCCATGTGGCGTTCGACGAGGCGACGGCACTGCTCACGGGGGATGCGCTGCAGACGCTTGCCTTCCAGCTTCTCGCTACGCCGCTTCCCGGTCTGTCACCCGATCGCCAGCTCGGCCTCGTGCGCGGCCTCGCCCGCGCCAGCGGCTCGCACGGCATGGCGGGCGGTCAGGCACTCGATCTCGCTGCCACTGGCCGCAAGATTCCCCTCGAAGAGCTGCAAACTCTGCATCGGTGCAAGACGGGGGCGCTCATCCGCTACGCCGTGCTCGCCGGCGCTTACTGCGACGAACCCGATGCACAAACCTATGCCACGCTCGAGCGCGGCGCGAACGCCCTCGGGCTGCTCTTCCAGATCACCGACGACATCCTGGACGCCACCGCCGACAGTGCCACCCTCGGCAAGACCGCCGGCAAGGACGAACGCCACGCCAAGGCCACCTATGTCACGCTCCTCGGCCTGGAAGGGGCGATCGAGGCGGCGCGACGTACCCTGGAAGAATCCCTCACCGAATTCTCCTCCCTGGGGCCGGCCGCCGAACGCCTGTGCGAGCTCGCCCGTTTCGTCGCCGAGCGTCGGCGCTGATCCATCATGACGACCGAACGTTTTCCCCTGCTCACCCGCATCGACGACCCGGCCGATCTGCGCCGACTGTCGCTGCCCGAACTCAAGCGGCTCGCCGCCGAGTTGCGCCAGTTCATCCTCGAAACGGTGGCCCGTACCGGTGGGCACCTGGCTTCCAACCTCGGCTCCGTCGAGCTCACCCTCGCGCTGCACTACGTCTACGACACCCCGTACGATCGCATCGTCTGGGACGTGGGGCACCAGACTTACGGCCACAAGATCCTCACCGGTCGGCGCGACCGCATGGCCACACTGCGCCAACTCGGAGGATTGTCCGGTTTCCCCAAGCGTGAGGAAAGTCCTTACGACACCTTCGGCACGGGGCACTCTTCCACCTCCATCTCCGCGGCGCTCGGCATGGCGGTCGCCGCCCGGGCCCGCGGCGAGAAACGCCAATGCGTGGCGGTGATCGGCGATGGGGCGATGTCGGCCGGAATGGCCTTCGAGGCGCTCAACCATGCCGGCGACCTCGACGGGATCGATCTCACGGTGATCCTCAACGACAACGAGATGTCGATCTCACCCCCCGTAGGGGCGCTCACCCAGATATTCGCGCGGCTTCTGAGCGGCGAACCTTACAATACCGCACGCCGGGTGGGCGAGACGGTGCTCTCCGCCGCCCCGCCGATCAAGGCGCTCGCCCGACGC
This sequence comes from Tepidiphilus margaritifer DSM 15129, assembly GCF_000425565.1. Classification (GTDB taxonomy): domain Bacteria; phylum Pseudomonadota; class Gammaproteobacteria; order Burkholderiales; family Rhodocyclaceae; genus Tepidiphilus; species Tepidiphilus margaritifer. The sequence continues at coordinate 56,336 of NZ_AUDR01000018.1, forward strand.
GTCGAAGAGCACGTCAAAGGCATGATCTCCCCTCCTGGTACGCTCTTCGAGGAATTCGGCTTCCACTATTACGGCCCCATCGACGGGCATGACCTCGACGTGCTGGTGCCGACGCTCGCCAACATCCGCAAACTCGGCGGCTTGCGCTTCGTGCATGTCGTCACGAAAAAAGGGCGCGGTTACAAACTCGCCGAGGCCGACCCGGTGCTCTACCACGGCGTGTCGCGTTTCGATCATGCCCGGGGGCTGGAGCCGACCAAGGGCACTCGCCCCACTTACACCCAGATCTTCGGCGACTGGATCTGCGACATGGCCGCGCGCGATCCGCGCCTCATCGGCATCACCCCCGCCATGCGCGAGGGCTCGGGCCTGGTGCGCTTCGCTCAGGAATACCCCGAACGTTACTTCGACGTCGGCATTGCCGAACAACATGCCCTCACCTTCGCCGCGGGGCTTGCCTGCGAGGGATTCAAACCGGTGGTGGCGATCTACTCCACCTTCCTGCAGCGTGCCTACGATCAGCTCATCCACGACATCGCCCTACAAAAGCTGCCCGTGGTCTTCGCCATCGACCGCGGCGGGCTGGTGGGCGCCGACGGGCCCACGCACCATGGGGCTTTCGATCTGAGCTTCCTTGCCTGCATCCCCAATCTCGTGGTAATGGCACCGGCCGACGAGAACGAATGCCGCCGCATGCTCACCACCGCCTTCCTGCACGACGGCCCGGCGGCGGTGCGTTATCCCCGCGGCCACGGCCCCGGCATCCCCATTGATCCGGGGTTGGAGCCTTTGCCGATCGGCAAGGCCGAACTGCTGCGCCAGGGCCGGCGCATCGCACTACTCGCCCTCGGGTCGCTGGTGGCGCCAGCGCGCGAGGTCGGCGAGCGGCTCGACGCCACGGTGGTCAACCTGCGTTTCGTCAAACCGCTCGACGAGGCCACGATACGCGCCGTGGCCGCCACGCACGAAGTGCTCGTGACGCTGGAAGAAAACGCCGTCATCGGTGGTGCCGGCAGTGAGATCGCCCGCATCAGCCAAACCATGGACACCCCACCCCGTCTCCTGCGCCTGGGTCTGCCGGACCGATTCATCGAGCACGGCGACCAAGGGCAACTCCTGCACCTGCTGGGGCTCGACGTCGACGGTATCCTGGCGGCGATAGAGCGCTTCGATGACGGCGATGCTTGACGAGAACCCATGGCGGGCTACGATACGATAGCCCACCAAGAACGAGACGAGAGAACCCGACGATGAACGAACCCCTCCAAGCCATCCCCGACGTGCAATCCTTCGCCGATCACCGCCACATGGCCATCGACAAGGTCGGCATCAAGAGCATCCGTCACCCCATCCGCGTGAGCGATCGTAGCGGCGGCGTGCAGCACACGGTGGCCACTTTCAACATGTACGTGGGGCTGCCGCACAACTTCAAGGGCACGCACATGTCGCGCTTCGTCGAGATCCTCAATGCCCACGAGCGTGAGATCTCGGTCGAAAATTTCGAACCCATGCTGCGGCAGATGGTCGAGCGGCTCGAAGCCGAGACCGGCCACATCGAGATGAGTTTTCCTTACTTCATCGAGAAACGCGCCCCCGTCACCGGGGTGCCGAGCCTGATGGACTACGACGTCACCTTCATCGGCGAGATCCTCTCCGGCGGCGAATACCGCTTCACCATGAAAGTGGTGGTCCCGGTCACGAGCCTGTGCCCCTGCTCGAAGAAGATCTCGGCTTACGGCGCGCACAACCAGCGCTCACACGTCACCATCACCGCGCGCACGATTGATCACGTCTGGATCGAAGAGCTCGTGCAACTGGCCGAGAAAGAGGCTTCCAGCGAACTCTACGGGCTCTTGAAACGCCCCGACGAGAAGTACGTCACCGAGCACGCCTACGACAACCCGAAGTTCGTCGAAGACATGGTACGCGACGTCGCCGCCCGGCTCGATGCCGATCCACGCATCGTGCACTACGTTGCCGAATCGGAAAATTTCGAATCCATCCACAATCATTCGGCCTATGCACTGATCGAGCGCGACAAGACCAAACCCCGTTGACGCGAAAAGGCGCCGGTCGACCTGCCCCCGGCGCCTTTTCAGCCCTGCTGTGCGGCCTCAGCGCGGCGGGATGAACACCACCGCTTCGCCCTCCAGCACCACCTTGTCGCGCACGATGCAACGCGTATCGAGCGTGACGCGGCGCTTTTCCGGCAGCAGACCAATGACGGTCGCCCGCGACACCACCGTATCCCCCGAATGCACCGGGGCGAGAAAGCGCACCGTCTGCGACACATAGACCGCTCCCGGTCCGGGCATCTTCGTGCCCAGCACCGACGAGACGAAACTCACCGTGAGAAAGCCGTGGGCGATGCGCCCTTTGAACATGGTCTGCGAGGCGAACTCGTCGTCCATGTGCACCGGGTTCATATCGCCCGAGACGCCGGCGAACATGAGGATGTCGGCGTCGGTGACGGTGCGGCTGGTCTCTGCCGTCATCCCGACGTGCAGATCTTCGAAGCGATAGCCCATGATCGCATTGAAGTCCCTTGCCATTTTTCTTCTCCTTTGCTCTGAATTGGGAAATACAGTGTACCACGCGTATGTTGCAGTGCAAAAAAATCCTGCAGGAACCCCGACCCCCACCACACGTCCCAATCAACGAAAAAAGCCCTTTCCTGCCGTCTTATCCCGCCCCCAAAGGCGATAGGGCGGTGTTATCGTGTCTGCATCAGCCATTGCGCCCGAGCCTTCGCCACCATGGGAATCCAGCCCCCGCCTGCCGAACCCTTCCGGCCCGACTTTTCCGAGGGCGCGGAAACGGGCCTGTATCTCGCCCTCCTCGAGCTCATCGACGAAGGGCTCATCCTCACCAGCGACGAGACCATCCTGGAGGCGAACACCGCCGCTTGTCGACTGCTCGAGCGCGACTACCGTGACCTGATCCGGCAGCCGCTCGCCACCCTCTTCCCCTCGGACAAGGAATTCCTCCATGCCCGGGCCCGCTGGTTCATCCAGGGTCAAAGCCGCGGCAGCATCCGCATCGCGCTACCCGGTGGCCGCTCGCGCCTCTTTCGCTTCATCGCCGCCGCCCGCCTGCGCCCCGGCCTGCACGCGATCCTTTTCTCGCCCGATCTGATCGGAGAGGTATATCGCGACGTCGCACACACCGATGCCTTCTGGCCCCGGCTCGCCGCCGCCGTGCCCCAACCGGTGGTGGTGCTCGACGAGGCGGGGCGCATCGCCGCGCTCAACGATGCCGCCCGGGCGTTCTTTCCCGCCGCACGGCAAGAATGGCTGCTGCAACCGCTCACGCACTTCGCCGCCGTCTCCTGGCCGGAAGAAGGCGAAGCACCGCTCGCCCGTATCGAGGGACTGGGCGAAGCCCCGGTACGCGCCCGCGTGCTCCAGGGGCCACAGCTGGGATGGCGCGTCCTCGTCTTCGAGCGGCTACCGCGATTCGCCCCGGCTGCCATCTCTCCCGCCCCGTCGGCCCCGCCACCCGATCCGCTCGCCGTCGCCCTGAGAGAAAGCCCGGTGGAATCCTTCGCCTTGCAGCTGGAGCCGCTCGTCGATCTCCAGCAGCGGCGGCTTGCCGGTGCCCATGCCCGACTCGTGTGGAATCACCCTGCCGTTGCTGGCCTCGCCCCCGAACGGCTCACCGAACTCGCTCGCCGCGCCCAGGCCGTGCCCCGGCTCACCCGCATCGCCTTCGCCAGACTGCCCGAACTCGCGGCCCGCATTCCGGGACGCCTCACGCTTACACTGGCCGCCGAGGCACTCCGCGATTCCGGCCTGACCGCAGCGCTGGAGACGGCGCTCGCCGCCGGCATCCGCCCCGAGGCGCTCGAATTCGCGCTCGATCTGCCTGCCTGTGCCGCACTCGACACCGAGGCGGCCGCGACGCTGCTCGCCCTCTCCCGACGCGGCATCCGCTGGATCGCCGCCGGTCTCGACGAGGCCGCCTTGCCGCTCGAGCAGCTCGCCCGCCTTCCTTGGAGCGGGGTGATGCTGCCTGCTGCGTGGGTCGCGGGACTCGGCCGGGACGAACGGCTCGAAGCCCTCGTCGGGGGAACGGTATCGCTCGCGCAGGCCATGCGTCTCGAAGTCCGCGCCCAAGGCGTGGCCACGGCAGGACAACGCGATTTCCTCGCCGCGCTGGGCGTTCGACTACAGCAAGGCCCCTGGTTCGGCCCGGCCGTCACCTCGGGCGAACCCTTGCATGTCAGAGGGATGGATTGAGCGGACCCGGAACCGGGAAAGAAATCACCGCGACAACACCGTCCGGCAATCCTCCTTGCGGCCGGTGAGCGCGCCGAGCCGCCCGAGCTGACGCTCCAGCACTTCGTCCGGAATGCTGCGGTTCAGGCACCAGTCGCGCAGCTGCAGCATCAGGGCGAGCGTCTGCAAGTCGATGGAAGTCGCCCAAACACCGGCAAAGCCCGGATCCGGCCCTTCGCGCAGCGGCGGAGTCGGCAAATCTCGCCGTACTTCCGGAGCGGCAAGTGGCGGCACCGCCTGCGGCGGCGTGGTGCCCTGCGCAAACACGCCACCGGAGAGCACACACGCCGCGGCCACGACATATCGCATCGCCGCCCGCTTCAGGCTTCCAGCTCCTTGAGGCGCTGGATGATGCGGGCGACCACCTCCTGCGCGCTGCCATAGACCATGTGGCAGTTGTCGCGGTAGAAGAGCTCGTTCTCGATGCCCGAGTACCCCGTGCCCTTGCCGCGCTTGATCACCAGCACCTCACGCGCCTGATCCACGTTGAGGATGGGCATGCCGTAGATGGGGCTCGCCTTGTTGGTACGCGCCGCTGGGTTGACCACGTCGTTCGCGCCGATCACCAGGGCGACGTCGGTCTGGGCGAACTCGGCATTGATCTCCTCCAGATCGAAGATCTTGTCGTAGGGCACCCCGGCCTCGGCCAGCAACACGTTCATGTGTCCCGGCATGCGCCCGGCCACGGGATGGATGGCGAACTTCACTTCCACCCCCGCCTCTTCCAGGAGCTGCGCCATCTCCCACACCTTGTGCTGGGCGCCGGCCACTGCCATGCCGTAACCCGGCACGATGATCACCTTCTGCGCGTAGCGCAGGGTGGCCGCCGCGTCGTCGGGCGAATACTCTTTGAGCGAACCCGTCACTTCGCCCCCTGCCTCCTGCGCCTCGCCGGTGATCGGCGCAAAGATCACGGTGCGGATCGAGCGGTTCATCGCCTTGGCCATGAGGAGCGTGAGCAAGGTTCCCGAAGCCCCGACCACCGTTCCCGCCACGATCAGCAAGGGATTGGCGAGCACGTACCCTTCGAAACCGACCGCCAGGCCCGTGAAGGCGTTGAGCAGCGAAATCACCACCGGCATGTCCGCCCCGCCGATGGGCAAAGTCAGCAGTGCCCCCAGCGCCAGGGCAAGCAGGAAGAAAACCGTGAGCTCGAACCCGCCCGGATGGGAAGAAAACCCGATCGTCAGCCCGATCCCGACGGTGAAGAGCGCGAGGAAGAACACGACGTTGTTCTGCTGCGGCACCCGGTACGTCTTCTTCAAGAGCCCCTGCAGCTTGGCAAAAGCCACACAACTACCAGCGAAAGCCACGGCCCCGATGATCGCCCCGAGCGCGGCGAGTACGCCCACCGAAGCCGCGTGCACCGTCTCGCCCAGAAGGAAGGCCACCGCCGCGATCGCCGCCGCCGCGCCGCCGCCCATGCCGTTGTAGATCGCCACCATCTGCGGCATGTCGGTCATCTTCACCGTCTTGCCGAGATACCACGCGATCGCCGCACCGATCACGATCGCCGTGATCATGAGACCGAAGTGATGCAGCCCCGGCACATAGAAGGTGACCAGGACCGCCGCGACCATGGCGTAACCCGCCCACTGCACGCCACGGCGCGCCGTGGCCGGCGAGCTCATCGCCTTCAACCCCAGTATGAAGACGATGGCCACGAGGAAATAGACGAACTGGATGAACGTACTCATCGTCCGCCCTCCCCGGTACCCTTGTTCGAGCGGAACATCGCCAACATCCGCTCGGTGACGACGTACCCACCGGCAGCATTGGCCGCCCCCAGCAGCACGGCGACGAAACCGAGCGCAAGCGCGGCCGGGTCGTCGTCCGGTACCTGCCCCAGCGCCACCATCGCCCCGATCAGCACCACGCCGTGGATGAAATTGGAACCGGACATCAAGGGCGTGTGCAGGATGACCGGCACCCGCGCGATCACCTCGTAGCCCGTAAACGCCGCCAACATGAAAATGAACAACGCGCTCATGCCATCCATCGCCGCCCCCTCCTCACAAACCCAGCCATTGACGTACCCGCTCACTCTTGAGCTCGCCGGCGTGCGTCATGCAGGTGCCGGCGAGCACCTCGTCGTCCCACGACAGCGACGACGCCCCCTCGCGCAAAAAGAGCGAGACGAAATTGAACACGTTCTTGGCGAACATCTCGGAAGCGTGCACCGGCATGCGGCTCGGCACGAAAGTCGGACCAATCACCAGCACTTCCCCGATCCAGGTCTTCTCGCCCGGCACCGTGCCCTCGACGTTGCCTCCCGTCTCCGCGGCCAGATCCACCACCACGGCGCCGGGACGCATGCGCGCGATCATCCCGGCAGTGATGATGCGCGGCGCCGGCCGCCCCGGAATGGAAGCGGTGGTGATGAGCGCATCGGCCTGCCCCACGGCCTTGCCGAGTTTCTCCGCCTGCAGTGCTTTCTCCTCTTCGGTGAGCTCGCGGGCATAGCCGCCCTCGCCCACGGCACGCACCCCCGTGTCGAGGAACTTCGCCCCGAGCGACTCCACCTGCTCACGCGTCTCGGGGCGCACATCGTAGGCCTCCACCGCCGCCCCCAGCCGCCGGGCGGTGGCGATCGCCTGCAGCCCCGCCACGCCGGCGCCGATCACCAGCACCTTGGCCGGACGGATGGTGCCGGCGGCATAGGTGAGCATGGGGAAGAACTTCGGGCTGTGGTCGGCCGCGATCAGCGCCGCCTCGTAACCCGCCACCGTCGCCTGGGAAGAAAGGATGTCCATGCTCTGCGCGCGCGAGATGCGCGGCAAGAGCTCCAGGGCGAAAGAGGTGATGCGCCGCTCGAGCAGCTGCTCGACCCTCTCGCGGCTTGCCCAAGGCTGCAGCGCCCCCACCAGGATCGAGCCTTCGGGCATGAGCGCGAGCTCCTCGTCGCGCGGCGGCTGCACGCACAGCACGAGCTGCGCGCGGCGAAACACCTCCTCCGGCTCGGACAGGATTTCCACGCCGGCAAAGGCTTCGTCAGCCCAATGCGCCCGCTTGGCCGCACCGCTGGCCATCACGACCTTGGCCCCCAGCGCCTCGTATTTCTTCACCAGATCCGGCACCAGCGCCACCCGCCGCTCCTGCGGCTGCGGTGCGCTCGCCACCCCCACGATCACGCCCATCCTCCCCCTCCTCTCTACCCGATCACCGATGAGGCTCGATCACCTTCTGCCCCCCCATCCACGGCCGCAGCGCCTCGGGCACCACCACCGAACCGTCGCGCTGCTGGTAGTTCTCCAGCACCGCCACCAGCGTTCGCCCCACCGCCAACCCGGAGCCGTTCAGCGTATGCACCGGCTGGGGCTTACCCTTGCCGCCAGTAGGACGGAAGCGCGCCTGCAAACGACGGGCCTGGAACGCCTCGAAATTCGAGCACGAAGAAATCTCGCGATAGGTATTCTGCCCCGGCAGCCATACTTCCAAATCATAGGTCTTCGCCGACGAAAACCCAAGATCCCCGGCGCACAAGATCACTTTGCGGTAAGGCAGATTCAGGCGCTGCAGTACCGCCTCCGCATGTCCGGTAAGCTCCTCGAGCGCCTCCCAAGAACGATCCGGATGCTCGATGCGCACCAGCTCCACCTTGTCGAATTGATGCTGACGGATCATGCCCCGCGTGTCGCGCCCATAGGCGCCGGCCTCCGAGCGAAAGCACGGCGTGTGCGCGACGAACTTGAGGGGCAAATCGCGCTCCTCGAGGATCTCGTCGCGCACGAGGTTGGTCACCGGTACCTCAGCCGTCGGAATGAGGTAGAAGTTTTCTGGATCGCGCGGCACGGCGAAGAGATCCTCGGCGAACTTGGGCAGCTGCCCCGTCCCGAAGAGGCTGCGCGCATTGACGAGATAGGGAACATAGACTTCGAGGTACCCATGCTCGCGGGTGTGCAGATCGAGCATGAACTGCCCCAGCGCCCGATGTAGCCGCGCCACGTCCCCGCGCATCACGGAAAAACGCGCCCCGGCGATTTTCGCCGCCGCCTCGAAATCCAGCCCCAGGGGCGTGCCTACGTCGACGTGGTCGCGCACCGGGAAATCGAATGCCCGCTGCGAACCCCAACGCGCCACTTCCACGTTGTCGGCCTCGCTCGTTCCGTCGGGAACGGAAGGATGGGGGATGTTGGGTAGGGTGGCGAGGAAGGATTCCAACTCGGTGAGCAAGGCCGAGAGGCGCTCTTCGCAGGTGTCGAGCTCCGCGGTGATCAGGGCAAGCTGGGCAAGCACCTCGGAGGCGTCCTCGCCCCGTCCCTTGCGCCGACCTACTTCCTTCGAGAGGGCATTTCTCTGCGCCTGCAGCTCCTGCGTGCGGGTCTGCAGGTCTTTGCGTTCGGCCTCCAGCGCCTCGAACCGGGACCAGTCGATCTTCGCGCCGCGCCGCGCGAGCGCCGCTTTCACCTCGTCGAGCCGGGTGCGCAACCACTGAACATCGAGCATCACACCATCCTGAACGTCACGAAAAAGAAGACGCAACGATACCAGCAACCCCGCCCGCCCGGCAACGCCGCCTCCTCAGGACGCCGCAGACGTGGCCAAGGCATCTACCTTGGCCTGGCGCAGCAAGGCCGCGTTTTCACGCGCCCGCTGCTTGGCCCGGCGGGCCAGCCAGACGCTCGACAAAAGTAAGCCGGCCAGCACCAGATACACGGTGACGGCGCCGATGACGTTGATCTCGGGATTGAGTCCGAGACGGGCCCGCGAGAAGATCACCACCGGCAGCGGCGACGTTCCCGGCCCCGAGAGAAAGGCCGAGATCACCACTTCGTCGAGCGACAGCGACAGCGTCAGCAACCAGGCAGAGGCCACCGCTTGAAAAATGGCCGGCAAGGTCACGAGAAAGAACACTTGTGAAGGACGCGCCCCCAGATCCATCGCTGCCTCTTCCAGTGCCGGATCCACTTCCCGCAGCCGCGACATGATGGTGATCGCCGCATAAGAGACGCACATCACGGTATGGCCGATGAAAAGCGTCGTGAACCCCTTTTGCGGAAAGCCGAAGACGTGCTCCAGGCTGACGAAGAAGAGCAGCAACACCATCGCCAGCACCACGGTCGGCAGCACCAGCGGCACGTTGAGGAGCAAGGTGAAAAGTCCCTTGCCGGGGAAGCGCCGATAGCGCGTCAAGGCATAGGCGGCACAGGTGCCCAGCACCACGGAAGCGGTGGCGGTGGCCACGGCGATCTCCAGCGACAACACCAGGGCGTCGATCACCACCTGATCGGCTGCCGCCTCGGCATACCAGCGCAAGGTCCAGCCACCCCAGACCGTGACCATGCGCGAATCGTTGAAGGAATAGATCACCAGCACCACGATCGGCAGGTAGAGAAAGCCATAGACGAGCATCGTCCATGACGTTGCCAGCCAGGGGAAACGTCTCATCGCCGGGCCTCCATCAGACGCATCTGATAACGGTTGAAGAGCCAGATCGGGAAAAGAATGATCAGTACCATCAACATCGTCACCGCCGCGGCCCGCTGCCAGTCGAGATTGATGAAGAACTCGTTCCACATCATGCGGCCGATGTTCAGGATCGAGATGCCGCCGAGCAACTCGGGAATCACGTATTCCCCCACCGCCGGAATGAAGACGAGGAGCGACCCGGCGAGGATCCCTTCGCGCGACAAGGGGATGGTCACCAGCCAGAAGCGCTGCCATGGCCGCGCTCCCAGGTCTGCGGCCGCCTCCAGCAAGCGTCGGTCGAGTTTGACGAGGTTGGCATACAGCGGCAAGATCATGAAGGGGATGTAGCCATAGACCATGCCCACCATGAAGGAAAACTTGGTAAACATCAGCTGCAGCGGCTCATCCACGATCCCCGCCCACAGCAGGAACTGGTTGAGCAGGCCGTTGACGTCCAGAATGTTCTTCCAGGCATAAATGCGGATGAGGAAGGGCGTCCAGAACGGAAGCATGATGAGCATCAACATCACCGGTCGCAGCGTAGGGAAACCCTGGGCCAGGAAATAGGCGAAGGGATAGCCGATGATGAGGCACAGCACGGTCGTCAGCAGCGCATATCCCACCGACGAGAGATAGGTGAGCAGATAGACGTCGTCCTGCATCACGCTCAGGTAGGCATCGAAATGCAGCTTGATGCTGAGCGTGCCCTCCTCCAGCCACGAGATCAGGGGCTCGAACCCCACGCCTACAGCGTCGGCATGGGAAAAACTGATCTTGAGCAGGATCAGGAAGGGCAACAGCAGAAAGACGAAGAGGAACAACTCCGGCACGCCGATCACGAACCAGCGCCCCGACGGCATCCAGGAACGACGCATCATGGCACTCTCCCGCAGCGAGCGTTTCATTCGACAATGACCACCGGCGCCGACGGCATCCAATGCGCCGTCACGCGCGCCCCGAGTTCATGAGGCTCCTCGTAGCGATCGACGTTGGTCACGGTAACCCGCACGCGTCGCCCCGTGGGCAATTCGATCTCATAGGCGGTATAGCTGCCCATGTAGCTGCGCGCCGTCACCGTTCCTTGTACGGCGTTGTAGGGATAATCCTGCCACCCCGGTTCGAGCGAGATCTTCTCGGGACGCAAGGCCACGGTGAGGCTCATCCCCTGCTTGCCCTCCACACCGTGCCCGACGTGGAACAGACACTCCGGCGTCTGAATCTCGCAATAATGCGGTTCATCGACCACGAGCTCCCCGTCGAAGAGATTGACGCTGCCGATGAAATCGGCCACGAAGCGGTTCTTCGGATTCTCGTAGACCTCGCCAGGGGTACCAATCTGCAAGAAACGCCCTTCGCGCATCACCGCGAGGCGATCGGCCATCGTCATGGCCTCTTCCTGATCATGGGTGACGATGACACAGGTCAGGCCCACCTGGCGCAAGATATGCACGAGTTCGATCTGGGTACGCTCGCGCAGTTTGCGATCCAGCGCGCCCATGGGCTCGTCGAGCAGCAGCAGCTTGGGACGCTTGGCCAGGCTGCGCGCCAACGCCACGCGCTGCTGCTGTCCGCCCGAGAGCTGATGCGGCTTGCGCTTGGCATAGGGTTTGAGCTGAACCAGATCCAGCATCTGCTCGACGCGCTCGGCGATCTGCGCCTTGGGCATTCCCTCGCGTTTGAGACCAAACGCGATGTTGTCATACACCGTCAGATGGGGAAAAAGGGCATAGGACTGGAACATCATGTTGATCGGTCGCTCGTAAGGCGGCAGATCCGTGATGTCCTGCCCGTCGAGGACGATACGCCCCGCCGTCGGGACTTCGAAACCGGCCAACATCCGCAGCAACGTCGTCTTGCCACAGCCGGACGAACCGAGCAGGGCAAAGATCTCTCCCTGTTCGATGGCCAGATTGACATTGTTGACGGCAACGACTTCGTCATATTCCTTTCGGATCGACTCGATCTTCAGGAAATCGGGCGCCCCTGCGGCGATCTCCGCGCGAGCAGCAACGGTCTGGTTCATGACGGTGCCGAAACTCCTTGAAAAACGAAGAGAAAAAGATTTGCGCCCCGGCCGAGACCAGGGCGCAGGCGACTCATTCAACGCAATACTTCATTCAGCGATTGGTGCGGAATTTCGTATAGTACTGCGTCACCAACCGTCTTTCTTCATTGCTATAGACTTTCGGCGGACGCAGCTTGCGCATCAATTCCGGCTTGAGGAAGACATAGTCGTTGTTCTTGATCGCAGCATCGACATAGGGCAAGGACGCCGGCACCGGATTGGCATAGAAAACGGTATTGGTGTCGGCCGCGATCACATCGGGTCGCAGGCGGTAGTCGAGAAATTTGTAGGCATTGTCGACGTGCTTCGCATCGGCGGGGATTGCCACCGTGTCAACGAGCAGTACCCCGCCATGCGTGGGCGGGAACACCTTGATGTTCACCCCGTTCTTCGCCTCCTTGGCCCGGTTGGCGGCAATGCCGATGTCGCCGGACCAGCCGAAGGACAGGCAGAGATTGCCGCCGGCCAGATCATTGATGTAGCCGCTCGAAGAGAGCTGTGTCACGTAGGGGCGGATCTTGTCGATCATCTCCCAGGCGCGGCGGAAATCCTCGCGATCGTGGCTATCCACGGGGATGTTCAGGTAATTGAACGCCGCCTCCATGATGTCGCCGCCGGAATCGAGCAGTGAAATGCCGCAACTCTTCAGCTTGCTCGCATACTCGGGCTTGAAGAGCAGATCCCAGGGGTTCTCGGGCATGGGCATGCCTTCGAGCGCCTTTTGCACCTTGTCGACGTTGATCCCCACCGTGGTATATCCCCACATCCAGGGAATGAGGTACTGGTTGCCGGGATCCATCGTCGCGAGCAGTTTCATGAGCTCGGGATCGAGGTTCTTGTAATTGGGGATTTTCGACTTGTCGATCGGCTTGAAGAACCCTGCCTTGATCTCGATCGCCCCCCAGTTGGCCGAAGGGACGACGATATCGTAGCCGGAATTCCCCGCGGCGAGCTTGGCGAACAGCGTCTCGTTCGAATCGAAGGTGTCGTAGCGCACCTTGATCCCCGTTTCCTTCTCGAAATTGGGGATGGTGGTCGGGGCGATGTAATCCGACCAATTATAGATGTTGAGCTGCTTGTCGTCCGAAGCCGCCTGCACCGCGCCCACTGCTGCGCAACACGTCAACGCTGCCGCTGCTGCCGCACGCCGCCACGACACTGCAGCAGCTTTCACGAACGGCAACCGCCCCCACAGGGTCTGCACCATCTCGTCGCCTCCTTCACTGAAAAAGGAAAAAAGCCGTGCCCCCACGGCCTGCGCTCGCCTCGTCAGCCTACTCGATGCGGCCGACGCGGACAAGCGCGAAGTGTAGCAAACCCCAAGCCCCAGCGGGGCATCCACGACATGATCCGTAAAAAATTTCCTCGATAGCCTAGACCAACGGAACGGACTGAAAACAAAAAGAAAATTCGATTGGACAACGGCCTGAAGCCAACCTATGCTGAAAATGCTGAATTTGGGCAGGATAGCGCCATGCTGACCTTACGCGACTGCCTCGACTACTGCAGCCTCACCGAAGAAGAAATCGGGCTGCTGGCCGAGCACCATGATCTTCCCGCCGAAGCCGCCGGCCTCATCGCCTGCAGCCTCACCCAATCCGACGAAGGCATCGTCGTGCTGACCAACTGGCTGCTCGAGATCGCCGAGCGCGCCTTGGCGCAAGGTGACGCCACCAAAGCCCAACGCGCCCATCAGGCCTGCAAGCGGCTGCTCGCCGATCACCCCTTGCACACCCCTGCCAACGCCGGTTCATGAGCGGCGCCGTTGCGCCTGCGCATCCAGTTCGCGCAGGTGCTCCAGTTTGGCGAGGATCTTCGCCTCCAGCCCCCGATCGACCGGGCGGTACCAGCGCTGCGGCGTCATGCCGTCGGGAAAATAGCGCTCGCCGGCGGCGTAGCCTTCGGGCTCGTCGTGGGGATAGCGGTAGGTTTTGCCGAAACCGAGTTCTTTCATGAGCCGGGTCGGGGCGTTGCGCAGATGCAGCGGTACCGGGCGCGAGCCGTCCTGACGCACGAAGGCACGCGCCGCGTTGTAGGCAAGGTACACGGCGTTCGATTTCGGCGCGCAGGCCAGGTACACCACCGCCTCGGCAAGCGCCAGTTCCCCTTCGGGCGACCCCAACCGTTCGTAAGCAGCGCAGGCATCGAGCGCGAGCGTGAGCGAGCGCGGATCGGCAAGGCCCACGTCTTCGCTCGCCATGCGCACGATGCGCCGCCCCAGATAGAGCGGATCGGCACCGCCGTCGAGCATGCGCACGAACCAGTAGAGCGCGGCGTCGGGGTCGGAGCCGCGCACCGCCTTGTGCAGGGCCGAAATCTGGTCGTAGAAGGCGTCGCCCCCCTTGTCGAAGCGCCGCAGCCGCTCGCCCATCACCGAACGCGCGAACGGCACGTCGATCACCGCCTGCCCCCGGGCCCGGGCCGCCTGCCACAGCCACTCCACGTCGTTCAACAGCCGCCGCGCATCCCCATCGGCGAGTTCGACTAGCATGGCGCGCGCCGCCTCGTCCAAAGGCACCGCCTCCTCGGGAAAACGCGCCTCGGCACGCGCGAGCAGCGTCGTGAGTGCCGTTGCATCCAGGGGTTCGAGCCGCAACACGGTGGTGCGCGACAGCAGCGCCGAATTGACCTCGAAGGAAGGGTTCTCGGTGGTGGCCCCGATGAAGGTCACCAAGCCTTCTTCGACCTGATGCAGGAATGCGTCCTGCTGCGCCTTGTTGAAGCGGTGCACTTCATCGACGAAGAGCACTGTCGTGCCGCCGCGCTCGCGCTCGGCACGGGCTTCGTCGATCGCCGCGCGGATCTCTTTCACCCCCGCCATGACGGCCGACAGGGCAATGAAGCGTGCGCCCACCGCCTGCGCGAGCAAGCGCGCGAGCGTCGTCTTCCCCACCCCGGGCGGTCCCCACAGGATCATGGAAAAAAGCCGCCCCTGCTCCCAGGCAACCCGCAGCGGCTTGCCCGGACCGAGCAGATGCTCCTGCCCCACCACCTCGTCGAGGTGCTGCGGACGCATGCGCTCGGCGAGCGGCGCGCGCGCCTCCCCGCTCATCGCCGCCCCGGATGGTTTTCCAGCACCTTGGTGCCGGGCGGCGCAGTGAAAGCGAACTCGGCCGGCGGCACCGACCAGGCCCGCTGGAATTCGGTGAACGTGATCTCACTCGTCTGGCCGAAATGATCCTCGAGGCGCATGCGCAGCAGCCGCTCTCCCATGCCTTCGACCACGACGCGCACGATGCCGGCCTCCCCCGAGCGCGCCCGCAGGCGCACCGCCCAGTGATCCCCTTCCACTTGCCCCCCTTCCGGGGCGAACTCGCGGTGCACGGCCTGGGCGTCCGCCAGGATTGCCACCGGTGAGCCGGAGAGCGCCTGCGCGAGCGGCGTCACCACCACTTGCTCCAGATCTGCGTCCCACACCTGCACGGTCTTGCCGTCGCTCACCACCAGCTGGCGTGCCGGTGCCGTTACCTCCCAGCGGAAACGGCTCGGCCGCTCATAGACGAAACGCCCTTCGGCGCGTTGCACCACCCTCCCCTGCGGGTCGAGCACCTCCTGACGGAAACGTCCCTGGGCCGCACTCGTCTGCGTCACGAAGGATTCGAGCCGCCGCACCGCCTCCCCGGCCACATTCGGTTGCGCGGCGGTCATTTCGATATGGCATATCGCCCACAGCGCGAGCGCCCATCCTGCGAAAACTTTTTTCACACCTCTTCTCCCCGCGCCGGCACCAGCACCTGGCGGTTGCCGTTGTGCTCCGGCGGCGACACCAGCCCTGCGCGTTCCATCGCCTCGATGAGCCGCGCCGCCCGGTTGTACCCGATGCGCAGATGCCGCTGCACCAGCGAGATCGAAGGCCGGCGCGTGCGCAGCACCACCTCTACTGCCTGATCGTACAAGGGATCGTCCTCTTCCCCTCCATCCGAACCTTCGAGGTTCTCTTCCCCCTCCTCGGGTTCAGCAAGCACCGCCTCGATGTACTGGGGCGGTCCGAGCCGCTTGAGGTATTCGACCACCCGATGCACCTCGTCGTCGGCGACGAAAGCCCCATGCACCCGGCGCGGCAGACCAGTTCCGGGTGCAAGATAGAGCATATCCCCCATACCGAGCAAAGTCTCGGCCCCCATCTGGTCGAGGATGGTGCGCGAATCCACTTTGGAAGAAACCTGAAAAGCGATGCGCGTGGGCACGTTGGCCTTGATGAGGCCGGTGATCACATCCACCGAAGGGCGCTGCGTCGCGAGGATGAGGTGGATGCCGGCCGCTCGAGCCTTCTGCGCGAGCCGGGCGATGAGCTCCTCGATGCGCTTGCCCACCACCATCATCAGATCGGCGAGCTCGTCGACCACGACGACGATATAGGGCATGCTTTCCAGCGGTTCGGGCGCGTCCGGCGTGAGCGAGAAGGGATTGCCGAGGTATTCGCCGTCATGCCG
The DNA here is from genome assembly GCF_000425565.1 of Tepidiphilus margaritifer DSM 15129. Classification (GTDB taxonomy): domain Bacteria; phylum Pseudomonadota; class Gammaproteobacteria; order Burkholderiales; family Rhodocyclaceae; genus Tepidiphilus; species Tepidiphilus margaritifer. The sequence goes on from NZ_AUDR01000018.1 coordinate 72,520, forward strand.
CGCCCGCTCGAGCAAGGCGTTGTAGCCAGCGATGTTGCGCACCCCCAGCGCGGCCATCAGCTTGTAGCGCCGCTCCATCTCGCCCACGCACCAGTCGAGCGCCTGGGCCGCGAGCCGCATGTCGGTGACCACCGGCGCGAGCAGGTGCGGGATCCCTTCGTAGATCGACAGTTCCAGCATCTTCGGGTCGACCATGATGAGGCGCACCCGTTCCGGCGTCGATTTGTAGATGAGCGACAGGATCATCGCGTTGATGCCGACCGACTTGCCCGAGCCGGTGGTCCCAGCCACCAGCAGGTGCGGCATCTTGGCCAGATCCGCCACCACCGGCTGTCCCGCGATGTCCTTGCCCAGACACAGCGTCAGGGGCGAGGCCATCTCGCGATAGGCGCGCGAATCGAGCACTTCGCTCAGACGCACGATCTGGCGTTTCGGGTTGGGTACTTCGAGCGCCATGCACGATTTCCCCGGGACGATCTCGACCACGCGGATCGACACGAGCGACAGCGCCCGCGCCAGATCCTTGGCCAGATTGACGATCTGCGCCCCCTTCACCCCCGTGGCCGGCTCGATTTCGTAGCGCGTCACCACCGGACCGGGAATCGTTCCGACCACCTGCACGCGTACGCCGAACTCGGCGAGCTTGCTCTCGATGAGCTGGGCCGTGGCCGCCATCGTCTCGGCGCTCACCGACACCGCCGCCGGTGTCGGCGCATCGAGTAAATCGAGCGGAGGCTGTGGCGCAAGCGCCACCCCAGACTCAGACACCTCGGCAGGGCGGCTCCGCGCACGCTCGGCACGCTTGCTCGTCGAAGCCTTCCGCTCCACTTCGGATCGGCGCTCCGCGGTGCGAACGGGCATTTTCGGCACGGAAACGCCCAGCCCCTCCGCCGATCGGTCTGTTCCTACCCCCAAGCTCGGTTCGACCCGCGGCGGTACGCTGCTTCGCACCGAGGAAGTACGCCGCGCAGCCCAGCGCTCGCGCCATGCGCTGGTCCACGAAAGGAACCGCCCCCATTGCCGACGCCAGGACTGACCCATTCCCTCCTCGTTGACCGGCGCTGAAACGAATCCGCCCCCTCCGCCGGGCGCCGCGGCCCGTTGCCGTTCCCAATGCCGCTGCAATCGAGTGATGAGCCCTTCCACCCCTCCACCAACGCGCTCACAGGCATCGAGCCAGGACATCCCGAAGGCCAAGCTGATGCCGGCCATCCACAGCGCGAGCAAAAGCAAGGTGCCGCCGGTAAAACCGAATTCGCGGGCAATCGTCTCGGCGAGCGTCATCCCGATCACTCCTCCCGGGCCCGAACCCTGAGGCAAAGAGAAAGTGTGGGTATGAAAGCGCAAGGCTTCCAGCGCGCTACTGGACAGCAACAAGAGGAACAAGCCAGCGGATGCCACTGCAAAAGACGCCCTCCAGCCCCGTTTGGGCCCCTCGAGCCCGTGCCACAAGCGCCAGGCGGACCACAACCCTCGTACCGCAAAAGCGAGCATCCACCAGGCGGAGATACCGAACAGCGACAAGAAGAGGTCCGCCAGCCAGGCCCCGACCCGCCCTCCGGGGTTGGCGATGGACTCCACCGCCGCATCGCGGGACCATCCCGGATCGGCAGGCGAATACCCGATGAGGATCAAGGCGAAATAGACGCCGAGTGCGGCGAGCAGCACCCAGACGAGTTCCCGCAGGCGACGGGAAGAACGCAACGAGGCGGTCCAGTTCATCAGCGAGGCCGTACCGCAGGAAAAGGAAGGAAAATTATACGCCAGCCCTCATCCCCCCTCGATGGTCACGGACAAGTGCAAGCGTAAGCATTCTATAATCAGCCACGAGCGCCGCATCCCTGTACCCTGCTCGTTCATTTTTTCGGAGCCTTCGCATGAGTACCCGTCACTGCCGCCTTCTCATCCTCGGTTCCGGCCCCGCCGGCTACACCGCCGCCATCTACGCCGCACGCGCCAACCTCGAGCCCGTTCTCATCACCGGGCTCGCGCAAGGCGGCCAGCTCATGACCACTACCGAGGTGGACAACTGGCCAGCCGAGCCCGAGGGCGTTCAAGGGCCGGAACTCATGGAACGTTTCGAGAAACACGCCCGCCGCTTCGGTACCGACATCGTGTTCGACCACATCCACACGGCCGACCTCACGCAACGCCCATTCCGTCTCGAAGGCGATGCCGGCAGCTACACGTGCGACGCACTCATCATCGCCACCGGCGCCACCGCCAAGTACCTCGGCTTGCCGTCCGAGGAAAAGTTCATGGGCCGGGGCGTGTCGGCCTGCGCCACCTGCGACGGGTTCTTCTACAAGAATGAGGACGTCGCCGTGATCGGTGGCGGCAACACCGCCGTCGAAGAAGCGCTCTATCTCGCCAACATCGCGCGCAAGGTCACCGTCGTGCATCGCCGTCAGCAGTTCCGTGCCGAGAAGATCATGGTCGACAAACTCATGGAGAAAGTCGCCGCCGGCAAGATCGAATTGGTACTCGACAGCGTGGTGGATGAAATCCTGGGCGACGACTCCGGCGTGACCGGCATCCGTGTCAAGCACGTGGTCGACGGCAGCACGCGAGAGATTCCCGTCAAGGGCGTATTCATCGCCATCGGACACAAGCCCAACACGGAGCTCTTCGTCGGCCAGCTCGACATGGAAAATGGCTACATCGTCACGCGTGGCGGTCGCCATGGCAACGCCACGGCCACCTCGATCGAAGGAGTTTTCGCCGCCGGCGACGTGCAAGATCAAGTCTATCGCCAGGCCGTGACCAGCGCCGGCACGGGCTGCATGGCGGCGCTCGATGCCGAGCGCTACCTCGACGGTCTGGGAAGCTAAGTCCGATGGCCCGCCCGCGTCCTCCGGCCTGGGCGGCACCTTTGGTCGAGCTCAAAAAACAGGGCTCGCCCCGGGTCGGCGCCGCGCCCTCGAAGTCGATCCCCGAAGAAGCGGATTGGCGCGAGGGCGTTCGCCCGCTTACGTTCCCCCCGCGGGTGGAGCCCGAGCGCCCGCGCCCGGCGCCGGTGCCGCGGCAAAAGCTCGCCGACGAGCGCACCATCCTCGCCGAGGAGCTGCTCGCCCCGCTGGAACTCGAAGATTGGCTGGAAGCCGACGAGAGCACCCACTTCCTGCGCCCCGGCGTGCCGCGGCGAGTGCTCATCGACCTGCGGCGCAGCCGCTGGGCCCTGCAAGGCGAAGTCGACCTGCATGGCCTCACGCGGCTCGAAGCACGCGAGGCGCTCTCGGCCTACCTCGCCCGCGCCCGGCGCCAAGGGCTGCGCTGCATCCGCGTCATCCACGGCAAGGGGCTGCGCTCGCCGGGCGGCTTTTCCGTGCTGCGCCACCTGTCGCGGCGCTGGCTCGCGCAGCGCGACGAGATCCTCGCTTTCTGCGAAGCTCCGCCGGCGCGCGGCGGCAGCGGCGCGCTCATCGTGCTGCTGCGCGCCCCGCGGGAATGACCCGCCTCAAATGGCGTTGCCGTCGGTCTCACCGGTGCGAATGCGGATCACCTGTTCGACCGGCAGCACGAAGATCTTGCCGTCGCCGATCTTGCCGGTGCGCGCCGTCTCCATGATGACGTCGACCACCTGGGCGACGCGGTCGTCGGTGACGACCACCTCCACTTTGATCTTCGGCAGGAAATCGACCACGTATTCGGCACCGCGGTAGAGTTCCGTATGCCCTTTCTGGCGGCCGAATCCCTTGACCTCGGTGACGGTCAGACCACTCACTCCGATCTCGGAGAGCGCCTCGCGCACCTCGTCGAGCTTGAACGGCTTGATGATCGCTTCGATCTTCTTCATGATCCGCTCTCCTCGTCGTATTCGTCGGCATAGCGCGCCGTGATGGGATAGCGCCAGTCGCGCCCGAAAGCACGGCGGCTCACCCGTACGCCGATCGGCGCCTGGCGCCGTTTGTATTCGCTACGTTTCAACAGCGTCACGGTGCGCCGCACCGCCGCAGCGTCGAACCCAGCAGCGATGATCTCACGGGGCGAGCATTCCCACTCCATGTAGCGCTCGATGATCTGATCGAGCACTTCATAAGGCGGCAAGGAATCCTGGTCGCATTGATCGGGCTTGAGCTCGGCCGAAGGAGGGCGCGTAATGATACGCTCGGGGATCACCTCACCATGGCGGTTGCACCAACGCGCGAGCCGATACACCTGAGTCTTATACACGTCCTTGAGCACGGCAAAGCCGCCTGCCATGTCGCCGTAGAGCGTGGCGTAGCCGGTGGCCATCTCGCTCTTGTTGCCGGTGGTGAGCACCAACGCCCCGGTCTTGTTGGAAAGCGCCATCAGAAGCACCCCGCGGATGCGCGACTGCAGGTTCTCTTCGGTGGTATCCGGCGGCAAGCCGGCGAAGAAAGGCTCCAGCATCGCTGCGAACGTGTTCATCGCTGGCTCGATGGGAATGACGTCGTAGCGCACTCCGAGCCGGGCAGCGAGCGTCGCGGCGTCTTCCAGGCTCATCGCCGCCGTATAGGGCGAAGGCAGCATCACGGCGCGCACGCGCTCCGGCCCCAAGGCGTCGACCGCGAGGCACAGCGTGAGCGCCGAATCGATACCACCGGAGAGCCCGATGATCGCGCCGGGGAAACCGTTCTTGCCGAGGTAATCGCGCACCCCCGACACCAGCGCCCGATAAAGCTCCTCTTCCGGCGGCAAGGGCTCGAAGGAAGGCGCATGCGGCCGCCAATACCCCTCACGCCACTCGATCACCGCCTCGTTCTCGGCGAAGAACGGTCCCTGCCAAGCCAAGGCGCCTTGCGCGTCGATCGCGAAGGAAGCGCCGTCGAAGACGAGCTCATCCTGCCCCCCCACCAGATTGGCGTAGAGCAGCGCCCGGCCGGAAGCCCGGACCCGCTCGGCGATCACGGCTTGCCGCTCACGCCACTTCTGCTGGTGGTAGGGCGAAGCGTTGAGCGCCACGACGAGCTCTGCGCCCTGCGCCACCGTCTCTTCTACCGGCCCTGCCGACCAGGCATCCTCGCAGATCACCACCCCCACCCGCACGCCTTGGTGGGTGAAGACGAAGGGCTCATTGCCAGCGCAGAAGTAACGTTTCTCGTCGAAGACGGCGTAGTTCGGCAAGCGGCGCTTGCGATAGATCCCCTCGATACGGCCGCCGCGCAGCAGCGCCGCCGCATTGAATCGCCCGCCCTCGTCGACCCAGGGCACGCCGACGAGCAGCGCCGGCCCAGCAGCCGTATGCACCGCCAAAGATTCCAGATGGCGCCGCGCTGCGCGATAAAAGTCGGGGCGCAACAGCAGATCTTCGGGCGGATAACCGCTCAGGGCGAGCTCGGGGGTGAGGACGAGCTCCGCGCCCTGGGCGGCGAGCCGCGTGAATGCTCCGGCAATGAGGGATTCATTGTAGGCAAAATCGCCCACCACCGGATCGATCTGGGCCAAGCCCAGGCGCAGTGCGCTCATCCTCTACGCACTGCCTACTTGGCCGACGAGGCGTTCTTCACGCCGGCGAGGATCTCCTGCTTGGCCTCCTCCACGCCCGCCCAGCCGAGCACCTTGACCCACTTGCCCGGCTCCAGATCCTTGTAGTGCTCGAAGAAATGCACGGTCTGTTTCAGCAGGAGCTCCGGCAGATCCTCGAGCGAGTGCACCTTGTCGTAGAGCGGCGTGAGCTTGGACACCGGCACCGCCACCACCTTGGCATCGACGCCCGATTCGTCTTCCATCTTCAGCAAACCCACCGGACGGCAGCGGATCACCACCCCCGGCTGCAGCGGAAACGGTGTGACCACGAGCACGTCGACCGGATCGCCATCCCCGGCCACCGTGTGCGGCACGTAGCCATAATTGAGCGGATAGCGCATCGTCGTGCCCATGAAACGGTCGACGAAAATGGCGCCGCTATCCTTGTCCACCTCGAATTTGATCGGATCGGACTGTGCCGGGATCTCGATGATGACGTTGATGTCGTTGGGCACGTCCTTGCCGGCGGAAACGCGTTCGAAAGCCATGGAAACTCCTCCCTCGTACAAAAAAACCCTGGCCGGCGCGACCGGCTCGACTGGAGGAGGATTATATAACGCCCCTTCGCGGCTTCAGGGGTGACAGACCACGCCCTGCCAGATCATTCCACCGAGCTGCGGCGCGCGCCACAGACCGAGCAGCCCGAAAGCGACCACCAGCAGGCCCGCAGCGCTGCGCACCCAGGGGCGTCCTGCCAGGTCGCGAAAGCGCCGCAACAGCAGCCCCGCGGCGAGCAGATTCGGCAACGTGCCCAAACCGAACGCGAGCATCACCCCGGCACCGCGCACCCCGTCACCCGCAAGCAGCGCCGTCGCGAGCACGCTATAGACGAGTCCACAGGGCAGGAATCCCCACAACAGACCGAGCGGAAACGCCTGCGCCACCGAACGCACCGGCAGGAAACGGCGTGTGGCCGGCTGCACCCACCGCCACAGCCGATGCCCGGCGCGCTCGAAGGGAGCGAGCCAGCGCGTCTGGCCGAGAAAATAGAGCCCCATGGCCACCAACATGAGATTGGCGAGCACGTAGAGCGTAAGCTGTACCGGCAGCACCCCTTCCAGCATTCCGCCGATGGCCCCCAGCCAGCCCAGCACCGCGCCGAGCAGCGTGTAGGTGGTGATGCGGCCGAAGTTGTAGGCCAGATGCAGCGGCCACTTCGCCCCCTGCGCCGTCTGCAGCGACAAGGCGCCGACGATACCGCCGCACATGCCGAGGCAGTGCACCCCGCCCAGGAGCCCGATGAGGAAGACCGCGAGAAAACCGTTCCAAGCCACGCCGCCGCCTCAGATCACGCGCGAATAGCGCGCCCGCTCGCGATCGTGGCGCAGATAACGGTCGAACACCATGGCGATCGCCCGCACCAGCAGCCGCCCCGGCGGCAGCACCGTGATCCAGCGATCCCCGATCTCCACCAGCCCCGCCTCGGCCATGCGCTCCAAGTCGTGCAATTCCGGGGCGAAGTAGCGGCGAAACTCGATGAGATGCGCGATCTCGATCGACTCGATCGACAGCTCGAAATGGCACATCAACGCCTGAATGATGGAGCGACGCAGCACGTCGTCGGCAGTCAGTTCCACCCCGCGCAGCACCGGCAGCTCACCCCGCTCGAGGGCGTCGTAGTAATCTTCCTCCGTCTTGTGATTCTGCGCGTAGATCGCCCCCAGTTTGCTGATGGAGGAAATGCCGAAAGCGATCATGTCGCACTCGGCCTGGGTCGAATATCCTTGGAAATTGCGGTGCAACCGCCCCTGCTGCTGGGCGATCGTCAGCTCGTCGTCGGGCTTGGCGAAGTGATCCATCCCGATATAGACGTAACCGGCATCGACCAGACGCTCGATGGCGTACTTCATGATGCCGAGCTTGTCGGCCGCCGTGGGCAGCGCCGACTCCTCGATGCGCCGCTGCGGCTTGAAGAGCCGCGGCAGGTGGGCATAGCTGTAGAGCGAGAGGCGATCGGGCGAGAGTTCGATCACCCGTTCGAGCGTGGCGGCAAAGCGCTCCACCGTCTGGTGCGGCAAGCCATAGATGAGATCCATGCTCACCGACTTGAAGCCGTTTTCGCGCGCCGCCTCCAGCACCGCCGCCGTTTCGTCGAAACTCTGGATACGATTGACCGCCGCCTGGACCAGCGGGTCGAAGTCCTGTACCCCGATGCTCATGCGATTGAACCCGAGCTCGGCGAGCAGAGCTACCTGCGCCGCATCGACTTTGCGCGGGTCGACTTCGATGGAAAATTCACCGTGCTCGGCGAGCTGGAAACGCGACCGGATCGCCGCCATCAATCGGCGCATCTCGTCTTCGGCAAGGAAAGTGGGCGTACCACCTCCCAGATGCAGCTGGGTGACTTCACGGCCGCCGGCCAGATGGCGATCGACGAGTCCGATCTCGCGCTCGAGGAAATCGAGATAGCGGGCGCTGCGGGAATGATCCTTGGTGATGATCTTGTTGCAAGCGCAATAGTAACAAATCGTATTGCAGAAGGGAATGTGCACGTATAATGACAGCGGCCGGTTCAAACCCCCCACTTCGCGGCTGCCGAGCCAGCGCGCGTACTGGGCCGGCCCGAAGGCTTCGACGAAGCGATCCGCCGTTGGATAGGAAGTATAGCGCGGCCCGCTGATGTCGAATCGGCGGATCAGCTCCGGATCGACGACGAGGCGATGGATTTCTTGCATCGTGGCATTCATGGACGGACGCCCACCTGGTTTTCCTGCGTTAGATTCTCATAATATGGCACGAAACGGCCGACGACAGGTTGACCGTCATCAACGAAAACGTTTCCTTTTCCCCCAGAGAAGCACAATGGACCTCCAACTTCCGCCCACTCTGCGCCAGTTGCGCGTGGCTTGCTCCCAGTGCAACCTGATGGAACTGTGCCTGCCGGTCGGGTTGAGCGAAGAAGACGTCGCCCGCATCGAAGAGCTCGTTGGCACGCGCCGCAAGCTGCGGCGCCATCAGGCCCTCTACGAGACGCGTATGCCGTTTCAGGCGCTCTATGCCATCCGCGCCGGTTCGTTCAAGACCACCATCGTGCTCGAGGATGGCCGGGAGCAGGTCACCGGATTCCAGATGACCGGCGAGCTGCTGGGGCTGGACGGCATCAGCACGGGGCAGCACGTCGTCAGCGCCATCGCACTCGAAGACAGCGAAGTCTGCGTGATCGAATACGCCCGACTCGAAGCACTCGCACGCGAGATCCACGGACTTCAAGCGCAGTTTCACAAAGTACTCTCGCGCGAGATCGTGCGCGAACAAAGCGTCATGATGCTGCTCGGCACCATGCGTGCCGAAGAGCGGCTCGCTGCCTTCCTGCTCAACCTGGCGCAGCGCTTCGCCGCCCGCGGTTTCTCGGGCACGGAATTCCGGCTACGGATGACGCGCGAAGAAATCGGCTCTTACCTCGGGCTCAAACTCGAGACGGTCTCCCGCACCCTGTCGCACTTCCAGGAAGAAGGGCTCATCGAGGTGCAGCACAAAAACATCCGCCTGTGCGACCGGGAGCGCCTGCGCGGTCTCATCCAGGCGCCCCTGTCTCACTAAACACGAACCGGCGCGCCGTCAGCGTTCGAGCACGTAGCTTCCCGGCGCCTTGCCGAGCGAAGGCACGCTCGCCGGGTCCTTCGGTGCCACCATCTCGCCCGCCTGCGGCCTGAGCCAGGCGACCCAATCCTCCCACCAGCTGTTGGGATGCTCGGGTGCCGACTTGAGCCAGGAATCGGCCCTCGGTACCGGATCGGAGAGATCGCTCGCCCAATATTTGCGTTTGGGTGGATTCTTCGGTGGGTTGATGATACCCAGGATGTGCCCCGAGCTCGACAGCACATAGCGCCGCGGGCCACGAACATGTCGCATCAGCTTGAAGGTCTGCTGCCACGGCGCGATGTGATCGTCTTCGGTGCCTACGGCATAGACCGGCTGCACGATCTGACGCAGATCCACGGGAACGCCCGCCAGGGTCAGTGCGTCGGGCTGTATGAGGCGGTTGTTGAGATAAAATTCGCGCAGATACCAGCAGTGCATCTTCGCCGGCATACGCGTCGGATCCATGTTCCAGTAGAGCACGTCGAAGGGCGCCGGCTCCTCGCCATAGAGCCAACCGTGCACGATGTAGCGCCAGATGAGGCTGTTGGAGCGCAACAAACGGAACGCCTCGGCCATGTCCTCGCCACGCAAGTAGCCGTCGATCTGCATCTTGCGGCAGAGAAAATCGACCGTGGCCGGATCGATGAAGACCTCGATGTCGCCCGGGGCGGAGAAATCGACGAGAGTCGTAAAGAAGGTTGCATCCGCCACGGGACAAGCCTCTGCCCCCACCTTGCGGTTCATCACCGCGAGGTAGCTCGCCAAGGCCGTACCACCGATGCAGTAACCCACGGCATTGACCTTGTCGGCACCGGTGATCGAACGCGCCGTCTCGACGAGCACATCCACTCCCTGCATGAGGTAATCGTCGAAGGTCGTGTTGGCCATCTCGCGTGTGGGGTTTTTCCAACTAATGATGAAGACTTCGAACCCCTGGTCGCACAGATACTTCACCAAGCTCTTGTCGGGCGTGAGGTCGAGCACGTAGAACTTGTTGATCCACGGCGGCACGATCACCACCGGACGGCGATGCACCTGTGGCCTCGTGGGCGCATAACGGATGACCTCCACGAGCCAATTGCGGTGTACTACGTCGCCTGGAGTCGTGGCGAGGTTCACGCCGACGTGGAAATCGTCCGGACGTGTCATGCGCACGGAACCTGCCGCCATGTCGGCGAAGAAATTCTTGAGCCCCTCTAAGAGGCTCAACCCAGAGGTCTTGACCGCCAACTCACGCGCCTTGGGGTTGGTCCAAAAAAAATTGGTCGGCGCAAGGGCATTGACGAGCTCTCCCGTCCAGAAGACGGCACGGCGCCGCTCGCGCTCATCAAGCGCCGGTGTCTGGCGCATCATCTCGACTAGAGACTGCCCCCAGCCGAGATAGCCCTGCTGCAACGCCGACCACCAGGCCGATTCAGTCCATACGGGATGGTCCCAACGAATGTCGTAAGGTTCGGGCACGAAGGGCGGCTCGGCCTCCTGCCCCGAGAGCCGCTGCGCGACATAGCGCATCAAGGCCACGTTGCGCTTGCCCAGCTCGATCTCTTTCGACCACAGTGCTACCGGGTGCAAGGCCCACAGCACCTGAGCATGCAGGATGGGGGCGACGTTACCCAAAGGATCGAAACTGCCCTCCATCGCCCGGTGCACGATCTCGGCCACCTGTTCAGGCATCTCCTCGATGCGTCGTTCCACTTCCTCGTGCGGCTCCTGCCGCGGATTGCGTGCCCTACTTCTAGCCATGACGACCTCCTCGTTGCCAGAAATCCTGCCACGTCTGACCGCGAACCGGGATCTCGACCTCGGACCACCCAAGCTCGCTGCGGATCGTATGGGCGAAGGCTTGCGATTGCCCCGATTCACCATGCGTGACGAAACACTGCTGCGGCGGATGCCGGAAACCGCGCAACCAAGCAAGCAGACCGCGCCGGTCGGCATGCGCCGACATGCTCCCTATCGTATGCAGACTAGCGCGCACCGCGATTCGTTCCCCGAAGATCGTCACCTGTTGCGCCCCATCGACGAGACGCCGCCCCAAGGTGCCCGCCGCCTGGAAGCCGGCGATGACGATGGCGCATTCAGGGCGGGGCAAATTGTATTTTAGGTGATATTTGATGCGACCTGCCTCACACATGCCACTGGCCGAAACGATCACCAGCCCCGAGCGCACGTTGTTGAGCGCCATCGATTCCTCCACGCTGGCCGTGAAACGCAGGCGAAAACGGTCACGGTGCCGCTGCATCCAAGAAAAGAGTTCACGGCTGGGCTCATTCCACAACTCGAGATGCCGCGCCGAAATCTCGCTCGCCTCGGCCGCCATGGGAGAGTCGACCACCACGTTGAGCGAACCCAAACGACCACGGCGCACCAAGTCGGCGAGCACGAGGATCATCTCCTGGGTACGGCCGACGGCGAAGGCCGGGATTACGACGTTGCCCCGCGGCAAAGTCTCGCGCAGCACCGTCTCCAGCTCGGAGACCGACTCGTCCCACGGACGATGCTCGCGATCGCCGTAAGTCGATTCGACCCAGACGACATCGGCCTGCGGAATCAGCGCCGGGTCGCGTACCAAGGGCCGTCCGGGCATGCCCAGATCTCCGCTGAAGACCCAGCGGCGCAGCGCCCCGTCGCCGCGCTCGAGCTCCAGCTCGACGATGGCCGAACCCAGGATGTGACCTGCTTCATGAAACCTCGCGCGCACGCCCGGCAATACCGGGAACCAACGGCCGTAGTCGTGCCGCTGCAGCCAGCGCAAACTCTCCTGTGCCTGCGCCACCGTGTAGAGCGGCGCATCGGTGACCATCAGACGGCGGCGAGTACGGTGCGACTGTTTCGAGAGCCACTCCCATTCCTTTTCCTGGATGTGGGCACTGTCGAGCAACATCACCCGCAACAAGTCGGCAGTCGCTTCCGTCACATGGATCGGCGCCCTTGCGCCTAAAGCCACCAGGCGCGGCAACAAACCGGAATGATCCAGATGCCCATGGGTGACGATCACCGCCTGCAGCGCCCACGGATCGAACGCAAATGCTTCCAAATTCTTGCGCGTCGCTTCGCGCCCCCCCTGGAACATACCGCACTCGACGAGAAATTCGCCACTAGGTAGCGCCACGTGGTAACACGACCCTGTGACTTCCTGCACGCCTCCGAGGAAACGCACCTCGGGCAAGGAAGGGAGAGCGCGACGCAAAAAATGGGGAGGTTCGCGACGACGTCCCCTTCCGGCCTCGTGTCCTCCATGGTCTCCGCGACCCTGCTCCGGTCGCCGCCCTTTCTTCGTCATCTTGCACCTCGGCCGAGCGTGGTTATAATGAGCCGATGTTAACCTACTCGAGGAGGGAGCACGATGTTCAAGCACATTCTGGTGCCGACGGACGGCTCGGATCTATCGCGCAGTGCCTGTGAGCGCGCCGTCGCCTTTGCCAAAAGCATCGGCGCGAAAATCACCTTTTTCTATGCCCAACCGGATTTCCCGCTCCCCGTCTATGGAGAAGGCGCCCTGATCGATCCGACCACGCCGGATCAATTCCGCCGCGCTGCCAAAGAAGAAGCCGACCGGATCCTCGCCGAAGCCAAAGCGATGGCGGAAAAGGAAAACGTGCCGTGCGACACCGACACCGTGGTGAGCGACACGCCGTGGGAGGCGATCATCGATTGCGCCCAGCGCCACGGCTGCGATCTCATCTTCATGGCCTCGCACGGCCGCCGCGGCATCGCCAGCCTGCTGCTCGGCAGCGAGACACAAAAGGTACTCACCCACAGCAAGCTGCCGGTACTGGTCTATCGCTGACCCCTGCACCCCTCTAGAGGGAGAAAAAGGCCGCCCTCAAGGCGGCCCTTTTCTCATCTAGGACAAGCGGTGTTGCTCTTGCCCCGCAGAGGTAGCGCCGGTTTTCTCTTCCTGCTGGATCTGCTGCTTGACGTAGCGATAGATGTAAAAAGCCATCACGATGATGAAGGCGATGGTGAACAGGCTCAGCAAGCCGATCCCCGAAGAAAACAATTCACGCAGTGCGTCCGACATGGCACGTCCCTCCTTTCAGTCTTCCGTAGGTACGAACGGTACGATCTTCACCTCGCTCTCTGTGGGAACATGCACGGCCCCGTTCAAACGCCATTCGCGGGACTCATCTTCTATCTGGACCAACCACCGCCCAGGCATGAGCGGCGCAATCGGTGCGACGTAGCGCCCCTCGTCGCGCACCAGATGTACCACCTGGTCCATACCGGCCCGGGTGGGGTGGCTCAAGGTTACGATGAGGAAAGGAGGTTTCGTCTTGGCACTCGTCTCATCGAAATGCAGGCGCAGACGTTCGGCATCGAGACTCACGTACGCGACGAGACCGAGTTCCCCCGCCTTGAGCGAACGATCCATCGTCTTGCGAATCGCCAAGCCTTCCTTGTAATAATCGTCGACCACCAAACCATCCCAGGTCTTGATCGCCAGCCACAAGGTGATGAAACCACCCACCACGGCAGCTGCCGGCGGCAACATCAACAGCCACGGCCATTTCTGCCGATACCAAGGTAACGACCGAGATGTATTGCGCGCATCCATCCGAGCTTCCATTGCCTTACTCCGGAATGATGAAGGTTGCCAGCTCTCGAGTCACGTTTTCAGGCTCGCCCACCACCTTGACCTCGAAATAGATTTTGTGCGTTCCGGCAGGCGCCGTCCCTGCCGGCGCCTGCACCTGCACCGTCAGCGGCAAGGTCGTGGCCGGAGGAACGTCGAACTCCGCAGGACCTTCGAGTTTGAGGTTGGGCAAACCGCCTACCGTCAGGGTGAAGCGCCGGGGACGCTCGACCATGTTCATGATGTTGAGCGTATAGACGTTCTCGATCCAGCCGCCGCGGATCTCGCGCGCGAGCGAGGCCCGGTCACGCATCACGTCGACGCGCACGTCGGGACGCGTGGCGATTTTCCAGAAGAGCACCGAAGCCACCACGATGAGGATGACGCCGTAGATGAGCACTCGCGGACGCAGCGCACGGCGGATGGTCTGGGCGCGGTCCCAATGATTCGCCATCGCGTTTTCGGTGGTGTAACGGATGAGTCCGCGAGGGTAGCCCATCTTGTCCATCACCTGGTTGCAGGCATCGATACAGGCGGCACAGGCGATACATTCGTACTGCAACCCATTACGGATGTCGATCCCCGTGGGGCAGACCTGCACGCAGATGCCGCAGTCGATGCAATCCCCCAGACCCAGCGAACGGGGATCGACCCCTTTCTTGCGCGGCCCGCGCGGCTCGCCGCGCTCGGCATCGTACGTGATGATGAGGGTGTCCGGGTCGAACATCACGCCCTGGAAGCGGGCGTAAGGACACATGTACTTGCAAACCTGCTCACGCAGCACCCCGGCAAGCAGAAAGGTAAACCCGGCGTAGAAGAAAATCCAGAAAGTCTCCCACGGGCCGAAGCTCCAGGAAAGCAGCTCATGCCACAATTCCCTTTGCGGCGTGAAATAGCTCACCAGAGTAAAACCCGTGATCAGGGAGAAAAGGATCCATACCGCATATTTGGTGCCGCGCTTGAGGATTTTCTCCATCGTCCAAGGCGAGGCGTCGAGTTTACGCCGCTTGATGTGATCGCCCTCGATCTTCTCTTCGAACCACATGAAGATCTCGGTATAGACGGTTTGCGGACAAGTATAGCCGCACCACACCCGCCCCGCCACGGCACTAAAGAAAAAGAGTGCGTAGGCCGAAAGGATCAGAATGAGCGAGAGGTAGAAGACGTCCTGCGGCCAGAACACCCATCCGAAGAGGTAGAACTTGCGCTCGACCAGGTGAAAGAGCACGGCCTGGCGGTCGTTCCAGGTGAGCCACGGAAAACCGTAGAAAATCGCCTGCGTGAGGAAGACGAAGAACCACCGCAGCCGCTGGAACGGGCCGGAGGTGGAACGGACATAGAGCTTCTTGCGTTTGGCATAAAGCGTGGAAGGCGCTTCCTCGGAAGCCGTCTTTGCAGAACGCGTCTCAACGGTTTTCAGCGGTTCATTCATGGGGGAAACATCTCGTTGTCAGGAAACCACCCTCTTTATAGAACACTTCCGGGTGGAAAGCGGCAGCGAGACGCAGCTACGCCTCGCCGCCCGTCGTACTGACTGCAAACTTTACTGCTTGTGGCTCAGTCCCCACACGTAGGCGGTCAGGATATGGACCTTGTCCTCGCCCAGAAATTCGCCGAACGCTGGCATGCGGTTCTGGATACCGTTGGTCACGTTGGAGATGATCTGGGCCTCGGACGAACCCCACAGCCAGATGTCGTCGGTGAGGTTGGGCGCCCCGATGAGGGGGTTACCCTTGGCATCTGGTCCGTGGCAAACCGCGCAGTTCTCGGCAAAGACCTGTGCGCCACGCTCGGCACGCTGGGCGTCGTGCGACAGACCCGAGAGCGAGCGCACATAGTTGGCCACGTCCTTGATCTGCTCCGGATTGAGCACGTCCTTGAACGGAGTCATCACGCCCATCCGGCCATTGGTGATGGTCGCCTTGATGTATTCGGGCGAACCATCCCCGCCGAGCCAGTCATTGTCGGTGAGGTTGGGGAAGCCCTTCGCACCGCGCGCATCCGCCCCGTGACATTGCATGCAGTAGGTCTGAAAGAGTCGTTTGCCCATGGCCATCGCCTCGGGATCGGCTGCCACCGCCTTGACGTCCATGTTGCGATACTTGGCGAACTTCGGACCATACTGCTCATCGGCCTTTTTCATCTCCTGTTCCCACTGCCCCACCGAAGTCCAGTGGGCGATACCGGGGAACGACCCGAAACCGGGGTAGATGATGAGATAAGCGATGCCGAAGAAAATCGTCAGCCAGTAGAGGTACATCCACCAGCGCGGCAAGGGGTTGTTCCATTCCTGCAGTGTCTCGTCCCACTTGTGCGGCTGCAGCTCTCCGACCTTGCCGCTCGCCCGCATGTTGAAGGCGATGATGAAGACGCAGAACGCGATACTCAGCGCCACGAGCACCATCACGTACGCGTTCCAGAACCCATTGACGAAGTCTGCCATTTTAGTTCCCTTCCTTGTGATCGTTGGCGAGCACCGGGTCGTCGTCCTCGAGGAACGGCAGGCGCGAGGCCTCTTCGAACCCTGGCTTGGCGGAGCGGCTATAGGCCCAGGCGCAGATTCCGATGAAACAGAGGAATCCGGCCACGGTCACCGCAATGCGCACTTGGTCCACGATGTCCATCACGCCCTCCTTTCGCTTACTGGAAGTTCGACAAGGCGCGACCGAGGCCTTGCAGGTAGGCCACCAAGGCCTCCATCTCCGTCTTGCCTTGCAGCATCGACGGCGCCTGCGCGATCTCTTCATCGGTATAGGGATGCCCCAGCGTGCGCAGCACTTTCATCTTGTCCTGGATGGAGTTGATGTCGCGCTGGCTGATGGGCCGATCCAACCACGGAAAAGCCGGCATGTTGGACTCCGGCACCACGTCGCGCGGATTGCGCAGATGCGCGAAGTGCCAGTTGTCCGAATAACGCCCCCCGACACGGTGCAGGTCGGGACCCGTGCGCTTGGAGCCCCACTGGAAGGGACGGTCGTAGATGTACTCGCCGGCTACCGAGTAGTGACCATAGCGCTCCGTTTCGGCCCGGAAGGGACGGACCATCTGCGAATGGCAGTTGTAGCACCCCTCGCGGATGTAGATGTCACGGCCCGTGAGGCGCAGGGCGTCGTAGGGTTTGACGTCGAGCGGGTTACCCTGACGGTCGATCGGTTTCGTCGTCGAGTTCTGGAAGAACAGTGGCACGATCTCGACCAGACCACCGATACTGACCGTGATCAGGGTGGCGATGATGAGCAAAGTGACGCTACGCTCGATGATTTCGTGTTTGGAATTCGCCATGACTCATTCTCCCTCACGCATGGGCCGGAGCCAGCACCGGCGCATCGACGGGCTTGGAACCCGCGACGGTCTTGAACACGTTGTAGGCCATCACCAGCATGCCGGTCAGGAAGAGCAGCCCGCCGAGCACCCGGATCGTCCAGAACGGATAGGAAGCTTTCACCGCCTCGACGAAGGCATAGGTGAGCGTACCATCGGGGTTGGTGGCACGCCACATCAGACCTTGCATCACGCCCGAGATCCACATGGAAGCGATGTAGAGCACGATACCGATGGTCGCGATCCAGAAGTGCGCCGTGACCAGATCACGCGAATACATCTCGGTCTTGCCGTAGAGCCGCGGGATCAGGTAGTAGAGCGAGCCGATCGTCACCATGGCCACCCAGCCGAGTGCCCCGGAATGCACGTGCCCCACCGTCCAGTCGGTGTAGTGCGACAGGGCATTGACCGTCTTCACCGACATCATCGGCCCTTCGAAGGTCGACATGCCGTAGAAGGAGAGCGACACGATGAGGAATTTCAGGATCGGGTCGTCACGCAGTTTGTGCCAGGCACCGGAGAGCGTCATGATGCCGTTGATCATTCCCCCCCAGGACGGCGCGAGCAGGATCAGCGAGAAGATCATGCCGAGCGATTGGGTCCAGTCGGGCAGCGCCGTGTAGTGCAGATGGTGCGGGCCGGCCCACATGTAGGTAAAGATGAGGGCCCAGAAGTGCACCACGGAGAGCCGATAGGAATACACCGGCCGACCGGCTTGCTTGGGAACGAAGTAGTACATCATCCCCAGGAACCCGGCGGTAAGGAAGAATCCCACCGCGTTGTGGCCATACCACCACTGCACCATGGCATCCTGTGCTCCGGCATAGGCCGAGTAGGACTTCGGCGTGAGGATGCCGGCGGCGAGCACGGGAACTTCGGCGCTATTGACCACATGCAGCAGCGCCACGGCGATGATGAAGGCGCCGTAGAACCAGTTGGCGACGTAGATGTGGCTCACCTGGCGCTTGGCGATGGTGCCGAAGAACACCACGGCGTACGACACCCACACCAAGGTAATGAGGATGTCGATCGGCCATTCGAGTTCGGCATATTCCTTGGCCGTCGTAAAGCCCAACGGCAACGACAAGGCAGCGAGCACGATCACGAGCTGCCAGCCCCAGAAAGTGAAGGCTGCCAGCCCCGGCGCGAAGAGCCGCGTGTGACAGGTACGTTGTACCACGTAGTAAGACGTGGCAAACAACGCCGAACCACCGAAGGCGAAGATCACCGCGTTCGTGTGCAGCGGACGCAGCCGCCCGAAGTGGAACCACTCGCCGAGCTGGGGAAAATTCAGCTGCGGCCAGACCAGCTGGGCGGCGATCAAGACCCCGACCAGCATGCCTACGATGCCCCACACCACCGCCATGATGGCGAACTGGCGTACGACCTTGTAGTTATAAGTCGTTTCCGTTTGCATGGTCACCTCTCCAATGAGAACTTACCGAAATCACCCCGGCGCGTCCGCCGACTGCGACAGGCGGTAGGATACGCCGCATGTGTAAAGTCGTGTTGACTTCAGTCAACATTTTAGTCGATCGCTCGAGGGAAGGCAGAGAAAGGCTTGAGGAGGGAGCAAAAAAAAGGGCACGCCCCAGCGTGCCCCAACCCCAACAGAGAGACAAGGAACCCAAAACGGCTTGGTATCGCACCCAAACCGAGGAAGATTCTATTCCTTGTCTTCATAGAGGTTTTTGACACAAGTCAAACAACATCACTTTTTTCTTTGCCCGACGGTTTGCCCGTCGAAGGTGGCGTATCGTCAGTGGCCGCTTCGTCGCGATCGTCGAAGAGGATACGGTAAGCCGGCCCCTGCAGATCGTCGAACTGACCGCTCTTGACCGACCACCAGAAGACGAGCCCGATGACGAACACCAGCACCACGGACAAGGGGATAAGGATGTAGAGGCTTTCCATCGCTTCACCTCACGCGCTGCAGGCGCAGCGCATTGAGTACCACACCCAGGGAACTGGCCGCCATGCCGAGCCCCGCCATCCACGGTGTCACCCAACCGGCCATGGCAAAAGGGATGGCGAACAGGTTGTAGGCAAAAGCCCAGCGGTGGTTCTGCGCCACGACGGTGAGCGTGCGCCGAGCATGGCGCAACGCCCGGGCAATCCCGGTGAGATCGTCCCCAAGTAGCACGACATCGGCATTGAGCCGGGCAAGATCCGCCCCTCCGCCCATGGCCAATGAGACATGCGCCCCGGCGAGCACGGGGGCATCATTGACGCCGTCGCCGACCATGGCGACCACCCGCCCCGGCCGCGCCATCACCTCACGCAGAGCCTCGATCTTGCCCTCGGGCGTGAGGCCGGCCCGGACCTCGTCGATGGCGAGCGTGCGTGCCACTGCTTCCGCGATCTCCGGCGCATCGCCCGAGAGGAGATGGGTGCGCAGACCGAGTCCGTGGAGCTCACGCAACAGCGCCGGGGCTTCCTCGCGCAGGACATCGGACAGGCCAAAGACGGCGATCCAGCCGCTTTCGTCCCCTAGCGCCACGCGCGTGAGGGCGCGATCGTCCGGCACGCGTGGCAGCGCCTCGAGGGAAAGCCCCAGCGTTGACGCCACCCATTCGGAACGGCCGATGCAGGTCCGCTTGCCGGCGAGCCGGGCACTCAAACCCTGGCCGGTCACAGCCTCGAACCCTGCCAATGGCACATCCGCCGGCGTCGTCCCGGCGAAGGCGCGCGCGATGGGATGTTCGCTCGCGGATTCCAGCGCCGCCGCCAGCGCCAACGCTTCCTGTTTCTCATGGCCGGAAGCCGGCAGAACCGTCACCACCGCGAGTCGCCCCTGAGTCAACGTGCCGGTTTTGTCGAAAGCGATATCGGTGAGCCGTGCCAGCGTCTCGAGCGCGTGGGTACGCGTCACCAGCACCCCCGAACGCATCAAGGCGTCGGTGGCCGCCGTCAAGGCCACGGGAGTGGCCAGCGACAGCGCACAAGGACAGGCGACGACGAGCACCGAGACGACGATGGGAACGATGCGCGACGGGTCGATCGCTGCCCACAACCCGATGGTGAGGACGGCCAAGCCCAACACCGCGATGATGAAACGGCTGGCATAGCGATCGGCAAGCGAGGCAAGCGCCGGTTTTTCGCTCTGGGCCCGCTCCATCGCCCGGCGGATGGTGGCGAGCCGCGTCTCCTCGCCGACGCGCTCCACGGTGATCTCCAGCACCCCACCCCCATTGAGACTGCCGCCGAGCACCCGATCTCCTTCGCTCTTGGGAATGGGACGGCTCTCCCCAGTGAGAATGGCCTCGCTCACCTCGCTGTGTCCCAAACACACGCGCCCATCGACCGGGATGGTCTGTCCGGGACGCACCCGGATCCGGTCGCCCGGTGCGAGCCGCGCCACCGGCACCCGTTCCCAGCCACTCTCCTCCAGGCGTTCGGCCACGGCGGGAATGACCCGGGCAACCTCTTCCAGACCGCGCACGGCCCGCTGACGCGCAAGCATCTCGAGGAAACGCCCCCCCAGCAGGAAGAAGGCGAACATCGACACCGAATCGAAATAGACCTCGCCCCGCCCGCGGAGGGTGGCCCAAAGGCTGGCGAGGAAGGCCACGCCGATGCCCAAGGCCACCGGCACGTCCATGCCGATGCGTCCCACTTTCACATCGCGCCAGGCGTTGGCGAAGAACGGTCCGCAGGAATAGAACACCGCCGGCAGCGTCAGCACGAGGCTCGCCCAATGCAGCAAACGCTCGATGTCCGCCGGCATGTCCCCATCCCCCGCCAGGTACGTGGGGATGGCATACATCATCACCTGCATCGAGGCAAAGCCGGCCACGAACACACGCCACAGCATGGATCGCCGCTCGCGCTGAGCGACTTCCTCGGCCGTCTTCGGGTCGAAGGGATAAGCGCGGTAACCGATTTCGGCGATCGCCTTGAGGATACGCGACAGGCTGGTGCGCCCGGAATCCCAGCGCACCAGCGCGCGGCGGGTGGCGTAGTTGATCTCGACGTGGGTGACGCCGGGCTGACGGCGCAGATGCTGCTCATTGAGCCAGACACAGGCGGCACAAGTGATGCCTTCGAGGATGAGCGTCACCTCGCGTTCGTGCTCGCCCACCGCCCGCGAGACTTGTTCGGTGAGCTCGGGCAGATCGAAGGATTCAAGCTCACGCACCACATCGGGCAGAGCCTCGCGCACGGGTTCGGGCAGGGCATCGCGGTGGCGATAGTAATCGCCCAGGCCATTGTCGACGATGGCCTGGGCCACGGCAGCGCAGCCGGCGCAGCACATGCGCCGCGCCCGCCCGTCGATCACCACGGAAAAATGCGTCTGCGGCGGAATCGGCAGACCGCAGTGGTAACAGTTTGGATCAGCGTCCGCGGCGATCTCCGCCCGCTCGAGAAGGGTCTCGTTCATTACAGCCTTCGTACATGTCGGGCACCCCTACCGTCGCGACTCACTTTGCCCCCATGCGAATGGCACCGTCGAGTCGGATCACCTCACCGTTGAGATAGACGTTCTCGACGATGTGCCGCACCAAAGCGGCATATTCGGCCGGACGTCCCATGCGCGGCGGAAAGGGTACCATCTTGCCCAGGGACGCCTGCACGTCGGCCGGCATCCCCAACAGCATGGGCGTTTCCATGATCCCTGGAGCGATGGTCATTACTCTGATCCCCCACCGGGCCAGTTCACGTGCCGCAGGCAAGGTGAGCGACACCACTCCCCCCTTGGAAGCGGCATAGGCCGCCTGGCCGATCTGACCGTCGAAAGCGGCCACGGAGGCCGTATTGACGATGACACCGCGCTCGCCCTCGGCGTTGGGTTCGTTGGCACTCATGCGGGCAGCGGCCAAGCGCATCAGGTTGAAGGTGCCGATGAGGTTGATCTGGATCGTTCGGGCGAAGGATTCCAGCCGATGAGGCCCCTCCTTGCCGACGATCTTCTCGGCCGGAGCGACGCCGGCGCAATTGACCAGCACGTCGAGCCGGCCGAAGCGCTCATCTGCCGCCGCGACGGCCGCCTTGGCGCTCGCTTCGTCGGTGACGTCGGTGCGCACGAAATGCGCGTTGCTGCCCAACTCGGCAGCCAGCGCCGTACCCTTCGCCTCGTCTTGATCTGCAAGCACGGCCCTACCACCACCAGCCACGACCATGCGAGCCGTAGCTGCCCCCAGCCCGGAGGCGCCGCCGGTGATGAGAAACACTCCTCCTTCGATCTGCATCGTTCCCTCCTTTTTATCGTTCGTCGATTTCGGTCGCTCGCATCACACGGAGAAAGACTGCCCGCAGCCGCAGGTCGTGGTCGCATTGGGATTGCGGATCACGAATTGTGCTCCTTCGATCCCTTCCACGTAGTCGATCTCGGCGCCGACGAGATATTGGTAACTCATGGGGTCGATGAGCAGCGTCACCCCGCCCTTCTCGATCACGGCATCGTCTTCGGCCACTTCCTCGTCGAAAGTGAAACCGTACTGAAAACCGGAGCAGCCACCGCCGGTCACGAACACGCGCAGTTTGAGTTCCGGATTACCTTCTTCTTCGATCAGCTCACGCACTTTGGCGGCGGCGCTGTCGGTAAAGATGAGCACGTCGTCGGTCTGGGTTTCGGTCGTCATGATATGGGCTCCTCGTCAGGATCGTCGCAGAGGCGACGCGATTATGGACCGGAAACGGCGCTTGCCGTTCCCGTGAGTTCAAGGGCTTACCGGCACGAGGTCCAGTCCCACCGTCTCCGGGAAACCGAACATCAGGTTCATGTTCTGCACCGCCTGCCCCGCCGCGCCTTTCACGAGGTTGTCGATCACGGAAAGGACGACGACGATCTCGCCTCCTTGCGGCCGATGGACGGCGATGCGGCACACGTTGCTCGCGCGCACCGACCGCGTCTCCGGATGCGAACCGGTCGGCAGCACGTCCACGAAGGGCTCTCCGGCATAACGCTCGGCGAAAAGCGACTGCAGGTCGAGTGACGGGTCCGTGAGCCGCGCATAGAGAGTGGCATGGATGCCGCGGATCATGGGCGTGAGGTGCGGCACGAAGGTCAATTCCACCGGCAGGCCGCGGGCGATGCGCTGCAGCCCCTGGCGGATCTCGGGCAGATGGCGATGCCCGGCCACCCCATAGGCCTTGAAGTTGTCCGCCGCTTCGGCAAAGAGCGTATGGACTTCGGCCTTGCGCCCGGCGCCGGAGACGCCGGACTTGCAATCGGCCACCAGCCAGTCACGTGCCACGGCATTCGCCTCGAGCAGCGGCAGAAAGCCGAGTTGCACCGCCGTGGGATAACAACCGGGGTTGGCCACCAGACGCGCCCGGGCGATGGCCTCGCGCTCGACTTCCGGCAAACCGTAGACGGCTTCTTCGAGGAGCTCAGGCGCGGCATGCGCCATGCCATACCAGCGCTCCCATTGGTCGACGTCAGTCAGGCGAAAATCGGCCGAGAGGTCGATGAGGCGCACCCCTGCGTCCAGCAGCCGCCGCGCCTCTTTCATGGCCACGCCATTCGGGGTGGCAAAGAAGACGAGGTCGCAACGATCGAGTCTTGCCTCGTCCGGAGTCGAGAAACGCAAGTTCACATACCCCCGCAGGCTGGGAAACATCTCGGCCACTGGCATGCCGGCCTCGGTACGCGAAGTGATCGCCTCGAGCGACACCTCGGGATGGCGGCTGAGCAGACGCAGCAATTCCACGCCCGTATAGCCCGTGCCGCCAACGACTCCCACCTTGATCATCGTTCGACCTCCAAAGATCCCAAGGCACGATTATCGCCCGGGTACGGTCAAAAATCGAGAGCCTGGCCTGAAAACGACGAAAGCCACCGCAAAGGTGGCTTTCTGGATGTTGCCGCAACGGCGAAGATCAGCGCTTGGAGAACTGCTTGGCGCGACGAGCCTTGTGCAGACCGACTTTCTTACGCTCCACTTCGCGCGCGTCGCGGGTCACGAAGCCGGCCGCCCGCAGCTGCGCCTTCCACTCGGGGTTGTAGTCGATGAGCGCCCGGGTGATGCCGTGGCGCACCGCGCCGGCCTGACCGGATTCACCGCCGCCATCGACGTTGACCATGATGTCGAACCGATTTTCGACTTCGAGCAGGCTCAGCGGCTGACGCACGATCATGCGCCCCGTCTCGCGCGAGAAGAACTCGTCGAGCGGCTTGCCATTCACGACGATGTTGCCCGAACCCGGCTTGATGAACACGCGAGCGACGGCTTCCTTGCGCCGCCCCGTGCCGTAATTGTACGAAACCGCCATCGCTGACTCCTCAGATTTCCAGCACTTTGGGCTGCTGCGCGGCGTGCGGATGCTCGGCGCCGGCGTAGCACTTGAGCTTTTTCAGCATCGCATAGCCAAGCGGCCCCTTGGGCAGCATGCCCTTGACCGCCTTCTCGAGCACGCGCTCGGGATGACGCTGCAGCAACTTCTCGAACGTCGTCTCATAGATACCGCCGGGATAACCGGAGTGGCGGTAATATTTTTTGTCGGTAGCCTTGTTGCCCGTGACACGGATCTTGTCGACGTTGACGACGACGATGTAATCGCCGGTATCGACGTGGGGGGTATAGATCGCCTTGTGCTTGCCACGCAGGCGGCGGGCGATCTCGGCCGCGAGCCGACCCAGCACCTTGCCCGACGCATCGACGACGAACCAGTCACGCTTGACTTCGTGCGGCTTGGCGGAAAACGTTTTCATGCGTATCCTCGATCATCTCAGGCCTGAGTCTGGCCCTTCTGGAAAGCAGGTGATGTTAGCGCAAGGACGGCGTCCTTGTCAATTGCAAGCGAGCAGCAAGCAAAAAAAAACGCCGCCTCATGGAGGCGGCGTTCAATCCACACCAAAGGAGGAGGGTGGAGGAGACACCGGTCGAACCACACAAGTCGTGATCCGTTGGTGCGTATACTAGTGACCTCCGACGAAAAAAGCAAGAAAAAAATGGCGCACTGCACAATAAACTTTTCGATCACAAAATCAACCCAGCTTATCCGCAAATCCCCTACAATTCTGCATTGCGCAAACCACGAGGGAAGATCGACATGGAATGCACGGTTCGCTGGATCGAGGGCCGCACTTTTCTGGCAGAAACAGGGTCGGGACATTTGGTGGCGATGGATGGAGCCCCGGAGGCAGGCGGCCGCAATCTCGCGCCACGCCCCATGGAGCTGCTGCTCGCCGGCGCCGGCGGTTGTACCGCCTTCGACATCGTGATGATCCTGGAAAAAGGGCGTCAGGTCGTGAAAGGCTGTGAAGTACGGCTCGAAGCCGAACGCGCCCCGAGCGACCCCAAGGTATTCACCCGCATCCGTTTCCATTACGTCGTGCGCGGCCGAGGACTGGATGCGAACCGCGTCGAGCGGGCGGTGAAGCTCTCGGCGGAAAAATACTGCTCGGCCTCGATCATGCTCGGCAAGACCGCCGAACTCGAGCACACCTGGGAAATCGTCGAGGAAGAGTGACCCCGCCGCAGGCGGCGATTCAAATGCGGTAGGCGAGCATCGTCATCACCCTGGAGGCCAAGCGCATGGCACCGCGGATCGGCGCCGGCAGTGGACGTGCACCGAGCGACTCGGCGAGTTGGGCATGCCCCGCCTCATCCTCCTTCATCTGTTCGAGAATGGCGCGGCTGCGCCGATCCTCTGTCGGCAGCGCCTGCAGATGCCCTTCGAGATGGCGTTCGACCTGGCGCTCGGTCTCGGCGAGAAAACCGAGATTCCAATCGTCCCCCGCCGCCCCTGCCGCCACACCGATCGCCAGAGAACCCAGATACCAAAAGGGATCGAGCAGGCTGGTCCGTCCGCCGAGCTCGCGCAGACGCGCCTCGGTCCAGGCAAGGTGGTCGACCTCCTCGCCGGAAGCGCGGCGCAGCGCCTCGCGAATCGAGGGGTCGCGACTGGTGAGCGCCTGCCCCTGGTAGAGTGCCTGGGCACAGATCTCGCCGGTGTGATCCACCCGCAACAGCCCTTCCACGTGCCGACGCTGCGCCTCGTCGAGTGGACCGCCAGGCAAATCGGCACCGGGCATCGGCCGGGCGCCTCTTGCTGGGGCAAAAACCGTGCGCAGGGCGCGATCGAATTCGACGATCGCCCGGTCGAGCGCATCGAGTCGCTCAGCGTCCATGTCGTTCCTCCAGTGCCGAAACCACGGGAAAATCGGGGGGGATCTCTTCGATCAGTTCACGATACTGCGGCTGGGTGTGCGGCGGCGGCACGTCGAGATAGCGCGAAAGTTCGATGAGAGCAAGCTGGTAGACGCGGCGCTTGAAGGCGATCACCGCATCGAGCGGCACCCAGTAGTGCGCCCAACGCCAGGCATCGAACTCGGGATGTGACGTCGCACGCAGACAGACGTCGGAGTCCCGCCCCACGAGGCGCAGAAGGAACCAGATCTGCTTCTGCCCGCGATAGACGTTACGCCACTGGCGCTTCACCCAGCGCCGCGGCACATCATAGCGCAGCCAATCGCGCGTGCGCCCGAGGATGCGGACGTGCTGCGGCAGCAGACCGACCTCCTCATGCAGCTCGCGGTACATCGCCTCTTCCGGCGTTTCCCCTTTCTTGATGCCTCCTTGCGGAAACTGCCAGGAATGTTCGCGTATGCGTTTGCCCCAGAACACCTCGTTGCGCGCGTTGACGAGCACGATGCCGACATTCGGGCGGTATCCTTCCCGGTCGAGCATGGTCGTTTCCTCGATTCTTCGTTGCTGCTATTGTTCCATAATGAGGCGCCAAAGAAAAGCGATGGCTCATCTCCTTGATTCCTCACTCAAAACGACGAGACGTAAAAACTGCTTGACAGTTCTCCGCGGGATTACCTATAATTTCGCCTTCTTCGACGGGTCGTTAGCTCAGCCGGTAGAGCAGCGGACTTTTAATCCGTTGGTCGCAGGTTCGAATCCTGCACGACCCATCTCCAGCGCACGAATTTCCCGATGCATTCGCATCGCCTAGCCGCCTCTCCATGGCTTTCATCCGTATTCGCGGCGCGCGCACCCACAATCTCAAGAACGTCGATCTCGATCTTCCCAAACATCGGCTGATCGTCATCACGGGTGTGTCGGGCTCCGGAAAATCTTCGCTTGCTTTCGACACGCTCTATGCCGAGGGACAGCGACGCTACGTCGAATCGCTCTCCACCCAGGCGCGCAAGTTCCTCGACCAGTTGCCACGGCCCGACGTCGATGCGATCGAAGGGCTCTCGCCCGCGATCGCCATCGAGCAGAAGACGCTCACGCCCAGCCCCCGCTCGACGGTGGGAACGCTCACCGAAATCCACGATTACCTGCGGCTGCTCTTTGCTCGCCTGGGTACTCCCCACTGCCCGGAACATCCCGAGGTGGCGCTGACGCACCGCTCGGTGAGCGATTTCGCCGAAGCATTGCTGCGTACCTTGCCGCAGCGGCGTATCGCCCTACTCTCGCCGCTCGCGATAGAGGGAGAAGCCGCCGCCGCGCTCGCCGCATTGCGGGCGCAGGGGTTCACGCGGCTCGAAGTCGAGGGCGAATTCGTCGAACTCGATGGCCTGAAGGAACTCCCTGCCGAGCCGGTGCGACTGGTCATCGATCGGCTGCGCGTGCGCGACGAGGCAAGAGCCCGGCTGGCCGATTCGCTCGAACTGGCGCTCAAGATGGGGCACGGGCGCTGCCTCGTGCGCGACCTCGACGCGGACGAAGAGACAGTCTTCAGCGCCACGCCTTCCTGCCCTCGCTGCGGTTTCACCGCCCCTGCGCTCGAACCCCAGCTCTTCTCCTTCAATCATCCGGCCGGCGCCTGTCCGGTGTGCGAAGGGACAGGACGGCAATGGACGCTGGACGCCGAGCGCCTGGCATCCGGCAGGCGCAGCTTGCGCGAGGGGGCTCTGCCTGGCCTCGACCCCGCCAACCCTTTCGCGGCGCGGCTCTTGGAGGATCTGGCGGCGCATCGTGGTTTTTCCCTGGATACGCCTTGGGAAGAGCTACCGGAAGAGGTCCGTCGGTTCCTGCTGTACGGTTCGAATGGCGAAGCGATCCCTTTCCGCTATCCCCTCGATCGGGGACGGACGGTTTTGCAGTCCCACCCTTTCGAAGGATGGATTTCGTATCTGGAACGGCACCATCGCCCCGACGAGGAAGGGGGTCGCAAAGGGAAAGGACCGGAGTTGCCGTGGCAGGAACTACCCTGCCCCGCCTGCGGCGGCAGCCGTTTGCAGCCTTTTGCCCGTGCGGTGCGCGTGGCGGGCATGAGCCTGCCGCAGCTCACGGCGCTGCCCTTGTCGGCCTGCTCGGTCGCGATCGAAAGCATCGCCTCCACCTGCGGGGCGCATCCGGTGGCCGAGCTGACGCTGGAGGCGATCCGGTCACGCCTGCGCTTCCTCCTGCACGTCGGGCTCTCCTACCTGACGCTCGATCGCGCCTCGCACACGCTCTCCGGCGGGGAAGCGCAGCGCATCCGGCTCGCCAGCCAGGTGGGCTCGGGACTCACAGGGGTACTCTACGTGCTCGATGAACCTTCCATCGGACTGCATCCGCGCAATCAGGACGACTTGCTGCGCACCCTGGAGGAATTGCGCGATCTGGGTAACACCGTGGTCGTGGTCGAACACGACGAAGCGACGATTCGCCGCGCCGACCACGTGGTGGAAGTCGGCCCGGGCGCCGGACGCGAGGGGGGTGAGATCCTCGTCTCGGGGCCGTTGTCGGCGCTACTCGCCTCTCCGCGTTCCCGAACCGCGCCTTATCTGCAGCGGCCCTTGCACGTGCCGCATCGGCCTCGGCCTCCCAGCGAAGACGGGCCGGCGCTGCGGCTGGAAGGCTGCCACGCCCATAATCTGCAGGGGATCGACGTCGAGATCCCTCTTGGGCGCCTCGTCGTCGTCACTGGGGTCTCCGGTTCGGGGAAGTCCTCCCTCGTCGAAGAAACGCTGGTCCCCGTCGTGCACGATCACCTCGCGGGACGCCCCAGCCGCGCTCCTTGCCGCAGCGCTGCGGGGTTGGAGACGATCGACAAGCTCGTCCTGGTCGACCAGACGCCCATCGGACGCACGCCGCGCTCGAATCCCGCCACCTACACGGGCATCATGGACGGGATGCGCGAGCTTTTCGCCGCCACGCCCGAAGCGCGCGCCCGCGGCTACCGGGCTGCCCGCTTTTCCTTCAACCTCAAAGGGGGACGCTGCGAAGTGTGCGAAGGTGAAGGCTATCGGCGCGTCGACTTGCAGTTCCTCCCCGACGTCTATCTGCCCTGCGAATCCTGCGGTGGAAAACGCTACAACCGCGAAACGCTGGAGATCCGTTATCGGGGACTGAACATTGCCGAGGCGCTTTCGCTCACGGTGGAAGAGGCTCTGCATCCCTTCGGCTCGCACCCGGCGCTACGGCGCAAACTGGAGACCCTGCACGCACTGGGACTGGGCTATCTGCCGCTCGACCAATCGGCCACGACCCTTTCCGGCGGCGAAGCCCAACGGCTGAAACTCGCCGCGGAGCTGATGCGTCGCGACACGGGGCACACCCTGTATGTGCTCGACGAGCCGACCACCGGGCTACACTGGGTCGATGTCGAGAAACTCCTCACCGCCCTCTTCGCCCTGCGCGATCGGGGTAACACCGTGGTGGTGATCGAACATCAGCTCGACGTGATCGCCCATGCGGATTGGGTGATCGATCTGGGCCCCGGAGCGGGGGAAGAAGGCGGCCGGATCGTTGCCTGCGGCACGCCCGAGGCGATCGCCCGGCATCCCGACTCCGTGACCGGACGCTACCTCGCCGAGCGGCGGATCGGTTCAGCGTAGAAAAACGAACGCCGCACCCTCGAAAGGATGCGGCGCCCGGCATTCCTCCCCGCCAGGGAAGGGCGATCAGCTCGCGCTTTGGGCGGCGGCTGGCGTTTCGGCAGGCGCCCGGTCGACCAGTTCGATGATCGCCATCGGGGCGTTGTCACCGTCGCGGTAGCCGAATTTCAGCACGCGGGTATACCCGCCGGGGCGATTCTGCACGCGCGGGCCGATCTCGTTGAAGAGCTTGAGCACGATTTCCCGATCGCGCAGGCGGGCAAAGGCCAAGCGATGGTTGGCGAGCGTCGGTTTCTTCGCCAGCGTGATGAGCGGCTCGACGAAGCGGCGCAGCTCCTTGGCTTTGGGCAGAGTGGTCTTGATGACTTCCTCGCGCAGCAGGGCGTTGGCGAGATTGCGCATCAACGCCTGGCGGTGGCTCGTCGTGCGGTTGAGTTTGCGATATCCGTTTCCGTGACGCATTTTTCTTTCCTCGTGCGTTGTCCGTCAGCCGAGTTTTTCCAAACCGGGCGGAGGCCAGTTTTCCAATTTCATCCCCAGCGTCAGGCCATGCGCCGCGAGCACTTCCTTGATCTCGTTGAGCGACTTGCGACCGAGATTGGGGGTTTTCAGGAGTTCCTGTTCGGTGCGCTGGATCAGGTCACCGATGTAGTAGATGTTCTCGGCCTTGAGGCAATTGGCCGAGCGCACCGTGAGCTCGAGATCGTCGACCGGGCGCAGCAACAGCGGATCGATCGCCGCACCGCTTTCGGTACGGGCAACGGGCTGACGCCCTTCGAGATCGGCAAACACGGAGAGCTGATCGACTAACACCCGTGCGGCATAGCGGATCGCCTCTTCCGGATCGATCGAGCCATTCGTTTCCAGCTCGAGCACCAGACGGTCGAGGTCGGTACGCTGCTCGACCCGGGCACTCTCGACGGTATAGGCGACGCGGCGCACCGGGCTGAAGGAGGCATCCATCAGGATGTGACCGATGGCACGATCGCCCTCCGTCTTGCGTGCGGAGGCCGGGACATAACCCCGGCCGCGCTGGACACGGATCTCCATCTCCAGGCGACCGCCCTCTTCGACGTGGGCGATCACGTGGTCTCCATTGATCACCTCGACCCCATGGCCGAGTTGGATGTCAGCGGCGCGAACCACCTTGGGGCCCACGGCCTCGAGACGAACGGTCGCGTCGTCGCGCTCATGCAAGCGGAACACGACGCCTTTGAGATTGAGCAGCAGATCGACGGCGTCTTCCCGCACTCCTTCGATCGTCGAATACTCGTGCAGCAGGCCGGTGATGCGCACCTCGGTGGGCGCGCACCCCGGAAGGGCCGCCAGCAGCACGCGCCGCAGCGCGTTGCCCAGCGTATGGCCGAACCCGCGCTCGAACGGTTCCATCGTGACGCGCGCCAACACCGGCGACAGATTTTCCACGTCGATGCTGCGCGGTTTCAGCAGGCTATCCAAAGACATCGATGCGTATCCTCAGTTTCTCGCCCTGCGAGGGGAGCTTATCGCGAGTAGAGTTCGACCACGAGGTTTTCGTTGAGCGTGGGCGAGAGCTCGGCGCGCTGCGGATAGGCCTTGAACACCCCTTTGCCCGCCTGCACGTCGACTTCGAGCCACTCGGGGAAACCCCGCTGCGCGGCCGCCTCCAGCGCCGCCTTGACGCGGAGCTGAGCACGAGCCTTCTCGGTGAGTTCGACCACGTCGCCCGGACGCACCAGGTAGGAGGGAATGTTCACCCGGCGACCGTTGACCATCACGCCATTGTGGCGCACGACTTGGCGCGCCTCGGCGCGCGAAGCCCCGAAGCCCATACGGTAGGCCACGTTGTCGAGCCGTCCTTCGAGCAGCTGCAGCAGGTTCTCACCGGTCTGGCCACGGCGGCGGGCCGCCTCGGCATAGACGCGACGGAATTGGGTTTCCAGCACGCCATAGAGACGGCGGATCTTTTGTTTCTCACGGAGCTGCTGACCGTATTCGGACAGGCGCTGCCCAGAGGTTTGACCGTGCTGACCGGGGGCATAGCTGCGACGCTCGATCGCGCACTTGTCCGTGAAGCATTTTTCCCCTTTGAGGAAGAGCTTTTCGCCTTCCCGCCGGCACTGCCGGCACTTGGGATCGAGATTACGTGCCACGTTCGACTCCTGTTAGATCCGACGTTTCTTGGGCGGGCGGCAGCCGTTGTGCGGGATCGGCGTCACATCCTGGATGCTGGCGATACGGATCCCGAGCGCGGCAAGCGCCCGCACCGACGATTCGCGCCCCGGACCGGGCCCCTGCACGCGCACTTCCAGGCTCTTGATGCCGCACTCCTGGGCTGCCTTGCCGGCGGCGTCGGCCGCCACCTGGGCAGCAAACGGCGTGCTCTTGCGCGAACCTTTGAAACCCGCCGAACCGGACGATGCCCAGGACAGCGCATTCCCTTGGCGATCGGTGATCGTGATGATCGTATTGTTGAAGCTCGCGTGAATATGGGCGATACCTTCCGCGACATTCTTTTTGACCTTGCGGCGCACCTTCGTCGTAGTCTTAGCCATGGAACGACCTCATCATTTCTTCTTGCCAGCGATGGTCTTGCGCGGCCCCTTGCGGGTACGCGCGTTGGTGCGGGTACGCTGCCCGCGCACGGGCAGACCGCGACGATGGCGCATGCCGCGATAGCAGCCGAGATCCATCAGCCGCTTGATGTTCATCGTGATCTCACGGCGCAGGTCACCCTCGACCTTGTACTTCGCAACTTCTTCGCGCAAGCGCTCGAGCTCGGCTTCGGTCAAATCCTTGACCTTGGCCGTCGGCTGTACGTTCGCCGCCTCGCAAATCTTGCGGGCACGGGAACGACCGATACCGTAGATCGCCGTGAGGGCGATCTCGGTGTGCTTGTGATTCGGGATATTCACCCCAGCGATACGGGCCATCTGCAATCACCCCAAAAACGAAATTCTCAAGTATAAAAGATTCGCGCCCCGGCTTCAACCTTGACGTTGCTTGTGGCGTGCTTCCTTGCAAATGACCCGCACCACGCCCTTACGCCGAACGATGCGGCAGTTGCGGCAGATCCGCTTCACGGAGGCTTGGACTTTCATGGAGTTCTCCTTGGATTCTTCACTTGGAACGGAATACGATGCGACCGCGCGTGAGGTCGTACGGCGTGAGTTGCACCGTGACCTTGTCTCCGGGGAGGATGCGGATATAGTGCATGCGCATCTTGCCCGAAATATAGCCGAGGATCACGTGACCATTCTCCAGACGCACGCGGAACGTGGCGTTCGGCAACGTCTCGATCACTTCACCCTGCATTTCGATGACGTCTTCCTTGGCCATCTCTCACTTCCTCCGCAGCGCGCCGGTCTTGAAGTTCGCCTTTTTGAGCAAACCTTCATACTGGTGCGACATCACGTACGACTGCACTTGCGTCATGAAATCCATCGTCACGACCACGATGATGAGAAGCGACGTCCCCCCGAAATAGAACGGAACGTTCCATTTGAGGATGAGGAATTCGGGGATCAGGCACACGAGGGTGATGTAGATCGCCCCCGCGAGCGTGAGTCGCATCAACACGCGATCGAGGTACTTCGCCGTCTGCTCACCCGGCCGGATACCCGGCACGAACGCGCCGCTCTTCTTCAGGTTCTCCGCCGTCTCTTTGGCATTGAAGACGAGGGCGGTGTAGAAGAAACAGAAAAAGACGATGGCCAAAGCGTAAAGCAGGATATAGACCGGCTGCCCCGGTGAGAGCGCCGCCGCGAGATCCTTGAGCCAAACGAAGCGATCGCCCGCCCCGAACCACTGTGCGAGCGTGGCCGGGAAGAGAATGATCGACGAGGCGAAGATCGGCGGAATGACCCCGGCCATGTTGAGCTTCAGGGGCAGATGTGAACTCTGACCGCCATAGATCTTGTTACCCACCTGCCGCTTCGCATAATTGACCAAGATTTTCCGCTGTCCTCTTTCGACGAAGACGACGAAAGCCGTCACCAGCACCACCAAGGCACAGACGAAGAGCGCCGAGAGCGGGTGCATCGCGCCGCTGGCCACGAGCTCGAAGAGTCCGCCCAACGCCCGCGGCAGACCGGCGGCGATCCCAGCGAAGATGATGAGCGAGATACCGTTGCCGATGCCACGCTCGGTGATCTGCTCGCCCAGCCACATAAGGAACATGGTCCCCGTGACCAGCGTCACCACCGTGACGAAGCGGAACATCAGACCCGGTTCGAGCACCAGCCCCGGCTGGGATTCGAGCGCAACAGCGATCCCCAAGCCCTGCATCAGCGCCAGCACCACCGTGCCGTAGCGGGTATATTGGGTGATCTTGCGTCGCCCTGCCTCACCTTCTTTCTTCAGGGCCTCGAGCGCCGGAAAGGCATAGGACATGAGCTGCACGATGATCGAGGCCGAGATATAGGGCATGATCCCGAGCGCGAAAATCGTGAAGCGCGACAGCGCCCCACCCGAGAAGAGGTTGAAGACGCCGAGAATGCCTCCGCCCTGAGTCTGGAAGAGTTGGGCGAGCTTGGCAGGATCGATACCCGGCACGGGAATGTGTGCGCCGATCCGATAGACCACGATCGCCCCCAAGAGAAACCAGAGGCGACGTTTCAGATCGGCGAATTTTCCGACCGTGGCGTGTTGGGTCGTTTTGGTCACGACGGCCTACCCGCTTTCAGGCTTCGACGAGGGTGCCGCCGGCCGCCTCGATCGCGTTTCTTGCACCCTTGGTGGCGGCGATACCGCGCAGCGTGAGTTTACGCGTGATCGTTCCGGACAGGATCACCTTGGCCGCTTTGGCACTGCGAGGCACCACGCCCGCCTGCTTGAGCACGAGCAGGTCGATGTCGTCGACCGGGATGTGTTCGAGGTCGGAGAGGCGGACTTCGGCGACGTCCCCCGCCGTGAGCGAGACGAAACCGCGCTTGGGCAGGCGGCGCTGCAGCGGCATCTGGCCGCCTTCGAAGCCGACCTTGTGAAAACCCCCCGAGCGCGATTTCTGCCCTTTATGACCGCGGCCACAGGTTTTGCCGAGTCCAGAGCCAATGCCTCGTCCGACGCGTTTCTTCGCCTTCTTGGCCCCCTCGGCCGGTTGGATGGTGTTGAGTTGCATATGTCAGCCCTCGACCTTCAGGAGATAAGAGACCTTGGCGATCATTCCGCGCACTTGGGGCGTGTCAGTAAGCTCGACCGTATGGTTGAGCCGACGCAGGCCGAGCCCACGCACGGTAGCGCGATGATCCTTACGCGTGCCGATCAGGGATCTGACCAGCGTCACTTTGACTTTGTCGTTCGCCATGACTCACTCCGTGATCTCTTCGATGGACTTTCCGCGCTTGGCGGCAAGCTCGGAAGGACGGCGAGTGGCCATCAACCCCTTGATCGTGGCACGCACCACGTTGTACGGATTGGGCGAGCCGATGATCTTGCAGATGACGTCCTTTACTCCCATCACCTCGAACACCGCGCGCATCGCGCCGCCGGCGATGATGCCGGTCCCCGGAGGGGCGGATTTCATCATCACTGTGGAGGCACCATGCTTGGCGATCACGGTGTGCTGGATGGTGCCATTCTTCAAGGGCACCTTGACCATGCCGCGCCGGGCTGACTGCATTGCCTTTTGCACCGCCACCGGCACCTCGCGCGCCTTGCCTTTGCCCATGCCGATGCCACCATCGCCGTCACCGACGACCGTCAGCGCCGCAAAACTCAAAATGCGGCCGCCCTTGACGGTCTTGCTGACGCGGTTGATCGACACCATCTTCTCGTTGAGCTCGTCCTGCCGCTCCTCTGCAGGCCGCCGCTTGTCTTGCTGATTCCTGGCCATCGCTTTTCCCGTATCAGAATTTGAGCCCGGCTTCGCGCGCGGCCTCAGCCAAGGCTTGCACGCGACCATGATAGAGATATCCCGAGCGATCGAACGCGACCGTCTCGATGCCGATCGCCTTGGCCTTCTCGGCAATGGCACGGCCAACGAGCGCCGCAGCGGCTTTGTTGCCGCCATTGCTCACTTTGTCGCGCAGCTCTTTGTCCAGCGTAGACGCCGCAGCGAGCACGCGGGAACGGCAAGGGGAAATGATCTGCGCGTAGATGTGCGAGTTCGAACGGTAGACCGTCAGGCTCGGCACTTTCAGCTGCGCGATCTTCGCCCGGGTTTTGCGGGCGCGACGCAGACGTGCAAGTTTCTTGTTCATGATCGAATGCCCTTATTTCTTCTTGGTCTCTTTCAAGACCACGATTTCATCCGCATAGCGTACACCCTTGCCCTTGTAAGGCTCCGGCGGACGGTAACCGCGGATCTTGGCGGCCTGCTGACCGATCTGCTGCTTGTCGGCCCCCTTGAGAATGATCTCGGTGGGCTGAGGTACTTCGGCCTTGATACCCGCGGGCAACTCGTGCTCAATCGGATGCGAATATCCGAGGGCGAGACTGAGCTTGTTACCCTGAAGCTGGGCCCGGTACCCCACCCCGACCAGGGAGAGACGACGCTCGAATCCTTTGGTAACTCCATGCACCATGTTGGCGAGGACGGCACGAGCGGTGCCCGCCTGGGCATCGCTGCCAGGCAGCTTTTCGTCGGCCTCACAGCGCAAGACGTTGCCTTCCTTGACGATGCGCACGGCCGGATTGAAGGCGAACTCGAGCGCACCGAGCGGACCTTTGACCGCCACGCGGCTGCCGTCGATTTTCACCTCGACGCCGCCTGGAACCTCGATCGGTTGTTTTGCGATACGCGACATCTCGCTCTCCCTTAGGCGACGTAACAGAGCACTTCGCCGCCGACCTGTGCCTTGCGGGCAGCCCGGTCGGTCATCACCCCCTTGGGCGTCGACACGATGGCCACACCCAAGCCATTCATGACCTTCGGCAGCTCGGCGACCGGACGATAGATGCGGCGACCGGGGCGAGAGATGCGCTCGATGTGTTCGATCACAGGACGACCGGCATAATACTTGAGTTTCAACACCAGCGTCGCCTTGGGCCCTTCTTGACGCACCTCGAACCCGTCGATGTACCCTTCTTCATGCAACACTCGGGCGATCGCGGCCTTGAGCTTGGAGCCAGGAACCTCGACGGTGGGCTTTTCCGCCTTCTGCGCATTGCGAATGCGCGTCAACATATCGGCGATCGGATCAGACATGCTCATCTTCGGACTCCCTTACCAGCTCGCCTTGGTCATGCCGGGGACTTCGCCGCGGAAAGCCATCTCGCGCAGCTTGTGGCGGCACAGCCCGAATTTGCGGAACGTACCACGCGGACGGCCGGTGATCGCGCAGCGGTTGCGCAGGCGCGTGGGACTGGCGTTGCGCGGCAGCTGCTGCAGCTCGAGGCGCGCTTGCATACGCTCCTCTTCGGACAGACTCATGTCTTGGATTTTGGCGAGCAGCGCTTCACGCTTGGCCGCATACTTGGCCACGAGCTTGCGACGCTTCTCCTCGCGATTGATCATCGATTTCTTTGCCATGTCAGCCTCAATTCCGGAAGGGAAACTTGAACGCGGCCAGCAGCGCCTTGGCCTCTTCGTCGGTTTTCGCCGTGGTCGTGATCGTGATGTTCATGCCGCGCAGCGCATCGACCTTGTCGTATTCGATTTCCGGAAAGATGATCTGCTCGCGCACACCGAGGTTGTAATTGCCGCGACCGTCGAACCCCTTGCCGCCGACACCGCGGAAGTCGCGCACGCGAGGCAAGGCGATCGAGATGAGCCGATCAAGGAATTCGTAGGCACGGGGCCCCCGCAGAGTCACCTTGCAGCCAATGGGATACCCTTCGCGGATCTTGAATCCCGCAATCGACTTGCGCGCCTTGGTGACCACCGGCTTTTGGCCGGAGATGGCAGCGAGATCCTTCACGGCATTTTCCAGAACCTTTTTGTCGGCCACCGCCTCACCCACGCCCATGTTGAGCGTGATCTTGGTGATGCGCGGCACCTCCATGATCGACTTGTAGCCGAACTTGCTGATGAGTTCGGGCACGATCTTTTCTTTGTACTGTTGCAGCAACCGGGCCATGTTCGCTCCTTAGACATCCACCAATTCGCCGGTGCTCTTGAAGAAGCGCACCTTGCGGCCGTCTTCCAGCACCCGGATCCCGACCCGGTCGGCTTTCTGGGTCTGCGGATTGAACAGGGCGACATTGGAGATGTGGATCGGCATCTCTTTTTCGATGATGCCGCCGGGGATTCCGCGCAAGGGATTGGGGCGCACGTGTTTCTTGACGCGATTGATACCCTCGACGATAACCTTTTCGTCATTGACGCGGCGCGTCACCACCCCCCGGCGCCCTTTGTCTTTGCCGGCGATCACGATCACCTGATCGCCCTTACGGATCTTCTTCATTGCGACACCTCAGATGACTTCGGGGGCGAGCGAGACGATCTTCATGAAGCGCTCGGTTCGCAGCTCGCGCGTGACGGGGCCAAAGATGCGGGTACCGATCGGCTCGAACTTGTTGTTGAGCAGCACGGCCGCATTGCCGTCGAACTTGACGAGCGACCCATCGGGACGACGCACGCCCTTAGCGGTACGCACCACGACGGCGTTATAGACGTCGCCCTTTTTCACGCGTCCACGCGGGGCGGCTTCTTTGATCGACACCTTGATGATGTCACCGATGTTGGCGTAGCGGCGCTTGGAGCCACCGAGCACCTTGATACACATGACCTTGCGTGCGCCGCTATTGTCGGCGACCTGCAAGAGGGTCTGCATCTGGATCATGAATTTCTCCAACTTATACCGCAAGTGCGGACAGTCTTGGACTTGCACGCTCGACTCCCATCAGATGGGACGGTCGAACGGGAAAGCGAAGCGCCCCGCCATACGACGGGGCGAGAGTCCGGCACTATAACCGATGCGGCAGAAAAATGCAAGGGGAAATCAGGCCAATGCCGCCTTGGCGACGAGCCGGACGACTTTCCATGTCTTCGTCTTGGAGATCGGCCGGCACTCTTCGATTTCAACGATATCGTTGAGCGCCACTTCCGGATCTTCGCAATGCGCATGGAATTTACGGGACTTGGTGATGATCTTCCCGTAGAGCGGATGCGGCACGCGGCGCTCCACCAGCACGGCGACGGTCTTGGCCCGGGCCGCACTCACGACGCGCCCGACCATGCGCTGCCGGGTTTTGTTCTGCACTTCTTCGGTCATTTACGCACCCCTTTTTCCCGCAGCAGGGTCTTGATCCGGGCGATGTCACGCCGAGTGGCCCGCATCGCCGCGGTGTTGGTCAGTTGCTGCGTCGCCTGTTGCATGCGCAAGGAAAATTGCGCCTTGCGCAGGGCGATCAGCTCTTGTTCGAGCTCGGCGACGCTCTTTTCACGCAAATCTCGTGCTTTCATCATGCCGCTCCCAGCTTGCGGGTGACGAAGATGGTCTTGAAAGGAAGCTTGGCGGCCGCCAGTGCAAAGGCTTCGCGAGCAAGCGCTTCACTCACGCCATCCATCTCATAGAGCACCTTACCCGGCTGAATCTCGGCAACCCAATATTCAGGGTTCCCTTTCCCGCTCCCCATCCGGACCTCGGCCGGCTTTCTGGAAATGGGTTTGTCGGGGAACACACGAATCCAGATACGCCCACCACGCTTGATGTGGCGAGTCATGGCACGCCGCGCTGCTTCGATCTGGCGAGCAGTGAGCCGCCCGCGACCGATGGCCTTGAGACCGAACTCACCAAACGAGACGGAAGTCCCGCGCGTTGCCAGTCCCTTGTTGCGGCCCTTCTGGACCTTGCGGAATTTAGTTCGTTTCGGCTGCAGCATCGCCCACTCCCGAAGTTACGTTCGCTTTGGCAGCGCGGGTGCGACGACCACGACGCGCGCCCTCACCTTCTTCGCGACGGCCCCGCGCGGGACGCCGGGCTTCCCGCTCGACGGGCTCCTGCGGCGCCTGATTGCGCGCCAGGATGTCGCCCTTGTAGAGCCAGACTTTGACCCCGATGATGCCGTAGGTGGTCTGCGCCTCGGCAAAGCCGTAGTCGATGTCGGCACGCAGCGTCTGCAATGGCACGCGGCCTTCGCGATACCATTCGGAGCGCGCGATCTCGGCCCCGCCCAGACGGCCGGAGGTCATGATCTTGATGCCCTTGGCGCCGAGCCGCATGGCGTTTTGCATCGCACGCTTCATGGCGCGACGGAACTGGATGCGTTTCTCGAGCTGGGTCGCGACCGATTCGGCGATGAGCTGGGCGTCGAGCTCTGGCTTGCGGATCTCTTCGATCGTGAGGTGCACCGGCACGCCCATGCGACGGTTGAGATCGGCCTTGAGCAGCTCGATATCCTCGCCCTTCTTGCCGATGACCACACCCGGCCGGGCCGAGTGGATCGTGATCTTGGCGCTCTTGGCCGGCCGCTCGATGACGATGCGGCTCACCGCGGCATGCTTGAGCTTGTTCTTGAGGTAACCGCGCACCTGGGCATCCTGCTGCAGCAGGCGCGGGAACTCTTTGCTCGGCGCAAACCAGCGCGAAGCCCAGTCACGGGTGACGACGAGGCGGAAGCCGGTCGGATGGATTTTCTGTCCCATGTTTGCTCCTTATTCTCCGACCGCGACGATGATGTGCGAGGTGGGCTTGAGAATCTTTGCCCCCCGGCCTTTGGCCCGCGCCCGGAAGCGCTTGAGCACCACGCCCTTCTCGACCATGATGCGTTTGACCTTGAGTTCATCGACGTCGGCACCGTCGTTGTGCTCGGCATTGGCGATGGCCGAAAGCAGCGCCTTGCGGATCAAGTGCGCCCCTTTCTGCGGGCAGAACGCGAGAATGTCGAGCGCCTGCGCCACCGGCTTGCCGCGGATGAGGTCGGCGACGAGTCGGCCTTTCTGGGGAGAAAGGCGCACGCCGCGCACGATAGCCTTGGTTTCCATATCTCGTATCCTCGAGCGTTAGCGTTTGGCCTTCTTACCCGCGGCGTGCCCTCGGAAGGTGCGGGTGAAGGAGAATTCGCCGAGTTTGTGCCCGACCATCGCCTCGGTGATGAACACCGGGACGTGCTGCCGGCCGTTGTGCACCGCGAACGTCAGCCCGATGAACTCGGGAATGATCGTGGAGCGACGAGACCAGGTCTTGATCGGACGCTTGTCGTTGGTCGCGCGACTTTGCTCGACCTTCTTGAGCAGATGGGCGTCGACGAACGGCCCTTTTTTGACGGAACGTGCCATGGCTTACCCCTTAACGCTTGTGCCGACGCTGGACGATCATGTTGTCCGTGCGCTTGTTGCGACGAGTGCGATATCCCTTGGTCGGCTGACCCCACGGGCTGCGCGGCACGCCGCCTTCGCCAGTGCGCCCTTCGCCACCACCGTGCGGGTGATCGATCGGGTTCATCGCCACACCGCGCACGGTGGGGCGGATCCCGCGCCAACGCGAGGCACCGGCCTTGCCAAGTTTCTCGAGCGAATGTTCGCCGTTGCCGACTTCACCGATGGTGGCGCGGCACTCGACGTGCACCTTGCGCACTTCGCCCGAGCGCAGTCGAATTTGGGCATAGGCGCCTTCACGCGCGACGAGCTGCACCGACGCCCCGGCGGCGCGAGCCAGCTGCCCGCCTTTACCCGGAATCAGTTCGACGTTGTGCAAGGTCGAACCCACCGGGATGGAGCGGATCGGCAACGCATTGC
Source organism: Tepidiphilus margaritifer DSM 15129 (assembly GCF_000425565.1). Taxonomy (GTDB): domain Bacteria; phylum Pseudomonadota; class Gammaproteobacteria; order Burkholderiales; family Rhodocyclaceae; genus Tepidiphilus; species Tepidiphilus margaritifer. Next base: position 113,812 of record NZ_AUDR01000018.1, read on the forward strand.
CGGGTTTGATCGGCGCCTGCGGGCCGCTCATGACGGTCTGACCGACCGTCAAACCTTTCGGCGCGAGTATGTAACGACGCTCGCCGTCGGCATAGCACAGCAGCGCGATGTGCGCCGAGCGATTGGGATCGTATTCGATGCGCTCGACCCTGGCCGGAATGTTGTCCTTGTTGCGACGAAAGTCGACGATGCGGTAGAACTTCTTGTGCCCGCCGCCTTTGTGCCGCGTGGTGATCCGACCCGCGTTGTTGCGCCCCGCGAGACGCGTCATCGCTTCGACGAGCGTCGGATACGGCCGACCCTTGTAGAGTTCCTTATTGACGACCCGCACCATGGCGCGACGGCCGGGCGAAGTCGGTTTCATCTTGATCACTGCCATGATGGTTTACTCCCCGGCCATGAAGCTGAGCTCTTGGCCCGGCTTGAGCGAGACGAAGGCCTTTTTCCAGCCGGAACGACGGCCGGTGATGCGCCCCATCCGCTTTTCCTTGCCTTTGACGTTGAGCACCCGCACACCCTGGACTTCGACCTCGAAGAGCTTTTCGACGGCGGCCTTGATCTCGGGTTTGGTCGCATCGGAGGCGACGCGGAACACCACCTGGTTGAGGCGCTCCCCGAGCATCGTGGCCTTCTCCGAGATCTGCGGTCCGAGCAGAACCTGATAGAGGCGTTCTTCGCTGATCGTCATTGCCACATCTCCTCGAATTTGGCCACGGCGCCCTTGGTGAGCAGCACTTTGGGGAAATGCACCAGCGCCACCGGATCGGTCTCGTGCGCTGCCAGTACCAGCACGTCCTTGAGGTTGCGGCTGCCGAGCAGGAGGTTCTCGTCGAGCTCGTCGGTGACGAGCAGCACGCGGGTACCAGCCAGACCCATGTCCTTGATCTTCTGGGCAACGAGCTTGGTCTTGGGTGCCTCGACACGGAAGTCATCGATCACCGCCAGACGGTCTTCACGGGCGAGCTGCGAGAGAATGGTGGCCATGGCCGCACGAAACATCTTGCGGTTGACCTTCTGCTTGAAATTCTCGTCCGGAGAGCTCGGAAAGATCTTGCCGCCATGCCGCCACAGGGGGCTGGAGGTCATCCCGGCACGCGCGCGACCCGTCCCTTTCTGCCGCCACGGCTTACGGGTAGAGTGATGCACCTGCGAGCGGTCTTTCTGGGCGCGCGTGCCCTGGCGGCCATTGGCCTGATAGGCGACGACGACCTGATGCACCAGCGCTTCGTTGTAAGGGCGGGCGAAGAGCGCGTCGGAGACCTGGGCGGTTCCGGCGGGCTGACCCTGCGCATTCAATAGCTTGAGTTCCATATCCACCTCGCCTTAGCCTTTGACCGCCGGGCGCACGATCACGTCGCCGCCCTTGGCACCAGGAACCGCCCCCTTGACGAGCAGGAGGTTGCGCTCGGCATCGACGCGCACGATCTCGAGATTCTGCACCGTGACGGTTTCGTCACCCAGATGCCCCGCCATGCGCTTGCCGGGGAAGACGCGACCGGGATCCTGGGCCATGCCGATGGAACCAGGCGCACGCGTGGTGATGGAGTTGCCGTGCGAGGCGCGGTTGGAGCTGAAATTGTGACGTTTGATCGCGCCGGCAAACCCTTTACCGATGGAGCGGCCGGTGACATCGACTTTCTGTCCCGGCTGGAACATCGTCACGGACAGTTCCTGACCGGGCTGCAGAGAGGCAAGCTCGGACGGATCGACGCGAAATTCCCGCAAGACGCGCGCCGCGGTGACGCCCGCCTTGGCGAAATGCCCGGCGAGCGCCTTGGTGGTGCGCGACGGCTTGCGCGACCCGAACCCGATCTGAACGGCAGCATAGCCGTCGTTTTCGGGGGTCTTGAGTTGAGTCACGCGGTTGGCGGAGGCTTCGAGCACGGTCACCGGGATGGACTGGCCATCGTCAGTGAAAATCCGAGTCATGCCCACCTTGCGAGCGACAAGGCCTAGACTCATGTTGTTCTCCTCGAACCGGTTACGATTGACCGGACGTTTACGAAAAACGACCCGCCGCAGCGGGGAAAAACGCGTCATTATAAGACGGTTCGATCCCGCATGCAAGCAAGGATCACATCAGCTTGATGTCGACGTCCACGCCGGCGGGCAGATCGAGCTTCATCAGCGCATCAACGGTCTTGTCCGTGGGTTCGACGATGTCCATGAGCCGGCGATGCGTGCGGATTTCGAACTGGTCTCGCGACGTTTTATTCACGTGCGGCGAGCGCAATACGTTATAGCGTTCGATCTTGGTCGGCAGTGGGATGGGGCCGTGAACGACCGCGCCGGTTCGTTTGGCCGCCTCGACGATCTCGTGCGCAGACTGGTCGATCAGCCGATAATCGAACGCTTTGAGGCGGATGCGGATCTTCTGGTTGTTCATGATTCGTTCCAAAGAGCGAGAGGAAGAAAAACCCGGCGGGGCGCTCCCCGCCGGGCTTGGGGGCAAAACGATTACTCGATGATCTTGGTGACGACACCGGCACCGACGGTGCGACCGCCTTCACGGATGGCAAAGCGCAAGCCTTCTTCCATCGCGATCGGAGCGATCAGCTTCACTTCCAGCTTCACGTTGTCGCCCGGCATCACCATCTCCACCCCTTCGGGCAGCTTGATCGCACCGGTGACGTCCGTGGTGCGGAAGTAGAACTGCGGCCGGTAGTTGCTGAAAAACGGCGTGTGGCGCCCGCCTTCTTCCTTGGAGAGCACGTACACTTCGCACTCGAAGTGCGTGTGCGGCGTGATCGTCCCCGGCTTGGCGAGCACTTGCCCACGCTCGACTTCTTCGCGCTTGGTGCCGCGCAACAGCACCCCGACGTTGTCGCCCGCTTGCCCTTGATCGAGGAGCTTGCGGAACATCTCCACGCCAGTGACCGTGGTCTTTTGCGTCGGGCGCAGACCGACGATCTCGACTTCGTCGCCCACCTTGACGATGCCGCGCTCGACCCGGCCCGTGACCACCGTGCCGCGACCAGAGATGGAGAACACGTCTTCGATCGGCATGAGGAAGGGCTTGTCGATGGCGCGCTCGGGCGTGGGAATGTAGGTGTCGAGCGCTTCGGCAAGTTTCAGGATCGAGGGCTCACCGATCTCGCTCTGGTCGCCTTCGAGCGCCTTGAGCGCCGAGCCCTTGATCACCGGCACTTCGTCACCCGGAAAATCGTACTTGGAGAGCAGCTCGCGCACTTCCATTTCCACGAGCTCGAGCAGCTCGGGATCGTCGACCATGTCGCACTTGTTCATGTAGACGACGATGTAGGGCACCCCCACCTGACGCGCCAACAGGATGTGCTCGCGCGTCTGCGGCATCGGGCCGTCGGCGGCCGAAACCACCAAAATGGCTCCGTCCATCTGCGCCGCACCGGTGATCATGTTCTTGACGTAGTCGGCGTGACCCGGGCAGTCGACGTGCGCATAGTGGCGCTTCTCCGTCTCGTATTCGACGTGCGAGGTGTTGATCGTGATCCCG
>NZ_AUDR01000019.1:0-12985 GCF_000425565.1 Tepidiphilus margaritifer DSM 15129
CCGGAACAAGTCAAGATAGTTGTCGCCTGATTCATGCAATCACCTGCCTTCTATTTCAGCTTGGGTAGAGTCCCGAACGACGCTGTCCCGTTCCGGGTTGAGCGTGACGGCCCCGATCGGTGTCCAGTCCCGTGTCTGCCCGGACCAGCGTGCCGGGTGACGTTCGCGGGCTTGCAGATAGGTCTGGTGCCGTGCCGCCAGGATCGCGTGGTCTTCCCCTGCATGTCGCTGGGCGGGGGTGACGTAGCGCAGGCCGCTGTGGCGATGCTCGACGTTGTACCAGTGCACGAAGTGCTGTCCCCACTGGCGGGCTTCGTCCAGGCTGGCGAAGCCGCGCGCCGGGAATTCGGGGCGGTACTTCGCCGTTTTGAAGAGCGATTCGACGAAGGCGTTGTCGTCGGACACCCTGGGGCGAGAGTATGAGGGCTTGATCCCCAGCCAGTGCAGCATCGCCAACACCGTGGTGGCCTTGAGCGTGCTGCCGTTGTCGCCGTGCAGCACGGGTTTTTCCGGCAGGGCGTGGAGGCCTTCGGCCAACGCGGTGCGCTTGAGCAGGCTCACCGCGTGTTCTGCCTCATCGGTGGCATGAATCTCCCAGCCGACGATCTTGCGGCTGTACAGATCCATGATCAGATACAGGTAGAACCACTGCCCCTTCACGTGGGTGGGCAGGTAGGTCATGTCCCAGCACCACACTTGTCCGGGGGCGCTGGCTACGTGCGTCGTCGGCGCTCGCGTGCGCTGCGGCGCACGGCTGCGCCCACGGTGACGGGTTTGTCCGTGGGCACGCAGCACGCGCTGAAAGCTCGATTCGCTGGCAAGATAGACGCCCTCGTCGGCCAGCGTGGGGACGATGCGCGCCGGGGGTTGGTCGGCGAAACGGGGCTCGTTGGCCAACGCCTGGATCCTCGCCCGTTCTTCGTCGCTGAGCGCATGCGCCGGCTGCGCACGCTTTGCCAGGGGCCTGCGGTCCCCCTGGCGCAGTCCTTCCTGCGCTTTCCAGCGCTGCAGGGTGCGCAGCGTCATGCCTGCGACCTCGCAGGCCGGGCGTAGGCGCGCGCCGGCTGCGTGTGCCTCATCGATGTGTCGGACCAGTGTTTGGCGATCTTCCAGGCCGATCATGCGTCCTCGTCCTTGGGGAAGATCGCTTCGAGCTTTTTTGATAGCACCAGCAACGCTGCCGCTTCGGCCAGCGCCTTTTCCTTGCGGCGCAGGTCGCGCTCGAGTTCCTTGATGCGACCCCGCTCGGCCTTCTTCTCCCGCAGAGCCTGCCGTGCGACTTCCTCGGGCTCATCGAGCGCCTGCAGGGCGGCGGTGCGCCATTGCTCGAGCGTCTGGGGATACACGCCATGCTCGCGGCACCAGGCCCCTTTGCTCGCCTCGTCCATCGCGGCGGTCGAGAGCACCGCTTCGAATCGGGCCCCCGCACTCCAGCCCCGCTCGCCAACGGGCTGGGAGAGCGCCTCGGCTCGCCAGCGCGCTAGCGTCGCAGCTGAAATGCTCAGCTCTCGCGCCAGCGTCTGCACCGCGACACTTTCTGGCGGCAACAGCCGTGCAACCGCCCTGTCCTTGAAGGACTGTCCGTATCTGGCCACTTCGTTCTTCCTTTGTCGCCCTCTGGTTTCAGGATCTATCGAGACGACAACTATTCTGACACAGAGGGTCACCCAAGTCATCGTAGCGCGAGTAAATCAGCTGGAACGTTTCGAAGAACTTGGAGCGCTCTCTCCTTTGCGTATTGTCATCTTCAAGCCGTTGATGCACTTCAACCGTCACCCGTGGCACGTGAACTAGGTCGAATTTTCTTGCACAACGCAACAAAAATTCCCAGTCCTCATGATTGTCAAGAGTTTCGTCGAAATAACCCACTTCATCGAGTATACGGCGCCGATGGGCCCAGGTATTCACGGGGATGTAATTGCAGACATGCAACCTTTTCCTAGAGAAAGACATATCTTCGCTGTACCTATAGCGTCGGAGTTCTTTCATCTGGCTATGTTCTGATGACTCAACGACATACTCTGCTTCGGTATAGGCAAACGGCGAATCAGATTCGGTCAGGTGATCGACTATAGTCTCAATATGATCAGGAAGAAAAACATCATCATCGTCAAGATAGCAGATGATCTCACCTCTGGCCACTCGAAGACCAGTATTGCGTGTTGCGGCTTGTCTTCGATTTATACCATGACGGACATAGACAATATTTGATCCTTCAGACAGCCAATTGACAATATCAGAAACCTCTTTTCCAGCATCGTTAACAACGATAATTTCTGTATTTTTATAGTTTTGTTCCTTGACGCTCCTGATCGCGCGAATCAACAGATCTGGGCGATTATAAGTCGGAATAATTACGGAAACCAGCGGGTTATTTTTTCTACCAAAAACAGCTTCAGCTATTTTCTGGAGAATTTTATTATCATGGTGCTTTTTTAAAGCAATCTTTAATTTTTCTATATTTTCTGGTTTTGTATTAGCAAGAATGTTTTTTGCTTTTTCTATTTCTTCTTTCGTATATATTTCCGGATGATGAAAAACCATGTGCGCCCAAACCTCATCAAGGCTTGCAAGCGTACCTGATACCATGGTGTTGGGACGGTTGCGATAAAAGAACAAAGGTTTTTGTAAATGAAAGGATTTAAATCCATTTTTTGCTGCCGCCACCCAAAAGTTCCAATCCTCACCCCCAAGATACATTGCCGGAGAATAGCCGCCAACTTTTTCCCAAACCTCTTTGCGGTAGAGGGAACAGTAATCATGGACGTTGGCTAATTTGAGAACATCGAGCCGAGATTCTCCTTTGACGTGAATGTGGTTCGCTTCTCCAAAATTCTGTTCGTCAGTATAAACGATGGAAAATTCAGGGTTGTTGTCCAGTATGGCGACCGTTTCTTTTAAGAAGTTCGAATCAATCTTATCATCCGCGTCAAGGGGAAGAATATATCGACCACGTGCGGACACAATTCCAAAATTTCGGGCGCTTGCCAAACCACCATTTTCTTTCTCGAGCAGACGTATTCTTGCTTTCGGATCTTTGCGCAGCAACGCTCTTGCGACTGCAGAAGTATCATCCGGGCTGCCATCATTGACAATGATACACTCCCAATCTTCAAAGGACTGGGCCAGAACGCTCGAGACAGAATCTTCGAGAAATTGGGCTTGATTGTAACAAGGGATAATCACTGAAACTTTTGGGGTAACGAAAGATGATTTGCTTTGAACATTACTGTCAACATTTAATATTTCATCACAATTTTTCCCATTACCCTCCAAATTCAACGAATAAATTTCTTCTGTTTTTATTTTCTCGATAAAACCCCTGTACTCGTAAGCTTTGGACGGCAACGTCTCCTCAAGTATTCGAAAAAAAACAACATCAAGATCTTCGAGATCAGGGTTTCCGTCTTGCACAAGAGCAATGATATCTTTCTTGAGACTTTGCGGCAACGCTGCATTCTGAAACAAGTGGTTCTTCACCGAAGCCAACTCGTTTCTCATGATTGGCATATTTCTGTTTATAATAGCCCTGATAACCGAGTTCCTTCTTTCCTTATCTTTGGGAAAATACGCACTGTCAATGAAATGGCAAAGGTCAACTGCCCAAAACAACTGATGAAACGCAACAAACCAGTAGGGCAAGCCATATTGCATGTATTGCTTGGCGTCTGCATCCATGGCCGTTTGAGCTTGCATCCATCGCTCACCGTCCCAGAGATAAAATCCTTTTGTGAGATTCTCCCCTTCGCACCAAGCGCGGATGAAGTATTCAAAACTCCAGTCCAGAAATGTTCCAACCAATGGATGATTTTTTATGTATGAAAGAAAGAATTTTTTTGCCAAATCGGCGGGAGTTATCGAATATATTAACAGCGGAGTTATTCTTGCATTTATATGGCTAATGATTCTTTCGCCCCAATTAATTCCTGATAATTCGGTTGTAAAAATGGAGGAAATTCTTCCAAATCCATACTGATGTAATGGCGGAATGTAATATTTTTTTGTATTATCTCGGTTTTTTTCAAGAAATTCGTCAATAAATTCTGTATTGAAATAGTCATCGTCAGCCAAAAATAAAATATGACTTCCGGTTGCTTCGATTATTGCGGATCGCCAATTTTTCTGCAATGAAGTGTTTTCTTGGTTTTTAATTAACTTGGCATTAAAATTTCTCCTGTCTTCAAACAGCTGTGAAATTATAGATTTTTTCAAACTATCACCGCTATTGTCTGCAATAATAACTTCAACATTATTATCTTCTATTTCAAACGCCTTTAATATACCTGACAGCGACTTAAACCATTTTCTGTTACTAGGCATCAAAATTGATAATTTGTTTTTTTTCATGGCTGTATATTTTCGGAGATTTAGAATATATCGAGACGAAAAATACCTTAACACAGAAGAATTGGTGTACTTTAACGTTTGAATTCAGCGGCCTTGTGCAGATTTATGCACAAGATCCGCTGAAATGAGGATTTAGATCTCAATCGATTTTTTCATAGAGATCTGAATCTATCTCTGGCAATATTGGCTCCGAATTGCCTGTTGATACACCAACCAATAACATGATTCTTGGTCCACCGTGCCGCCATGCATTATTCTTTACAGCTTGAATTGTAGTCGGATCAAGCTCTAAGTCGAATCCTCTAAAGTAGCGACCGAGAAGTTGATACGACAAGGGTACCCCAAACTTATGAAGTTCGGTTGTGAACTTGCCTTGCTGTAGTGCTGTTCCAACAGGGAGGCATACACAATGCGTAAATGGCTGGACTACACCATAGTGCCGATAGCTGTAGTAGTTTCCAAATTGCAAAAATAAATTATCCATGCACGACGACACATTGTCATAGTCGTATAGCACCAGACGGGCCGACGGTGCATTGGAAAGGATGTTCTTGATTTGCTTGGCTTTGGTAGCAGAAAAGGTGCTCTTTCCTATGTCACGCTTCTTTGCTTCCAGTAATCCAACCCCTTCCAACGTTTCACCTGCCCAAGTTGTCATACGAACGAGCACCCCAATATCACCGTATGTTGATTCTTCAGGAAGTCTCAATTTCCGAACATCCCAAATAATCTTGAATGGATGATCAAGCCCCTCAAGCGATACCATTTTGTGATGCGCCACAAGATCTTGTATAATCGTGAAAGAAATGTGGTTCTCATCCCAAGAATATGGGTAGCATTTTCGTACCGAATCGATAATTGATTTTTCTAGTTCCACACAGAATTCATGGCAATCCATTTGAATCATCTTCTTTTTATGATAAAATCCTAGATATTGAATTTTCCGGAACACTTGGGGTAACACACGTCATTTATGATACTCAACATTGAATTTTCTCGATTCCTCCGTCGTTTTGGCCGTCTGTTGTGGCCTCTCATGTCCCACGACCATTTCTGGCACTCTGCGGCCGTGGGTGATTCTCACCAAAGGATGGTACCGAACTTCACGAGCCACACCGTCCGTCGAATTTTGTAGCAGGTAACCATTTTTCATTGTTTCTCGATTTGCGTCACATTCTTTCTTGAATTCAGGAAGTGCTCGGAGACGTGTGACCCCAGTCTATCAGATCAAGCGTTATGCCAGCACTGGTGAGCAGGCACAAGTTTTCTTCGCGGTAATTGGGGTTCATCAGGATCGCATGGGCAACATGGCGCGACGGCAGCTCCGAGGGGGAGACGATCGGGTGTCCCGTTCCCGGCAGGTAGCGCCCCTGTTTGGCGGGGTTGAGGTCCACGACGCATTCGATCAATGCACATTCCGGGTCGATCAGATTGGCAAAGGTCACCCCCTTGGCTCCAGCCCCCCAGATGGCGATCTTTCCCGAGCGACGTAGCCGTTGGAGACGGTCGAACCAAGTCTGGCGAAGCGCAGCCTCGTTTTTGCCATAGTCCTGTGCAAGCGCAACGAGCGCGCTCGCGTCCTCTCGAGGGAGGGCAGACAGTGCCGAGGCAGGTTTGGCCTCGAGCCAGAGATACTGCTCGCCGAAGCGAGGCGTGACGCCAAGCACTGTAAAGCCGGAACGCTCGAATGCGTGACGCAGTGAGGCCGCGCAAAAGAGCGAGCAGTGCTCATAGAAGAAGTCCCAGATCACCTGATGGCGCAGAATCCGCTCGACGCAAGGTGTCTCGAAGAAGACACGGGCATCAGGAGCATGGTTGAGCGCCGCCCGGACGGCACGCAGCAACACAAGCGGTTGAGGGATGTGTTCGATGACATGCCGGCAGACGACCACGTCGGCCTTTACGTCGGCGCAGGACTCATCGTAGAACCGACGCTGAAAGCGCACCCGGCCCTCGAGCACGGTATCCGGACCGACATAGCTGGGGTCGAATCCGATGCCGCGATTGTGCGATGCCGGGTAGGCGACCAGTTTCTGCAAAAAATGCCCTTTACCGCAGCCGACCTCGACGATTGTGCTGTGGCGCACGCCGTGATGCTCGACGAGATCGGCGACCAGGCCGTCGAGATAGGCATCGAAACAAGGTGAGCACGCTTGGGTATTGTCGTACTGCTCGCCGTAGGACAAAAGCGCGGGGTCGAAGGCACGGTTGAAAACAAAACCACAATCGGCGCAGATGACCATGTCCAGCTCGCCTCGCGCGAGCGAGCGTGCAGCTTCGAGGCTGGAAAGCAGAAGATTTTGATGGACGGGAACTTGGGGACGATGCAAAAATCGAATCAATCGCTCGCCGTCACAGAGGGGACAAAGGTTTTTCGTCATGGGATCATCCTCTGCGCATAATCGTCCAGTCCCTGCGCCAGTGTTACGGGCGCGTGCCAGTTTTTTTGTACCAGCTCCGATAACGCGCCAAACCCGTTTCAAGATCGATGCGCGGCGTCCACCCTGGCAATATCGGCGCGTTTTCCCACGGTCTGAAGACTTCACGGCGCCGATACGGGCGGGCGCCCCAGTCCACCTGGGCAGGATGATCCGGGTCAGCCGCGTTGAAAAGGGTAACCAGTTCGCGCAACGATACCATTTTTTTGGAAGGCAAGCGGTAGATGCGTCGCTCGCCTGCCGGCATTTCGGCAACCAGCCGGCCGGCAATGCAGAGGCCGGTGACGAGATCTTCCACATGCACGAGGTGCAGGCGCTGTTCGCCGGGGGACAGGGCAAGCGGAATGCCGCTTTGGGCGCTTTTTTCCAGAAGATTCAGCAAGCGCGGGCGCGGGTCGTCTTCGCCGTAGCTGTCGTAGAGGTGCAGTTCCAGGAGGCGGAACCCTTCGGCGTCGAGATAGTATTGGGCCAAGGCGGAAAACGCCTCCTTGGTGGCAGCGTAGAGATTGACAGGGCAATAGTCCGCGCCTTGGTAGTGCTGCCAGGAGGTCCCCATATAGACCATGTGGCGGCAGCCGCAGGCCCGCATGGCCTCGAGCACATGCACGCCGAGGAGCAGGTTGGCGTCGACGAGCGGTGCGACGTCTTCCGGGCGATGTTCGCTCACGTAATACGCGGCAAGGTGGATGACGACCTCCGGCCGGAATTCGGCGCAGAGGCGGTGAATCGCCTCGCCCTCCCGGGTCACGCGCGCACGGGGCAGCGAACCCCAGGCAGAAGGCAGGGCATTCGGCTCACGTGTCAGGCAAGCCACCTCATGCCCTTGCGCCAGCAAGGCGGGAACCAGATGGCGACCCAGGAAACCCGATGCACCGGTGACGAGGAATTTCATGCCGGACTCTCGCAGATTCGTGCCGGCCATGCGTCAAACCCCTGTTGGGGCGCCATCTTACAGGAAGGCATGGCTGCGATCCTTGTCGGACATGCAGGTGATCGGTTTGGGCCAGACGATGCCGATACGCGGATCGCAGGCGTTGACGGCACGCTCGGCAAAAGGGGCGTAAGCAGCGGTGGAGAAGTACAGGACTTCGGTGTCGTCGGTGAGCGCCTGGAATCCGTGGGCAAATCCCTCAGGGATGACGAGGGTGCGATGATTCTCCGCACTCAGCACTTCGCCGTGCCACCGCAAAAACGTGGGGGAACGTTGGCGCAGGTCGATGGCGACATCGAAAATCGCACCGCGCAAGCAGCTGACGATCTTGCACTCGGCGTGCGGTGGCAGCTGGTAGTGCATGCCGCGCACGGTGCCGGCCAAGACGTTGTGCGTGTGATTGATCTGGCAGATCGTCCTTTCTCCGAGGATATCGCGCAATTCGTCGCGGCAGTACATTCTTTCCAGATAGCCGCGCGCGTCTTGAATCGGCTGGCGCTGAAGGATCACCAAACCGGCCAACGGCATCGGAATCGTGTCAAAACGCTTTGAGCTCATGCAACTGCTCTTTCGACGAAAACATTCCAGCATTCCTCTTCTGCGCTCGCAAGCACCGCTTGCACGAAACCGGTTTCGTCCGTCATCCGCGCCAGCGCCAGCTTTTCCGGCGGCAGGCTGGAGCTGGCATCTGAAACGGGGAGGATGAGCACCTCGACTTCATCACCCAGTTCGGGCGGAAGCGTCAATTGGATCGTGCGGTCGGCATCGGCCTTGAGGCGATGACGAAGGATGGTGGTGGGCATGAGGGCTCCTCTTTTGACTCAAGCCGAATAGTCGTCGATCTGCCGCCCGCACACCTGCCGCAGGTCTTCCCCCGCGGCATGGGCGCGGTGCCAGGCGACGACGGCGTCGAGCGCTTGTGTGAGATTCCAGCGCGGACGCCAGCCGAGGCGGGCACGGGCCTTGGCGCTGTCGAGTTTCAGGTAATGCGCTTCGTGGGGCCGGGGGGCCGCGTCGGGCTGCCAATTCGCGCCTCCGCCCAAGGCTTGGGTGAGGCGCTCGACGATCCAGCGCACCGGCCGGGCGTCGTCTTCGGCCGGGCCAAAATTCCACGCTTCGGCCCAAGCGGGGCCGGATTCGGCAAGGCGCTCGGCCAACATGAGGTAGCCCGCGAGGGGTTCGAGCACGTGCTGCCAGGGGCGGATGGCGTCCGGGTGACGGATACGCACGGGTTCGCCCGCGGAGATGGCACGCAGGATGTCGGGGACGAGGCGGTCTGCCGCCCAGTCGCCGCCGCCGATGACGTTGCCGGCGCGGGCGGAGGCAATGGCCACACCGTGCTCGGCGTAACGCTCGGGGGAAAAGTAGGCGTTGCGGTAGGCGCCGGTGACGAGTTCGGCGCAGGCTTTGCTGCTGCTGTAGGGGTCGGCACCACCCAGGGGTTCGATTTCACGGTAGCCCCAGAGCCATTCGCGGTTGTCGTAGCATTTGTCGCTGGTGACGATCACCACGGCGCGCACGGAGGGCGTCTGACGCACCGCCTCGAGGAGATGCACCGTGCCCATGACGTTGGTGGCATAGGTCTCGACCGGTGCCTGGTAGCCGGCGCGCACCAGAGGCTGGGCGGCGAGGTGAAAGACGATCTCGGGCCGGGCGGTGCGCATCGCATCGGCCAACGCCACGGCGTCGCGCACGTCGCCGATGCGGGAATCCATGCCCTCGCCGATGCGGGCGAGCGTAAAAAGGTTCGGGGTCGTTGCCGGCGGCAGGGCATAGCCGGTGACTTCCGCTCCCATCCGTTGCAGCCAGAGCGAGAGCCAGCCGCCCTTGAATCCGGTGTGGCCGGTAATGAACACACGTCGGCCCCGCCAGAAGGTGAGCACAGGCAGGGCGGCGCTCACGGCAGACATTACCAGATCTTCCACGGTGCCCGCCCGGAAGTCCACAAGTCTTCCAGCAGATATTTGTCGCGCAGCGTGTCCATCGGCTGCCAAAAACCCGCGTGCTCGAAGGCCATCAGCTCGCCCTGCCGGGCAAGGTTTTCGAGCGATTCGCCCTCCCACGGCGAAGTGTCGCCCGCAATGAACTCGAGCACGCCGGGCGAGAGCACGAAAAAGCCGCCATTGATCCAGCCGCCGTCGCCGCGCGGTTTTTCGGTAAAGCCGGTCACTTTGCTGCCTGCCAGCTGCAGCGCGCCGTATCGTCCCGGTGGTTGCACGGCGCAGACCGTGGCGAGCTTGCCATGTGCGCGGTGAAAGGCGATTTCGGCACCCAGATCTACGTTCGAGAGCCCGTCGCCATAGGTAAAGCAGAAAGCGTCTTCGTTTTCGATGTAAGGCGCCACGCGCTTCAGGCGCCCGCCGGTCATGGTACCTTCGCCAGTGTCCACCAGCGTCACCCGCCAAGGTTCGGCGTGCCGTTGGTGTACTTCCATGCAGTTGTGGGTCATGTCGAAGGTGACGTCCGACATGTGCAGGAAGTAGTTGGCGAAGTATTCCTTGATGACATAGCCCTTGTAGCCGAGGCAGATGACGAAGTCGTTGATCCCATGGGCGGAATAGAACTTCATCACGTGCCAGAGAATCGGCCGCCCGCCGATCTCGATCATCGGCTTGGGCCGCAGATGAGACTCCTCACTGATCCGGGTGCCGTAGCCCCCGGCGAGGATCACGCACTTCATCCCCCCTCCCCCAACGCCGCAGCGGGCGGCGTGTGTCAGGGGCATTGTAACCAAATTTCACGGCAAGAAAACAAGGCGTTTCCGCTGCCCACGTCATGGACCCGAACTTTCCCGCTGGTAGAACACCTTCCCCACCCGTTCGATGTGCTCGCGCAGTCCCGGATGGTCGATCGCATCGAAGAGGCAGAGGTTCACCTGATAAGGGATGGGCGATTCATCCAGTTGCCCCGCGATGCGGCCGAGCGTATCGAGGTCGAGCTTGGGACCGAACAGGGCCAGATCGATGTCCGATCCCGGCCGGTACGTTCCCTTGGCGCGCGAGCCGAAGATCACCGCCTTCTCCACTGCGGGAACTTCGGCCAGGATGCGCCGGATGATGTCGATCGTGCGCTGGGGCAGACCGAATTCATGTGCTTCGTTCATAGTTCCCTCGCCAGGCGATCTCGCAGCTCCAGAAAAGCCCCATGGTATCGCTCGACGACGGCCGAGACGATCGCTTCGGTCACGGATTGGTTGTACGTATGACTGGAGAGATTGCGCTTCTCGATCATGTCCATCCATATTTCGCCATCGCGCACGAGACCACGCTTGAACGCTTCTCGCACCGTGCTGCGCGAACCCACGAGCCCCTGGATGCCTTCCATTTCGAGGTAATCTTTCAGGACGTTCCAGGCCAGTTCATGGGTAAACTCGAATCCGTGGATCAGCCCTTGTTTTTCGAGGTCGGTGAGCGGCCGCGTTTCGGACAAGCGAACGGCCGCGCTCAGCTGATTCAGCGCCCGCTGAAAATTCTCGAACCGCTGTTTCCAGCGAACCTCATCGACCATGATCCAGTCTCCTCTCGTGCCGGCAAGCGCGTTCATCATAGCAGTGCGGCGGTACAATCCTGCCCATGAAACTCGCCACCTGGAACCTCAACTCGATCACCGCCCGGCTGCCGCACTTGCAGCGCTGGCTTGCCGACGCCCGCCCCGACGTGCTTGCCTTGCAGGAGCTCAAATGTCCGGCGGAGAAATTTCCCGTACACGCGATCGCTGAACTCGGCTACACGGCCGCCGTGCATGGCCAGAAAACGTACAATGGGGTGGCGCTGCTGGTGCGCGAGGGGTTGCCGTGGCGCGAGGTGGTGCGCAGCGTCCCTGAGTTCGACGACGAGCAGGCGCGGCTCATCGTGGCCGAGGTCGATGAGCCCGGCAGCCAGACACCGCTTTGGGTCGCGAGCGCGTATTTCCCCAATGGTCAGGCGGTGGGTAGCGACAAGTTCGCCTACAAGCTCGCCTGGATCGAGGCGCTCGCCTCCTGGATCGAACGGGAGCGGCTCACGGAGCGCCCCTTCGTGCTGATGGGCGACTTCAACATCGCCCCCGCCGCCGAAGATACTCATCCCGACTGGCCACAAGACGGCATCCTCGCCTCGCCCCCCGAGCGCGCGGCTTTCGCCCGGTTCGTCTCGCTCGGGCTCGTCGACGCCTTCCGCCGCTTTCCCCAGCCCCCGCAGTCCTATTCGTGGTGGGACTACCGCCAAGGGGCGTTTCGGCGCAACCTGGGCCTGCGCATCGACCACATCCTCGTCTCGCCGCCGCTGCTGCCGCGCCTGCGCGCCTGCACGATCGATGTCGAACCCCGTCGCTGGGAACGCCCCTCGGATCACGCCCCGGTGGTGCTGGAGCTCGCCGACCTCACTTGAAGAACACGTCCAGCCAACGGATGAAGCCGGTGATACCGCCGATCGCCAGGATCACCCAGACCGTCTGACGATGAATCGCCTGCGTCAGCCGCACCTCGACGTTCTTGATCTCCAGGCGTACGCCTTCGATCTCCTTGCGCAGGTTCGCCTCGATTCCCTTCATCTCCAGACGCACGCCTTCGATTTCCTTGCGCAAATTGGCGTCGATCTCACGCATTTCCGTGCGCAGGTTCGCCTCGATCTCCTTCATTTCTAGGCGCACACCCTCGATCTCCTTGCGCAGGTTCGCCTCGACTTCTTTCGTCTCCAGGCGGATGGCCTCGATCTCTCGCAGCAGGCGCAGCTCCGTCTCGCGCAGGTGGGCGTGCGTGGCCACGTCGCGCAAATCCGGATAGCGCGCTTCCAGCGCTTCGAACGCCTCGGCGATCAACTTCGCGCGGCGCTTGTCCTCGCCCGCGTCGAGCAGCTCTTCGTAGAGTTTCAGCGCAGCGCCCATGGGAATTCCAAAAGAAAACGGATGAGATGAATTCTAACCGCACATTCACACGATGCTGCAAGCCATCCGCTCAGGGTGCAAAGACGTCCTCGAGACGCTGCGCATCGAGCACCCGGTCGGCCCAGGTTTCGAGCTCGTCGGATGTAGCATCGTGCAGGCGCTGGCGCGCCCACTCGGGCAAGGGGCCGAAGCGACGGGTGAGCTGGCGCTGAAGCAGAAGCGCCTCGCCCTGCAAGACGCCTTTTTGCAGCCCTTGTTGCAATCCTTTCTGCAGCCCCTGTTGCAGCGCACTCTGCTCGCGCTGACGGATTTGTTCTTTGATGCGTTCGGCGAATTGCATGGTCACTTCCCCCAGGTCGTAGGATTCGGGCACGTCGAGCTCGGGCTTGAGGTCTCGTAATAGGTA
>NZ_AUDR01000019.1:12995-74685 GCF_000425565.1 Tepidiphilus margaritifer DSM 15129
CTCTGCTCGCGCTGTTTCATCTGTTCTTTGATGCGTTCGGCGAATTGCATGGTCACTTCCCCCAGGTCGTAGGATTCGGGCACGTCGAGCTCGGGTTTGAGGTCTCGTAGCAGGTACTCGCGTATCCAGAGCGCGAGAATACGCTGAAGTTCCGGATCGCACGCGAACCAGGCGCGCATCGCTGCGCCCAGCCGAGCGATGTCTTCAGCCGTCTCTTGCCGCTTGAGCCGGATGGTGGCGGCGACCACGTTCTTCCATCTTGGGCGAGGAGAAGAGGTGCTTGTAGCTGGCGTCGTGGCGGGCGTTCATGCCCCTATTGTAATCGGGTAGGGGTAAAACGCGGCGGCGTTGGGGCGCATCGACCACATCCTCGTCTCGCCGTCGAAGCATGGCGATTGCCTCGAACTATGTCTGATCGTTTTCCCGCATCCAGTGGGGAATATCCCGGCTGCCATGCAGAACGCGCCAGACGTCGATATGGTCGGTTCGCTCGATGTAGAAGATCAGATAGGGATGGCGCTTGGTCTGCCAGAACCGCAGTCCAGGCAAGTTCAACTCATGTGCGTAGCGTGGCGAGCCTGTCGCGGGGTGGCGCCCGATATGTGCCAGCGCCTGCTCGAGTTTGTTGATGAAGTCCAATGCTGCCGCAGGGGATCCCTCCGACAGGTAATGCACCAAGACGTCGTCCACATCCTGACGCGCCAGGTCTCGTAAAACGACCGGTTTGCTGGTCACGAACCGCTGCTTTGGCGTACCCGGGTGCGCAGGCCGTCAAAGTACTGGGCATCGGCCACGACGCTGGGTGCAGATGCCGCCCCTGTCAACAGGAGATCGCGAAGCTGCTGCCGATCCTGGTCCTTGCGAATCAGTTCGCGCACATATTCGCTGCTCGTGCCATAGCGCCCTTGTTCGACCTGCTGATCGACGAAGGCTTTAAGGCTATCCGGCAATGAAATGTTCATCGTACCCATATGCTCAATGTACCTCGTTTGACAAAATTTGTCACTTCCCCCAGGTCGTAGGATTCGGGTACGTCGAGCTCGGCGAAGTCGAGCCGCTTCATCCAGTCGTCGGGGATGCAGCCTTCGACGAGGTGCTGCACCACCTTGGGCAATGAGAAGAGGTGCTTGTAGCTGGCGTCGTGGCGGGCGTTCATGGCCCTATTGTATCGGGTAGGGTGTAGGGGCAAAACGCGGCGATATTGGGGCACTATAGGCTGAAGATGGTTACGTAACTAATTGATTTTATTGAATTTTTGATGCCGTTGAGAGGACTCGAACCTCCGACCTACTGATTACGAATTGACATTTGGGTTTTTCATGGAGCATTGAAAATCAAGGGGTTTCATTTTTTTTCCAATTCCGACAACGGGTTACAAAAAATTGGAAAACCGCGTTTTTTTCGGGCGGACGCCTTGAAAATCAAGGTTTTCCGATGTTACGCTACACCGGTACGCTACACCGGTACACGCATCGGAGAACTGACGTATGAAAATCAAGCTCACGCCGCGCATCGTGCGCGAAATGCGCTTCCCGCCGGACATGGCGGGGAAGAAATACATCTTGGTTTATGACACCGAATTGAGCGGATTCGGGGTTCGGCTTGCTGCGGGCGGAAAGAAAACCTACATCGTCGAGATACGCAAAGGCAGCAAATCAACCCGTATTACGATTGGGAATTGCGAGACGCTCTCACTTGCAGAGGCCAAAGAGCGCGCCCGCGCTACACGCTACACCGCGGATCAGGGCAAAGACCCGCGCAAAATAACGTTCGAGGAAGACGACAACGGCGAGTCTATCCTCATTGACCCCATAACTGGGCTTGAGGTATGGCATACCTACATCGAGGAGCGATGGAAGATCGGCGCATGGAAACCGCGCACTTACAAAGAGCATCAAGCCGTCGTGTATCCCGGCGATGGGACGCGACAGCGCGGCATCCTCTACGACTTGCTCACCCGCCCGTTGCACAAGATCGACCGCGCGGCCATCGAGGAATGGATGCTTGCCAACACCCACCGCAAGTCTTACGCGCGCCTCTCATGGCGTTACCTTCGGGCGTTCCTCAGGTGGTGCAGCGAGACCGACGACTACGCCGATTTGCTCGCCGATCGCCACCAGCCGAGCAGACGGGCAATAGAGGCGCTAGGCCGCCCGAAAGCCAAGCAGGACGCCGTGCAGAGGGAACATTTGGCCGCGTGGTTCGACGCCGTAAGAAACCGGCTTGCCGCAACAAACCCCACGGCGGCCGCGTTCGTTCAATTCGTCTTGCTCACGGGTTGTCGACCCGGCGAGGCGCGGGCGCTCACATGGGACGACATCGACACGCGATTCAAGACGATCACTTTTGCCGACACCAAAGCGGGCGAGTCTCGAACGATAGGGCTTACCCCTTACGTAGCGCAGTTACTCGACTCACTGCCGCGCACCTCAACGCTTGTTTTTGCGACACAGGCAGGGAAAAAGCTATCCCAATGCCACAAGCAGTTACAGCGGGTCGCGGAATGGGCAGGCATCGATTACGTCTCCGAGCATGGCCTACGTCGTAGTTTCGGCACTTTGGCCGAATGGTGCGACCTACCATCAGGCGTAACGGCGCAGATCATGGGGCACAAACCGAGCGCCATTGCGGAAAAGCATTATCGGGTTAGGCCGGTCGGGATGTTGCGGGAATTTCACGAGAGAATCGAAAAATTTATCATTGAGAACGCGGGATTGGCGGGGTTGTTGGATAACGGGCAAAGTAACGAAGAAAACGGGAACGGAAACGGGCAAAATAAGGGGCAGAATAACGGGAACGGGCGCAAACATAAGAAAAAGGAAGAGAGTTTGCAGGATTAGGGCAAAGGGCAAAGGGCAGAAATCCCAAGCGGAATCGGTATCAAAAAAGAACGATAATACAAGCGGAAACAGGGCAACGTAGTAGTTGGGCAAATGGAAAGAAGAATCCAATTCCCCGCCTGTCGCTCAATCAATGCCGCCTACCAGCATTTACGGAATTAGATAGTTGGGCGAATGGAAGAAAGAATCACCACACGAAACGGCCGGAGACATCCACCGAAACGGGGCAGCTTTTTCTCTTCCATTAGCCCGAACACGTTGCCCTAACAACCGTTCCGTCCAATAGACGCGGAACTGTAATTTATACCGTTTCTGGCCGATAGAAAATTTGCCCGTTTTTCCCGCATTGCCCATAATTTGCCCAATCCCCAAGGAAAAAAGACAACAAAAAAGGCGGCCAACCGACCGCCGCCTTATCTAAACCGCCGAAGAATCCGAATCAATAATCAAGCCCTTCTTCTTTACGGATTTTCGCAAATTTTCGGAGCATCAATCCCACATTTTTCCCACGGTTTGCCATATCGAGCACCCCCCGCTCAAGCCGCCGCACTTCATCCCAATTCCCCGCGCGGATTTGTTTTCGATAATACCGCGTAGTCATGGGTATTCCCCATATCCCAATCGTAAATCCTATGATAATCATAATGATTGCAATTGGCAAGCCTACGGCCGCCACCCCTATTCCGGCAACAGCGACCGAACCTAATGTCCGTAGCACTGGATCGTCCATAATGATCTCCTTTGCTATTGAATTGGTAATGATTGCATTGTAGCAATCCAATCATCCAATGTCAAGCAATCCTATTCAACAAATCTTTTCAATTTCAAAATGGAATCTCATCATCATTCCCTTGATTATCCCTAATCAAAAAATCTTCCAGTTTCGCCCCATTATTCAGTTTTTCCCGCAACCATTGCGGATACGTCCCGACCCCCGAATATACGTTGTTCGGATTTTCGGGATCGCGGTATTTCGGCGGATTCTTCCTTTCGCCACGACGTCGCCCGCCACCAGTCTTAGCCTTTGGCGTAACTAGCGTTTCAATAACCTGTTGAGGTTCCATCCCCATCGCTTTGGCCGCCCTTACAATTTCCGCTTTGAGCTTCTCCAAACGGTTTTTCGCGCGTTTCTGTCGTTCACTCTCGACGGCAAGCGCGAGTGCATCAAGCATTTCATCATCAAGTGCGCCAAGATCGATTAGCGACGATACATCTTTTTGCGTTTCCATTTTTGATTCTCCTATCTAAATCATCGTAAATGCGCCGTCAGAGCAATACCGATTGCCGCTCCAGCGCATAACGCGGCAATCGCTGTAATTGTAATCCATCCAACCATATTTTGCATTTTCGATTTTACAATATTCGATACGTTTTCGCCAAGCCCTTTTACCACATTTTGCGATGCGCTCTTGATGATCGCGGCCGTATTGTTATTGGCGGCCGCCTCTAATGTCTTAACTGATTCGATTAATGACGATTCGACAAAATCTCGATTTACGTCTTGGATTTCAACCATTGTTTTCCGCAACGTTTCGACCGCCGAAGATTGCTTGTCAAGCGCCTCAATTATCTTTTCGGCCGTCTCAACTACTTTGTCGGCCGCCCTCACCGCATCAGGACGGGCGGACGCGATGATGATTGCGGCGATCAACTGCCTTATCGCGGGGTCGTCGTCCCTTATGATCACGTCGAGCGCGGCACGATCGGTAGCGTCCAGCCTGTCCAATGCGGCGCGCACGATATCGTCCATTGCGGCCGCGCGGGATGATGTGGACGGGCGAACCATGTGTTGACTTCCCCCGTCCAAAACGCTATCATTAATCACGTCCATGTCATCATCGTTCATGGCTTTTCTCCTTTTCCTTAATGGTTGGCGGCCGTCGAAAAAAACTCGACGGCCTTTTTTTCGCTCAGCGAATGACGTGTTTTTCGAGGATCGGGAAAACCTCGCGTAAATGCGCCTCGATCATCCGATACTTGAGTTTATCTTTCAACGGCAGGTCTTTCACCCCTTTATCGCCGAAGAAAGAACCCAATGACTTATCGGGGTTAGAATCATAAATTGCCGTTAATTCATCCGACATCTTCGGCACGAAAAACGCCAAGTCTTGCTCGACAAGAGATTTTATCCCCTTGTCGCTTAGCCAACTATCCCGCGATACGTCTTTCGTCGGCAAAGCGATGATAATATCATCAGGATTGATTTCCGCCGTGCGGATGAAAGACTCCGCGCCCGCAATGGCTAACGCGGTTTGCCCGATGCTGTAGACCACCCGTATTCCCATGCCGTAATCTTCCGCCATCGTTGCAATCAATCGTTGCACGTCGGCGGTAAAAGTATGGGCGAAATTCGCGGGCGTGTTGATGACGATATCGGGCACGGTTTGCGCGCCGTCGCCTAGACTATCGGCGATTTTATCCATCAGCTTATATATCGCGTCGATACCAGATTTGGGGTTATTTAGCGATACCGATTGCGTATAGACATCGGGATGATTGGCAAAACGGGCGATGTAATCCGCGTTAGAGATGCTCCCATCGATCGACATGTCGCCATCGACCGCCAATACAGGCAACCGGCGGCGTAACAAAATGTAATCGGTAATCACCGATGACAAGTAGCTTTTGCCGATGCCGCCTTTGTCCCCATGGGATACGTAGATTGTAGCCATTATTATCTCCTTTACCGTTGTTTACCGTTTACCGTTTGCCTTTGCGAACGCCTCAAAGAATTTAAGCCTCTTTTGGCGTTCCTCGATAATCGCCGGATCATCGATCGGCGATTGCAACGATTGTAGCACATTACTTCCCGATTGCAAGCGTTCGACACCGCCATTATTATCGCGGCGCACATTGGATACATTCGATGCACCGGCGGCATTGTTCAATTTGTCGAACACGCCGTTTTTCTTCCATTCATCGAACAGTTCCCTTGCGCGGTTCTTTGATCGCGTCATCGTAACCTTATGGACTCCCAGTTGCGACGCAAGGGCGCTCCATTTTGCCAAGCCTAGGGTTATGGCAAGTTCCAACAGTTCGATATCGGGCGCGATTGCATGCGCCAAATCACACTTTTCCTTGCGTTGTTTCACGCGATCGACGATAGCGTCAACATCGATGTTATAGGCGTTCCCGTTCATGGCGGCGCTCCTTTGGGAAAAAACACAGGATAACCACAGTTTAGCATAAAATTAGCGCCTTGTTAGTTACTAGTTAGCGCCTTGTTAGCGCCCTGTTAGTTACTAGTTATCCGGTTGTTAGTTATCGGTTAGCGCCTTGTTAGCGCTCTGTTAGTTATCCGTTAGCGTATCGTTAGTTACTAGTTAGCGCCTTATTAGTTACCCGTTAGCGTCTTGTTAGCGCCTTGTTAGCATTTAGGCGTTTATCATCGTTTTTCCGCCCCCGCCTTCGTTGCCCGAAAACCTATCACACCTGACGCACCGAGACGCTGGCGCGTCTTCGATGCCCCCGATTGACCGCTTCGCTTTCTCCGATTCGTTTTTCCGCTTTCGCCTCAATCCCCGTGTTTTTCCGCTTTCGCTTGTCCGCCGCTTCGCTTTTCCGCTTCGCTTTCCCACATCGTCCATCCGCTTCGCTCCCCGCCACGAGCGCCCGCCGAGCCATCCCATATCGTTTTTCCGCTTCGCTCTCCCACCGCGCCTTTCCGCTTCGCTTCAATCCCCGCTTCGTTCATCCCGCCGAACCCCGCATCGTCCGTCCCCTTAGGGCATCCCCGCGCGTCTTGTCAATCATTGCCAATCGATTGATTTTGTGCGTCCAAGATATTGCATTGGGCAACCAAGCGCAGGTTTGCATTGGAGCGGACAAGATATAATCGTTCCGATTCCGTCCGCATCCATTCGCTCAACCCGTAACCTAGCCTAACCTTTGTCCAAGGGAAGAAATCTACAATTTACAATTTACAAAATAGGATAGCAATATTGACGGAATGGATCACGCATTGAACACTTGCAATTGACGATTGTCGCGTTATAATGAATCAATCAATCAATTGGAGATAATCGCCATGTTATCTATATCCCCAAAAAGCGCCGCATCGTCAAAAGCCGCCGAACAGGTATCGGACTACCTTGACGGCGAAAATGCGCGGGAAATCGACGACTATTACGCCGCGGAATCGGGCGGCGACGGCCATTGGCACGGCGACGCTAATCTTTTGCAAGCCCTTGGCATCGACCCCGCCATCCAATCGACGGGCGAAGACCGCATCGCGCTAATGCAGGGGCGCGACCCGCAAACCGGCGAATACCTCTTGCACTCCCGCGCATCCAGCCGCCGAATGGGATGGGACGCGACTTTTTCCGCCCCGAAAAGCGTATCCGTTGCATGGGGCACCGCGGACGATTCCATCCGCGCGGCCATCGAGACCGCCCATAAGCACGCCGTCCAGCGCGCCATGCAAGAGGCGGCCAGCATGGTATACACGCGCTCCGGTCATGGCGGCACGGGGCGCGCACCCGCGGGCGTAATCTGGACATCCCATTTGCATGGCACCAGCCGCGCCCTCGATCCACAATTGCATTCGCATAATTTCCTTTACAACATTACCCGAAATGAAAAAGGGGAATTCCGAACTATTGCAGTGGAAGAAGTTTACCGCAATAAACTATATATTGGCGCACTTTACAGAGCAGAATTGGCCGCCGAATTGAAGAAATTAGGTTTTTCCATCGAAGAGGACGGAAAATCATTTAGGATTGCGGGAATTGGAAAAGAAGTAGAAAAAGAGTTTTCCAAACGCCGAATTGCGATACTTTCCGAGGCAGAAAAACGCGGTGTTCACGACGCGCGCGGTATGGAGATCATCACCAAGGCCGGGCGCGCTAAGAAAATCGACGGCGTAAATTCCCGCGATCTTATGCCCCGTTGGCGCGCCATAGCAAAAGAATTGGGAATGCCGGAAATAGTATCAATCATGGGCGCGCAAAATGAAAGCAAAACGTATGATCGAAAAGAATTATACGATCGGTTGACACAAGGGCAATCAACGTTTTCGCAAAGCGACATAAAAAGGGAATTAGCAATCTATGCTCAACATTGCGGGTTAGGAATCGATTTTGTAAAAGCGGAATATCAAGAAATCTTGAAAGACAAAGAGTTGGTATGCCTAGACGAGAAAAAGGGAATATACAGCACGAAATCAATGATTGAAATTGAACGAGATATGATTAATATTGCGCGCCAGATGAAACGTAACATGGCGCACAAAGCAATTGACCCGACGCGCGCCATTGAGGATTACGAGCGACGCGCGGGGTATCAAATCAGCGAGGAGCAACGGGCGGCCGTAGCCGAGATGTTGGGCGGCCAGTTAGCAATCGTTCGGGGCGTCGCCGGGGCCGGAAAAACCACGGCCGCCGCGATTGCACGGGATGCGCTCTCCCGCGAGGGATACCATGTTATTGGGACGGCCATATCAGCCAAGGCTGCCCGAGGGTTGAGCGAGGCGAGCGACGAGCAGCTAACCATTGCGCGACTTGCGATTGATCTCATCGAGGGGCGGCGCAAGTTATCCAATCGGGACGTAATCATGATCGACGAGGCGGGCATGTTGGGTTCGCGCGCCACAAGATATCTATTGTCCGAGGCGGCCAAATCGGGCGCGCGGGTTGTGCTCATCGGGGACGAGAAACAGATACAGGCGATCGAGGCGGGCGGGGCTTTTGCGGCTTTGCGCCGCTATGCCGCGACGGGGGCGGAAATCACCGCGATCCGGCGGCAACGACATAGCGATCATGTGGCCGCCGTCCGGCTGGCGGAGCGGGGCGACATCGCGGGCAGCCTGGGCATTCACGCCAAACTTGGCAACTTGCGGATCGATACCGACAGGGCAAGCGCCATCGATCGAGTGGCGGCCGCCTATATCGATCTACGGCTTGGCGGGGCGTCCGCCGAGCAAATCATCGTTACGGCTGCCAACCGCGCAGACGCGGCCGAAATTAATAATCGCATCCGCGATGCGCTAGGGATTACCGGGACGGGCACCGAGATCATCGGGCACGAGGGGCAGCGGATCGAAGTATCGGAAAATGATAGAATCATATTTAGAAAGAATGACAAGAAAATTGGAGTTGCCAACGGAGACTTGGGAACGGTTGAGAAAATCGAGCAGCAAGGCGGCCAAATCATATTACACGTGCGCCGAGACCGAGACGGGGCGACAATCCAGATCGATACGGCGCAATATCAGCATATCCAGCATGGATACGCGATGACGGTACACGCAAGCCAGGGCGTCACGGTCGATCATGCGATTGCCTACCTATCGGCCGAATCGTCTTTGGCATCGCGGGAATTGGCCTATGTCCAATTATCACGGCATCGGGAATCGATCCAGATCATCGGGCACGCGGACGGGGTAGACGAGGCAGAGGCACGGGCAAGGATTGAGCAGGCATACGGCAGGGTAAGCGCTAAATCGACGACGCTCGATTACACCATGCAGCAGCAGCAAGCGCAGCAACAGGCGGCGCAGCAAGCGGCATGACTGGGCAACGGGCAACGTGGGCAAATTGTGGGCAAAATTATTTCCGGACGGAAACGAAGAACAGGACAGAAACGGGGCAACTCCTCGGGCAAATGGAAAAAGAAAAAGGCGGGGTTTTCCCCGCCTTACAATGAAACCTGAACTAGCGCTCAACCAAGCAATTCCTTAATGATTTTTCTAGCCGTCAATCCTTTGTCATAAGTAGCGAGCCGCGGATCGTCCGAGATGTATTTTTGGACGATTTGCTCCAAGTCCGATTCATCAATTTTTCCAATCCCGATCTTCCCCGATACGAGATCATCTATAATTTTTTGCGCGCAAGCGTAAAATACATCGTATTCCGCTTCGTCCATCGTCATCATTTCTTCGTTATTCACGGTTTTCTCCTTTATTGATAATTCTTTCCACATCATTTTGTAGATGGGCGAAAAACAAAACATCATTTTTTCGGCCGCCAAAAAGTGTCTCAGCGCGCGGCAAAAGCATTTTGTCGCTTTCTGCCAGCCGTATAATATCCCGATCATCCCGCGGCCATCCGTAGCCCATCGAGCAAATCGCTATTCGGATCGCCACGCCGGGGCGTAAGCCGTAGCCGCCAATGTCCCTTTTCCCGTGGCGGGCAATCAAAACGTTTGCCGCTCGATATATGTCGCTATCGGACGGCAGGGAATAGGTGTCATCGATCGTCATCATGATCATGCTCCTTGTTGTTTGTTACGCTGTCATCGTCAGTTACGCTGTCATCGTCATTTGGGCTTGGGTTTGATGGGATTCTTCTTTTTTCCATTCGCCCATTTTGTCATCTTCTTTGTATTTTTTAACATCTTCTTCCATTTTCTTTATCTTTTCTTTCAAATCATCATTCCAGTCCTTATTTACCGGCACTTCCCGTTTTATCGTCATCACCCCACATTCGCGCGCCAAATCGCGCACCTGTTGGCTCATTTTGTCGCCAGCGGGGTCGTTATCGAGACCTAGCACGATTTCCGCCCCGCGAGAATGGGCTTTTGCGATGAGCGATTTTAGCAATTCCTTTTGCCGTTCGCTCATTGCCCCGCCAATCGAAACATAGCCGACACTTGCATCGGTTTTTCGCAATTGCGCATGCGACATTGCATCAATTGCAGACTCGGTAATCACGATTTTTTGCGCTTTCGCGGCATTGGCGGTATACCACAATCCTTTTTCTCCACCAGCCGAAAAACCAGTAAATCCGCGATTTTTGATCTCGTAGCCGGTAATTATTGATGATACTTTTCCATTTACCACCGCCTTCCCGCGATGAGGGAAAATCGCATTTCCGCGATAGTCCGTCAACACCCGATCGGCAAATCTTTCGTCCCGCAAAATGCCAACTGCGATTTTGCGTTCACCGCGTAAATAATTGTGTTTTCCGTCCGTCGGCCGGAAATTACGCATGTCTTCCTGTATTTTTTCGAGGTTTTTTTCAACCACGACTTCTTTTTCTGTTTCCATTTTTTTCTCCTTCGGTCTTCCGACCATTTGTTGGTTGCTTTGGTTAACCCGAATCCCCGAATAATCACGCAGCATTTTTCTTACTTCACCAAGATTTCCCGCCATTAGATAATCTTGGCAAAAATCAATGATTGTTCCGCCCTTGTCATTCACAAAATCCTTAAAGACGTAATCATTTCCAACTTTTCGGACATAAAATTTCCCGCCATGTCCGCGAAGTTCGACCGAATTGGAATAGCGGCGCACAATATTGCAGCCATTGCCCACCATGAAATCGACCAAATCGATTTCGGTTTTGAATCGTTGCAGTTCTTCGTCCATGGTCATCTCCTAATGACACGATTAACAATCGACGATGACAATGATAGATCGCCATTATTGTCAATGTCAACCCCCTCTTGGAAATCTTCGCCAAATGGCGATTGCTCCTCGGCGGGGACGGGCGCGGCGGAAAACGCTGTATTTTCAACGTGTTGCGGATTTATATTATTTACTTTTGCGAAAGGCACGATGATTTTCGCGGGGCGTCCCTCGACGACCAATAGAATTTCCGGCCCGCGCCGTGTAATCGACAACCCCGTAATATCGCTGGGGTCAATAACAGGGGATTCCGCGTAGCTCGACCGATGCTCGATCCCGCGGACACCAATTTGAGTGTCATTCCGTTTGATTAAGCGCTTGCCAGAATTTACAGATATTTCATGCGCCGATTGCGCGCTCAAACGACCGTAGATAATAGTCTGCTGCACCGACATTTGCGCTCTTCCCGCGTCCCTGCCATATATATCGATGATCTGCGACGGGTCTTGGGCGGCCACAACCACACGCGCCCCGCGCGAGCGGCCAAATTCTTGCAATTGGCGCACAGGACGGCCAGTTTCGCGCCCCAATTGGGGATACTCGTCAATGATGATCCACGTTCCAGGCTTACTCGGCGGGATTTCGTTCATTTCCGATCCGCAAATGACACTTGCAATCGTTTTCAGGATTGCCCCAAATAGTCCCGCGCCCGCGGCCGAATACCGGGCATCATTTTTGAGGACAAGGATTGGACGCTTGGGGTTGCCCAAAATCCAATCGTGCAAAGAGATTTTCGATTTTGCAATGCGATCAGCATTAGCAATTTGATGTATCCATTGTAATGGCGAAGTCATATTTGTAAGGATGTTGAGCGTGGTAACTACCGGAATGCCCTTGTCATCCATTGTTAGGACGGATGAATTGGCGGGGTAGCCCTCGATTGCAATCCGGCAAAGGGGAATTGGGTCTAATTGCAGTATGCCAGACAGATCGGAAAAATCCCAATCGGTGCCCTTGGTGCGTTGCAAATACATTATGACACCGGCAAGCGCCGACCTCGCGCCATTGCTGAAAATCGGATCGCGGCTTTCGGGCACCCAAGCCGCGGCAATTTCGTGCGCCAATGCCGATGTATTGACGTCTGCCCCGATGCGCCATGCGGTATGTCGCGCGTCCCACGGCCCCACGATAAGCGCCAAATCCGAGGGAATCCATGCCGCGTAATCGCCCTTGGGATCATGGATGACGATCTTCTCGGCCCGCCTCTTTTTCGCCCGCGCCTCACGGATACGCTCAATTATCTGTATGATGATGGAATTGATCGTTACGGTTTTGCCGCTCCCCGGCAGCCCCAGGATCAGCATATGCCCCGTTTCCCGCCGCCTTGACAATACCGCGTCCCCGATTGCTATTCCCCGCCCCGTCGCTCGTATTCCGTCCGCCTCGATTGCCGCGATATCCCGCGCCGTCCCGATCCTTGGCCCGCGCACGTGTTGCTCAACGGGCACGCCAGCGGTAAGCGACACATAGATCGATACGGCCGCCGCCGTCGCTACAACGGCCGACACGACGATACATAGGCCGACAGGTAATGACGGCAGATTATGACCAACGACGAGCGCCAATGTCTCCACGCATAATCGGCGCACATCATCCCCGACAGCGACATTGCCGCTAATCGCCATTACGATTAGCCAGACAATCACCCATACAATCCCAGATATTATTATCGATTGTTCGGGCGGCAATCCGCCGACCCCGCGGTCGTTATCATCTTTTTTCGCGCCCATGATTGACACTCCGATTAACCATGCTATAATGCCATTGTAGCACATTCCATCGGAGACGCAACCATGAGATTAACAGCAACAATCGTAACCGCTAAAGAGGCAATCGTCGGCGCTTATCGTCGTGTTCGCCAAACCCGATCCGCGGCACGGGCACGAATCGAGCAACAGGCGCGGCAATTCCGGCGAACGAAAGGAGCAACGCGATTACGGGCGGCCATATGTTACGCGACCGCTATATATATCGGCACAATCGCATCGACCGGCGGAGTAATCTATATGATTGCCACGCTACCGTTTATCGCAGTTTGCATCGCAGGCGCACACTACGATATACGCGCATCGCGCCAAGAAACCCTTATCTAACAAGGAGATACACCATGTTTTCGCTCATCTTTCCGACCCGCAAAAACATTTCAAAAATTGCGGGGATCGACAACGCTAAAGCAATCGCGGGAAATGTTATTGATTTTCACAAGGCGAACCGCAAGGCATTGCGCCGATTGATCGCCGAGGCAAAACGCAAGGATTCCCAAAATGATAATACGATAAGCCACGAGGAACTCATGGCGGAATGGGGAATCCATGAGGGGAATCGAAAATTGATTATAAGAAATTTGCGATTGACACAATTTTTGCTTGCGTTTGCGATTCTGTTTGTATTTTACAACTACGCAACGCTAGATTTTCGGGATGTTGTAATTAGCAAAATTTCAATAACATTTTTATTTATCGTTTCGCTAATCTACGGGATGATTCAAATCGCGCTAGCGCAATGGCGAATCGAAATGATAAAAACACAATCTAATTATCAACCGTTTATTGCTTGGCTGACCGCCAAATCCTGATAAGGAGACCCATCATGTCTACCACCGTATCGATTCCCTCATCCGACCTTTCGGCACAAGGGATTCAGCAAATTTTCCCCCATCTGTGGGGAATAGCAACAGGAGCAACCTACGACACCGCGGGCGGCGCAGGCGCGGGCGTCCTCGCCGAAATGATGAAAGCGTATAACTCCTTTGCGGCGTTTGCCTTGGGGATAGTCGTTCTGTACATCATGATCGTCGGGATTGCGAACACGGCGCATGAGGGAACGCCTTTGGGCAGGGCGTGGAACGCCCTATGGACGCCGATTAGGATCGTCGGCGGCATGATGCTATGCGTGCCCGTAGCAGCCCTAGGCGGGTATAGCATATTGCAAGCGGGGATCGTTTTGTGCGTCGCCTTGTCGGTCTTCGGGGCGAATCTCGTATATACAAATGTTATAAATTACTGGCAATCAAACGGCACGATTTTGCCGGTCACGGCGGCGCAGTTACAGCCGGAGCAAGTCGAGACGATACTGCAATCGCAAATCTGCAAGCATGCGTATAATTCCCAATTGTCATCCATTGATCCGAATGGCGTATCAGCCAAAGTCGATATGTCTAATGGATACCGCATCACGTGGAGCAATTCCCGCGGCGATCCGGTTTGCGGCGAAATCGTCTTGGATTGCGCGTCGATTAGCGGTTACGACACATCCGGCATCATCGGGACACTCCGCAGCATATTTTCCGGCCCGCCGCCAAAATACCAGATGTGCAAATCCGTCGCGTCTCAATACGCGACGCTCGTCTCGGCGCTCGACAGCGTAGCGGCGCAGGCGATCGATCTTGATAATCCGATCAGCGACGATATGCGGGCGGCCGTGCAGGATGCGGCGCAGACATACTATAGCGGCGTTACCGCGGCATTGCAGGCGGCCGCCAATGCGGAGCGGAGCACAGTATCGCAGGGCATGGCCGCGGCGGGGACGGCGGCGACGGCGGACGGGTGGCTTTCGGCGGGGTCGTGGTTTTTCGCGATCTCCGCAAAATCGGGCGAGATCGCGGCGCTTGGCGATATTAAGCCATCATCATCGAGCGTCAGACCGCAGCAAATACCGATGTATGCAGATACCGTCGGCCCCGCCGTCCAGCGGGCGCGCGAAATCGTCGGCCGCAGCACCAATAATATAGTTAGCGTTACGACAGGCACGCAAGGCGGCCTAACACGCGGGGACGCAGCGAGCGATGATGCGCTGTCAATGATTTTCGGGCGGCCGCTAATCAATATGCAAGAGGCATGGAGAATTGCGGCCAAGGGGATCGATTCGGGCGATCCGATGCAGGCATTGGCCGGATACGGGCATACGCTCCTTGGCCCAACGGCCATAGGATTGATGACGGGCGTCAAACTTGCCGAAAAAGCCAAGATTGCGACCGACGTGCTCCAGGCCGCCGCGGTCGTTCCCGGTGGCCAGTTGGTCGCGGGCGCGGCGATGGTCGGGTCGGCCGGATTGGAAATTGGTATCAAGTTGGCATACGCCGCCATTACCGCGGTCATCGTAGGCGGTATCACATTGGCATACTATCTGCCGATGATACCGGCATTATATTGGTATGCCGGCGTCCTTGGGTGGATGGTCAGCCTGTTATTGGCCTTGCTGGCCGCCCCGCTTTGGGCAGCGTCGCATGCGCTGCCGGATCAAAGCGCGGGACCGGCGGGAATGCGAGCAATGCAAGGATACCAATTGCTTACAGGGGTTGTCCTCAAGCCGATTACCATGACAATTTCGTTATTCGCCGCGTATATCATATCATCATATACAATCAAATTGATTACGCATACTTTCGGGACGGCGATCGACAGCGCCATCTATGCGGGCAGCAGCGGCGGCATGGGGTCGATCCTTGGCGCAATCATCGCGCCGCTGATTTACATCGTCCTCATCGTTACGATTACAAAAAAATCGTATGACGTCGTTGTTACCGGCGCGGACCACATCCTTGGGTGGATCGGCGCAGCCACGGCCGCACTGGGGACGTCCGTCGCACAGGCAACCAGCGAGGCGCTACACGGTAGCGGCGGCGGGACGCAAGGGGCGCATGCCGTAGGTGGAGCGGCGGCAGAGGCAACGCGGGCGGTCAAGGTCGACGGACTACCCAAGGCGGGCGTAGGGAAAGCGGAGATGTAACAGAGGCGCGATCCCGATCCGATCCCATTCACGGCCGCGGAAAACGCGGCCTTTTTTTTTGCTCTACAAGATTTGACGGGCAAAAAAAAATCAAAATATAGCCATCTCAGAAATAAATCTCATTCTCAACTATCGGGGCAACAGACGGGCAAATACGGGCAAATTATTCTTTGGGCGGAAACGGTATTGCCACAACCCGCCAAATTGGAACGGAAAAGTTCGTTTGGGCAAATCATCGGGCAAATTAATACGGGCAAAATATTCTTTGAGCGGAAACGGTATTGCCACAACCCGCCAAATTGGAACGGAAAAGTTCGTTTGGGCAACAGCGGGCAAATGGAAAGAGAAAGTGGCCGCCGATTCCCCCGCTTACCGCTCAATCCAACATCTATCGGCATTTACGGTTTGATAGTCGGGCAAATGGAAAGAAGAATTGGGACGGCTTGATAAACAAAGCAAAATCATCAAATTGGCGTAACGATTTGGATTTGAGCGCGTTTTTCTTTTCCATTCGCCCATGATTTGCCCGTCCAACCATTCCGCTACCCCGATGTAGATATAGGCTGCTTATAGTATTTGCCCTTTGCCCTTTGCCCAACCCATCCCCGTCGAAGATGCCGAAGATGCCAAAGGCGCGAAGGTGCCACCGATTAGTGATTGGCATCTTCGCCCGCTGTTGCCCCATTGCCCCCTTTGCCCATCTCCCCATTCTCCCCTCTTTCCGCTCCGCCGCCTGTCCCCTCTCCGCCCCATCCGTCCCGCCTCTCCGCGCCGCCAATCCAGCCGTCCGTCTAGCAATAACTTGTTACACTTTTTTTCTAGCCTTGTCTTTCAAGGCTTTTCAATTCGCTCTCCGAATTGAAAAAACGATTTGGAAAAGCAAAGATTATTGAAAGTCTTTGTCCGTCAATGATTCCGCGATTAGGCCGCCCAATAATAAGATGATTTGCGCGGATTTCGGAAAGTCCAAGACGATATGCTAATCTACAATCATCGCCAACCGCAAAAGGAGCAAATACCATGGAATCGATCCAATCAAATAATGCCCGCGATGTCAAAATCAAAGAATTAATTAACGATTACCTAAAAACAGCCGTTACGCGCGGCACGCTAACCGCATCCGACTATTACGTATCCCATATGTCGGAATTCGACAAGCATTCCATCAACATTAGCGATTGGTATAACGCCGTAGGATCAGCCTATGCCGCCAGCCAGGCGCGGCAAATGGGCGTCGAGATCAGCTACTGCGGCCTGCCCATCGAGCCGGTTTCGTCTTGTGGCGTTGTTGCCATCGTTGTTACGGCGATCACGGCACAGGCACGCCGTCGTTACTACAGCAATCGCCCGAAGGGATAAGGAGATAACCATGAGCAAAAAAGGCAAAGGCAATCCATCGAAATATCGCGGCTTCCTTGCTCCGCACGAGTATGACGCCATCACGTCGATGATGCCACGCGCACGGCACAGCAGCCACCGAGAGGCAGCGCGGCAGGTATTGGTCAACGGCATGCCGACCACCGAGGCGGCCAAAGCATATGGCATTTCGACGGCCTTGGTATCGGCGAATATTCAATCGATTTTACGGGTGCGCAACCGATTTTTGCGGGCAATGGCGCTATTCAACAACGGCAATTCTAAAGGAGAAACAAAATGATGAACGGCAACGACAAAAAAATCCATCTCAACATGGACGATGCAGGGTATAAACAGGGGCAAAACCGCGTAATCGACATGGATAGCCCCGAATACGCCCGCGGGGAATATGACGTTGGGGATATCCTCGTCGACCGAAATCTTGGTCTTGAAATTGTAGTTACCGACGAGAAATCGGGAAGACCAGAGCCTGAGCCATTACCCATCGTTGGAGCGGAGCGCATGTTGCAAGTTTTGCAACGCGTAAAAACCCCTCTTGACTTCGTTCTGCCGGGCATTCGGGCGCGATCGGTAGCGTCGCTCATTGGAGCGGGGGGGACGGGGAAATCCATGTTGGCTTTGCAATTAGCACTTTATGTGGCAACAGGAATCGATACGATTGGGATTGAAACGATCCATAGACGTATGAGATCGACGCCAACACATGGAGCAGTCGCCTATATCTCGGCCGAAGATGACGCGGATATTTTGTGTAATCGCTTGGTCGACATCATTTCCTTTTTCAATCTTGATGACAAGATCGACGAATCCGATTTCGTGGAAAAAATGCGCTTGCATCCTATCGATAGAATCATGGATATTACAAATCCAATTATTCAAGACAGGATCATCAAAAGCGTTTCCGACACGAGATTATGTATCATCGACACGTTACGAACATTCAACGCGCTCGATGAAAACAACGCGAAAGAAATGACCGATTTAATCAACGCAATGAAAAAAATCATTGCCGAAACGGGCACGACAATATTATTTTTGCACCATACGAACAAATCAAGCGCGCTAAGCGGTAATGCAGATACGCAACAAGCCATTCGGGGTTCGAGCGTTCTAACCGATAACATCCGATGCCAGATAAATTTGTCCGTTATGGATAAAACAGAGGCGAAAGAATACGGAGTCAGCGAAGAATTTCGCAAGGAATACATGAAGATAAGTTATTCGAAAGTCAACTATGTCAAGCCCATTGAAGACCTATGGTGTAAACGCGGACCGGGCGGCGTGTTGCAACCAACTAATCTCGTCAAGTTACCGCCCAATGCCAATAACGGCAAAAAAGATAGAGATTCAGCCACCGTCTAAAAGGAGTAAACACCATGACTGCAAAACGTATCGAATCATCATATGCACGGTTTGACTATGCGCATCTTTTTGACGGCGTTTTCGTACCAACGAGCGGCACGAAACGCGGAAGACTCTTTGTCCCGCCCCGCACATTCGACAACGTAGAAATCTCATTCTACGGGTATGAGCAGCTCGGAGCCGACGACCAAAGCGTTTTTCTAGCCGTCGCCGCACAGCTTGGAATCGGCGGCGGCGTTGCCAAAAGCGAAACGCCCACGGGCGACGAGTTGCGGCGCAAGATATTTTCGGAAACCGTCGATGACGGATCGCGCGTGGCGGCTATCCGAACTTCGCTACGGGCGATTGCAAGGGATGCGGGGTATGGGGCGGGCGGTGTAGACCTGAAAATCGTCCATAAATGCCTCCACCGCCTTGGGTGCACTATTGTCAGGGAATTTGGCGCGTATGAGGCAGGGCATCGCGTCGACCGTCGATGCATGCTTTTATCATCAAAAATTGAGATTGATACCAAGGAGGTCGTTATCGCCGCCAATCCCAGGTTGACGCGCAGCATTTACGGCGAGCAGCAACACATCAAGGTTTCCCTCATCGAGCGTAACGCGCTGGAAAGCGAAGTGGCGAAAATTCTGCACGCTTGGCTTTGCGCCGTCGTGCGCCCCGGCGGGATACTCGGCCGCGACGGGGTATTGATAGATACGCTCATGCCGCACGTATGGGGCGCGCAATGTGCCGAGGCAAGCGCGCCCGTCCGATCCAATCGGCGCGCCCGCATACGAGACGCCTTGGTCGAAATCGCACAGCGGACAAGATGGCGAATCGATCTTTCCCGCCATCTTGTATACATCACACGACCAAAGATGATGCCACGACCCGAGTCCATCATAGCGGAGATACCGCCAGCGGCCAACGACAGCGATTAAACGCAAGCGCAAACAGCGAAAGTTAGCCAACCGCGCGTAAATGCGCGGTTTTTTATTGTTCGGAACAATCCATTGAAAAATTGATTTATCATACAACCCACGGAAAAGGTCTGAACAACCCACGGAAAAGGTCTGAACAACCCACGGAAAAGGTCTGAAAAAATTTTCATGACAAAAAGATTTTTTCATCACGAAAAACATTGGAAAATAAGGCTTTTTGCGATGACGATTTTCAACGCGAAAAAACCAGTCTAGTAGTATCTATAAACAACTACTAGGCGCGCGGAGCACGCGCCGCCCTTTGGGCGGCGACGTGCCCGCTTGCCCGCGGGGGAAAGCTTGGGTTGACTCTAACGTTAAAAACAAAAACGATTTACTAGAAAAAAACAAAAAATAATTTTCAAAATGAAAAATGTAAATAAAAAAACTGAAAAACAAAACTTGATTTTACAAAAGTATATTTTTGTTTTTCATCACGAAGGGCAAAAACCATCCAGCATAAACCGCCATCCGTAAAAACAAGAGCTTTCTAAGTTTAGAGAAGGGCAAATTGGGCAAATTTAATCCCAAAATAGCCATCATCCGCAAAATAAAAATTTATCGAAGTTTAAAGAAGGGCAAAGGGCAACATGGGCAAATTCAAACAACCAAGCGGAATCATCATCAAAAAATATATATCAAACAAGCGGAAACGTTTTTAGGGCAAATTATGGGCAAATGGAAGAAAAGAATGCACCGAACCCCCTTCATGGTGGAGCGGCGCAGCAACACATGTTACGGTTCCATCCCATTTCGCCCCGTTTTTCGCCCCGTCATGCCATTTTTCCGGTTCCGATCATGTCGTGGCATGACCAAGGGCAAAAAATCCCGTATGGGCCGTTTGCAGCGCGTCGGATACCACAAGGCGGGCGGACGGGATGCATTCCAAAGCAGGTTGTCAGACAACCAATGCGATTTAGCGCATGGTCAACCGGCAATTGAACGCAAGGGAAAATATGGGCAAGGCTTCTTCTTTCCATTTGCCCGAGGAGTTGCCCGTCAGCCGTTCCGCTGCCCTGATGCATGGATGCGGTGATGCCGGTTCCGTTCCAAGGTATCTTCGCCCGTTGCCCGTTGTTGCCCGTTGTTGCCCGAACGTTGCCCTCGTTGCCCCAACCGTTCCCCACCCCTGCCGCCGGTATCGGGCGACTTCCCCAGTCAACCCCCAAGCCCCATCCAGCCAACCCCCTCATTCCCGCCGCGCTTCGCCTCTCCCGCCCGCAGCTTGTCAGACAACAACCACAGCATGGGGCGGCCAAGACATCAAGGCTTTGGCGGCCAGAGCATGAGACACCATGGGGCGGCCAAGACGCTATCGAGGCTTGGGTTATCCAAGGCATGGGCGCTTGGGCGGACGGCGTAGGGACGATGTGGGGCGCACAGGACGCCATCACATGGAGCGACCAAGCGAGACACTATGGGCGACCATGGTGTAACGGTGTATGGGCGGCCAAGGCATCATCGCATGGGTTATCCAAGGCATAGACGCTTAGGCGGCCAAGACATCAAGGCTTTGGCGGCCAGAGCATGAGACACCATGGGGCGGCCACGTGTTGCATGTTGCGGACGGACAACATCAAGCCCACGCAGATCGTCCCGTGTAGCGCCGGTGTAGCAGGGGCAATTCAAGCACCGCTACACTTCCGCTACACCACCCCTTTTCCTGTATGACACAAACCGCGTAAGTCCTTGATTTTATTGGTGCCGTTGAGAGGATTCGAACCCCCGACCTACTGATTACGAATCAGTTGCTCTACCAGCTGAGCTACAACGGCATGGAGCGCGGCCTGGCGGCCTGGAAGAAGTAGCATTCTATCCCTCTCCCACGCGAAAATCAAGCTCACGCACGCCAATTGCGCAAACCGCCCTTCGCGCTACTTGCGCCACCACCAAAAGAGGAGCGAGAGCAGCACCGAGACGAGGATGCTGGTTGTGAAGGGGAGGTAGAACGTGAAATTATCGCGCTCGATGACGATGTCGCCGGGCAGTCGGCCGAAGGGGAAACGCGACAGCCACGGCCAGAGCACGGCCGCGAGTAGGAAGAGGAGGCCGAGCAGAAAGAGAAGTTTTTGCATCGTCGGCGCCCGGGGATGCTGGCGGAGAGGGCGGGATTCGAACCCGCGTCAGGGTATTCCCCTGAACACGCTTTCCAGGCGTGCGATTTAAACCGCTCATCCACCTCTCCGGCAAGCCTTGTATTATACCGAGGTTCGGCAAAAAACGCCACGCTCCTCGCACGTGGCTCGCCTTTTCCTCCAAGGAGCACCACATGGGACACCGCCTCTCCAAGATCACCACCCGCACGGGCGACGAGGGCACCACCGGCCTCGGGGACGGCTCGCGCGTGGCCAAGAACAGCCGGCGCATCGAGGCGCTAGGCGAAATCGATGAATTGAACGCCGTGGTCGGCGTGCTCGCAAGCGACACCACGGACGAAGACCTGCGCGCGGTGCTCGCCGAGATCCAGCACGCCCTCTTCGACATGGGCGGAGAACTGTGCCTTCCCGGCGCGGCCGTGCTCACCGACGCGCAGGTGGCGCGGCTCGAGGCGCTGATCGAGAGCTACAACGCCGACCTGCCCCCGCTCAAGGAATTCATCCTGCCGGGCGGCAGCCGCGCCGCGGCGCTCGCGCACCTTGCCCGCACCGTCTGCCGCCGCGCCGAGCGCTCGGTGGTCGCGCTCGCTCAGGAAGAAGCCCTGCACGCCGCCCCACGCCGCTACCTCAACCGCCTCTCGGACCTCTTCTTCGTGCTCGCCCGCGTCTACAACCGCCGCGCCGGCGTGCCCGACGAACTGTGGCGGCGCGAGCACAAAACGCCCAAGCCCGCGCGCGCCGGCGCCATGTTCCCCGGCGGGGAAAATTCCTCAAGTCCCGCCGCATGATGCCGTAAACACTCCTACCAAACCCAGTAAGCCACTCACGCAAGGAGAACCATCATGGCATCCGTCATCAACACCAACATCGCCTCGCTCAACGCGCAGAGGAACCTCCTGAAGAGCCAGAACGACATGCAGACCGCCATGCAGCGGCTCTCGTCGGGCCTGCGCATCAACTCCGCCAAGGACGACGCGGCGGGCCTGGCGATTTCCGACCGCATGACGGCGCAAATCAATGGCCTCAACCAAGCCACGCGCAACGCCAACGATGCCATGTCGGTAGCGCAGATCGCCGAAGGGGCGCTGGGAGAAATCACCAATGCCCTGCAGCGCATCCGGGTGCTGGCGGTGCAGTCGGCCAACGACACCAACACCGCCACCGACCGCGCCTCGCTGCAAAAAGAAGTGGATCAGCTCAAGCAGGAGATCACGCGCCTTGCCACCCAGACTTCATTCAACGGCAAGTCGCTGCTCGACGGCAGCTTCCTCAACCAGGTGTTCCACGTCGGGGCCTATGCCGAGCAGAACATCAGCTTCTCCATCGGCAGCACGAAAGCGAACGAGATCGGCGCCCAGATGGCCACGAGCAACGATCGCGTGGGCACCACCACCCAAGCCGTCAGCACCGCCGCCCACATCGCCACCGGCACCACGGACAACGGCATTACGGATGGCACGCTCACCATCACCAGTGCGCTGGGGTCGGCAACAGCTAATATTGCTAGCGGGGATTCCGCCAAGCAGATCGCCGCTACGGTCAATGCCGCCAGCGGCACCACTGGCGTGAAAGCCGTCGCCATGAACACGGTGAATCTCCAGGTCACTGGCGCAGCCACCGCTTCCGGCACGCTGACGATCACAAACGGAACAGCGTCAGCAGACATCTCCATCGCGTCCGGAGCCACGGCCAAGGACGTCGCGACGCTGATCAATGCCAAAATCCAGACCGGCGAACTCGGCGATCTGAAAATGAGCTTCGACGAGACCGCAGGGACCATCACGCTCCGCAACGAGACGGGCGATGATATAAGTTTGAAGACCGACGCTGCCTCTTTAGGTTTCACCACACTCAAGGCGGATGGAAACACGGTAGACGACACCGGCGTTACCCTTGCCGGGCAGGTGATCTTCCAGTCGTTGCAACCCTTCTCGCTAACTCAAGAGGGGGGGGCAAACGTCCTGGAAAACGATGCCACAGTCTCCGCAGCCAGCGCCACGACCGATCTCCTGGGCAACGGCGTAGCGGCGCAGACGCTCACCGTCACCGGGACCACCGGCAGCGCCAACATCTCGATCGATGCCGGGATGAGCGCCTACGACATCGCCCAGCGGGTGAACCAGCAAAGTGCTACCACCGGTGTGAGCGCCGCGGCGCGCACCGAAGCCAAGCTCTCCGACCTGTCGGATGCCGGCACCATCGAGTTCAAGCTCTCCGGCAAGCCGGGGCAGGATCCGGTGACCATCTCGGCGAAGGTGGACAACCCGAATGACCTCACTGCGCTCGCCAAGGCGATCAACGACCAAAGCGGCAAGACGGGCATCAGCGCCCAGCTCTCGGACGACCTGAAGTCCATCACCCTGGTGAGCGCCGACGGCTACGACATCAAGCTCGCCGACTTCCAGAACACCACGGTCACCGGCGCGCAAACGGTGAAGCTCAATGGCATCACGCTCAACGAGGGCACCACGGATAGCCTCACCGTGGCGGGTAACGTGACCTTCTCCGCCCCGGGTGCCTTCACGGTGACGAGCACCGATGCCAACAATACGATCATCGCCAATCAACAAGTGCGCGGCGATCTGAAGTCGGTGGACCAGGTGGACATCACGACGCAGCGCGGTGCCAACGAAGCGCTCAAGATCGTGGATGGGGCGCTCGCCTACGTCGATAACCTGCGGGCCGACCTCGGCGCGATCCAGAACCGCTTTAGCTCCGTGGTCTCGAGCAACCAGGTGACGAGCGAAAACGTGGCGGCCGCCCGCTCGCGGGTGCAGGACGCCGACTTCGCCGCCGAGACGGCGAACCTGTCGCGGGCGCAAATCCTGCAGCAGGCCGGTACCGCCATGCTCGCGCAGGCGAACGCCTCGACGCAGAACGTGCTGACGCTCCTGCGCTGATGATCGGGGCTTGACACGGGCGGCGCAGGGTCTAGCATGATCCCTGGCGCCGCCCGTTCCCCTTGGGGAGACTCACCATGAACGTCCCGATTTCTTCCGTATCTCTGCCGCAGGGCGCCGCGAGCACGGTGGTGACCGAGCCGCCGCGCCAGCCGGCGTCTTCCGCTGCCTCCACAACGGATACGGCAGCAGCCACCACGACGAGCGCGGTCGATACCACCCCGGCAGATAGGACCGCCACTACCGCCCAATCTTCCGCCATCGACCGCGACACGCTGCAGGGCGCGGTCGACCGGGTACAAAAGGCGGTGGAGACGCTCTCCAGCGCCGGCATCCAGTTCACCATCGACCAGGATTTCAACCGCATGGTGGTACAGGTGGTGGATACTTCCACCAAGGAAGTGATCCGGCAGATTCCGCCCAAGGAGATGCTGGAGATCGCCCAGGCGCTCGACAAGCTCCAGGGTCTGCTCGTGCATCAGAAAGCCTGAGGAGACGGCCATGGCCACCACCATTCCCAGCAGCGGCACCATCACCTCCACCGGCCTCGGCTCGGGGCTGGACATCAACGGCATCATCGACAAGCTGATGCAGGTGGAGCAGAAGCCGATCGATGCCATCAACCAGAAAATCTCGGATGTCCAGACGAAGATCTCGGCCTTCGGGCAGGTGAAGTCGGCCCTATCCACCCTGCAGTCGGCGGCCAAGAGTCTGAGCGACCCCAACACCCTCTATGCGGTCACGACTTCGGTGGGCAGCGGCGCGGGCTTCACTGCCACCGCGGGCGCCGGTGCGGCCACGGGCACCTACGACATCGGCGTGCAGCAGCTCGCTCAGGCGCAGCGCGTGGCCACCAGCGCCACCTCCACGTTCACCCCGGGCGCGGGCACGCTCACCATCAGCGCTGGCGGCCAGAGCGTGCAAATCGACTTCTCCGCTGGCGGCACGCTCGAAGACCTGCGCAACGCCATCAACGACCAGGCAAATTCGCTGGTGAGCGCAACCCTCGTCGACAACGGCACGGCCAAGCAGCTCGTCATCACCAGCCGCCAGACCGGTACGAATCAGGCGTTCTCGCTCACGGGAACGGATGGGCTCTCAGGCTTGACCTTCGACCCGAACGCTACGAATCCGCCCACCGATCCGAGCAGCGACATTTACCAGGTACAGGCGGCGCAGGACGCAAAAATCACCTTCAACGGACTCACCGTCACCCGTTTCTCGAACACGATCGACGACCTGATCCCGGGCGTGACGCTTACCTTGCAGTCTGTCACCAGCTCGACCGCCCCGCTCAACGTGCAGCGCGACAACTCGGCGCTGGAAAAGGCGATGCAGTCCTTCGTCGACGCCTACAACGCGGTGAACAACACCATCTACACCCTCACCTACTACGACCCCAGCACCAAGACCGCCGGGCCGCTCTCCGGTGACTCGGCCCTGCGCACGATCCAGAATCAGCTGCGCAACACGCTCAATTCCCTCACCGGCAGCGGCACGCTGCGCAGCTACACCGACCTGGGTCTAACGTTCGACGACAAAGGCAAGCTCTCGTTCGACACCGCCACGTTCGACAAGGCGCTGCAGACCCAACCCAGCGCCGTGAAACAAATGCTGGTAGGCACCGACACCCAGCCGGGCCTGGCGACCCGGCTCGATTCTCTGCTGACCATCGACCTGCAGACCGGCGGCCTGCTCGATGCGAGCGTGCAGGGGCTTAATTCCAAAGTCACACTGCTCAACAGCCAGAAGGAGCGGCTGCAGAGCCAGCTCGACCGCATTCAGGCGACGTACCAGCAGCAGTTCAATAACATGGACACCATCGTCGGGCAGTACAACAGCCTGAGCACCTATCTGACGCAACAATTCAACGCCCTGTTCGCGAGCTCGAAGAGCGGATGAGGAGGAGCCGACATGTTCAATCGCCCCAGAGGCGCCAACGCCTATTCGCAAGTCAGTCTGGAGACCGCCGTGCAGACCGCCGATCCGCATCAACTGATCCTGATGCTCTACGATGGGGCCTTGCTGGCGCTGGCAGAGGCCACCGTGGCCATCGAGCAGAAAGACGTGCCCAAACGGGCCAAATCGATCAGTCACGCCATCGCCATCATCCACGACGGGCTGCACGCCTCGCTCGACATGGAGAGCGGCGGTGAGCTCGCCACCCGGCTCGCAGCGCTCTACGACTACATGGTCGAGCGCCTGACGCAGGCGAACGCCACCAACAACGCCGCGGCGGTGCAGGAGGTGAGTGGCCTGCTGCGCACCCTGCGCGAAGCCTGGGCGGAGATGCCGCGCCAGCAGGCCACGGCGGCAGTGGGGTGAGGCGATGAGCGCGATGATTGCGGAAGAGGCGCCGTGGGCGGGGCTTGCGCGCGGCTGCGAAGCGTTCGCCGCAGCCGCAGCGGCGAACGACTGGGCCCGCGCAGCGGCGCTGATGCGCGAGCTCGAGGCGCTCGCCGCGGCCGACCGCGCCTGGTGCGCGACACACGACCCGGCCCTGCCCAAGCGGCGCGCAGCGATCGCCGCGGCGCACGCGGCGCTGGAGTCGGCCGGGGTGCATCTGCTGCCGGCGCATGCGAGCGTGGCGAAACTCCTGCGCGCCTGGGGCGCCCTACCGCCCGCCTGAGCGCCTGGCGTCCGGGGTTCCGTGCCATTTCGCCGCGGGCCGCGGCGCCGTAATCCGTTCGAGACCATGCCATGATTCCGCCCGATCTCGTCGCCCGCCTGCGCATGATGGTCGAGGCGGATCTGCTGCGTCCCGAGCCCCAGGTGGGGGGCGTCGAGCGCATCCGCCCGATCCCCGAGCGTCTGCCGGAGGTGCTGCCCGGGCAGGTGCTGCGGGCCACCATCCAGCGGCCGCTACCCGATGGGACTTTCCAGGCGGTGGTGGCTGGCCGGGACATGACGCTCGCGCTCGACCAACCGGTGAAGAGCGGCGACACGCTGGAGCTGGTGGTCGAACGGCAGGTGGGTGGCACGATCTATGCCCGCCTGAACGAGGCATCCACGGCGACGACGGGCGCGGGAACGGCCTCCGTGCGCGCCCAGCTCTCGCCCACGGGCGAATTACTGCGCCAGGTACTGACCAAACCCGCGCCAGAACGCCTGCCGCTTTCCGCCAACGCCACCCAGCCCACACCGCTGCTGCCCGCTGCCCCTCAGTCCGAGGCCGAAGTGCAGCAGCTGGCGACGGCACTGCAAGGGTCGCTCCAGCGCTCGGGCCTTTTCTACGAATCGCATCTAGCGCAGTGGGCGCAGGGGCGCTATCCCTTGGAAGCGCTGCGCGCCGAGCCACAGAACGTGCTCACGGCTGCGGGGCAAACCCCCGGGGTGAACCCGGAGAGCACGCCACAGGCGGTCGCGGATGCCGCCGCAAAAACGGGGCTGCCTCCGGCCCCCGCC
This sequence comes from Tepidiphilus margaritifer DSM 15129, assembly GCF_000425565.1. GTDB lineage: Bacteria > Pseudomonadota > Gammaproteobacteria > Burkholderiales > Rhodocyclaceae > Tepidiphilus > Tepidiphilus margaritifer. The sequence goes on from NZ_AUDR01000019.1 coordinate 41,010, forward strand.
CCGGAGGGTGGAGCGGGAACTTCCGGCGAAACGACCGGGGCCGCGTCGGCGACTCTCTCGCCTGCCAAGGCGATGACGCCCTTGCCGACGGAATCGGTCGGGGAATCTTCTCCGGCCGCCGCGGTCGCGAACCTCTCCCCGGCCCTGCTCGCGGCGCTGGTGCACCAGGCGGGTGGCACACGCATGATGGCGGGAACCGAAAAGCTCCTCGCCGCGATCCTCGGCGGCGCCTTGCCGGCGGGTCCGCCGGAAGACGTTACTGTGCCCTCTTCCTCAGCGCTGCCTTCCGCCGCGCAAGTGGCCGGCGCGGCGACACGGTCAGCCGATGGAATTGCGGAGGGCGGCATCCCGGAGCGGTTGGTGCCGATCGTGCAGCACCAGCTCGACACGCTGGCGACGCAGCAGCTCCACGTGCAGTTTGCCCCTTGGCCGGGGTGGACGGTGTTCTGGGATCTGGAAGCGCCGCAAGAGCGCGAGGCGCGTTCCTCGCCGGATGAAGAAGAGGCGCCGCTGTGGCGCTCCCGCCTGCGGCTGAGCCTGCCGGCGCTGGGAGATGTAGAAGCAGAGCTGCAATGGCGCACGGGAACGCTGGAAATCCGGGTTTCTGCCTCTTCTTCCGAAACGTCTGCCCTCTTGCGTGAGGCGGCGCCGGCGCTGGCGGCCAGCCTGGAAGTGGATGGCATTCGCCTGACGAGGCTCGAGGTGAGCAGCGAGGAAAACGCCGATGGACGCAACCCCGGAGGATGATCTCCCCTCCCCCTCGAACCGGCGCGCCGCCGTGGCCTTGCGTTACGAGACGGGAGAACCCGCGCCGCGCGTGGTGGCCAAGGGCAAGGGCGTGCTCGCCGAGCAGATCCTGGCGCGGGCGCGCGAGGCAGGAGTGTATGTGCATGAATCGCCGGAGTTGCTGGGGTTGCTGATGCAGCTCGATCTCGACGAGCGCATCCCGCCGCAGTTGTACGTGGCCGTGGCGGAGCTGCTGGCGTGGGTCTATCGTCTGGAGCAAGGCAAACGCCAGCCTGCCGCCGAGGCATGAAACGTGCTATAAAGGGGCGTATCCGCGTCCTTCGCCTTCATCATGTCTTCTGCCCCTAACCGTTTCGAGCTCTACGATCCGGAACGTTATCCCGACTACGTGCTGCGTATGCCGCGCGAGATCGCCGTGATCTTGCGTTCCCTGGCCGCGCGGCGCATTCCGATCGCCGTGTTCGGCGGCGGACGCTATCTCTTCCCTTCCATGGTGCTGCAGGTGACCGAGGAGCACTTCTTCCTCGACCCGTGCGGCGACGAGCGGCTCAACGCCTTGGCGGTGGAGCGCGGCGTGGTTTGCCAAGGCAAATTGGAGGGAATCACGCTGCAGTTCGAGGCGCAACCCCTGCAACGGGTGGAACATCAAGGCGTGCTCGCCCTGGCAGCCCCTCTGCCTCGCACCATGCTGCGCTTGCAGCGGAGGGAATTTTTCCGCTTGAAACCACCTACACCTACCTGGTGGTGCGAGCTGCCGCGCTCAGCCATCGTGCCTCTTTCGCCGCAAGAAGCGGAACAGGCCAAACTGAAATTGCGCGTTCTCGATCTGAGCGTGGGCGGCGTTTCCCTGCTTTTTCCGCCGGACGTGCCCACTCCCGCGCACGGCACGCAAGTTCCCAGCGCCCGCCTCATCTTGCCTCCGATGGAATGGCTAGAAACGGCGATGGAAGTGCGCAACATCCTACCGCTCGATACTCCCGGCCCGGCAAAGGCGGTGCCAATGCGGGTGGGTTTGCGTTTCGTCGGCATGCCCATGGCCGTGGCGAACCGCCTCTATCGCTACCTCTTCGAGTTGCAGCGGGAGCTCTTGGCAGCGCGGCATGTGACGTGATTCAGACGCATACAAATGAGCGTGCAAATCATTGAGGAAGAATCAATGTACGCACGCCATTCCGGGTCACACCGGCATGTTCATGATGTCTTGATAGGCGCTTACCAGGCGGTTGCGCACTTGCACCATCTGGTTGAAGGCGAGTGAGGCTTTTTCCAGATCGATCATGACGTTTTGCAGGTCGACGTTGGGGTCGCCCGCGGCGAATTGGTCGGCTTGCTGCTGGGCTTGGCCCTGCGCTTCGCTCACCCCCTTGAGGGCGGAATCGAGCACGGAGGCGAAATCGACCTGCCCGGCTCCTTGCGGCGCCTCGGCAGCAGCGGGCTTGCCCTGGGCGAGCGCCTGGGCGCGCTGCATTTCGGCGAGCAGCTGGTTGATGCCGTTGGTGTCCATGTCATGCCTCCTGTCCTGCGGCGGCTCTTTTCATTCTAGCACTGTTCATCGCCCGGGATCGCGTAGCCTTCGGCGCGGTAGCGCTGCAGCTTGTAGCGCAGCGTGCGCTCGGAGATACCGAGCCGCTCCACCGCGCGCTTGCGCGATCCGCCCACTTCACGCAGCACGCGCAGAATGTGCTCACGCTCGCGCTCGCGCACCGTCTGGGCGCTGGCTTCTTCGTGCGCCACGGGAGCGGAGTGCGACGCCGCGCCAGGCGCATTCGCCGGTTCTTGCGCTGCTTTGGCGGGCGAGCCCGCCTGGGCAGGCAGACAGGCGGTGAGCGCGGTGGCGTCGATCACGCTGCCGGGAGCGAGGATGAGGGCGCGCTGCAAGGTGTTCTCCAGTTCGCGGACGTTGCCGGGCCAATCGTATTGCAGCAAGATCCGTGCCGCCTCGTCGGTGAGCGTGGCGCCGTTTTTGCCGAAACGTGCGCCGTGCACGGCGAGGAAGCGCTGCGCGAGCGGCAGGATGTCGCCGGGGCGTTCGCGCAGCGGCGGAATGCGCAAGGGGAAGACAGCCAGGCGATAGTAAAGGTCTTGGCGGAAGCGCCCGGCGGCGACTTCCGCGGGCAGGTCGCGGTTGGTGGTGGCGACGATGCGCACGTCGAGGGGAATCGGTTTGCGGCCGCCGAGGCGCTCGACTTCCTTTTCCTGGAGCACGCGCAGCAGTTTGGCCTGCAGTGCGAGCGGCATTTCGGAGATTTCGTCGAGCAGCAGCGTGCCGTGCTGCGCCTGCTCGAACTTGCCGGGCTGAGCGGTGCTCGCCCCGGTGAAGGCGCCTTTCTCGTGGCCGAAGAGGGTGGCTTCGAGCAGGTGTTCGGGGATGGCGGCGCAGTTGATGGCCACGAACGGCCCGTCGTGCCGCGGCGAGTGGCGGTGCAGGAAGCGGGCATAGACTTCCTTGCCCACGCCCGATTCGCCTTCGAGGAGCACGGTGGCGTCGGTCTGGGCCACGCGCTCGGCCAGTTGCAGCAGCTGGCGGCTGGCGGGGTCGGCGGCGACAAGTTCGTCGTCTCCGCCGGGCTGGGCGTACTTGCGCACGAGGGAAAGGAGCGCCGCCGGTTCGAAGGGCTTGAGGAGGAATTCGCAGGCGCCGCCGCGCATGGCGGCCACGGCGCTGGCGACGTCGCCATAGGCGGTCATGAGGGCCACCGGCAGCTGCGGCAGCCGCCAGCGCACGGCTTCCAGCACTTCGAGCCCGTTCATGGGCGACATTTTGAGGTCGGTGAGCACCATGGCCACCGCTTCGCGCTCGAGCACGGCGAGCGCTTCGGGGCCGGAGCCGACGGCGATGGGCCGGTAGCCGCCCACTTCCAGGGTGAGTGCGACGGCGTCGCGCAGGTTCGCGTCGTCCTCGACGATCAGGATCGGCAGCGGTTCGCTCATGCGTCCTCCAGAGGCGGTGGGGAAAGCGGCAGCGTGAGCACGAAGCGGCTGCCCTCGCCGGGGCGGGAAAAGGCTTCGATGTCGCCGCCGTGCGCCCGCGCCACGCCGCGGGCGATCGCCAGCCCCAGCCCCGTGCCTTCGCTGCGGGTGGTGAAAAACGGCTCGAAAATGCGCTCGAGCGTGTCGGCGGCGATGCCGGGGCCGTCGTCGCTCACGATGAGACGCGCCCGGTCGCCTTGGCGTTCTCCTTCGAGGCGCACCGTGCCGCCTTCGGGGATGGCCTGCAGGGCGTTCTCCAGCAGGTTGGTGAGGGCGCCGGCGAGCGCCTTGGCATCCCCCTGGACCCAGGCACCGGCGAGCGGCTCCAACGCGCCCTCGAGCCGGGCGCGTTTGGCGGCGGCAAGCGGTTCGAGGGCGTGCAGCGTCTCGCGGGCAAGCGGCTCCAGGGCCACCGGTCCGCGTGCGCCGCCTTCACCGCGGGCGAAGAGCAGCATGTCGCCGATGAGCCGTTCGAGGTGGCGCAACCGTTCCTGCGCCCGCTCGGCGAGCTGGGCGCGGCGCTCGGGCGGCAGCTCGGCGGCGGCGAGATTGCCGACGTAGAGCATGGCGGCAGCCAGCGGCGTGCGCAACTGGTGCGCGAGCGCCGCCACCATCTCGCCCATGGCGGCGAGCCGCAGGTTGCGCTCCATCGCCTGGCGCAGGCGGTGCGCCTCGGTGACGTCGTGCAGCAGCAGCAACCGCCCGCCGTGCGCGGCGAGATCGGCCCGGGAGAGGTTGAGCCGGCGAACCGACCCGTCGGGCAAGGGCAACTCTACTTCCTGCGGCGTATCGGTCGGCCGGAGCGTGGCGGCAAGCTCTGACCACGCGCGCCCTTCCGGCTCGAGGCCGGGCCACAGCGCCTTGGCCGCCCGGTTCGCCTGCACGACCCTATCGTTGGCATCGAGCACCAGCACCCCGGCCGGCAACGCTTGCAGCAGCACTTCCAACCGCTCGGAGAGCATCCGGGCGCGCGCCTGCAGCGCCTCGTAGGAGCGCGTGAGCGCGTCGGAGGCGCGGGCGAACTGCTCGAACGCAAGGGCGAGCTGCTCGGGCGTGAGCGAGGCGGCGGAATCGGCAGTCATGGTTTCTTACTATACGCGAAAGCGCCGGCGGCAGGAATTGCCGGCGGTTTTTGCCGTTATTTCCGCGACGGCTTGCCGCCCGACGCGCGATAATGCACCCTGAGACCGTTGCCCTCGAGGCAGGAGACGACATCATGGCCGAGGCCGACACGACGCTGACCGCACCCTCCCCTGCGGCAACCCGCCTGCCGCCGGTACTGGCGAACCTGCTCGAGCGCGTCAAGGCGCTCACCCTGCAGCAAAAACTCGCCGCCGGCGCGGCGCTCGCCCTGGCGATCGCCCTCATCGTGGGGCTGTTGCTGTGGTCCAAGCCCGCCGACTATGCCGTGCTCTTCTCCAATCTGGACGAACGCGACGGCGGAGCGATCGTCACCACCCTGCAGCAGATGAACGTGCCGTATCGTTTCTCCGACAACGGCAGCGCCATCCTCGTGCCCTCTTCCCAGGTGCACGACCTGCGCCTGCGGTTGGCGGCGCAGGGGCTGCCGCGCGGCGGCAACGTCGGTTTCGAGCTGATGGACAATCAAAAGCTGGGCATCACCCAGTTCGCCGAACAGATCAACTACCAGCGGGCGGTGGAAGGGGAACTCGCGCGCACGATCCAGAACATCGGCGCGGTGTCGGCCGCGCGCGTGCATCTGGCCATTCCCAAGAAAACGGGCTTCCTGCGCGACAAGGAAAAGCCTTCCGCTTCCGTGATGGTCACGCTGCGCCCGGGGCGGGTGCTGGACGAAGCGCAGATCGCCGGCATCGTCCATCTCGTGAGCTCCAGCGTGCCCGAGCTCACGCCCGATCGCGTCACCGTGGTCGACCAATCGGGCAATCTCCTCACCCGCTCGCCCGATCAAAACAAGGGGGACCTGGATGCCAAGCAGCTCGCTTTCATCCAGGAGCTGGAATCAGCCTACGTCCGGCGCGTCGAATCCATCCTCGAGCCCATCGTCGGGGCGGGCAACTTCAAGGCGCAAGTGGCCGTCGACGTCGACTTCAACCAGACGGAACTCACGAGCGAATCCTACCGTCCCAATCCGGCGCCGGATCAGGCGATCCGCAGCCAACGCATCGAGGAGCGCTACGGCGGCGACCAGGCACCGCAAGGTGTGCCGGGCGCGCTCACCAACCAGCCGCCGGTGCCCGCCACCGCGCCCATCACCACGCCGGAAGTCGGACAGGGGAGCACCGCTGCCGCCGCCGGTGGAGGCAAGCGCGAACGCACCGCCACGATCAACTATGAGCTCGACCGCACGATCCAACACACGAAGAAAGCCTTGGGCGACGTGCGCCGCCTCACGGTGGCCGTGGTCATCAACCAGAAAACCGAGACCACGCGCGAAGGGGTCAAGACCATCCCTTCGGACGAAGAGCTCGCCCAGCTGGAGAAACTGGTGCAGAATGCAGTGGGGCTCAACCCGACGCGCGGCGACAGCATCACCGTCTCCGGGGCGCTCTTCGCCGGCAAGATCGAAGAGCCGCCCGTGCCGTGGTGGAAACGCCTGTGGAGCGATCCGGTCATGGTCGAACTGGTCCGCGAAGGTTTGCGCTACCTGCTGCTGGCCGTGGCCCTGGTAATCGTCTATTTCGGCGTGATCCGGCCGCTCGTGCGCACGGCGATCACCAAACCGGAGACGCCGCCCCGGGGTGCGCCGGAGGCTGCCGCCCTCGAGACCGAAGAAGAGGAAGGCGCGATCGTACAGCTCGGAGGAGTCTCTCCTGCCGATCCGTTCGAACGCAAGATCGCCGAACTGCGCCGCATCGCCCAGAACGATCCGAAGCTGCTCGCCAACCTGATCAAAGAGTGGCTCGGAGCCACGGAGAAACGCTGAGATGAGCGAAGATCCCGTCGAACGCGCCGCTTTGCTGCTGCTCTCGCTCGGCCCGGCCGAAGCGGCCGAAGTCTTGAAGAACCTCGGTCCCAAGGAAGTGCAGCGGCTGGGCACCACCATGGCCTCACTGCCGCCCAAACCACGCGAGGAAGTGGAAGAGGTACTCGACGAGGCCATCCAATACGTGCAACGCGGCGCCCCGATCGAGCCCGATCCGGAAAAGATCCGCGAGATGCTCACCCAGGCGCTGGGGGACGACAAGGCGAGCCACATCATCGCCCGCATCATGCAAGGATCGGACACCGCCGCGATCGAGAGCCTGAAGTGGTTGGATGCTGCCACCGCAGCCGATCTCATCAAAAACGAGCACCCGCAGATCATCGCCACCATCCTCGTTCATCTCGAATTCGACCAGGCGGCGGAAATCCTCAAGCACTTCCCCGAACGACTGCGCAACGAGGTGATTCTGCGCATCGCCACCCTCGAAGGCGTCCAGCCACTGGCGCTCAAGGAACTCAACGAGGCACTGGGCAATCTCCTCGCCAATGCCGCCACGACCACCAAGAGCAAGGCCATGGGCGGCGTACGGCACGTGGCCGAGATCCTCAACTTCGCAGGCGCTCAGCTCGAGAACGAAGTCATCGAAGCGGTGCGCGAATACGATCCAGATCTGGCGCAGAAGATTCTCGACGAAATGTTCGTCTTCGAGAACCTCATCGACATGGACGATCGCAGCCTGCAGACAGTCTTGCGCGAAGTACAGAGCGACCAGCTCGTCATCGCCCTCAAGGGGGCCTCCCAGCAGCTGCGCGAGAAAATCTTCAAGAATATGTCCCAGCGCGCCGCCGAGATGCTACGCGAGGATCTGGAAGCCAAGGGGCCGGTGCGCCTATCCGAGGTCGAAACAGCGCAGAAGGAAATCCTCAAGATCGTGCGGCGTCTGGCCGAGGAAGGGCAGATCGTCCTGCCCGGCAAGGGCGGCGAAGAAGGATTCGTATGATCCAGGGAGCAGCGTGAGTGGCGATCGACCGTCATCAGGCCACCGGCCTCTACCGTCCTTGGCAGCCGCCTTCTTTCGACGAGGCGGAAAACCGCCGCGAGCCGCTGCCAGCCGGCGCAGAATCGGTGCGCCAGGGGGTGCAACTGCCCACGGTCGAGGAATTAGAATCTCTCTATGAACAGAGCCGCCGCGAAGGATTCACCGCCGGCCACGAGGAAGGGTACGCTGCCGGGCACGCCGAAGGTCTCGCCCAAGGGCAGGAAGAAGGCCGGCGCCAGGGCCATCAGGAAGGCTACGCCAAGGGTGAGGCCGAAGGGCGGGCCCGGGGAGAAGCCCAGGCCCGAGCGCAGCACGAGGCGCAATGGCAGCAGCGGCTGGCGCTGGCCGACTCCCTGATCGAAGGGCTGGAGCACCTGACGGAACGTACGCGCGAGGCTTTGGCGGAGGAGATCGCCGCGCTCGCCGTCGAAATCGCCCGCCAGGTGCTGCAGGACGAGCTGCGCACGTCGCCCGAACGCATCGTCTCCCTCGTACGCCGTTTGCTCGAAGAAGAGGGTGCACCGCATCTCACGATCCGCCTCCACCCCGAGGATCTACCTTTGGTCCGCGAAGCGCTCGAAGCAGAACTCGCCAAGGGGGGACATCGGCTCGTCGCCGATGCCACGATCGCGCGCGGCGGCTGTCTCGTCGAATCGGATTCCCACGTGATCGATGCCACCGTGCCCAACCGCTGGCGTCGCCTCGTCGCCCGCCTCTGGCCCCAAGGCGCGACCTGGGAAGAAGGCCCCGATGCTTCGGACGATACGCGAGAAGGTGCCCCATGAGCGATATCGACGATATCGTCCTCGACCCTTTGCAACGGCGCCTGCGCCTCTGGCGCGAGGAGCTGCGCCGCACGCCGGTGCTCACCCCGGCCGGGCGACTGGTGCGCATCAACGGCCTGGTGATGGAAGCCATGGGTCTCAAGCTGCCGCTGGGGGCGAGCTGCCGCATCGAGACCCCCACGGGCGGCAACGTGGAAGCGGAAGTGGTGGGTTTTCAGGGGGACAGGCTCTTTCTCATGCCCACGGAGGAGGTCTATGGCCTCGCCCCGGGAGCGCGAGTCCTGCCGCCCGAACCGCCGCCCATTCCGCTGCATGCCGACGAGATCCCCGAAGCCCCTTCGCCCGATCGCGCCAAACACCTCCCGGCCGGAGAAGCCCTGCTGGGGCGCGTGGTCGATGCCGCGGGGCGTCCGCTCGACGGCAAGGGGCCGCTTGCCGGCGCCACGCTGCGTCCGCTCTTCGCCCCGCCGATCAATCCGCTCGCCCGTACGCCCATCGACACGCCGCTCGACGTCGGCATCCGTGCGATCAATGCGCTGCTCACCGTCGGAAGGGGTCAGCGGTTGGGGCTTTTCGCCGGCTCGGGAGTGGGCAAGTCGGTGCTCATCGGCATGATGGCGCGCTTCACCGTGGCCGAGGTGATCGTCGTAGGGCTGATCGGCGAGCGCGGTCGGGAAGTGAAGGAATTCATCGAACAAAACCTCGGCCCCGAGGGGCTCGCGCGGGCCGTGGTGGTGGCGGCCCCTGCCGACGTGAGTCCCTTGCTGCGGCTACAAGGCGCGGCCTATGCCACGGCGATCGCCGAGCAGTTCCGCGACGAAGGGCGTCACGTACTCCTCATCATGGATTCCCTCACCCGCTATGCCATGGCGCAGCGCGAGATCGCGCTCGCCGTGGGCGAGCCGCCGGTGACCAAGGGTTATCCCCCCTCGGTGTTCGCCCGCTTGCCCGCACTCGTCGAGCGAACCGGCAACGGCGCCGACGATCAGGGATCGATCACCGCCTTCTACACCGTGCTCACGGAAGGCGACGATCAGCAGGATCCGATCGCCGACGCCGCCCGCGCCATTCTCGACGGGCACTTCGTGCTCTCGCGGGCGCTCGCCGACAGCGGCCACTACCCGGCCATCGACATCGAACAGTCGATCTCGCGCGTGATGCCCCAGGTGGTGAGCGAAGAGCACCTCGCGCTCGCGCGCCGTTTCAAGAAACTCTGGTCGCGCTACCAGCGCGCCCGGGATCTCATCGCCGTGGGCGCCTATCAACCCGGCGCCGACCCGGAGCTCGACGAAGCGGTGCGACGCCAGCCGGCAATGGCCGCTTTCCTGCAGCAGGGCATGAACGAATCCGTGCCCTTTGCCGAGGCGCTCGACGGGCTGCGCCGCGTGCTCTCCTGAGCCCCGAGATCATGGCCGAGAACCGCTTTCGCCTGTTGAAAGAGCTGGTCCAGCGCGAGGAAGACGAGGCCGCCGAACGCATGGGGGCGTGCACCCGCCGCCACCGTGAGGCCCAGGAGAAACTGGCCATGCTCGAACGCTTTCGCGACGAATACGAAGAAAGGCTGCGCCAGGCCCTGCGCGATGACGCCGCGCCCGAGCTGATCCTCAACCATCGCGGCTTTCTCGCCCGCCTCGACGATGCCCTGCTCCTGCAGCGCGAGGAAATCGTGCGCTTGGCACAGCGGCTGGAAGAAGCCCGCCGTGCCTGGCAAGCCGTGCGCACGCGGCGACGCGCCTTCGAAGTGCTGGAAGCGCGGGCCGACGCCGAAGCGCTCGCCCAAGCCCAGCGATTGGCGCAAAAGATGCTGGACGAACATGCGTCCCAGAAATACCTGCGCCGCAGCCGGGAAGAAACGGACGAGCGGTGAGCCGAAAAGTTGGCATCTTTATTGCTAATTTCTGGTGACCCTTTCCTTGCGAGGCTGCCATGAACCTGCAAACCGTCGCCTCCTCCCGCCCCGATCCGGTACTTGGGGTGAATGCTTCGGCCAACACGCCGGACCCATCCAGCGCGGCATCTTCCGACACCTTCGCCCGAATCCTCGATCGGCGCGTCAATGACACGCAAGGCGCCTCGTCATCGGTCACGCCGCCGGATGCCCAAACCAGCCACAACACGCAAGCGAATCCGGCCAATGCGGCACCCTCCGCGCCCCAGGGCAAAAATGGCGACACCCCGGACACCCCGCCTCCCTCCCCAGGCAATGTGAAAAAGGACGCTGTCGAACCGGCTTCGACGGACGAATCCGCTGCCAAAAAAGCGGACAAACCGCAAGAGAACACAACGGCGGCAGAAGTTGCCGTCTCCCCCGATGCCGCGGCAGCCCTTGCCGCAGCCGCCCTGCCGGCGGTCACTGGGGCGATGCCACAGGTATCGCCCGAGGGCACGTCCACGCCGCGTCCGACCAACCCTGCCGATTCGGCGCAAACGGCCGCCCTGGCGAAAGCTCCCCTGCCCTCGGCCAATGCCCTGCCAGTCGCTGCTGGCAGCGACGGATCGGCTGCTGCGGTGCAAACGCCAGTGCGCGATTTCCCGACCCAGGCTGCAGCCACGCCTGCAGCCGCCGAGAGCGCCGCCGTACCAGGATCCCCTCGAGCGATCCTGCAGGCCGCACTCGAGAAACTCAACGTATCGAACCCAAGCGGGCGGCAGAATGCCGGTCCACAGGATACGGAATCCCAAACTTTGCTCGCCGATACCGCAGTGACACCCCAGGAACCTGCCGGTGGAAAGCATGGCCACTCCGTTTCCGCCCTCGAGTCCGCGATTTCCCAGAAGGACACCGAACCAGATTCCGGCAAAAACGTTTCTCCCGACATCAAACCTCACGAGCAGGATGACGCCGATACCCGCCTCTCCCTAGCCCAAACCAACGTCGAACCGACATCCTCCTCGGCTGGAACTGTCACGCGCACCGACGGCTTCGTCGCCCATCCTTCCGCGTCGACGCACACTCCGGCCCCCTCCCCCACCGTACTCACCGTCCACACCCCACCGGCAGACGTGGAGCGCTGGGCAAGCGAAACCACGCAACGCCTCGTCTGGGTGGCCGGTCACGGTGAGACCAAAGCCGAATTGCAGCTCACGCCCCCTTCGCTCGGCAAGCTCGAAGTCACCTTGCAGCTCAACAACGATCAGCTCACCGCCCATTTCGTCGCGGCCAGCCAGGCGGCGCGCGATGCCCTCGAACACGCCCTGCCGCAGCTGCGCGAACAGCTCGCCCAATCCGGTCTGTCACTGGGTCAGACGAGCGTGAGTACGGGAGGAGGCGACTCGAATCCGCAATCGCAGGAAGACCCTGCCTCCGGCCGCACTGTACCTGGCCCGACCTCACGCACGAGTGCAAATTCCGCCCCCCTTCCCCTGCAGAGCACGCGCACCGGTTCCAGCCTGATCGATCACTACGCCTGAACGGGAATTACGCCGGGGAAGGGGCGCTTTTCCGCCTTCGGTGGGGGATAATGTTTCGCTATCCTGTCTCTTGACGATGGCAAGCGAGAAGATCCATGGCCAAACCGGAAGAAAAACCCGACACCGAAGCGTCCGAACCCACCCCTGCCGTGAGCAAGAAGGTCAAGCTGCTCATCCTCCTGCTCATCGTTCTCTTGGGGCTTTCCTTGGCCGCCGTGGGAGCACTCACCCTATTGCTCATCAAACAGCGCGCGAGCGCTTCGAGCGAAAGTGACACCGCAGCCCACGCCGGAGCCAACACACAGCCCGCTAGCCCGCCCCCAGTGGTGGTCAACCCCAATGCACCGCCCGTTTTCGTCACCCTCGACCCCTTCGTCGTCAACCTCGCGCCCGGTGAGGGTGAACGTTACCTGCAGACCATCATCGTCCTGCGGATCGCAGACCCCAAGTTCGAACCCATCCTCAAGCAATATCTTCCGGAAGTACAGCACCGCATCAACCTGCTCTTGTCGAGTAAGCTTCCCTCCGAGCTCGTCACCCCCCAAGGGAGAGAACAGCTCGCACGCGAGCTCACCGACGAGATCAACCGCGTGCTCGGCTACCCGCCCCAGCCGCGCGACCAGCAACCAGTCGGCCCGAGCGGACCGGTACAGGCCGTGCTCTTTCGTTCCTTCATCATCCAGTAGCCGCAACGGACACGCACCATGGCCGGCACGGGCGAATTCCTCACGCAGAAAGAAGTCGATGAACTTCTGCGGGACGTCACCGGCGAGAGCGAAGAGCCGGAGACCCCTGAGCAGGAAGAAGGCGGCATTCGCCCCTACAATCTCGCCACGCAGGAGCGCATCGTGCGTGGGCGCATGCCCACGCTCGAGCTCATCAACGAGCGCTTCGCCCGCAATCTGCGCATCGGCCTGTTCAACTACATCCGGCGCAACGTCGAGGTGGCCGTGGGCGCCCTGCACGTGCAGAAATACGCCGAGTTCCTGCGCAACCTCGTCATCCCTTCCAACCTCAATCTCGTGCAGATGAAACCCTTTCGCGGCACGGGGTTGATCGTGATGGAGCCGAATCTCATCTTTCTCGTGGTCGACATCCTCTTCGGCGGCGACGGGCGCTTTCGCACCCGCATCGAAGGACGCGACTTCAGCCCCACCGAGCAGCGCATCATCATGGGGTTGCTCAACGTCGTCTTCGAGGAATATCAGAAATCCTGGGCACCGGTCTACAAGATCGAACTCAACTACGTACGCTCGGAGATGAACCCTCAATTCGCCAACATCGCCACGCCCTCCGAGATCGTCGTCACCTCCCAATTCGCCCTGGATTTCGGTATCGGCCAGGCCAACCTCCTGCTGTGCTGGCCCTACTCCATGCTCGAGCCCGTGCGGGATCTCCTCTATTCGACCATGCAGAGCGACCAGATGACGCAGGATACGCGTTGGACGCGCAACCTCGGGCGGCGTCTGATGGAAGCGGAGGTCGAATTACGCGCCGAGCTGGGCTACGCCGACATGACCTTGGGCGATCTGGTCGAACTGCGCGTGGGCGACGTCATTCCACTCGACATCCCCGATCTCACCACCCTCTTCTGCGAGAGCATCCCGGTGCTGCGCGGCCATTACGGCACGCGTGCAGGCCATTATGCGCTCGAGGTCGACCATTTCGTTGCCGAAGAAGAACCGGAAGAGGAAGAAGCCTCCGCCCTGCCACCGACCCTGGCGGGAACGACCTCCTCACCCCCTTCCTGATCCCCGTGCGAGGATTTTTCCCATGGCAGAGAACGACACTCCTAAAGAAGAAGACAAGGTCAGCGCCGAAGACTGGGCCGCGGCCATGCAGCAGCAACAGGCCCCGGCCGGCGAAGGCGGCGCCGCCAACCCCGAAGACGAATGGGCGGCGGCGCTCGCCGAGCAGGCGCAGCACGACGCCGAGATGGCCCGCGTCGCCCAAGAGCTCAAACAGGCGAGCGACCCCTACCAGGCCAAACCGGCCAAGGATCTCTTTCCCGAATTCGGCGCCGGCGGCAGCGAGAGCGACAAGCTCAACGACTTCAAGATGATCCTCGACATCCCGGTGCGCGTCACCGTGGAGCTGGGACGCACGAAACTCGCGATCCGCGACGTGTTGCAACTGGCGCACGGCTCGGTGATCGAGCTCGAGGGGCTCGCCGGCGAACCGATGGACGTGCTCGTCAATGGCACGCTCATCGCCCAGGGCGAAGTGGTCGTGGTGAATGAAAAATTCGGCATCCGTCTTACCGACATCATCACGCCGGCCGAGCGGATGCGCAAACTGCGGCAGGAAGGCTGAAGCGGGGCAGGTCAGGACGCCCTGCCCCTTGGCGTGTCACGCGGTCGGCGCGAGCAGCAGCCGGTTCATGCGCTGCACGAAGGCCGCCGGATCCTCCAGTTTCCCTCCTTCGGCCAGCAGGGCCTCTTCATAGAGGAGCAACGCCCAGTCGGCAAACGCTTCGTCGGAGGCCGCCTGCAGCCTGGCGATCACCGGGTGCGTCGGGTTGAGCTCGAGGATGGGCTTGTGCGCCGGCACCTCCTGCCCGAGCTCGCGCAGCAGCCGCGCGAGCTGCATCCCCGGCTCGTGTTCTTCGACCACCAGGCAGGCGGGCGCCTCCGTGAGCCGCGAGGAGACCCGCACCGCCTTGACGCGCTCACCCAAAGCCGTTTGCAGCCGTTCGAGGAGCGGCTTGAGCCGCTCGTCGGCCTCCTCACGCGCCTTTTTCTCCTCTTCCGACAGCAGCGCCGACTCCATCTCGCCCTTGGCGACGGAGGCGAGCGGCTTGCCCCGATACTCGGGCAGATAAGCCACCCACCATTCGTCGATGCGATCGGCAAGGAGCAGCACCTCGATCCCTTTCTGACGGAAAGCCTCTAGATGCGGGCTGTGGCGCGCCGCGGAGAAAGACTCGGCCGTGAGGTAGTAGATACGCTCCTGCCCCGGTTTCATGCGAGATATATAATCATCGAACGAGACCGTCTCTTCGGGCAAGTCGTTGTACGTGGACGCGAAGCGCAAGAGACCGGCGATGCGCTCGCGATTGGCCGGATCCTCGATGATCCCCTCTTTGAGCACGCGGCCGAACTCACGCCAGAAGCGGGCGTATTTCTCCGGTTCGTTCTTGGCGAGCTGCTCGAGCAGCCCCAGCACGCGCTTGGTGACGCCGGCGCGGATCGCCTCGATCTCGCGCGAATCCTGCAACATTTCGCGCGAGACGTTGAGCGGCAGATCGGCCGCGTCGACCACCCCGCGCACGAAGCGCAGGTAGCGCGGCAACAACCGCTCGGCATCCTCCAGCACGAAGACGCGCCGCACGTAGAGCTTGAGCCCGTGACGCGGCGTGCGCTCGAAGAGGTCGAACGGCGCGCGCTGCGGCAGGTAGAGGAGCATCGTGTATTCGTGCCGGCCCTCCACTTTGGCGTGCGTCCAGGCAAGCGGCGCCTCGAAGTCGTGCGCCACGTGTTTGTAGAATTCGATGTATTCCTCTTCGGAGATCTCCTGCTTGGCGCGGGCCCAGAGGGCGGAGGCGCGATTGACCTGCTCCCACTCCTCCTCCTTGACGAGCTCGCCACGGCTCTCGTCCCAGCGCTCCTTGCGCATCAGGATGGGCCAGAGGATGTGATCGGAATACTTGCGGATGAGCTCGCGCAGCCGCACCCCGGAGAGGAATTCGTCTTCCCCCTCGCGCAGATGCAGCACCACCTCGGTGCCGCGCTCGGGGCGCTCGATCTCGGCCACCTCGAAAGTCCCCGCCGACTCGCCCGTCATGGCGCATTCCCACAGTACGCCGGCGCTCGGCGGTAAGCCGGCGCGGCGAGAACGCACGGTGACGCGATCGGCCACGATGAAAGCGGAGTAGAAACCGACACCGAACTGACCGATGAGCCGCGCGTCGGTCTGTCCGCCGGCACCGAGCTTTTGCAGGAATTCGCGCGTACCCGACTTGGCGATGGTGCCCAGATGGGCTACCGCCTCCTCACGGCTCATGCCGATGCCGTTGTCGCGGATCGTCACGGTGCGCGCAGTGCGGTCGTAATCGACCCAGATTTTGAGCTCGCCGTCGCCCTCGAAGAGCTCCGGCTGTTGCGCCGCCTCGAAGCGCAGTTTGTCACAGGCATCCGACGCGTTCGAGACGAGCTCACGCAGAAAGATTTCTTTGTTCGAATAGAGCGAATGCACCACCAGGTGCAGCAGCTGCTGCACCTCGGCCTGAAACTCCATTTTCCGGCGGGTTGCGTCGTTCGTTTCAGCCATCGTCTCGCTCCTGTCGATCGTCGTTCGGGATTCCCCGTTTCTGGGCATGGCAGGGAAAATTTTCAAGAGGATGTTTCGTAGCGGATATCGACGATCTCCACCTCGCGCACGCCGCCCGGCGTCGGGATACGCACCACTTCGCCCAATTCGGCCTTGAGCAAGCCGCGCGCGAGCGGCGCGATCCAGCTCACCTTGCCCTCCCCTGCATCGGCCTCGTCGACCCCGACGATCTGCCAGGTCTCTTCGGTCTCGGTATCCAGATCGCGGATCGTCACCGTCGCCCCGAAGAAGACGCGGTCGGTCTGCGTCTGTTCGCGCGGATCGACCACCACGGCCGATTCCAGCCGTTTGGTGAGGTAGCGCAGGCGCCGGTCGATCTCTCTCAGGCGGCGCTTGCCGTAGATGTAGTCGCCGTTCTCGGAACGGTCGCCGTTGCTCGCCGCCCACGCCACCGTCTCGACGAGTTGCGGGCGCTCGACCTTGAGGAGCCGCTCGAACTCCTCGCGCAAAGCGCGATAGCCGGTCGGCGTCATGTAGTTCTTGAACCCGGGAAAGCTCTGGACCTCGACGAGCTCTTCGTCCTCGTCGACCTCGCTCTCGCGCACGAATGCCTTGCTCATGCGTGCTCCTCCTGAAGCGTCAAGAAAAACGGTAAAGTATAGTCTTCGATTCTGCCGGAGGGTTCCACCATGACGTTCGCCACCGATCCGCTCGTCGTCCTCATCCACGGCGCCGGGCACGACCGGCGCATCTGGTGGGCCGTCACCCTAGGGCTGAGCCGGCTGGGGTGGCAGGTGAGCGCCCCCGATCTTCCGGGACACGGTGCCGACGAACGTGCGCCGTGCCCCACCATCGAGGAATACGCTGCGGCGCTCGCCGCCGGTCTCGATCCCGAGCGTCCGATCGTCGCCGTCGGCCACAGCATGGGCTCGCTCGTGGCGCTCGAACTCGCCCTGCGACTGGGTGAGCGCTGCCGCGGACTCGCGCTCATCGGCACGGCGCTGCCGATGGCGGTGAGTGCGGAATTGCTCGAGCGTGCCGCTGAGCCGCGCGCCGCCTGCCAGCTGATGGAACCCTGGGCGTTCGGGGCACGAGCCCGGAACACAGGGTTACCACGTGCCGTGCAGGAACTCGTACTGGAACAACGCCCCGGCGTGCTCGCCAACGACCTGCGCGCCTGCGCTGCCTACGCCGCCGAACCGGCGCTGGAGCGCGCCAAGGCAATGACCGCACCGGCGCTCTTCCTTACCGGCGCCCAAGACCGCATGACGCCCGTCAAGGCAGCGGCCCTCCTATGGGAAACCCTGGCACGGCGCGAAGCCGCCTGCACCTGGCACACGCTCCCCGGCGTGGGGCACACCCCGATGCTGGAAGCGCCGCTCACCTTGCGCTGGCTGCTACATCGTTTCCTGCGCAACTGCCGCTGAGTGAGCGCTCCATTTCAGAGTTCGAGCTCGAGCACGATCGGCTGATGGTCTGAGGCGGCCGTCTCCTGCTCCACGAAGAAATCCCGCACCGCCGGGCGCAGCGCCTCGCTCACCCAGGCGTAGTCGCAGCAGTAAGGATGATCGGGCCACTCCGCCCCGTGCAATCCCACCGTGTGCGCGTGCGGCGCCGCCCCGTGCACCAGACGCCAGGCGTCGAACCACAGGCCGCTTTCCTCGAGCAGACGGTACTCCTCGTCTTCGGGGGCGAAGTTCCCGTCCCCCAGCCATACCGCCGCGGCCGGGCGCGGCCAGGCGCGGAAGGTCGCCTCTTCCTCGTCCCCGCCGCCCTCCGGCCAGGCGAGGATTTCCCGCTGATGTTCGACGAGGGCGGCAACCTGTGCCAGGCGCTGGCGCCGCGAGTAGTATTCCAGATGGGTCGTCGCCACGCGCAGCCGGTGCTCCCCCACCCGCAATGTTGCCTCGAGCAGCACCCGCGGCATGCACTTGTCGGTCTCCGGCGGCAGGTAGGGCAGGCTCACGCGCAGCACCTGCTCCACCGGCAGGCGGCTTCCCAGCCAGTTGCCGAAGAGTGCCCTGCCGCCGTGCGCGCGCGGCACGTCGAGCGCCGGGGCATAGAATCCGCGATACTCCGGCAAGGCACCGCGCAGGATGGCCGGTCCGTCCTCGCCGCGCGAACCGGGCAGTTCGTCGAAGCGGCTCGCCACTTCCTGCAGGCAGAACACGTCGGCGTCGAACGCGCGCAGCATCGTCAGAATCCGCGCCCAATCGACGCGCCCGTCCGCTCCACGCCCCCACTGGATGTTCCAGCTGACGATGCGCATTCTTCCCCCTAGCCAAGTACCGCGGGATTGATCTGTACCGCGGCGATGTAGGTCATCAGGGCGACGGTATCCTCGGGCGTGAGGTCGACGAATTCGATGCCATAGCCCCTCGCCCCCTCGAGGGTGCGATCCTCGATGTCACGTTCCGAACGCACGATGGCCGGCACCGCCAGGATGATCTCCGTGCCAGCGATCTCCAGTTTGAACTTGATCTGGATGCGCTGTCCGACCTTCAGCGGATGGCGCGTGGCCAGCAATCCCCCGCCCACCGACAGGTCGAGGATGACCCCACCGAACGCCCGATTGTCGTCGGAGACCACCGCCGCCACCAGGCGCACCGGCACCCGCTCGCTGCGCCGCAGCCGCACTGCCACCACATCCATCGGATAAGTAAGATGGAGATGAGGGTAAGGGCGAGAGGCATTGACCAACACGGAAGAAGGGAAGACGAAGGCGTAAGAACCGACGCTGCCGCGCACTTGCAAGGCGGTGCCATCGGGCACGAACAGCGGCAGTCCCCCACGCTCCAAGGCATCGATGATCACCGACCTACCGCGCAAGGCCCCGATGTAGCGCACGAAATAGCGATCTTCTTCCTTGCCCAGCTGGATCTGCAGGACGGCTCCTGGCAGCAGGCGCAGTTCCTCGAAATCGAGGTGGATCGCATTTTTACCCGGCTCTTCCTCCTTTTCGACCACTTTCAAGGCCGTACCGATCGCCTGACGAAAACGCTCGTCGGTGGTCAGGTTGCGCTCCGCCCCCTGGCGCAGGAGTTTCTCCTTCTCCTCGGCCGAAGCGATCACGTGGCCCTTTGCCAGCAAGAGTCGGCCGTGCCGGTCGAAGACATCGAAGGGGATCGGCTTACCGACCAGAAATTCGCTGGGGCGGACGGGGACACGGAGCACCTTGGATTCTCCTCTCGGCCGGAACGGCGCGGAAGGATCATTCTATCGCGCCCTCTTCATGGCGAAGCAGGAGGACTCTCGCTTCTCTCCCCTTCCTGCGGCAGATAGACACCGAGGAGATACCAGTCTGGTCCGGGTCGAGGCGCATTCCCAGGGCCCATCCCGTGCAGGCGCCCTTTCGGATCGATCGCCAACAGCAGCTGCCCCCGACCAGCGAATTGCTCCTGATAAGCATCGAGGGAGAATGCCTCGCTCAAGCGCGTCGTATAGACCTTCGCACCTCGTTCCAACAACGCCAGCAATTCCGCCAAACCGGTTTCCTGACCACCAATGAGGCGGGCGTAGCGCCGATCCGCCACCTGCTGTCCTTCCTTGGCCATCTCGTCGGGCGTCAATAAGACATAAACATTACCCCTTCCGAATTCACGTCGATAGCGCACCGCCGCCAGCGCGTTCAGTTCCGGATACGGCGACATCGCCAGCAGGTACCCCACCCCGACGAGATCGAGCCGCCGGTCGGCTTCCTTCGAGACCACGTTGCCGAAGAACGTCTCCAGCCCGGCCATGCGCGCCTCGCGCACCAGGGCATAATCGGTGTCGGCCACGATCGCCCGAAAGCCCAGTCTGGTGAGCGCCAGGCCCAATTCTCGCCCCAGACGATGCGCCCCCACGATCAGTACCCCGCGTGCCTGCGGCTCCGCCACCCCCAGGCGTTGCGCCGCCAGGCGGGCGGTGCCGCCGGCGAAGAGCACCGTGCCAATGATCACGGAAAAGGTGAGCGGCACCAGGACCTCCGCCCCCGGGTGCCCCAGCTCGCGCAAGCGCAGCGCAAAAAGCGCCGATACCGCCGCAGCCACGATTCCTCGCGGTCCGATCCAGGCGATCAACACCTTCTCCTGCCACCTCAGTCCGCTCCCCCAAGTCGACGCCCATACCTTGAGCGGCTGGGCCACGAACTGGATCGCCATGAAGACCAACACCACCCCCTTGCCGACCTCGGTGAGCCGCCCCACGTCCAATCTCGCTGCCAGGACGATGAAGAGCACCGAGATCAGCAGGAGGGTGAGCGTTTCCTTGAACGAGAGGATGTTCTCGAGCGGAACCCCTTTCATGTTGGCCAGGCGCATGCCCATCACCGTCACCGCCAACAATCCCGCCTCGTGGGCGAGCATGTTCGCCGCCGTGAAGACTCCGACCACGAAGGCGAGCACGATGACGTTGTCGAGATAATCGGGCACCAGATAGCGGCGCAACATCCGTCCCAGCGCCTCGGCCGCGATCCAGCCAGCGGCGAATCCGACCGCCACCGCCTTGACGAATACCCACAGCACCGACCAGGCCGGCAGATCGGGCAGCGCGCGGCTGACGAGAAACTGATAGACCAGCACCGCCGCCAGCGCCCCGATCGGATCGATCACGATCCCCTCCCAACGCAGCACCGTGGCCACCTTGTCACTGGGACGCACGAAACGCAGCAGCGGCACGATCACCGTGGGCCCCGTCACCATCACCAACGCCCCGAAGAGCGCCGCCAGACCCCAATCGAGGTCCACGAACATGCGGGCCGCCGATGCCGCCACGGCCCAGGTCAACAACGCCCCGATGCTCACCAGGCGCAGTACCACCGTACTCATGCCCCGCAATTCGCTCAAACGAAGCGTGAGGCTGCCCTCGAAGAGAATGAGCGCCACCGCCAAAGACACCATGGGGAAAAGGACGGGGCCAAACAGGTGATCCGGATCGAGCCATCCCAATCCCGGACCTGCCACGATCCCTAATAACAGCAGAAAGACGATCGCCGGGATCTGGGTACGCCACGCCACCCACTGCGCCGCCACGCCGGCGACGACGATGGAGGCGAGCGCCAACAGGATATTCTCGTTCACCGAACTTTCCTCCCGATTCCGATCCGTTCCCGATTATAAAAGGTCGATGGAACCGACCTGCTTGACCAAAGCCCATCGAGCCGCTAACGTTACGGGTTTACCCGATCCTTGCATGGATCATCCCCACGAGGTATACCCCCATGCTCCTCACCGGCGCCGAAATCGTCGTCCAGTGCCTGCAGCGCGAAAACGTCAAATACGTCTTCGGCTACCCCGGCGGTGCGGTCCTGCACATCTACGATGCCTTCTTCCAACAAGACGAGATCCGGCACGTGCTCGTGCGCCACGAGCAGGCCGCGGTGCATGCCGCCGACGGCTATGCGCGCGCAAGCGGCGAAGTGGGCGTGGCGCTCGTCACCTCCGGCCCCGGCGCGACCAACGCGGTCACCGGCATCGCCACGGCCTATTGCGACTCCATTCCGGTGGTGATCCTCTCCGGCCAAGTCCCCACCGCCATGATCGGGCAGGACGCCTTCCAGGAAGTCGACACGGTAGGCATCACCCGCCCCTGCGTCAAGCACAACTTCCTCGTCAAGGACGTCGCCGAGCTCGCCGATACCCTCAAAAAAGCCTTCCACATCGCCCGTACCGGCCGCCCCGGCCCAGTGCTCGTCGACATCCCCAAAGACGTCTCGGCCGCCAAGTGCGAGTTCCGCTACCCCGAAACGGTGTCGATGCGCTCCTACAACCCCGTCGTCAAGGGGCACCAGGGGCAGATCCGCAAGGCCGTCAAGGCGCTGCGGGAGGCCAAGCGCCCCATCCTCTACGCTGGCGGCGGGGTGATCCTCGCCGATGCCGCCGACGAGCTCACGGCACTCGCCCGCCGGGTGGGCGCCCCGGTCACCACCACGCTCATGGCGCTGGGCGCCTACCCGGCGAGCGACCGCCAATTCCTCGGCATGCCCGGCATGCACGGCACCTACGAAGCCAACCTCGCCCTGCACCACGCCGACGTCGTGCTCTCGGTCGGCGCACGTTTCGACGACCGCGTCATCGGCAGCCCCGAGCACTTCGCCAGCGAACCGCGCACCATCATCCACATCGACATCGACCCTTCCTCCATCAGCAAGCGCGTCAAAGCCGATCTGCCCATCGTCGGCGACGTGCGCCACGTGCTCGCCGACTTCCTGCGCATCCTCGACGAAGAGGGCGTCACCGCCCCGAGCGAGGCGCTCGCCCCCTGGTGGGAACGCATCGAACAATGGCGCGCCCGGCGCTGCCTGGCCTACGAGCAGCCGGCCGAAGGCCCCATCAAGCCGCAATACGTGATCGAGACCCTGTGGAAAGTGACCAAAGGCGATGCCATCGTCACCTCCGACGTGGGGCAACACCAGATGTGGGCGGCGCAATACTACCGCTTCGATCACCCACGCCGCTGGCTCAATTCCGGCGGGCTGGGCACCATGGGCGTGGGGTTGCCCTACGCCATGGGCGCGCGCTTCGCCCGGCCCGATGCGCCGGTGGTGTGCGTCACCGGCGAAGCCTCGATCCAGATGTGCATCCAGGAACTCTCCACCTGCAAGCAATTCCGCCTGCCGCTCAAGATCGTCAATCTCAACAACGGCTATCTCGGCATGGTACGGCAGTGGCAGCAGCTCTTCCACGGCGGGCGTTATTCCGAATCCTACATGGACTCCCTGCCCGACTTCGCCGCGCTCGCCCGTGCCTACGGCCACGTCGGCATCCGCGTGGATCGTCCCGCCGATCTCCAGCCGGCGCTCGAGCGCGCCTTCAGCGAGCATGCCAACGAGCTCGTCTTTCTGGACGTGCGCATCGATCCCCGCGAGAACGTCTATCCCATGATCCAGGGCGGCAAGGGGCTCACCGAGATGATCCTCTCGGCCGACGACCTCTGAGCCCACGGCACAGGAACGAACACCATGCGACATCTCATCTCCGTGCTGATCGAAAACGAATCGGGGGCGCTGTCGCGCGTGGCGGGGCTCTTCTCCGCGCGCGGCTACAACATCGAATCGCTTACCGTCGCGCCCACCGAAGATCCTTCGCTATCGCGCATGACCATCATCACCAACGGCTCGGATGAGACCGTCGAGCAGATCACCAAACAGCTCAACAAGCTCATCGAAACGGTCAAGGTGGTGGATCTGTCGGAAGCCCCGCACCTCGAGCGCGAACTGATGCTGCTCAAAGTGCGCGCCACCGGCAAGGACCGCGAGGAGATGAAACGCATGGCCGACATCTTCCGCGCGCGCATCGTCGACGTCACCGACACTACTTACGTCATCGAACTCACCGGCAACCAGGGCAAGCTCGATGCCTTCATCCAGGCGATCGACCCCGCTCTGATTCTCGAAACCGTGCGTAGCGGCGTCTGCGGCATCGGCCGCGGCGAACGCGTCCTGCGCGTCTGACACCTCCACGACAACAACGGAAAGGAAACATCATGAAAGTCTATTACGACAAGGACGCCGACCTCTCGCTCATCAAGGGCAAGTCCGTCACCATCGTCGGCTATGGCTCGCAAGGCCACGCGCATGCGCTCAACCTGCGCGACTCCGGCGTCAAGGTCACGGTGGGTCTGCGCCGCGGCGGCAGTTCCTGGCGCAAGGCCGAAGCGGCCGGCCTCACCGTCAAGGAAGTGGGCGAAGCCGTCAAAGGGGCGGATCTGGTGATGATCCTGCTGCCCGACGAGACCCAGCCCGAAGTCTATGTGCGTGACATCGAGCCCAACCTCAAGCAGGGCGCGGCGCTCGCCTTCGCCCACGGATTCAACATCCACTACAACCAGATCGTGCCGCGCGCCGACCTCGACGTCATCATGATCGCGCCCAAGGGGCCCGGCCACACCGTGCGCTCCGAGTACGTCCGCGGCGGCGGCGTGCCTTCGCTCATCGCCGTGCATCAGGACGTCTCCGGCAAAGCGCGCGATTTGGCCCTTTCCTACGCCGCGGCCAACGGCGGCACCAAGGGTGGCGTGATCGAGACCACGTTCCGCGAAGAAACCGAGACCGACCTCTTCGGCGAACAGGCCGTGCTCTGCGGCGGCGCGGTGGAACTCGTCAAGATGGGATTCGAGACGCTGGTCGAAGCCGGCTACGCCCCCGAGATGGCCTACTTCGAGTGCCTGCACGAGCTCAAGCTCATCGTCGATCTCATGTACGAGGGCGGCATCGCCAACATGAACTACTCGATCTCGAACAACGCCGAGTTCGGCGAGTACACCACCGGGCCCGAAGTCATCAATGAGCACTCCCGCGCCGCCATGCGCCGTGCGCTCGAGCGCATCCGCAATGGTGAGTACGCCAAGCAGTTCATCCTCGAGGGCAAGCTCAACTACCCGAGCATGACGGCGCGCCGTCGACTCATTGCCGAACACCCGATCGAACAGGTCGGCGCCAAGCTGCGCTCGATGATGCCGTGGCTCGCCAAGAACAAGCTGGTCGATCAGAGCAAGAACTAACCGCAGCGATGAGCGGCGTCGCACCCCTGCGGCGCCGCCTCCACCCACAGGCGCTCGCCGCGGGCACACAGCCACGCCTCTCCCAGGGGAAAACGCCATACCCCGCCTGCATAGTCCGCCGCCTGGCGCAGCCCCTCTTCCAGACGCCGTTGGGTCGGCGGCAGGGCCGGCAGCCGCAGGGTTGCCCAGCGCACCAAATTCTTCTGCCGATGGACCGGCAACCGCAAAAACTCCGCCCAATCCCAGCCGCCCTGCGGATGGCCCACCCGTTCGTCGTCGAGCGCGGCCAGATCGTCCAAGCCTTGCTGCGCCTCAGCCATGGTCTCGGCGGTACGGGCGAGCACGGTGCGCACGCCCGGCAGCCTTTCCTCCAGCTGCGGCAGAATTTCCCCCCGCAGCCAGTTGCGGGTGAAGTCGGCGCTCGCATTCGACGGATCCTCGACCCAGTTCAAACCGCGTTCCCGCGCCCAGGCGATGAGCGTCTCTTTGGGCAGATCAAGGAAAGGGCGCAGCCACCACGGCGCCGCCGCCCCAGCCAGGGGCGCCGGCGCAATGGGCCGCATCGCCGCAAGCCCGGCCACGCCCGAGCCGCGCAGCAAACGAAAGAGCACCGTCTCGGCCTGATCGTCGCGATGCTGCGCGAGCACCAACGCATCCCCCGGCACCGCGGCGAGCGCGCGCAGGCGCGCCGAACGCGCCGCGGCCTCGAGCCCTCTGCCGTCCGGCTGCACGCGCACGTACGCTACCTGCAGCGGCACACCGAGTGAAGCACAGTGCGCTCGCGCTTCCTCGACCCAGGCGTCGGCCTGCTCGAGGAGCCCATGGTGCACATGCACCGCCTTCAGTTCCAGCGGAAATTCGGCGCGCGCCTCGGCAAGCGCGTGCAGCAGCACGGTGGAATCGACGCCGCCGGAGAACCCCAATACGAGCCGCAAAGGAAACGCTGAATAATTGGCTGCGCGGGCGAATCGCTGCGTTGCGCGGTGCTCGCTCCCTCGCCTATCTATTCGATATGTCTCGGTCGCTGCGCTCCGTGCGCCTTGCGCTTCATCCCGCTCGCTCATTTCTTCAGCGTTTCCCAAAGGGTGCAAAGGGACCCGCGTCGCGAGCAATTCGATCGCCTCGAAGATCGCCGCGGCGACCGGGTCGCGCTCAGCTGCGCTCGGCGAAGCGGCCATAGGAAGCCAGGCGCTGCTGCCGGCGTTCCACCAGCGCTTCGGGCGCGAGCCCTTCGAGCCCGGCGAGCGCCTGCTGCAGATGCCCTTTGAGGATCTCGGCCATCTTCTCCGGTTCGCGGTGTGCGCCGCCCACCGGTTCCGGCACGATGCCGTCGATCAGACCCAAGGACAAAAGCTTGGGCGCGGTGATACCCAGGATCTCGGCCGCTTCAGGCGCCTTCTCCGCGCTCTTCCACAGGATGGAAGCGCAGCCTTCGGGCGAGATCACCGAATAGACGGCGTGCTGCAGCATGAGCACCGTATCCCCCACGGCGATCGCCAGCGCTCCGCCCGAGCCCCCCTCACCGATCACGGTGACGACCACGGGCACGCGCAGCATGGCCATCTCGTAGAGGTTGCGCCCGATCGCTTCCGACTGTCCCCGCTCCTCGGCGTCGATTCCGGGATAGGCACCAGGCGTATCGACGAAAGTGAAGATCGGCAGGCCGAACTTCTCGGCCAGTTTCATCAAGCGCAGCGCCTTGCGATAGCCTTCGGGCCGGGGCATGCCGAAGTTGCGCGCGATCTTCTCCTTGGTGTCGCGCCCTTTCTGATGGCCGATCACCATGCACGGCCGCCCGTCGAAGCGCGCAAGCCCGCCGACGATCGCCTTGTCGTCGGCGAAATGCCGATCACCGTGCAGTTCCTCGAAATCGGTGAAGATGCGCTCCACGTAGTCGAGCGTATAGGGACGCAGCGGATGGCGCGCCACCTGTGTCGTCTGCCAGGCATCGAGCCGGGCGTAGAGATCTTCGAGCTGCTTGCGCGCTTTCTTCTCCAGCCGCTCGATCTCTTCGCTGATGTCGACGGCGGAAGCATCGTGCGCGTAGCGCAGCTCGCCGATCTTCTCCTCCAGCTCGGCTACCGAGCGCTCGAATTCGAGAAAGATCCGTTTCATCACCTGCGTCCCGACCTGAGAAGAGGAGATTTTACCCGAAGGCCACCACCCGGGTCCGAAAAACGGAAAGGGCGCTTGCCGCGCCCCTTCCTGACATACGAAAAGCAGTTCGACTCAATCGTCGCCGTTGAACACCCCGAGCAGCTGCAACAGGCTCGTGAAGAGGTTGAAGATCGTCACGTACAGCGACACCGTGGCCAAGATATAGTTGGTCTCGCCGCCGCGCACGATCTGGCTGGTCTCGAAGAGGATCATGCCGGACATGAGCAGCACGAACATCGCCGACACGGCCAGCGACAAGGCCGGTAGATGGAAGAAGATGGCCCCCAGCCCCGCGAGGAAGGCGACCAGCACGCCTACGAAGAGGAATCCACCCATGAAGGAGAAATCCCGCTTCGAGATCGTGGCGTAGGCCGACAATCCCAGGAAGATCGCCGCTGTGCCGCCAAAGGCCTGCATCACGACCGCCGGACCGTTGGGCAGCGCCAGATAGGCCGAAAGGATCGGCCCCAGGGTATAACCCATGAAGCCGGTGAGCGCAAAGACGGCAAGGATGCCGCTTGCCTGATTGGCAAGCCGCTGCACTAGGAAGAGAAGCCCGAAGTACCCCACCAGGGTGATGATGAGTCCCGGATGCGGTAACTTCAAGGCCATGGACACGCCCGCCGTCAGTGCCGAGAAAGCCAGCGTCAGGGCGAGCAACACGTACGTGTTGCGCAAGACCCGGTTCGCCGCCGGCAGGGCCGCTCCTTGCGTTTCGCTCCATGCCACGGCTCGCGCCGGGGCGGTGTCGTTCCATCGTTCGTCGATTCGTTGCATCCTTGCCTCCGTCAAAAAACTGCCATGGATTGATTCAAGCCGGCAACGGCAGCGCCTGCGGCCGGGCGAAGCGGCGTTCGAGCACCCGCTGAACGCGTTTTACTGCCTGTTCGACCGCCAACTGGGCCACCCGTTCCGTGACCGCGAATACGACCTGCGGACGCTGCCGCAGACGCATCTGCACCACGCAGCGCTTGGCCCAGGCACCGGTTTCGTCCCGCACATCGACCAGTTTGACCCGCGCCCAAGTCACCCGGTTGCGGAAACGACGGATCGCGTCGGAAAAACGGTGCACCACCTCATGTTTGGTCACTTCGTCGCACTGAGTTCCTTCACAGACGAGTTCGATCTTCATCCTGACCTCCGTTGCGCCGATGGCTCGGAAACCATGATAGACCAATTTCGCCACGACAATGTAACGTTCCTTACCAATCGCTGCCCGTTCCTCCCTCGCCCCCGGGGGCGCTGCCCTCCGACCCCCACCCCTGATCCCCAGCGGGAATCTCGATCTTTTCCAGGTCGACCTTCCCCACCTTGGAGAAACTCATCGTCACCAGCGAAGGGAAGGCGATCAGCAAGCCCACCATCACCAGCTGCAGAACGAGGAAGGGGATCGCCCCCCAGTAGATTTCGACGGTAGAGACGCCGCGGATCTTCTTGCCGGTCACGGCATCGACGTATTCGCCCGCCGGCGCCACGCTACGCAAGAAGAACAAGGCAAAACCGAAAGGCGGATGCATGAAGGAAGTCTGCATCACCATGGCGATGAGCACGCCGAACCAGATGAGATCGATCCCCAGGGCGTTCGCCGCCGGCCCGAGCAAGGGGATGACGATGAAAGCGAGCTCGAAATAGTCGAGGAAGAAGGCGAGCACGAAGACGAAGAGGGAAGCGAAGATGAGGAATCCCACCTGTCCGCCGGGCAGCTGCGTGAGCAGGTGCTGTACCCAGTGACTCCCTCCCACTCCCTGGAAGGTGAGATTGAACATGGTCGAGCCGATGAGGATGAACATGACAAAGGAGGAAAGCGTCGTCGTGCCTTTGAGCGCCTGCACCAGCAGCGACCAGTCGAGCCGTTTGCGCGCCCAGGCGAGCAGCATGGCCCCCACCGCGCCCATCGCCCCCCCTTCGGTGGGCGTGGCCACGCCAAGGAAGATGGTACCGAGCACGAGAAAAATGAGCGCGAGCGGCGGGATCAGCACGAATGTGACGCGTTCGGCCATGCGCGAGAGCAGCCCCAAACGGAAGACCCGGTTGATGAGGGCGATCACGAAGGCGACGAGCGTGGCGAGCGTGGTCGCGGCGACCACCGTCTCGTCGATCGGTTGTTCCTTGGGCTCACCACCGGTCATCCAGGCAAGGATCTCGTTATAGTGCTGCCCGGCGACGATCCCCACCGCGATCGCGATCACTGCCAGCACCGCCACCGAGCGCGTGCCGCTCGAACCGTCGTCCTCGCGGATGGTGCGCGCCTCCGGCGGCAGAGCCGGCAGGTCTTTCGGGCGCAGGATCGTCAGGCCGATCACGTAGAGCACGTAGAGTCCGACCAGGGCGAACGCCGGGATGAACGCCCCCTTGTAGAGGTCGCCCACGCTCTTGCCCAGCTGGTCGGCCAGTACGATCAGCACGAGCGACGGGGGGATGATCTGCGCCAAAGTACCCGAAGCGGCGATCACGCCGCTCGCGAGCTTACGGTCATAACCGTAGCGCAGCATGATGGGCAGCGAGATGAGCCCCATGGAGATCACCGAGGCCGCCACGACGCCGGTGGTGGCGGCGAGCAGCGCCCCGACGAAGATCACGGCAAAGGCCAGCCCCCCGCGCACCGAACCGAAGAGCTGGCCGATGGTGTCGAGCAGATCCTCGGCCATGCCCGAGCGCTCGAGCACCAGCCCCATCAAAGTGAAAAACGGCACGGCGAGCAGCGTCTCGTTCTGCATGATCCCGAAAATGCGCAGCGGCAGCGCCTGAAAGAACACCGGCGCGAGCAGGCCGAGCTCGATGCCGATCAGTCCGAAGAAGAGGCCGCAAGCCCCCAGGGCAAACGCTACGGGGAAGCCATAGAGCAAAAAGAAGATTAACCCCAGGAACATGAGGGGCGCGAGATTCTGGGCAAGCCACGCCATCATCGTGCTCCCTCGGCACCGTCGGGCGACGGCGTTTCATCACTTTCCTTGACGAAGGGCGAAGGCAAGGCGCCCCTGAGAAAGGCAACACGCTTGATCGCCTCGGAAATCCCCTGCAGCAGCAAGAGCGTGAAACCGACCGGGATCATGAGATAGACCGGCCAGCGGATGAGCCCGCCGGAATTCGAGGACATCTCGCCGGAGACGTAGCCCTGCCAGAAAAAGGGAATGGAAAAGTAGAGCACGCCCACGCACACCGGCAGCAACATGAAGAACAGACCGAAGAGGTCCATCCACGCCTGCGTGCGCAACGAGAAGCGCGAGATCAAGATGTCGATGCGCACATGCTCGTTGTTGCGCAGCGTCAAGGCGGCCGCAAACAGGAAAGCCGCCGCGTAGAGGTACCACTGCGCCTCGAGCCAGGCGTTCGAGCCCACGTTCAGCAGTTTTCTCACGACGGCATTGGCGGCGCTCAAGACGGTGGCAGCGAAGATGAACCAGATCGCGATTCGCCCGAAGAACCGGTTGAGCGCGTCGATGCCGCGCGACAGCCTCAGCCAAGCCTGCATCGCACCGCCCTCCGCAAAAAGGGGTAAATTATAAGACAACCGACCGCCGCCAGTCGGAAGGCCGCTGGCTCATGGTACGAGTTTGCCCGGGTTGAAGATCCCTTGCGGGTCGAGCGCGACCTTGATGGCGCGCATCACCGCTACACCCACCTCGCCCGCCTCGCGCGCGACGAACTCTCGCTTACCCATGCCCACGCCGTGTTCGCCGCTGCAGGTTCCACCCAGTGACTGGGCGATCGCCACGAGTTCGGCACTCAGGGCCTTGGCCCGCTCGAGCTCGGCCGCGTCTTCCGGATCGATCAGGATCACCGTGTGAAAATTGCCGTCGCCCACGTGTCCCAGGATGGGAGCGATGAGGCCGGAAGCGTCGACATTGAGCTGCTTACGCGTCACCCCCGGCTGCACCACCGCGAGCATGTCCTCGGCGTCGATCTCCAGGACGTGATTCATCTGGGAAACGTCCACGCTCACCCCGCCATAGAGTGCGAGTACGTGCCCCTCGAGCGAAGTGCCCGTACCGTAGGGTATGAGCGGCACGCCGTATTCGGGCACCACCTCGACCACTTCCTCGGTGCTGGTGACGAAGGCCACCGCCTGCGGCGGCTGGTCGGGAAAATGGGATTCGTCGTGCCCGTGGTGGGCGCGCACCCCCGAAGAGCGGGTGAAACGCTCGCCCAGGCACGCCTCGAGCCGCGCCACCAAGGCGGGCGGCAGTTCACGGGCAAACCTCGGCGGGTCATAGGGGATCATGCCTTTCTCCTACCCCACGGCGGACGCACTCACAGCGGCGCCGCGGCCATGTATTGATCGTAGCTGAGTTCCGAGAGACGGAACCAGGCGTATTCGTCGCGCAGGAATTTCTGGTAGTGGGTATTCAGGCGGCGGAAATCTTCGTTCTTCGCCTCGAACTCGGCAAAGACCTCGCGGCTCGCCTTGAATGCCGCGTCCATCACTTCTTTGGGCATGCGCTGGATCTTGGCGCCCTCGGCGATGAGGCGGCGCAGCGCCTCGGGATTGCGCGCATCGTACTTGGCGAGCATTCGCGTGTGCGCGTCGGCTGCGGCGATGCGCATCGCCTCTCGATAGGCCTTTGGCAAGCTTTCATAGGACTTGGCATTGACGAGCAAGGTCACCTGGGCGCTGCCCTCCCACCATGCGGGATAATAGCCATAAGGGGCAACGCGATGGAAACCCAGCTTCTGGTCATCATAGGGAGAGCTCCATTCCACCGCATCGATCGTCCCTTTCTCGAGCGCCTGATAGACCTCACCGCCGGGAATGGCCTGGGATACCGCGCCGAGCTTGCCGAGCACGTGGCCGGCCATGTTGCCCATGCGCATCTTCAGGCCCTTGAGATCCTCGACGGAGCGGATCTCCTTGCGATACCACCCGCCCCATTGAGTCCCGGTATTGCCCAGGGGGAAATTGACGATGCCGTAACGAGCATAGATCTCTCGCAGGAGCTGCAATCCCCCACCGTCGTACATCCAGGCATTCATCATCCGAGCGTTCATGCCGAAAGGCAGGATCGCGTCGAAGGCAAACGCTTCATTCTTGCCGATGAAATAGAACGCGATGGCGTGCGCCATCTCCACCGTGCCGTTTTGCACCGCATCGAACACGCTCAGCGCCGGAACGATCTCCCCTCCGGCCGAGACCTCGATCTGAAAGGCGCCGTCGGTCAGGTCGGCGACGTTGCGCGCGAAATCCTCACTCACGCCAAAGAGCGTGTCGAGCGAACGCGGATAGCTCGAAGCCAGGCGCCAGCGCATGTTGCGCTGGGCCATCACCACCGCCGGAGCCATTCCGGAAGAAAGGATTCCGGCCAAGCCGGCTCCTTGGATGAAACGACGGCGTTCCATGTCTCCCTTCACTTTTTATCAAGCGATACAGTATTTTGATTAGAGTACAATGAAACGGCGCCGACGACAATCGGCCGCCAATAACCACACCAAAAGAGGAGACGAAACATGACATGGCAACAGGTCTATGATCCCTTCGGCAACATGCCGTTGTCGACCCTATTCGCCGCCATTCCGGTGGCGGTGCTGTTGATCGGCCTCGGGATCGTTCATCTGCGGGCCCATTTCGCCGCGGGGTTGGGGTTGCTCGCTGCGCGCAGCGGCAAGTCGCACCATTTTCGCCCCGGACTGACGGGTACAATCATAAAAATGACAATTTTCGTGCAGTATTTTGAAATATATGATGAAAAATGGCGGAGGCGGTGAGATTCGAACTCACGAGGGGCGCGAACCCCTGGCGGTTTTCAAGACCGCTGCCTTCAACCGCTCGGCCACGCCTCCGGACGCCGACGCCTTGCGCGCCGGCGAGGTCGATTCTACCGCAAACTCAGGCGAACGCCGTCGCTCCGCTACCGCCCAGCTCTGCCCGCAGCGCGGCGGCGAGCGTGGCCGGCGGGTGGACCACGGCATGCGGTGAAGGACCGCGACGGCGCGGCGGGGCCCAAATGGCGTCGGGGAAGTGGGCGTCGTCGCGGTAGCGTGGAATCACGTGCCAGTGCAGGTGCGGCACCATGTTGCCGAGACTCGCGAGGTTCACCTTGTCCGGGCTCATGAGGCGGCGCAGCACGCGCTCCGTGCCGAGCAGCACCCGCCACAGGTGCGCGCAGTCGTCCGCGTCGAGATCCGTCATCTCGGCGACGTGCTCATTCCAGATCACGCGCAGATAGCCGGGATAATCGGCATGGCGGACGTCGATGACGCGACAGCGACCATCGCGCCACAGCACTTCCTCCTCACTCCCTAAGCATAGGGGGCAACTATCGGGACGATTCGATCGTAGTGGCATCATTCCATCCTCACGAGAGGAACTTCGACAATATAATCCTCGCCTCTACCGCACGCAATCGCCATCATGGATACTCGACCCGATTCCGCTTTCCAGCTTCAATGGCGCGAAGCGCTTTCGGTGAAGAACGATGCCATCGACCGTGACCATCGCCGTCTCATCGGGCTCATCAATCGGGTGCAAGGCATGCTGGCGCACGATAGTTCGGTCGGCGAACTCACCCAGGCCCTGGACGAACTCGCCGACTATACCGCCACGCATTTCCGTCGCGAAGAAGCGATCCAGCAGGCCATCGGGTATCCCGAATCCCGGTCTCATGCGATGCAGCATCGAGACCTCACCCATCAGCTGCACACGATCACCGCCGAGATTCTCTCCCTGGCGCATGGCGGCAACACGGTCCATGCACTCGCCCCCGAACTGCGGCAACGCATTCTGAACCTGTTTCGCGAGTGGCTCATCACCCATATCATTCAGCAGGATTTGCGCTACAAACCCTGGCTCGAACGTTTCCCTTCCGACTGGACGCCGGCAACGGCAGGGCAATCGCATCAAACCAAGAGTCCTGTCTTAAAAAATAGTTTTTAAACTCCATGGGCTGCCCAGAGGGGCTGTTCACAGTGCCCTGATTC
>NZ_AUDR01000020.1 GCF_000425565.1 Tepidiphilus margaritifer DSM 15129
TTCAGTCGGTTAGAATACCGGCCTGTCACGCCGGGGGTCGCGGGTTCGAGTCCCGTCCACTCCGCCAGGATTGCTGCAGGTGCTTCGTCGGGGGTGTAGCTCAGTTGGTAGAGCGCTTGCATGGCATGCAAGAGGTCAGCGGTTCGATTCCGCTCACCTCCACCAGTTGAAGGTCAAGACGGGTCCCCATCGTCTAGAGGCCTAGGACACCGCCCTTTCACGGCGGTAACCGGGGTTCGAATCCCCGTGGGGACGCCAGGGTTTACAAGTGCGGAGTGGTAGTTCAGTTGGTTAGAATACCGGCCTGTCACGCCGGGGGTCGCGGGTTCGAGTCCCGTCCACTCCGCCAGTTCTTGCAAAAAGCGGGCTTCGTGCCCGCTTTTTCGTTTTCCCGTCAGATCGCATCGTGAAAGGCAAGGAGCGGCAGGCGCCGCTCCTGCCGTTCTTCAGTCGACGACCTCTGGTCCGACCTGCATTTCGAGATCGATGGCGTCGGGATGATCGAGCGCGAATTCTAGTTTTTCCTTGTCCAATTGCCCTTCCCAGCGGGCCACGACGATGGCTGCGCAGGCGTTGCCGATGAAATTGGTGAGTGCGCGGCATTCGGACATGAATCGGTCGATGCCCAAGATCAGCGCCATGCCGGCCACAGGTACTTCGGGGACCACTGCCAGCGTGGCGGCCAAAGTGATGAATCCCGCGCCCGTGACGCCCGCAGCTCCTTTCGAGCTGATCATCGCGACGAGCAACAGCAGGATTTGGTGCGACAGGCTCAATTGGATGTCGAGCGCCTGGGCGATGAAAAGGGCGGCCATCGTCATGTAGATGTTGGTGCCGTCGAGGTTGAAGGAGTAACCCGTAGGCACGACCAGACCGACGACCGATTTGCCACAACCTGCTTTTTCCAGTTTGCGCATCAAGTTGGGCAGAGCCGATTCCGATGAACTCGTGCCCAACACGAGTAACAATTCATCCTTGATGTAGCGCAAAAGCTTGAAGATGGAGAACCCGTTGTAGCGCGCGACGAGCCCCAGCACGACGGTGACGAAGAAGAAGGCGGTAAGGTAGAAAGCGAAGATCAGATAGGCCATGTTGCCGATGGATTTGATGCCGTACTTGCCTACCGTAAACGCCATGGCACCAAACGCCCCGACGGGTGCCGCCTTCATCAAGATGGCCACCAGTTTGAAGATGGGGAGAGTAAGCTGCTCGAAAAACGTCAGGATCGGTTTGCCCGCTTCTCCAATGGAAGCAAGAGCGATGCCGAACAAGATGGCCACGAAGAGCACCTGAAGGATGTCGCCTTCGACGAGCGGGCTGAGCACGGTGGAGGGTATGATGTTGAGCAAGAAAGCCGTGATCGTACTTTCGTGGGCTTTGCTGACGTAGCCGGCGATTTTTCCCGTGTCGAGCGTGGCTGGGTCGATGTGCATGCCGGCGCCGGGTTGCAGGACGTTGGCGACCCCCATGCCGATGATCAACGCCAGGGTCGAGAAGGTCAGAAAGTAGATCATGGCCTTGGCGACTACTCGTCCGACCGTTCTGAGGTTGCTCATGCTGGCGATGCCGGTGACGACCGTCAGAAAGATGACGGGGGCGATGATCATCTTGACCAGCTTGATGAAACCATCGCCCAAAGGTTTCATGGCAGCGCCGTTCTCGGGCCAGAAATAACCCAACGCAATGCCAAGGGCGATTGCGATCAGTACCTGGACGTAGAGGATCCTGTACCAAGGCAATTTTTTGGGAGGATGGGCGGCTGATGCGAGTTGCTCGGCAGAGAGCATGTCTGGCGTCCTCTTGGATGGGGGTATCGATAAGGGAACGGATCCGGTGCGGATCTCCGGTCCCGTAAAAAAGGAATTTTACAACCACGGGGCCTCTGTTCCATGAAATCCAGCCGATGGGGTCGGTGTCACGGCGGTGGGTTTGCACTCTTGCGTCGGCTGAGTGCCCGCCTTATGCTCCCGATGTAGGCGTATCCGGGTGAGGAAAACACGATGTCTGATGGAGCGGGATTCCTGATCTTTCACGGCAACCGGCTCGAGAACCTGCGCCGGCTGGCGGTGGCCTGGCTGGGGCGGGAGCCGCTGCTGCCGCTCGTGCCGGAGTGTTTCCTCGTGCAGGGCAACGCCATGGCGCAGTGGCTGCGGCTCGCGCTGGCTGCGGGGGCAAACGAAGGGGGCTGCGGCGTGGCGGCAGCGCTGGAGTTTTCCCTGCCCTCGACGTTCCTGTGGCGCTGTTATCGGGCCGTGCTGGGGGCGGAGGCGGTGCCGGAGCGCTCGCCCTTCGATCTCCCCTTGCTGCGTTGGCGCCTGCTGCGCTTGCTCGGAGGTTTACCGAAGGATCCGGTCTATGAGCCACTGCGCCGTTTCCTCGCGGAAGAAACGCAGGCCAAGGGGGGCGCGCCGGGCGAAAAGCTGCGGCGGCGGGTGAGCGAGGAGCGGGCGCTGCGCAAGCGCGATCAGCTGGCGGCGCGCATCGCCGAGCTGTTCGATCAGTATCAGGTCTATCGCGCCGACTGGCTGCAGGACTGGGGCGCGGGTCGGGATGTGCTGCGCGACGCGCACGGCAAGGAATCTCCACTCGAAGAGGGGCAGCGCTGGCAGGCGGCGCTGTGGCGCCTTTTGTGTGCCGACGTGGCGCGTACCGAGCCGGGTGCCGAGCGTACGGCGCGATCAAGCGTGCACTCGGCCTTCCTCGAAGCGGTCAGAACCTGGCAGGGAGCGCCTCCGCCTGGACTGCCACCACGGCTCGTCGTCTTCGGGATTTCGAGCCTGCCGCAGCAGTGGGTGGAGGCACTGGCGGCACTGGGGCGCTGGATTCCGGTGCTGCTCTTCGTACACAACCCTTGCCGTTACCATTGGGCCGACGTGGTCGATGGGCGCGAGCTATTGCGGCAGCAGGAGAAATGGCGGCAGCGCCGGCAGCGGCGCGAGGGGCAGCCCGATTTCATTCCGGACGAGGAGCTTCATCGCCACGGTCACCCCTTGCTCGCGGCCTGGGGCAAGCAGGGAAGGGATTTCATCGCCTTGCTCGACGAGTTCGACGAGGAGGCGGTGCGCCGGCGCTACGCGGGGAAGGTGGAGGGAAACGGCGGGCGGCTCGATTGGTTCGAGGCGCCCGAAGAGGCGAACACTTTACTGCAGCAACTGCAGGAGGACATTCTCGAATTGCGCCCGCTTTCCGAGACGCGGGAGCGATGGCCGAGCGTGGATCTCGATTGCGACCGTTCCCTCGTCTTTCACGTGGCGCACGGGCCGCAGCGGGAAGTGGAGGTGCTGCACGATCAGCTGCGCGCGGCCTTCGACGAGGACCCGACGCTGCGTCCCGACGAGGTGATCGTGATGGTGCCGGACATCGAGGTCTATGCGCCGCACATCGAGGCGGTGTTCGGTGCGATCGAACCCGATGATCCGCGCCACATCCCGTTTTCGCTCGCCGACCAGGGGCTGCGCGCCCGCGATCCGCTGTTGCAGGGGCTGGAGATCCTGCTCGATCTGCCGCAGGGGAGGGCACGGGTGGGAGAGGTGCTCGATCTCCTGGAGGTGCCGGCACTGCGCCGGCGATTCGGGATCGACGACGAGGCGCTGCCGCGCCTGCGTTCCTGGGTGGAGGGGGCACAGATCCGCTGGGGGCTGAACGAGGAGCATCGGCGCGACCTGGGGCTGGGCGAGCAGGGAGGGGGGGCTTGGCTCGAGCAGAATTCCTGGCGGTTCGGTCTCGAGCGCATGCTCTACGGCTATGCGGCGGGTGATGCTCCGGCCTGGAGGGGGATCGAGCCTTTCGCGGAGGTCGGCGGGCTGGAGGCGGAGCTCGTCGGGCCGCTGGCGGATGTACTGGAGGCGTTGGAGACGGCGTGGCAGCAGCTGCGCGAACCGGCCACGCCGACCGAGTGGGGCGGGCGGCTGCAGGCGTTGCTCGCACGCTTTTTCGCCGCGGGGGACGATGAGGAAACCGTCACCCTGATGCGGCTGGAGACGGCCCTGCAGGAATGGGTGGACGCGTGCGCGGCCGCGGGGCTGGAGGAATCCTTGCCGCTTTCGGTGGTGCGCGAACCGTGGCTGGAGGGGGTGGAGGCGCAGGGGCTGTCGCAGCGATTCTTCGCCGGACGGGTGATCTTTGCCACCCTCATGCCGATGCGGGCGATCCCCTTTCGGCACGTCTATCTGCTGGGGATGAACGACGGGGACTATCCGCGCGCGCGCACGCCGTCGGACTTCGACCTGATGGCACGCAATTATCGTCCGGGCGACCGCTCGCGGCGCGAGGACGATCGCTATCTCTTCCTGGAAGCGCTGTTGTCGGCACGCGAGCGCTTTTACGTTTCCTGGGTGGGGCGTCGCATCACCGACAATGCGCCGCAGCCGCCTTCCGTGCTGGTGGCGCAGCTGCGCGAGCACCTGGCGGCGGGCTGGACGGGGCGTTGGACGGGAAATGAAGCGCCCGTGCGGGGGGAGGATTTGCTGGCGGCGCTCACGACCGAGCATCGGCTGCAACCGTTCAGTCCGGCCTATTTTCCGCCCGAACCGGGGCAGGGCGCGCTCTTTACGTATGCGCGCGAATGGCGTGCGCGACGTGAGGGAGAAAAGCCGACTGCTTCCGCGCCGTTGCAGCCGCTTTCGCTCGAGGAGCCGCTGCGGGTGCGAGAACTCGCGCAGTTCCTGCGCCACCCGGTGCGGACCTTTCTGCGCGACCGTCTCAAAGTCTTCCTCGAACTGGAGGATCCGGGCAGTGAAGAGGCCGAGCCCTTCGCGCTCGATGGCTTGACGCGGTGGAGCCTGCGCCAAGAAGTGATCGACGCGCAGCGCGCGGCCCTGCGGCAGGGACGGGACGTGGATGCGGCGCGAACGGCGGCGATCGGCCGCATTCGTCGGCAGGGGGTGCTGCCTGCCGGGGGGCTGGGGGCGCTGTGGGCGACGGAACTTGAGAAGGGGATGGACGAGCTCTTCGCGCGCTATCGGGAAGCGCTGCAACGTTGGCCGCAGGAAATCGCGGGCGGCGAAGAGGTGCGCTTTGCCGCTGGCGGCCTGGAGCTTTCCGACTGGTTGGGGGAATGGCGCCGCAACGACGGGGGCGAACGGGCGCGGGTGCTGATCTCGCCGAGCGATCTCGTGAAAGAGGACAAATACCGTCCGGATCGCCTGGTGGACTATTGGGTGCAGCATCTGGCGGCCAATGCCGGGGTCGGACCGACGCAGACGGTCGTCCTGAGCCTCAAGGGGGACTATACCTTCGGGCCGCTGCTGCCCGAGGAGGACGCGACCGAGCCGCTCGCGGCGCTGCTGTGCGCCTGGGCCGAGGGCATGCGCCGGCCGCTGCCCTTCGCCGTGGAGTCGGCGGTGGCGTGGTGGCAAGCGAGGGCCAAAGGCGAGGAGGCAGCGTGGGAGGCGGCGCGCAGGGTGTACGAAGGTGACGGCAGGACGGATGGCGAGCGTGACCGGGATCCCTACCTGGCGCGTGCCTGGCCGAGGTTTGCCGACTTGCGCGCGAGCGGCGAGTTCGCACACTGGGCCGAGGTGCTGCTCGGGCCTTTGCTGCAGTACATGGAGGCCACCAAGGAAGGGAAAAAAGGAGCGCAGGCGTGACGGAAGAGGCGAAGGAGGTAGATCTGCTGCGTTTTCCCCTGTGGGGCAGCCGCCTGATCGAGGCAAGCGCCGGTACCGGCAAGACGTATACCATCGCCGCGCTCTGCGTGCGCCTGGTGCTGGGGCATGGCGGAGCGGAGGCGTTTTGCCGTCCACTCACCCCGCCCGAGATTCTGGTGGTGACCTTCACCGAGGCGGCCACCAAGGAGCTGCGCGAGCGCATCCGCCGGCGTCTGAGCGAGGCGGCGCGCTGGTTCGGCCATCCGGCCGGGGAGGAAATCCCCGAATGGGTGGATGAGTTCCTGCGCGCATTGCGCGCCCAATATCCCGAACAGGATTGGCCGGGGTGCGAGCGCCGGCTGCAGGCTGCGGCCGAATGGATGGACGAGGCGGCGGTCTCGACCATCCACGGCTGGTGCCACCGCATGCTGCGCGAGCACGCGTTCGACAGCGGCAGCCTCTTCAGCGAGACGCTGGAGACGGAGACGGAGGACCTGTTGCTCGA
Source organism: Tepidiphilus margaritifer DSM 15129 (assembly GCF_000425565.1). Lineage (GTDB taxonomy): Bacteria > Pseudomonadota > Gammaproteobacteria > Burkholderiales > Rhodocyclaceae > Tepidiphilus > Tepidiphilus margaritifer. The sequence goes on from NZ_AUDR01000020.1 coordinate 6,094, forward strand.
GGCGGTGCGCGATTACTGGCGGGAGTTCTTCACGCCGCTGCCGGCCGAATCGTTGGCGCTGCTGCGCGGCTGGTTTGCTGCGGATTTCACGCCGGAAGGGATGCAGCGGCGCTTGAGCCGCCTGCTGCCGCTCGCCGCGGATCTGGAAGGGGAGAGCGGGCCGGCGGAGGTGGCGGCGGAAGTCCTGCGGCAATGGCGGGAGGCGAAAGCACCGTGGGGGAAATGGGTGCCCGAGTTGCAGGCTCTCTTTGACAAAGCGCGCAATCGCAAGGAGCTCGACGGGCGGACATTGCGCGCCGATTACGTGCAGGGCTGGTTGGCGGCGTTGGTTCGGTGGCGCGACGATCCCTTGGCGGAGGCGCCGGATTTGTCCGATTCGGCCTGGAATCGTTTGACGCGCTCGGGTTTGAAGGATGCGTGGAAGAGCGGCGAGCCACCCGGGCATGAGGCGATCGACGCGCTGGAAAACCTGCGCTCACGGCTCGAACGGCTGCGCGAGCAGGGCAAGGCGAGCGTCCTTGCACATGCGGCGCGCTGGGTGGCGCAGCGTTTTGCCGTGCTGCAGCGGCGGCGGGCGCAGATGGGATTCGACGATCTGCTCACCCGCCTCGACGAAGCGCTGCGCGGACCCAACGGCGAGCGGCTCGCCGCGCGCATCCGGCAGTCTTTCCCCGTGGCCTTGATCGACGAATTCCAGGACACCGACCCGGTACAGTACCGCATCTTCGAGTCGGTCTATGCGCCGCAGAAGAACGATCCTCAGACTGCACTTATCCTCATCGGCGACCCCAAGCAGGCGATCTACGCCTTTCGCGGCGCCGACATCTACACCTATCTCGAAGCGCGCCGGGCCTGCGACGGGCGGCGCTACACCCTGCGGCGCAACTTCCGTTCGACCCCGGCGATGGTGGAGGCGGTCAATCGCGTCTTTCTCAACGCACGGGAAAAGAACGAGGCCGGTGCCTTTCTCTTCAAAATCTCGGAAGAAGAGGATCTCCTGCCTTTCCTGCCGGCGACCGCCCGGGGACTGGACGAACGGTTCGTGTGTGAGGGGCAGGAGCCGCCGGCGCTCGTGGCGTGGTGGGTGGCGGAAAACGAGGATGCGAGTCAGGCGATCAAGGTGACGGCGTATCGGGAGCTGGTCGCCCACGGCTGCGCCGAGGAGATCGTGCGCCTGCTGCGGCTGGGGCGGGAAGGGCGGGCGGGGTTCGTCGATTCGAGCAAAGGGACGATGCGGCCGGTGAAGGCTGCCGACGTGGCGGTGCTGGTGCATACGGGCGAAGAGGCGAAGCAAGTGCGGGCGGCGCTCGCGCGGCGCGGCGTGCGCAGCGTCTATCTCTCCGAGCGCAGCTCGGTGTTCGCGAGCCCCGCGGCGGCCGACCTGCAGCGTTGGCTCGAAGCCTGTGCCGAGCCGCAGAACGACGCGCGCCTGCGCTCGGCCTTGGCGAGCGCCACGCTCGGGCGATCATGGGCAGAAATCGAGTCGCTGGAGCGCGACGTCCTCGCCTGGGAAACGGAGGTGGCGCGTTTTCTCGCTTATCGCGACTTGTGGCGGCGGCAAGGGGTGTTGCCCATGCTGCGCCGCCTGATGCACGACTTCGACGTGCCTGCGCGCTTGCTCGCCGGGGAGACGCCCGACGGCGACAGCGGCGAACGGCGGCTCACCGACCTGCTGCATTTGAGCGAGCTCTTGCAGAAGATGAGCCGGGGGTTGGACGGCGAACATGCCCTCATCCGCGCCTTGGCCGAGGCGCGCCAGGATGGCGGACAGGGCGCCGAGGAGCGGCAGCTGCGCCTGGAGAGCGACGAGGCCCTCGTCAAGGTGGTGACGGTGCACAAGGCGAAGGGGCTGGAGTATCCCCTCGTGTTCCTGCCGTTTGCCTGTTCTTGCCGGCCGGTCGGGGAAAAAGACTTTCCCCTCCTCTGGCACGACGAAGCGGGTCGGCGTCGGGTGTCGCTCGTCGTCGACGAAACGGCGCTCGTTCGCGCCGAGCGCGAGCGCCTGGCCGAGGACGTGCGCAAGCTCTACGTGGCGCTCACCCGGGCGCGGTTTGCCACCTGGATCGGCGTGGGGGCGCTGGAGAATCTGCCCGCGAGCGCCATGGGCCATGTCTTGGGCGTGCGGCAGGGCGATGCCCCGGCGCAGGTGCATGAGACTCTGAAAGCGCTCGCCGAAGGGTGCCACTTCCTCGCCGTCGCGCCCTTGCCGGTACCGGGCGAGGGCCGCCTGCCGGCGGACGGGGAAGGGATCGCCCTGGGCCCGGCGCGCACGCCGCGGCGCCGTCTCTTCGCACCGTGGGCGATCTCCAGCTATTCGGGATTGCGCGGCGCGCTCGCGGCCGACCCGCAGACACCGGACGAAGCCAAGGCGCGCGAGCTCGTTCATGCGCCCCGCGCGGAGCCGACGGGAGCGGCGACGGGGATCCATGCCCTGCCGCCAGGGGCAGCGACAGGCACCTTCCTCCACGGCCTGCTCGAATGGGCGGCGCAGCAGGGGTTCGACGCGGTGTGCGCTAACGGCGGGGTGCGGCTGCGCGATCAGGTGGCACGGCGCTGCGCGGTGCGCGGCTGGACGACGCACGTCGACATGCTCACCGACTGGCTCCTGACGGTGATGCAGGCCGATCTGCCTTTGCCGGGTGGGGGAACGTGCCAATTGGCTGCATTATCCGACTATCTGCCAGAGATGGAATTCTGGTTCTCGGTGCCCGAGACCCGCATCGAGGCGCTGGATGCTCTGGTGCAGCGGCACACCTTGCAGGGAGCGGATCGCCCGAGGCTGACGCCGGGGCGGATCAAGGGCATGATCAAGGGGTTCATCGACCTCGTCTTCTGCCGGGAGGGGCGCTATTACGTGCTCGACTACAAGTCCAACGTCCTGGGGGCGACGGATTCCGCCTATGGGTGGGCGAACCTGGAGGCGGCCGTGCTCGAGGGGCGCTACGACCTGCAATATGCGCTCTATCTGCATGCCTTGCACCGGCATCTGCGCGTGCGCCTGCCTGGTTATGATCCGCAGCGCCATCTGGGCGGCGCGGTGCTGCTCTTCCTGCGCGGCATCCACGACGAACCCGGCAAAGGCGTGTTTTTCGCGCAGGCGGAGGCACCGCTGCTCGATGGGCTCGACGCCTTGCTCGATGGCCCAGGCGGGAGACTGACATGAGTGAGACAGACCTGCGCGACGATCTGGCCCGCTGGGTGCAGGATGGCTGGTTGCGGCCGCTCGATGCGGCCTTTGCGCGATTCCTACAGGAAAAAGTGCCGCAGGCGCCGTCACGGGCGATCCTTGCCGCGACCCTGGCGAGCCACCAGTTGGGGCGCGGCCACGTGTGCCTCGATCTCGCCGCGCTCGCCGACGATGCGGTGTTCACCCTGGCGATCCCCTCGCGCGACGCAAACGGGCTGCCAACGCCAGCGGGGGCGGCCCAGGGGGAATCGCTCGAATCCTGGTTCGCCGCGCTCTCCTGCCCCGAGCTGGTGGGACAGGGCGAGGAGGGAGAGGCGGCGCCGCTCGTGCGCCGGGCGCATCGCCTCTATCTGCGCCGCCAGTGGGACAACGAGCGTGCCGTGCGGCAGGGTGTTCTCGCCCGGGTACGGGAAGTCGTCCTGCTCGCGCCGGAGCCGGTGCGAGCTCTCCTCGATGCGCTCTTTCCTTCCGGAGAAGGCGACGTATGGCAGCGGCTTGCCTGTGCGCTCGCGCTGCGGCGACGCTTTGCGCTGATTACCGGCGGTCCCGGTACGGGCAAGACGAGCACCGTAGTGCGCCTCATCGCCTTGCTGCAGGCGCTCGCCCTGCAGGGAAGGATACCGGGGCGGGGCGAGGCGCCGCTGCGCATCCGGCTCGCCGCACCCACCGGCAAGGCGGCCGCGCGGCTGAGCGAATCGATCGGTCGTTCCCTCGAGCGGTTGCCGTGGGAGGCGTTGCCCCAAGGCGGACGGATCCGCGCCACACTGCCGCAGGAGGTGTCGACGCTGCACCGGCTGCTGGGTGCCCGGGCCGGGTCGCGGCGGTTCCGCCACGACGAGGCCGATCCGCTGGTGCTGGACGTGCTGGTGATCGACGAGGCCTCGATGGTCGACCTCGAGATGATGGCGGCGGTGCTGCGGGCCTTGCCTCCGGCGGCGCAGTTGGTATTGCTCGGTGACAAGGATCAGCTTGCCTCGGTCGAGGCCGGCGCCGTGCTCGGTGGTCTGTGTCGGCGCGCAGACGAGGGGCACTATACGCCCGAGACGATCGCCTGGCTGCGGGCGACGGTGGGTGAGGAACTGCCCGAAGAATTTGGCGTGGAGGAGGGTGAGGAACCCTCCGGTTTCATCGACTTCCAGGGCTCGGCCCTCGATCAGGCGATCGCCATGCTGCGCGAAAGCCATCGTTTCGCCGCCGAGAGCGCCATCGGCCGGCTCGCGGCGGCGGTCAATCGGGGCGATGCGGCCGCGGCGCGGGGGGTTCTGGGTGGGCCCCTCGCGGGCGATCTGGACGCTCCGGGCGAAGAGGGCGGGGAAGGGCGTGCCTCGAGCACGCCCGGCCATCCGCGCTCCGAAGTGGCCCTTCTCGTTCCCCAGGGTCAGGAGGACGCAGCGTTGCGTCGGCTCGTGTGCGGCACGCAAAAGAATCCCGCGGGTTACGCGCTTTATTTACAAGTGCTGCGTGCGCAGCGCCCGCTGCCCGAAGCGCCGCAGGCGGCGTGGGACGACTGGGCACGGGCGGTGCTCGCAGCCTACGCCGGGTTCCAGATACTGTGCGCCCTGCGCGAGGGGCCTTGGGGCGTGGGGGAGATGAATCGGCGCATCGCGCACTGGTTGCGCCGCCAAGGGTTTTTGCCGGACGAAGAGGGTTGGTACGAGGGGCGCCCGGTGTTGATGACGCGCAACGCCTATGCCTTGGGTCTGATGAACGGGGACGTGGGGGTGACGCTTGCTCTGCCTGGGGCGGAAGGGCAAGCCCCGCGGCTGATGGTGGCCTTTGCCGCCGCTGGTGGGCTGCGCTGGGTGCTGCCCGCTCGTCTGCCCGAGGTGGAGACGGTGTTCGCGCTCACGGTGCACAAGTCGCAAGGCTCGGAGTTCGGGCACGCGGTGCTGGTGTTGCCGGATACTCCTAGCCCTTTGCTCACGCGCGAGCTGATCTATACCGGCATCACCCGCGCCCGCTCGCGGTTCACTCTGGTGGATCCGTCGGGCGGGGCCATGCTGGAAGCGGCGATCGCGCGCCGCGTGCTGCGCTCGTCCGGGCTGGAGGCACCTCTGGAATAAGCGGGAGGATTCAGTCGCGGCGCTGAATTTTGATCACGATGGTATCGGTGCCGCGTGGCGACAGCGCCAGCGACACGACCCAGGTGAGGATGCTATAGACGATGGCGCCCCAGAAGGCCGCCCAGAAATCCTCGACCACGACGCCGGCCACCAATCCCGTTCCCGCCCAGAAGAGCAGCGCATTGAGGATGAGGGTAAAGAGACCGAGCGTGAGGATGCTCGCCGGCAGGGTGAGGATGAGGAGCACCGGCTTGAGGAAGAGGTTGATGAGGCCGAGCACCAGCGCCGCCGCCAGCGCCGGCACGAAGCCGGTGATGGTGATGCCATGGACGAGCTGGGCAGTGACCATCAGCGCCACTGCGTTGAGCAGCCACTGGATGATCATCCAGAATCCGGGTCTCATTGTTTCGCTCCCATTGCCTTGGCCCGCGCGAGGCGTGCCTGCAGTTCTTCATCCGTGGACGGCGTGCGATCGGGCCAATGGCCGAGGTGGTCTTCGAGGAGGGCGGCGAAGCGCTCGACCCAGAAAGGGGAATCGTTGAGGCAGGGGACGTAGTGGAATTGTTTGCCGCCGGCCTCGAGAAAAGCGGTGCGGCATTCCATGCCGATCTCTTCCAGCGTCTCGAGGCAATCGGTGGCAAAACCGGGGCAGAGGACGTCGACGCGCGCCACTCCTTCGCGGGCGAGCCGCTCCAGCGTGGGCTGGGTATAGGGTTCGAGCCAGCGGGCCCGGCCGAAACGCGACTGGAAGGTGACGAGCCATTGGTCGGGGGCGAGCCGAAGCCGCTCGGCCACGAGCCGCGCCGTCTTGTGGCATTCGCAGTGGTAGGGATCGCCCAGTTCCAGCGTGCGTCGCGGCATGCCGTGGAAACTGAGCAGCAGTTTGTCGGGGCGGCCATGCTGCGCCCAGTGGGATTCCAGCGTGTGCGCGAGCGCTTCGATGTAGCGGGGGTCGTCGTGCCAGTGGCGCACGAGCCGCAGCTCGGGAACGTCGCGCCATTTCATGAGCTCGGCGGCCACGGCGTCGAACACGGATGCCGTGGTGCTGGCGCAATACTGCGGATAGAGCGGTACCACGAGCAGCCGCCGCAGTCCTTCTTCTTTCATGCGGCTGAGCACGTTGGCCACACTCGGCTCGCCATAGCGCATGGCCCAGCGCACGAGCGGTTCGCGCCCGCGCTCGGTCCAATGGGATTCCAGCGCGTGCGTGAGCCGTTCGGTATAGACTTCGAGCGGGGAGCCTTCGTCGAGCCAGATGCTGGCGTATTTCTGAGCGTTCGCCTTGGGGCGGCGCGGCAGGATGAAGAGGTGCAGAATCATTTGCCACAGCCAGCGCGGCAGCTCGATGACACGCGGGTCGGAGAGGAATTCGCGCAGGAAGGGACGCACGGCCTCCGGCGTGGGGGCGGCGGGGGTGCCGAGATTGACGAGCAGCACGCCGGTGCGTTGCGGCCGGTCGTGGCGAAAGGGGGGCTCGGGGGCGTAGCGGGGCATGCGGGCTCCTTCAGCGTTCTTCGGCGGTGGCGGTGAGCGCTTGCGACAGGCGTTGCGCCGTGAGCTCGACGATGGGGATCACACGGTCGTAGGCCATGCGGTTGGGGCCGATCACGCCGATCGAGCCAAGCATGCGTCCGTCGAAGGTATAGTTGGCGGTGATCACCGAGCATCCTTCGAGTTCTTCCAGCCCAGATTCGGCGCCGATGAAGATCTGCACGCCGCGGGCGCGCTGGGCGAGCTCGAGGAGTTGCAGCAGCCCCGTGCGCTCCTCGAACAGGCGGAAGAGTTCGCGCAGGTGCTGCATGTTGGTGGTGAAATCGTCGACTTCGAGCAGGTTCGTCTCGCCGGCCACCAGGCAGTCTTCGTCCTCGTCGGTGAGCGTAGTGGGCGAGAGCGCCAGGCGCATGAGTTCGGAGACGTGGTCTTGCAGCTTGGCCAGTTCGTCGCGCAAGTGGGTGCGGATCTCGTCGAGCGTGTGGCCGGCGAAGCGGCTGCTCAGGAAGTTGCTCGCCTGCTCGAGCTCGCCCGCGCTGAAGGGGCGGGGCGTGTGCAGCAGGCGGTTTTGCACGTCGCCGCTCTGGGTGACGACGATCAGCAGCACCCGGTTGCCGCTCAAGGGCACGAACTCGATCTGGCGCACGCGCTCCTGGTCGCGCGGCGGCACGATGACGACGCCGGCGAAGTGGGTGAGCTCCGAGAGCAGCTCGGAGGCTTTCCGCAGGAGCTTTTGCGGCTGGTGGGGCTGGAGGTTGGCCTCGATCTCGGCGCGGGTCTCGTCTTCGAGCGGGGCGACGGTGAGCAGCGCGTCGATGAAGAAGCGGTACCCCTTGGCCGTGGGCACGCGCCCGGCCGAGGCGTGCGGGCTATAGACGAGCCCCAGCTCGTCGAGGTCGCTCATCACGTTGCGCACCGTGGCCGGAGACAGGTCGAGACCGCTTGCGCGCGACAGGGTGCGCGAACCGATCGGTTGTCCTTCGGCGATGTAGCGTTCGATCAACGTCTTGAGCAGGATGCGACTGCGCGGGTCGAGCATCATGGCGCTTCCCTCCGGAAGTTCGCCGCGCGACGGCGCCGATCGTGGCCGAGTTGTGGAATAATCCGGGGCATGGCGAATCCATTTACCTCCATCGGTTTGATCGGCAAGCACCAATCGGCGGAAGTCGCCGCGGCGCTGGTCGAGACGGCGCGGTTTCTGCACGAACGAGGTTATCACGTTTTGATCGAGGCGGAGACGGCGAGTTCGCTCGGCAACTGCGCTCCTTTCCCCGCGCTGCCCTACGCGCGCCTGGGCACCCAGATCGACCTGGCGGTGATCGTCGGCGGGGACGGCACGATGTTGAACGCCGCCCGCCATCTCGTCCATCACGACGTGCCGCTCGTGGGCATCAACCAGGGGCGGGTCGGCTTTCTCACCGACATCCCGCGCGACGAGGCGCAGGAACGGCTCGCCGAGATCCTCGCGGGCGACTATCAGGAAGAAGTGCGCTCCATGCTTTTGGGGCAGCTGCTGCGCGGCGACAAGGTGCTCACCTCGAGCCATGCCCTCAACGACATCGTGGTGAACAAGGGCGACTTGGGACGGATGATCGAATTCCGCCTCACCGTAGATGGCGCCTACGTCTATACCCAGCGCTCCGACGGCATGATCGTGGCCACGCCCACCGGTTCCACCGCCTACGCGCTCTCGGCCAACGGGCCCATCCTGCACCCCGGGGTGGACGGCATCGCCCTGGTGCCGCTGTGCCCGCACGCGCTCACGGCGCGGCCGGTCACTTTACCCGATCGCTGTACCATAGAAATCGAACTCCTGCCGGGTCACATGGCCGACGTGCATTTCGACGGGCAGGGGCGCATCGAGATGCTGCCGGGCGACGTGCTGCGCATCCAGCGGGCACAGCGCGGCGTGCGGCTGCTGCATCCGCGGCAATACTGCTATTTCGCCATGCTGCGCGAGAAACTGCACTGGAGCGCGCTGCCTCGCGGTTGAGGCGCAGGGGGGGGAGAAAGTGCTCGTTCGCCTGACCATCCGTGATTTCGTGCTGGTGCGCGAACTGGAACTCGGCCTGGCGCCGGGATTCGGCGTGCTCACCGGCGAGACCGGCGCGGGCAAGTCGATCCTGCTCGATGCGCTCGACCTCCTGCTCGGTGGGCGGGCGAGCGCCGAGGTGATCCGCCAGGGGGCCGAACGCGCCGAGGTGACGCTCGAATGCACCCTGCCGCCAGCGGCGGAGGCGCGCGCTTGGCTCGAGGCGCACGGCATCGAGGTCGAGGGCGATACGCTCCTCTTGCGCCGCAACATCGAACGTTCGGGCCGTTCGCGCGCCTGGATCGAGGCCGTGCCGGTGCCGGCCACGGCGCTGCGCGAGTTCGGCGCCTGGATCGCCGACATCCACGGCCAGCACGCCCACCATGCACTGCTCGAGAGCGCGGTGCAGCGGCGCATGCTCGACCGGCTCGCCGGGGCCGAGGCGCTCGCCGAGGACGTGCGGCAGCGTTTTGCCGCCTGGGAGTCGGCGCGCGAACGGCTCGCCCGGGCGCGCGAGCGCCAGGAGAGCGTGGGCGAGGAGCGCGAGCGGCTGCTGTGGCAGCTGCAGGAGTGGGAGCGGCTCGCGCTGCGCCCCGGCGAATGGGACGAGGTGCAACAGGAACACCGTCGGCTCGCGCACGCGGCGCAGCTGCTGCAACAGGTGGCGCAGGCGGCGGCGCTCCTGAGTGAAGACGAACCCTCGGCGCAGGCTTTGCTCGGGCAGGCCGAACGCGCGCTCGCCGGCAGTCTCGAGTTCGACGCCAAGCTGGCCGAGGCCGTGCAACTGGTGAGCGAGGCGCGCATCGGGGTACAGGAGGCCGCCGCCAGCCTGCGGCGCTATCTCGACGCCTTCGAGCTCGATCCGGCGCGGCTCGCCGAACTCGAGCGGCGGCTCGCTGCCATCGACGAATTCGCCCGCCGCTACCGCGTGCCGCCGGAAGAACTCTTCGCGCTCGCCGGGCGCTGGCGCGAGCGTCTTGCCGCCTTGGAAGAGAGCGCCGACCTCGGGCGGCTCGAAGCCGAGGTGCGCGCGGCCGAGTCGGCCTACTTCGAGTCCGCCCGCGCGCTCAGCGAACGCCGGCGCGAAACGGCCGAATGGCTCTCGGCCGAGGTCAGCGCGGCGATGCAGGAGCTGGCGATGAAAGGCGGGCGCTTCGCCGCGGCGCTCGTGGCTGCAGAGCCTGCGGCCACGGGCCTGGAGCGGGTGGAATTTCGCGTCGCCGCCAACCCGAGCCAGCCGCTCGCCCCGCTCGCGCGTGTGGCCTCCGGCGGGGAACTCTCGCGCATCGGTCTGGCGATCCAGGTGATCGCCAGCCGCGCGAGCGACACGCCCACGCTCATCTTCGACGAAGTCGACGTCGGCATCGGCGGGGCGGTGGCCGAGATCGTCGGCCGCTCGCTCTGGCAGCTCGGGCGCGACCGGCAGGTGCTGGCGGTGACGCACCTGCCGCAAGTCGCCGCCTGGGCCGACTGGCAGCTGCGCGTGTGGAAAGAAGAAGAGGGCGGCGCCGTGCGCACCCGAGTCGAAGCGCTCGATGCTGCTGCCCGCGTCGAAGAGATCGCCCGCATGCTGGGCGGGCTGGAAATCACCGATACGACCCGCGAACACGCGCGGGAGCTGCTGGGGCGGCGGGGGATGGGTCAGGTCGAACTTCCCCGTTCTGGATGACGACGCAAGCCCGCTCGATTTCCTGGCGAAACGCTTCGGGCAAGCGCGCCCAGTCTTGCACGTCGACCGAGATTGGCAGGTTGCTGTCGATGAAGGCACGGCGCAGCGCCGGGATCGCCGGGCAGGGGCGTTGCGGGTCGAGCGGGTCGCGCACCACCAGATCGAGGTCGCTCGCCTCGTGCGCTTCACCTTTTACCCGGCTGCCATAAGCCAGGACCTCGTGGCCGGGCACGTGGCGGCGCAGGAGGGCGCGCACTTCGTCCAGGTAGCGGATGGGCAGGTCGAGGGACAGGGGAGCGGTCATGGGGTGTCTGTAGTCTGCAGTCACGTCTTTCCGTACCTTACCAACGCCACTGCGGCCATCGTGGCGAGGACCGCGCCTGCGAGGAAAGCCGCGGCGGCGCCCCAGGCGCTCCATAGCCAACCGGCGAGCGCGCTCGCGGCCAAGAGCGCGAGGCCCGTGAGCAGGTTGAATCCGCCGAATGCGGTGCCGCGCAGCTCGGCTGGGGCGGCGTGCGCGATCATCTTGGCGAAGATGCCTTGCGTGGCCGCCATGTGGGCGCCCCACAGGAGGGCGGCGAGGAAGACCACGGTCGGACCGCTTGCCGCCGCGAGCAGCAGGTCGGCGAGGATGAGGGCGGCGATGCCGGCAAGCAGTAGGCGCTGTGTGCCGAGGCGGTCGGCGGCGGCGCCGGCCGGATAGGCGAGCACGGCGTAGGCGAGATTCATCGCGATCATCACGAGGGGTACCGCACCCACGGCGAGCCCCACGTCGTGCGCGCGCAGCAGCAGGAAGGCTTCGCTGTAGCGCGCGAGTGTGAAGAGAATGCCCAAACCGACCACGATCCAGTAGGCGCGAGGCAGGCGCAGCAGGAGGCGCCAAGAGAAAGGCTCGCGTTCCGTACTGGCGGCGGGGTGCTGGGGTTCGGGAACGAAGCGCACCAGGATCACGACCGCCAGAATCGCAGGGATCACGGCGAGCCAGAACACCAACCGGAGGTCGCCGGCAAACCATGCCATGAGGGCGAAAGCGAGGAGCGGCCCGACGAAGGCACCCACCGAATCGAGCGCTTGGCGCAGGCCGTAGGCGGCGCCGCGTAGATCGTCGGGCGTGACGTCGGCGATCAGCGCATCGCGCGGCGCTTCCCGTATTCCTTTGCCGAAACGGTCGAGCAGACGCGCCGCGAGCACCCAAGAGACCGAGGCGGCGAGCGCGAAGAGCGGCTTGGTGAGCGCCGAGAGCGCGTAGCCGGCCACAGTCACCGCCTTGCGCCGGTGCAGGAAGTCGGAGATCGCCCCGGAGAAGACCTTGGTGACGGCCACGGTGGCCTCCGCCAACCCCTCGATCACGCCGATCGTCGTCATCGAGGCGCCGAGTACCGTCGAGAGAAAGAGCGGCAGCAGGCTGTGGACCATCTCCGAGGAGATATCCATGAAGAGTGAAGTGAGCGCCAGGCCCCAGACGCTCGCAGGCAAGGCGCGCAGGCCACGGCGGGAGGTTGGGTCAGACAAAGGCATGGGGTAACTCCGTCTTTTTATCGATGATAAGACATCTCGAGCCTCTCGTTCGAACGGCGGTGTTCGATTCACGGATGAGCCGTTCGATTTCCGGACGTCCTCGAATCATTGCGCCATGGTGTGATGCAAAAAACAAATGGATAAATCGAATTATTTTGTGGAAAAATCCGTTGTTGCGTTGCAACATTTCAGGGGTGGCATAGAGCTTGCTCAGAAGAAACCAGGCGTTCATCCACGAACGCCGTTCGTCAAACAAGGAGGAGACACCTAGTTCGGTTTTTTCTCCTCTGATCGGCCCGGCGAGCGCTCTCACAGTATGAGGCGCCCGTCGGGCCTTTTTTACGCCTGGAATGATTCTGATCGAAGATATTTGTGTAAAATCGCCGACGTTTGCAGAAATTGAGAGATTTTCATGCAAAAAACAAACGTTTTGGCTTTTGCACCGCTTTGGATGATGATGTGGGTTGCGCCGAGCGTCGCCGCGGATGGAGTCGAGCTCTATGGCGTAGCCGATGCCTTTGTGAAATTCGGTGATTGGCGCGGAGACCGTACCGTCGGCGTCGATGACAGCTGGTTTTCCGGCGACCGCATCGGCTTGCGAGGCAAAGAATCTCTCGATGGCGGCCTCGTAGCCACGTTCGTCCTCGAGCAGGGCTATGCGCTGGATACGGGCAAGTCGGAGGTGATGAGTCGCGAGGATTCCCTGAAGAACGAGGGCAGCGAAGTCCTCACGCGCCAGGCGTGGGTCGGGCTGGAAGGGGCGTTCGGGCGGGTGGCGCTGGGGCGGCAGTACGCGCCGGGCTATTTCACCTACGCCTATGACGCCTTGCTCTCCGCCGTGCCCAGTCCGCAGAGTTGGCTCTCCTTGCTGGGGTGCTTGTCGATCACGCCCAATTCCCCGGCGCGCTGGAACAACGCGGTGACGTGGGAAGGAAGCTTTCGTTCAGTGGTGTTCGCCGCCATCCATTCGGCCGGTAACCGCGAGACGGCACGTGCCGGGGGCACAGGGGCGGGCGACGACGACAAGGATGGCGTGGCCCTACGCTACGACGGTGGGGCCTTCAAGGCCGGCGCGATCGCGCATGTGGTCCGTTTCGACGGAGAGCATCTCGTCGGCGGGCGAGTGGCCGATGAAACCCAGAAAGAGTGGTTCTTCGGCGCATCCTACGACTTCGGGGCGCTGCGCTTGGCCGGCTCTTGGCAACGAGGGGTCGAGATCCAAGGAGTGAGCGGTTTCGACGTTTCGGTCTGGCAGTTCGGGGCCCTCGTGCCGTTTGGGCCAAACAATCTGCACTTCGCTTATGGCAGATCCCGTTTCGAGGGGGTGGGTGGCGGAGAGGGGGGGCGATTCTCGCCTTCGTCATGGACCGTCGCCTGGACGCGGACGCTGTCGAAGCGAACCACCGCGTATGCCGGTTATACGGCAATCGATCACGACGGTTTGGACTGGGGCCAAATGCAATGGCTGGGTCAGACCGACGCAAGCCGCAACGGCCATGCGGCACAGGAGACGGTCGGTGATACGGGGTTTTTCTTCGTCGGGATGCGGCACATTTTCTGAGTGGTTCCTGAAGTGTTACTCGTTCTGCTGCCGGTGTGGGCAATTCTCGCGCCGGCAGTGGGCGTAGAGATACATCGCGTGATCGGCAACCTCGAATCCGCGCTCCTGGGCGATCTCGCGCTGCCGCGCCTCGATCGTCGCGTCGAAGAACTCTTCGATGTGGCCGCAGTCCAGACAGACGAGATGATCGTGGTGCTCGCCGGCAGCCAGCTCGAAAATCGCCTTGCCCGACTCGAAGTGGTGCCGCTCCAGCACGCCGGCTTGTTCGAACTGCGTCAGCACCCGATAGACCGTCGCCAGGCCGATGTCGACCCCGGCGGCGTTGAGCAGGCGATAGACATCCTCGGCGGTGAGGTGGCGATGCTCTCCGCTTTGGAAGAGCTCCAGGATCTTGAGCCGGGGGTAGGTGGCCTTGAGGCCCATGTTGCGTAGATTCTTCGTATTGTCCATCGGCGGGAGTCCTCATCTGGGTGCGTGCGTTCCGGCGGCACGACATGCGCTATGATATAGTTTTTCGCCGTTCGACAGAACCTTAGTGAGACTCATGTCGCCTCGTATTCTCTTGCCGGCCGTCGCGTTGGCGCTGGCCTTGAGCGCGTGCTCGATGGACCGGGTGGTCGGCTTGGCTTCGCCCTACCGTGCCGACGTGCGCCAGGGCAATTTTCAGGATCCGGAAGCCGTCTCCCGTTTGGAGAAGGGGATGACGCGCGACCAGGTCCGCTTCCTTCTGGGAACGCCGCTTCTCGTCGATCCATTTCGCAACGATCGCTGGGACTACGTCTACTACGTGAAAAAGGGTGACGGCACCATTCAGCAACGGCGCCTCACCGTGTTTTTCGAGAACGACGTGCTCGTGCGCGTGGCGGGCGACGTGATGCCGACCGAAGGGGATGCGCCGGTGACGAGTTCCGCGCCGCGCGTGGTCGAGATTCCCGGCAAGCCGCCCAAGGACGAGAAGAAAAACGTCAAGGACGAGAAAAAACCGGAGAAGGCGGAGGAATCCGCTGCCATGGGTGAGGCAAAGGGTTCGGAGCAGACGAAACAGGGGGTGGAGCAATGAAACCGGTTCGAGTGGCGATCTCCGGCGCAGGGGGGCGGATGGGGCGGATGCTGGTCGAGGCGGCGCTCGCCGATGCGGGCATCGAGCTCGCCGCAGCCTTCGAGCGTCCCGGCAGCGAGTGGATTGGACGGGATGCGGGAGAGACCCTGGGCCGTACCACGGGGGTGCTCATCGGTGAGGATCCCGAGGCAGCGATTGCCACCGCCGATTGCCTCGTCGACTTCACGCGGCCGGCGGTCTCCGTCGCTCTGGTGCGCACGGTGCAGCGCCTGGGCAAGAGCATGGTGATCGGTACCACCGGGTTCGATGCCGAGCAGCGCGCCATCATCGAGCAAGCGGCCGGGGCGGTTCCGATCGTACTCGCGCCCAACATGGCCGTCGGCGTCAACGTCGTTTTCCGGCTGCTGGAGGGCGCCGCCGCCTTGCTCGGCGAAGGGTACGACGTGGAGGTGATCGAGGCGCATCACCGCAACAAGGTGGATGCCCCATCGGGAACCGCCCTCGAGATGGGGCGTATCGTCGCCCGCGTGCTGGGCCTCGACCTCGATCGCGAGGCCGTCTATGGTCGCCAGGGGACGACAGGGGTACGTCCGCCGCGGCAGATCGGCTTTTCCGCCATCCGCGGTGGGGATATCGTAGGGGATCACACCGTGCTCTTTGCCGGCATGGGCGAGCGCATCGAAATCACTCATCGTTCGCAGAGCCGTATGCCCTATGCCGTGGGCGCCATGCGTGCGGCGCGCTTCCTGCAGGGGCGGGCGGCTGGTCTCTACGACATGCGCGACGTGCTCGGATTGCGCTGAATCAGCGCGGCGCGATTGCCGCCGGTAGGTTTTCGCGGTAAAATTTAAATATAAAGAACGGGATGGCGGAGCGCGCCCATCCCGTTTTTTTCGGCAGGCCGCTCAGGCGCCGCTGAATCCACTGCAAGGAGCCGTCGTGTTTTTCAATCCCGCGATCCTCGTCCTTGCCGACGGAACGGTGTTCCACGGCGAGGGTATCGGTGCGACCGGTCACACCGTCGGCGAGGTGGTGTTCAACACCTCGATGACGGGCTATCAGGAAATCCTCACCGATCCGAGTTATTCCCGGCAGATCGTCACCCTCACCTATCCCCACATCGGCAACGTCGGCATCAACGACGAGGACCTCGAATCCGAGCGTGTGATGGCAGCCGGCCTGGTGGTGCGTGACGTGCCGCTCCTGGCGAGCAACTTCCGCATGCGTTGCGATTTGCCCGAGTATCTGCGCGCGCAAGGGGTGGTGGCGATCGCCGGCATCGACACGCGCAAGCTCACGCGCATCCTGCGCGATCGCGGCGCTCAGGCGGGCGCCCTCGTCACGGCCCCGGCGGGCAAGACGCCCGACGTGGCCGAGGCGCTCGCCTTGGCGCGCGCATTCCCCGGCCTTGCCGGCATGGACTTGGCCAAAGAAGTGAGCCGGCGCGACGTCGCCGCCTGGCACGAGGGCGAATGGGCGCTGGGGCGGGGTTACGTACCGGCCGGCGAAGGGCCGCGGCACGTGGTGGTCTATGATTATGGCGTGAAGTACAACATCCTGCGCATGATCGCTTCCCGTGGCTGCCGCGTCACGGTGGTGCCGGCGCAGACACCCTTCGAGCAGACGCTCGCGCTCGCACCCGACGGCATCCTGCTCGCCAACGGGCCGGGCGATCCGGCGGCCTGCGACTATGCGATCGCCACCGCGCGTGAGGCGATCGCGCGGCGCATCCCCACTTTCGGCATCTGCCTGGGGCATCAGATCCTGGGGCTTGCCTCGGGGGCGAAGACGGTGAAGATGAAGTTCGGCCATCATGGGGCAAACCACCCGGTCAAGGATCTCGACACCGGGCGCGTGTATATCACCAGCCAGAATCACGGCTTTGCCGTGGATGCCGACACGCTGCCGGCCAATTGCCGCGTCACGCACGTCTCGCTCTTCGACGGCAGCCTGCAGGGGATCGAGCGCACCGACGCGCCGGCCTTCGGTTTCCAGGGGCACCCCGAGGCGAGCCCGGGGCCGCACGACGTCGGCTATCTGTTCGACCGTTTCGTCGCGCTGATCGACGCGCACCGCAACCAACGTCCATGAGCTTTCCGCCGCCGGCCCCGTCCGTCACGAGCGGGCGGGGCCGGCGGCCACCCACCGACGACAGGGAACGACATGCCCAAGCGTACCGACATCCACAGCATCCTCATCATCGGCGCCGGCCCGATCATCATCGGTCAGGCGTGCGAATTCGACTATTCCGGCGTGCAGGCATGCAAGGCGCTGCGCGAGGAAGGCTACCGCGTGATCCTGGTCAATTCCAACCCGGCCACGATCATGACCGACCCGGAGACGGCCGACGTCACCTACATCGAGCCGATCACCGCCGCCGTGCTCGAGCGCATCATCGACAAGGAGCGGCCCGATGCGCTGCTGCCCACCATGGGCGGGCAGACGGCGCTCAACTGTGCGCTCGAGCTCGCTCGTAGCGGAGTGCTCGAGCGCTACGGCGTGGAGCTCATCGGCGCGCGCGAGGAGGCGATCGACAAGGCCGAGGATCGGCAGAAATTCAAGGAGGCGATGACGCGCATCGGGCTCGATTCGGCGCGTTCGGGCATCGCCCACACGCTCGAAGAGGCGATGGCCGTGCAGGCGCAGATCGGGTTCCCGGTCATCATCCGGCCTTCCTTCACGCTCGGGGGTACGGGGGGCGGCATCGCCTACAACATGGAGGAGTTCGTCGAGATCTGCAAGCGGGGGCTGGATGCGAGCCCCATCAGCGAGCTCCTCATCGAGGAGTCGCTCATCGGCTGGAAAGAATTCGAGATGGAGGTCGTGCGCGATCGCGCCGACAATTGCATCATCGTCTGTTCCATCGAGAACCTCGACCCGATGGGCGTGCACACGGGCGACTCGATCACCGTGGCGCCGGCGCAGACGCTCACCGACAAGGAGTACCAGCGCATGCGCGATGCCTCCATCGCCGTGCTGCGCGAGATCGGGGTCGACACGGGGGGTTCCAACGTCCAGTTCGCCATCAATCCCGAAGACGGTCGCATGATCGTGATCGAAATGAACCCGCGCGTGTCGCGCTCCTCGGCGCTCGCCTCCAAGGCCACGGGCTTTCCCATCGCCAAGGTGGCAGCCAAGCTCGCGGTGGGGTACACGCTCGACGAACTCAAGAACGAGATCACCGGCGGGGCGACGCCGGCATCTTTCGAGCCCACGATCGACTACGTGGTCACCAAGGTGCCGCGGTTCGCCTTCGAGAAATTTCCCCAGGCCGACGATCGTCTCACCACGCAGATGAAATCCGTGGGCGAGGTGATGGCGATCGGGCGCACCTTCCAGGAATCCTTCCAGAAAGCCCTGCGTGGGCTGGAAGTGGGCGCCTATGGGCTCGACGAGGTCGACACCGACCGCGCCCGTCTCGAGCACGAACTGGCCAACCCCGGCCCGCAGCGCATCTGGTACGTGGCCCAGGCCTTCCGCGAGGGCTATACACTGACCGACGTGCACCGCCTGTCGCACATCGATCCGTGGTTCCTTGCCCAGATCGAGGATCTCGTGCGCACGGAGCAATCGCTCGTGGGGCGCTCGCTCGAGGCGATCGACGCGGCGCAGATGCGCGCGCTCAAACGCAAGGGATTCTCCGACCGGCGGCTCGCCAAGCTGCTGCAGCGCGACGAGACCGCCGTGCGCCTGCACCGGCATGCCTTGGGGGTGCGTCCGGTCTATAAGCGGGTGGATACCTGTGCGGCCGAGTTCGCCACCCAGACGGCCTACCTCTATTCCACCTACGAGGAAGAATGCGAGGCGGCGCCCACCACCCGGCGCAAGATCATGATCCTCGGCGGGGGACCCAACCGCATCGGTCAAGGGATCGAGTTCGACTACTGCTGCGTGCATGCGGCGCTCGCCTTGCGCGAGGACGGATTCGAGACCATCATGGTCAACTGCAACCCCGAGACCGTCTCCACCGACTACGACACCTCCGACCGACTCTATTTCGAGCCGATCACGCTGGAAGACATCCTCGAGATCGTCCACGTCGAGCGCCCCGAAGGGGTGATCGTGCAGTTCGGAGGACAGACGCCGCTCAAGCGCGCCAAGGCGCTGGAGGCGAACGGCGTGCCCATCATCGGCACCTCGCCCGATGCGATCGACGCGGCCGAAGACCGCGAACGTTTCCAGCATCTGCTCGTGCAGCTGGGCCTGCGTCAGCCGCCCAACCGCACCGCGCGCACGCCCGAGGAGGCGCTGCGGCTGGCCGCCGAGATCGGCTATCCGCTGGTGGTGCGCCCCAGTTACGTGCTCGGTGGACGCGCCATGGAGATCGTGCACGAGCAGAAGGATCTCGAGCGCTACATGCGCGAGGCAGTGAAAGTGTCGAACGACTCGCCCGTGCTGCTCGACCGGTTCTTGAACGACGCCACCGAGGTCGACGTCGATGCGCTTGCCGACGGCAAGGACGTGGTGATCGGCGGCATCATGGAGCACATCGAGATGGCCGGCGTGCATTCGGGCGATTCGGCCTGTTCGCTGCCGCCCTACACGCTCGCGCCGGCCGTGCTCGACGAGATGCGCCGCCAGACGGTGGCCATGGCCCGGGCGCTCGGCGTGGTGGGTCTGATGAACGTGCAGTTCGCCATCCAGGGAGAAGGGGAGAACGCCCTCGTCTATGTGCTGGAGGTCAATCCGCGCGCCTCGCGCACGGTACCTTTCGTCTCCAAGGCCTGCGGCGTGCCGCTCGCCAAGGTGGCGGCGCGCTGCATGGTGGGGCGTCCGCTCGCCGAGCAGGGCGTGACGCGCGAGATCGTGCCGCCTTATTATTCGGTGAAAGAGGCGGTCTTCCCCTTCGTGAAATTCCCCGGCGTCGATCCCATCCTCGGTCCCGAGATGAAATCGACCGGCGAAGTCATGGGTATCGGTCAGACCTTCGCCGAAGCCTTTTACAAGGCGCAATTGGCCGCGGGCGTGCGGCTGCCCACCAAGGGTCGCGCCTTCATCAGTGTCAAACCCAAGGATCGGCCCGCGGCGATCGAGATCGCCCGCAAGCTGCACGCCCTTGGTTTCGATCTGGTGGCCACGCGCGGCACGGCCGGCGTGCTTGCCCAGGCGGGAATCCCCGTGCGCGTGGTGAACAAGGTGACCGAAGGGCGGCCGCACATCGTCGACATGATCAAGAACGGCGAGATCGATCTCGTCATCAATACCGTCGAAGAGACGCGTCAAGCGGTACTCGATTCGCGCTCCATCCGCACGAGCGCGCTCGCGGCGAAGATCACGGCGATCTTCACCACCATCGAGGGCGCCGAGGCCGCGTGCCTGGGCATCGAACAGGCAGGACGCTACGACGTGTATTCCTTGCAGTCGCTGCATGCCCGGTTGCGGGAGGAGGCGAGATGAAATACCCCATGACCGTCGAAGGTGCAGAGAAACTGCGCCAGGAATTGCATCGTCTCAAGACCGTGGAGCGGCAGGCGGTGATCGCGGCGATCGCCGAGGCGCGCGCCCACGGCGATCTTTCCGAGAACGCCGAATACGACGCCGCGCGCGAGCGCCAGGCGTTCATCGAGGGGCGCATCCAGGAGCTGGAGGCGAAACTGGCCAATGCCCAGATCATCGACCCGAAGACGCTGGATGCCGACGGGCGGGTCGTGTTCGGCGCCACCGTCGAACTCGAGGATCTGGAAAGCGGCGACAAGGCGTGCTACCAGATCGTCGGCGACGAAGAGGCCGACGTGAAGGCGGGGAAGATCTCGGTGAGCTCGCCGATCGCCCGCGCCCTCATCGGCAAGTACGCCGGCGACGTGGTTCAGGTGCAGACGCCGGGGGGTATGCGCGAGTTCGAGATCCTGGACGTGCGCTACGTCTAGGGCTTGCGGCTCCGCCCCTTGGCGGGGCGGCGTTGGCGTGCCGCCTTGGCTGCGGTGCGCGCTTCGATGAGCGCGCGCAGCCGGGCTGCCCGGGCGAAGGACTTGGCCGATTTTGCATGCGCTGCCGGGGCGGTGGGCTTTTCCGCCGCTGCGCGCGGGGTGGCCTCGGGTTTGGGGCGCCACAGCACCAGCAGGTTGCCGATGTGCTGTACCGGCGCGCAGTCGAGCCGCTCGCAGATCTCGGCCATGAGTGCTTCGCGCACCTCGCGCTCGGAGCCGGCCACCCGTACTTTGATGAGCTCGTGCGCCGTCAGCGCCCGGTCGATCTCCGCAAGTACCGCCTCGGTGAGGCCCTTGCTCGCGATGATGACGACAGGATTGAGGTGATGGGCCTGGGCGCGCAGCGCCCGGCGGGTGTGACTGTCGATCTGGCGCATGGAATGGGGTTTCGCAGCCTAAAACGGAATTTTAACGCAAGGACGATGGGAAAGAACAAAAGCCACCGGGACTGGATCCACCGGCATCTGAACGATCCTTACGTGCAGGAGGCCACCCGCGCCGGCTACCGCTCGCGGGCGGCGTTCAAACTACTCGAGATCGACGACAAGGATCGGCTGCTGCGCCGCGGGCAGTGCGTGCTCGACCTGGGTTCGGCGCCAGGGGCTTGGTCGCAGGTGGCGCGCGAGCGCGTGGGGGAGACGGGGCGGGTCTTCGCCCTCGATCTGCTGCCCATGGCGCCGATTCCCGGCGTGGATTTCCTGCAAGGGGATTTCACCGAGGAGGCGACGGAACGGGCGCTGGAGGCGCTGCTCGCCGGCGCAGTGCTCGACGTGGTGCTGAGCGACATGGCGCCCAACCTCTCGGGTATCGCCTCGGTCGATCAGGCGCGTGCAATGCATCTGGCGGAACTCGCGCTCGATTTCGCCGTGCGCCACCTGCGCCCTGAAGGGGTCTTTCTCATCAAGGTGTTCCAGGGAGAAGGGTTCGACGACTTCCGCCGGGCGTTGGGCGCGGCGTTTCGCAGCGTGGCGGTGCGCAAGCCCAAGGCTTCGCGCGATCGCAGTGCGGAGGTGTATCTGCTCGGGCGGGGATTGCGCGGCGCTTGAGCGTGATCCCCCGGATAGGCGAGCATCCGGGCATCGCGCAACGCCACCAGGCAGCGTCATGCGAGGTGTCCAAAGAAAAAAGGCCGGTTACCCGGCCTCAAGCTTGTCTGCGCGCGGCCGTCTAGTGCGACCGCGGACTCCCCCCTCTCTCGTGATCAGTGGAACTGCTCTTCCTCGGTCGAACCGGTAAGGGCCGTGACGCTGGATTGGCCGCCTTGGATCACCGTGGTCACGTCGTCGAAATAGCCCGTGCCGACTTCGGCTTGGTGCGCCACGAAGGTGTAGCCCCGTTCGCGGGCGGCGAATTCGGGCTCCTGCACCTTCTCGACGTAGGCCGACATGCCCCGGCGCACGTAGTCATGGGCCAGGTCGAACATGTTGTACCACATGGAGTGGATACCGGCGAGCGTGATGAACTGGTACTTGTAGCCCATGGCGCCGAGCTCGCGCTGGAACTTGGCGATGGTGGCGTCGTCGAGGTTCTTCTTCCAGTTGAAGGACGGCGAGCAGTTGTAGGCGAGCAGCTTGCCTGGGAACTTGGCGTGCACCGCCTCGGCGAATTTGCGCGCGAATTCGAGATCCGGCGTCCCGGTTTCGCACCAGACGAGGTCGGCATAGGGCGCATAGGCGATCGCCCGGGCGATGGCCTGTTCGAGCCCTTTGCGGGTGCGATAAAACCCTTCGGCGGTGCGCTCGCCGGTGAGGAACGGTTTGTCGTATTCGTCGTGATCGGACGTGAGCAGATCGGCCGCCTCGGCGTCGGTGCGGGCGATCACCAGGGTGGGTACGCCGCAGACGTCGGCAGCGAGTCGCGCGGCGACCAGTTTCTGGATCGCTTCGGAAGTCGGTACCAGCACCTTGCCGCCCATGTGGCCGCATTTCTTCACCGAGGCGAGCTGGTCTTCGAAGTGCACGCCCGAGGCGCCGGCGCGGATCATGGCCTTCATGAGTTCGAAGGCATTAAGTACGCCCCCGAAACCGGCTTCGGCATCGGCGACGATGGGCGCGAAATAGTCGATCCAGCCCGGATCGCCGGGGTTGAGCCCCTTGCTCCACTGAATCTCATCGGCGCGCTTGAAGGCATTGTTGATGCGCTCGACCACCACCGGCACGGAGTTGACCGGATAGAGGGATTGGTCGGGGAACATGGCGCGGTATTCGTTGTTGTCCGCGGCCACTTGCCAGCCGGAGAGGTAGATGGCCTTGACGCCGGCTTTCACCTGCTGCATCGCCTGACCGCCGGTGAGCGCGCCGAGGCAGTTGATGTAAGGCTCTTCGTGCAGCAGCTTCCACAGCTTTTCGGCACCGCGACGGGCGAGGGTGTACTCCGGATTGACCGAGCCGCGCAGCCGCACCACGTCTTCGGCGGAGTAGGGACGGGTGACGCCTTTCCAGCGGGGGTTTTCGGCCCAGTCTTTTTTCAGGGCGGCGATCTGTTGCTGACGATCCATGACGGTTCCTTCCTTGAGAGAGGAGAAAAAGCCCATGAGCAAAGCCCATGGGCTGCATGGTACGTCAGCTCGGACGCGACGTCAACAGTCTTATATAAGACATAAGATAAGATCGGCGCACCGCGACATCACACGACCTTTATGGATCATACGAGTGGTACGTCGGACACGATCACACCGTCTTCGTCGGCATAGGCGAACATCCCTGGCGCGAAAGTGACACCACCGAAACTCACCGGCACGTCGCGTTGCCCTTCGCCGCGTTTCACCGTTTTCTGCGGATGGGTGGCGAGCGCCCAGACCCCCAGGGGAAGACGGCCGATGGCGGCCGAGTCGCGGATGCAGCCATAGACGATGACCCCGGCCCAGCCGTTCTTCACCGCGAGTTCGGCGAGGTTGTCACCCAGGAGCGCCCGGCGCAGCGACCCTCCGCCGTCGATCACCAGCATCGCGCCCTGGCCGGGCTCGGCGAGCATCTCGCGCACCAGGGCGTTGTCTTCGAAAATCTTCAGCGTGCGCACGGGCCCGCCCGCGGCGCGGGCGCCGCCATAGGAGCGCAGCATGGGGGCGAGCACGCGCACGCGGTCTTCATGCGCGTCGCACAGGTCGGCGGTATGGAAGTCCATAAAAAAATCTCCGGTCGGTGGAAGACGACCGGAGATTCTAGCAGCAGCTCGGACGCGGGATGGCGTCCGCCCGGGTTCAGGATTCGAGCACGGCTTCTTCGTCGAAGAGGAGTTTCACCTTGCCTTCGGCATCGACGTCGATCGTCACGTGTCCGCCGTTCACCAGCCGCCCGAAGAGGAGCTCGTCGGCGAGCGCGGCGCGGATCGTGTCCTGGATGAGCCGGGCCATGGGGCGTGCACCCATGAGCGGGTCGAACCCCTTGGCGGCGAGCCAGGCCTTGAGCTCGTCGGTGAAGTGCACTTCGACCTTGCGCTCGTGCAGCTGGGCTTCGAGCTGCATGAGGAACTTCTCGACGACGCGCTGGATGATCTCGTTGTCGAGCGGCTTGAAGGAGATGATCGCATCGAGCCGGTTGCGGAACTCCGGCGAGAAGATCCGCTTGAGCTCGCCCATCTCGTCGCCGGCCTCGCGCTTGGAGGCAAAGCCGATGGTGCTCTTTTGCATGGTCTCGGCGCCGGCGTTCGTCGTCATGATGATGATGACGTTGCGGAAGTCGGTCGAGCGGCCGTTGGCGTCGGTGAGCGTGCCGTGGTCCATCACCTGCAGCAGGATGTTGAACACGTCCGGGTGCGCTTTCTCGATTTCGTCGAGCAGCAGCACGCAGTGCGGTTTCTTCATCACCGCTTCGGTGAGGAGCCCCCCCTGTTCGAAGCCGACGTAGCCCGGCGGCGCGCCGATCAGGCGGCTGACGGTATGCCGTTCCATGTACTCCGACATGTCGAAGCGGATGAGGTCGATCCCCAGCGTGTAGGCGAGCTGGCGCGCGACTTCGGTCTTGCCCACACCGGTGGGGCCGGAGAAGAGGAAGGCGCCGATGGGTTTTTGCGGATTGCCCAGGCCAGAGCGCGACATCTTGATGGCGCGGGCGAGCGCTTCGATCGCCGCATCCTGCCCGAAGACGACGCTCTTCAGGTCGCGCTCGAGGCTGGCGAGTTTCTCGCGGTCGTCGGCGGCGATGGTGCGCGGCGGGATGCGCGCGATCTTGGCGACGATCGCCTCGATTTCGCCTTTTCCAATGACTTTCTTCTGCTTGTTCTTGGGCAGGATCTTCTGCGCCGCACCGGCTTCGTCGATGACGTCGATGGCCTTGTCCGGCAGCTGCCGGTCGGTGATGAAACGCGCCGCGAGCTCGGCGGCGGCGTGCAGCGCAGCGGTGGAGTATTTCACGTTGTGGTGTGCCTCGAACCGGCTACGCAGCCCCTTGAGGATGGCGATGGTGTCTTCCACGCTCGGCTCGGGCACGTCGATCTTCTGGAAGCGGCGCGACAGGGCGTGATCCTTCTCGAAGATCTGGCGGTATTCGGCGTACGTGGTGGCGCCGATGCACTTGAGCTGGCCGCTGGAGAGGGCCGGCTTCAAGAGGTTGGAGGCATCGAGCGTACCGCCCGAGGCCGCCCCCGCACCGATGAGCGTGTGGATCTCGTCGATGAAGAGGATGGCGTTTGGCCGCTCCTTCAGTTGCTTGAGCACGGCCTTGAGGCGCTGTTCGAAGTCGCCGCGGTACTTCGTGCCGGCAAGGAGCGCCCCCATGTCGAGCGCGTAGACCTGGGCGTTGGCGAGGATCTCGGGCACCTTGCCTTCGACGATCATGCGCGCGAGCCCCTCGGCGATGGCCGTCTTGCCCACGCCGGCTTCGCCCACGAGCAGGGGATTGTTCTTGCGCCGGCGGCAAAGCGTTTGGATGACGCGCTCGAGCTCGGTCTCACGGCCGATGAGCGGGTCGATCTTGCCTTCGCGGGCGAGCTGGTTGAGATTGACGGTGAAATTCTCCAGCGCACCGCCGTTGCCCTGCGGCGTTTCTTCCTCCTCGTTCGCCTCGTGCTTGGCTTTGCTTGCCGCGGCTTCACCTTGTGCGGCGTTGCGCGACTTGACGATGCCGTGCGAGAGGTAATTGACGAGGTCGAGCCGGGTGATCTTCTGCCGCTGCAGCAGATAGAGCGCGTGCGAATCCTTCTCGCCGAAAATCGCCACCAGCACGTTGGCGCCGACCACTTCGGATTTGCCCGAGGATTGCACGTGCAGGATGGCACGCTGGATGACGCGCTGGAAACCCAGCGTGGGCTGGGTGTCGACGTCGCCGTTGCCCGGCACCCGCGGTACGTGCGTGTCGATGAACTGCGACAGTTCGCGGCGCAGTTCGTCGAAATTGGCCCCCACCGCACGCAGCGCATCGGCCGCCGACGGGTTGTCGAGCAGCGCGAGCAGCAGGTGTTCGACGGTGACGTACTCGTGCCGCTTCTGCCGCGCGTCGACGAACGCCATGTGTAATGTGACTTCCAGCTCTTGGGCGATCATTTTCAAACTTCCTCCATGACGCAGGCGAGGGGGTGTCCGTGTTGCCGGGCAAAGGCCGTGACTTGCTCGACCTTGGTGGCGGCGATGTCTTTCGGATAGACGCCGCACACTGCCATCCCCTCATGATGGACTTTGAGCATGATTTGCGTCGCGCGTTCGCGGCCCATGTGAAAAAAACGCTCCAGCACGATCACGACGAAGTCCATGGGGGTGTAGTCGTCGTTGAGCAACAGCACCTTATAGAACGGCGGGGGGGAAACCCGCGCCTCTTCCTCCTCGAGGATCGGGGTGGTGGTATGCCGTGTCGTCATGGTTTCATTCTAATGCGTCCGCGCCCAAACGCAACCCCGGCGCGGACGATGGGATCGATTCGTCGCGCTCAATCGTCGCGTTCGGCAAAGTCGCTCTCGATGCGGTCGATCAGGGCGTGGAAGACCTCGCGCACCTGGCGTTCGCTCACGCCCATGAGGAGCGCGTCGTCGAGGGCATCTTTGAGCATCTGGGCGAGTTCCTCGAGATTCTCGCGCAGGACTTTGCGCTTTTCCGTGCAGCCGATCGTCTCACCCGAGGGAGTGCGCCAGACGAGGTGTTCGAGGAAGGCGTCGAGTTCGTTCATGGGGGAGGGGTGCCGCCCCGAGCGGGGCGGCGGAAAGGAGCTCAGCCGCGCAGGACGGCGGCGATCGCTTCGGCGACGTAGTCGAGGTTGCGCGCGTTGAGCGCGGCGATGCAGATGCGCCCGGAGCGTACCGCGTAGATGCCGTACTCGCTCTTGAGCCGTTCGACCTGCTCGGGGGTGAGCCCGGTGTAGGAGAACATGCCGCGCTGGCCGGTGACGAAGGAGAAGTCCTTGCCCGGTACGGCGGCTTCCAGGCGCTGGCGCAGCCCCTCGCGCATGGCGCGGATGCGTCGGCGCATGCCGCCGAGCTCTTCTTCCCATTGCGCGCGCAGCTCGCTCGAGGCGAGCACGTCGGCCACGAGCGCCGCGCCGTGCGTGGGCGGGTTGGAGTAGTTGGTGCGGATGACGCGCTTGAGCTGCGACAGCACCCGCTCGGCCTCGTCGCGCGAGCCGGTGACGATGGACAGCGCCCCGACGCGCTCGCCGTAGAGGGAGAAATTCTTCGAGAACGAGCTCGAGACGAAGAAGGGGATGCCGGTGGCGAGGAAATGGCGCACCGCCGCGGCGTCGGCGTCGATCCCTTCGGCGAAACCCTGGTAGGCCATGTCGAGGAAGGGGACGAGCTCGCCCGCCACGCAGGCTTGGGCGACTTCTTTCCACTGCGCTTCGGTGAGATCGGCTCCGGTGGGGTTGTGGCAGCAGGCGTGCAGCACGACGATGCTGCGCGGGGCCATGGCCGCGAGCGCCGCCTTCATGCCGGCGAAATCCACCCTGCCGGTGGCCGGATCGTAGTAGCGGTAGGTGCGCACGGGAAAGCCCGCCGCCTCGAAGATGCCGCGATGGTTTTCCCAGCTGGGGTCGGAGATGTAGACGGTGGCCTCGGGCACGATGCGCTTGAGGAGATCACCACCGATGCGCAGCGCCCCGGTGCCGCCCAGCCCTTGGGCGGTGACGACGCGCCCTTCGGCGAGCAGCGGGGAATTGGCGCCAAAGAGCAGACGCTGCACGGCGCCGGTGTAGGCGGCCGGGCCTTCGATGGGCTGGTAGCCGCGCGGCTTGGCCTGACGCACGCGCGCTTCCTCGGCGGTCTTCACCGAGGCGAGCAGCGGAATGCGTCCTTCTTCGTCGTAATACACGCCCACGCCGAGGTTTACTTTCTGGGGGCGAGGGTCGGCGGCGAAGGCTTCGTTGAGTCCGAGGATGGGGTCGCGCGGCGCGAGTTCGACCGCGGCAAAGAGACTGCGGGACATGGATCGGGGCTCCTGAGGCTGGACCATCGGGCTGTGCCTTGCGGGAACCCGCTTCGGGGTAAGATGTCGCAAGGCTACCGCCGAAAAAGGAAATTGTAGCATGGCCGAACTTCCTTCCTCCAGCGGGCGCTTCGTGCGCTTTCCGGGCAGCCCGTTCGAGCTGTTCCAACCCTATCCGCCGGCCGGGGACCAGCCTCAGGCGATCGAGGCCTTGGTCGCTGGCATCCGCGACGGGCTGATGTTTCAGACGCTGCTGGGGGTGACCGGTTCGGGCAAGACCTACACCATGGCCAACGTGATCGCCCGCTGCGGGCGCCCGGCCCTGGTGATGGCGCCGAACAAGACGCTCGCCGCCCAGCTCTACGCCGAGTTCCGCGAGTTCTTCCCCAAGAACGCCGTCGAGTACTTCGTCTCGTATTACGACTATTATCAGCCCGAAGCCTACGTGCCCAGCCGCGACCTCTACATCGAGAAGGATTCGAGCGTCAACGCGCACATCGAGCAGATGCGTCTGTCGGCGACCAAGAGCCTGATGGAGCGGCGCGACGTGGTGATCGTGGCCACCGTCTCGTGCATCTACGGCATCGGCGACCCGGTCGATTACCACTCGATGGTCTTGCACCTGCGCGAGGGCGAGCACATGGGGCAGCGCGCCATCATCGAGCGTCTGGTGCAGATGCAGTACGAACGCGCCGACGCGGATTTCCGCCGAGGAACCTTCCGCGTGCGCGGCGAGGTGATCGACGTCTTCCCGGCCGAGAGCGCGGAGTACGCGCTGCGCATCGAGCTTTTCGACGACGAGATCGAACATCTCACGCTCTTCGATCCGCTCACCGGGCATCTGGTGCATAAACTCGTGCGCTTCACCGTCTATCCTTCGAGCCATTACGTGACTCCGCGCGCCACCGTCCTGCGCGCGATCGATTCGATCAAGGAAGAGCTGCGCGAGCGCAAGGCGTGGCTATTGGAGTGCGGCAAGCTGGTGGAGGCGCAGCGTCTGGAGCAGCGCACGCTCTTCGACCTGGAGATGCTCTCCGAGATGGGATTTTGCAAGGGGATCGAGAACTATTCCCGGCACCTTTCGGGACGCCGTCCGGGCGAGCCTCCGCCCACGCTCATGGACTACCTGCCGGCCGATGCGCTGCTCTTCATCGACGAGTCGCACGTGACGGTGGGGCAGATCGGGGGGATGTTTCGCGGCGACCGTTCGCGCAAGGAGAACCTCGTCGAATACGGCTTTCGCCTGCCCTCGGCACTCGACAACCGGCCGCTCACCTGGGAGGAGTTCGAGCGATTGATGCCGCAGACGATCTTCGTCTCGGCCACGCCCGGCGAGTACGAGACGACGCACCAGCAGCAGCTCGTGGAGCAGGTGGTGCGCCCCACGGGGCTGGTCGATCCGGAAGTGATCGTGCGCCCGGCTTCGACCCAGGTCGATGACCTGCTCGCCGAAGCCAAGCGTCGCGTGGCTGCCGGCGAGCGCGTGCTGGTGACCACGCTCACCAAGCGCATGGCCGAAGATTTGACGGAGTATCTCAACGAGAACGGCGTTCGTGCGCGCTATTTGCATTCGGACATCGACACGGTCGAGCGCGTGGAGATCATCCGCGACCTGCGTCTGGGGGAATTCGACGTGCTGGTGGGCATCAACCTGCTGCGCGAGGGGTTGGACATCCCCGAGGTGTCGCTGGTGGCGATCCTGGACGCGGACAAGGAGGGGTTTCTGCGCTCCGAGCGCTCGCTCATCCAGACGATCGGGCGGGCGGCGCGCAATCTCCACGGCACGGCCATCCTCTACGCTGACCGCGTCACCGAGTCGATGCGCCGCGCCATCGACGAGACCGAACGGCGCCGCGCCAAGCAGCTCGCCTACAACGCTGAGCACGGCATCACCCCGCGCGGTGTGACCAAGCGCATCAAGGACATCATCGACGGGGTCTATGACGAAGAGGGAGAGAAGCGGTCCTCGGCGCGGGCCGTCGCGGCGACCGAGGCACACTGGGAAGAGTCCATCGATCCGGCCGACGAGAAGGCGGTGGCGCGGGCGATCGCCCGGCTGGAGAAGGAGATGCTGGAGCACGCGCGCAATCTGGAGTTCGAGGCGGCCGCGCAGGTGCGCGACCGGCTCTTTCGCCTGCGCGAACGAGTCTTCGGTGCCGATCCCCACGCCTCGCTCGAGGAGTGAGGAAACGGGGAAAGGTGAAGGGCGCGGCGTTTGCCGCGCCCTTTTTCAGGCGGCGGGAGGTTGCTCGTCGGCGACGGGTGGGGTCGATTCGACAGAGGACCGCTTGGTCTCCACCTGAACGAGCGGCCCTTCCTCGACCTTGGGCAGGCGCACCACGGGGCGGCCGAGTTGCACGATCACTTCGGTGGGCTTGAGCTCGGCGAGCTTGGCTGGATCGGTCTCTACCCACTGCAGGCCGGCGGCGGCGAGGATCTCGCGCAGGGATTCGGGCGTCGTCTGCGGCGGTGTCGGCGTGGGCGCAGTGACCTCCGCCTTCGGCATGGCGGATCCGGACGGCGTGGAGGGGGTCGCCTCGGTCCGAGGTTCGCTCGCCGGAAGGGAGACGGCCGTTTCCTCGCTCGCAGGAACCGCCGCGGATTCTTGGGCTACGGCCGTACGGCTGGGCAGCGCCTGTTCGGCCGGTGCTGCCTCGGCGATTTCAGCCACTGCTCCTTCGAACAGGGTGTTCCGAGAGGGAACCTCGGGTTCGCCCTGTGGCGCAGCGATCTCGGTCAGGCTGACGGAAGCGGCCGTGGCGGGAGCTTCAGACTCGGCGGCCGCGCCTGCGCCCTCCTGCCCGACTGCCGGCGCGGGAAGCTGCGGCGGCACGAGGACGGGCAGATTTTCCGGCGCTGGAGCGGCGGATGCTGGCTCGGGCAGGTGCGCGGCGGTGGCATCGTCGCGCTTTTTCGCGGACTTGCGCGGCGGCTGGGACTCGGCGGCTCGGCCAGACTCTTCGCTCGCAGCGGGTTCGATCTCGGCCTGCGCCGTATCTTCGGTTTCGGCGGATTCGATCGTCTCTGCCGCTTCACCCGTTCCCTTGCGGCGCGAACGCGAGCGGCGGCGACGCTTGGCCGAAGTTTCGGGCGACGCAGTTTCGGTCGAGGATTCGCCGGCCGATGGCAAGACCAGTTCCAGCGTTTCTCCGGTTTCCTCCGCGGCAGGCACCCGCGACGGCGCGGGTTCGGCGCTTGGGGCGGAGGCGGGAACCTGGGGCGTCTGCGGTGCGATGGGCAGGGTCTCGGAAACAGGGCTCGGAAGGGGTGCTTCGACGGGCGCACGCTCGCTGCGGCGCTCCGTCGCTTCTTCACGGCGCCGGCTCGGTTCGCGCGGCGCACGCTCGCTGCGGCGGGATCCTTCGGCGCTACGGGGCGGGCGCGGTTGACGCCGACCTTCGGGGCGTCGGGGCGCTTCGGCGGCGGATTCGGCCGCAGCGGGAGCCGGGACGGGCGCTTCGGCCTTGGCTGCTTCGCTGGCGCCAGGGCCCATGAGGCTGCGCAACCAGGACTTGAGGCGCTGCACCAAGGGGGGCGGGGCGGATTTCACCGCGGAAGATTCGGCGGTCGGCGCCGGGACGGGGGCCGCGGCGCTCGGCGAAGGGGGCGGTGTTTCGGGGGTGATGCCCTTGACGGCCGCTTCCTGGCGCCGGGCAGGTTTCTCGGTGAGCTCGGTGACGCGGTTGGATTCGGGGGCGGGTGGCGTGGCCAGTTCGTAGCTCACCAGGGTGACGTCGTGCGTGTCGAGCTGGTCGTGGCGCAGACGCACCACTTCATAGGCCGGCGTCTCCATGTGGCGGTTGGGGATGACGACGATACGTACCTTGTGCCGCGCTTCGATGCGGGCGACGTCGACCCGCTTCTCGTTGAGGAGGTAGGTGGCGACGTCGACCGGAACCTGGGTATAGACGGCGGCGGTGTTCTCCTTGATCGCCTCTTCTTCGATCAGCCGCAGGATGTGCAGCGCGGCCGATTCAGTGCTGCGGATGTGGCCGGTGCCGGTACAGCGGGGACAGGTGATGTAGCTCGTCTCGGCCAGTGCCGGGCGCAACCGTTGGCGCGAGAGTTCCAGCAAGCCGAATTTGCTGATCTTGCCCAGCTGCACGCGGGCGCGGTCGTGTTTGATGGAATCCTTGAGGCGGTTCTCGACCTCGCGCTGGTTTTTGGCCGACTCCATGTCGATGAAGTCGATGACGATGAGTCCGCCGAGGTCGCGCAGGCGCAGCTGACGGGCGATCTCATCGGCCGCCTCCAGGTTGGTCTTGAAGGCCGTCTCTTCGATGTCGGCCCCTTTCGTGGCGCGCCCGGAGTTGACGTCGATGGCCACCAGCGCTTCGGTGTGGTCGATGACGATGGCGCCGCCACTGGGCAGATTCACCTGGCGCGAATAGGCCGTCTCGATCTGGTGTTCGATCTGGAAGCGGGAGAAGAGGGGGACATCGTCCTGGTAGCGTTTGACGCGCGGCACGCAGTCGGGCATGACGTGGGCCATGAATTGGCGCGCCTGCTCGTAGATGTCGTCGGTGTCGCACAGGATCTCGCCGATGTCGGGCTGGAAGTAATCGCGGATCGCCCGAATCACCAGGGCGCTTTCCTGGTAGATGAGGAAGGGGCCGGATTGCGAGGCGGCGGCGTCTTCGATCGCACGCCACAGCTTGAGGAGGTAGTTGAGGTCCCACTGCAGCTCTTCGCGCGTGCGGCCGATGGCCGCGGTGCGTGCGATCAGGCTCATGCCGTCGGGGACGTCGAGTTCCTCGAGCAAGGCTTTCAGCTCGGCCCGCTCTTCCCCGTCGATGCGACGCGACACACCGCCGCCGCGCGGGTTGTTGGGCATGAGGACGAGGTAGCGGCCAGCCAGAGAGATATAGGTGGTGAGCGCCGCGCCCTTGTTGCCGCGCTCGTCCTTTTCCACCTGGACGATGAGCTCTTGCCCGACCGAGAGGGCGTCTTGCACCCGTGTGCGGCCGTTGGCTTCGGTGCTTTTCCAGTAGGTGCGGGCGACTTCCTTGAAGGGAAGGAACCCGTGGCGCTCTTCGCCGTAATCGACGA
Organism: Tepidiphilus margaritifer DSM 15129; assembly: GCF_000425565.1. GTDB lineage: Bacteria > Pseudomonadota > Gammaproteobacteria > Burkholderiales > Rhodocyclaceae > Tepidiphilus > Tepidiphilus margaritifer. The sequence continues at coordinate 38,996 of NZ_AUDR01000020.1, forward strand.
ACACCGCCTCGAGGCTGGGCTCGATGCGGGTGATCACCGCCTTGTAGATATTGCCTTTGCGCTGTTCGCGGCCGGATCCTTCGATGTCGAAATCGATCAGCTTCTGGCCGTCGACGATGGCGACGCGCAGTTCTTCCGGCTGCGTCGCGTTGAAGAGCATGCGTTTCATCGTGTCGTCACTCCCGCGCTGCGGGCGGACGCGAACGGGCAGCGGCCCGGTGAGGGTCGACGTCAGCGCGCGGAGGCGCCGTTCCGCGGCGGCCGGGCAGGCCGCACGGGGCAAGGGACTGCGCCGTGCAGTGCGGGAGGCGTGGGGCCTGGATTCGGTGGCACCATGTCGTCGATCGTCTCTTCGGTTGTGCCGCACCGTTCGGGGTGCGGCGGACTGCATTCCTGTTCGTGTCCGCCCGAGCCGTTCAAGTTGAGAAAAAAGTCGATAAGGCCGGGCGAGCCTGGTGTTCCGCCGGTTCATCCGACGCGGCGCGAAAAAAATCGAGGCGCCGGGTCGGAGGGGTTACCCGATTCCGGTCGGGCGGGAGCACGGCGTCTTCTCGACGGGCTCGACCGCTCGAAGTCGGTCCACTCCGGGTGGACGTTGCACGACGACTCGACCGTGAATCGAAGCGATAGTATATTCGGGAAGATGATGGAACGCAAAATTTCTCCCGCGGCGCAGGAGTGGTGCGTCGACGAGGCGGGCGCCGGGCAGCGCCTGGACAATTACCTTCTGCGTCACCTCAAGGGGGTGCCGAAGAGTCACGTCTATCGCATCATCCGCAGCGGCGAGGTGCGCGTCGACGGCCGTCGGGCGCAGGCGCAGACACGCCTCGAGCAGGGACAGAGGGTGCGGGTGCCGCCGGTGCGCGTGGCCGAGGCGCCCGTGCGTCCGGCGATTCCCGCCGGGCCGCCGCTGCCGGTGATCCATGAGGACGAAGACCTGATCGTACTCGACAAGCCGGCCGGGTTGGCGGTGCATGGCGGCTCGGGCGTGTCGTTCGGGGTGATCGAGCGCTTGCGCGCCGAGCGGCCGGCGGCACCGCTGCTCGAGCTGGTGCATCGGCTCGATCGTGAAACGTCCGGCCTGCTGATGGTGGCCAAGCGCCGCTCGGCCCTGAAGGCGCTGCAGGATGCCTTGCGCGCCGGGCAGGTGCGCAAGCGCTATCTCGCCTTGGTCCACGGCCTCGTCGAGCAGCACATGCAGCATGTGCGCGCGCCGCTTTTCAAGTACCTCACGCCGGAAGGGGAGCGACGCGTGCGCGTCAGCCCTGAGGGGAAAGTCGCGCACAGCATCGTGCGGCGTCTGCGGCGCTGGCCGCAGGCGGGTTATACCTTGGTGGAAGTGGAATTGAAGACCGGGCGCACGCATCAGATTCGCGTCCATATGGCGCATCTGGGGCATCCCTTGGTGGGAGACGAGAAGTACGGTCGTTTCGCCGCCAACAAGGCGCTGGCGCGGTCGGGATTCGATCGCATGTTCCTGCATGCGGCATTTCTTTCTTTCGTGCATCCGCGCTCGGGGGTGCGCCTCGACCTGGAGGCGCCATTGCCGCCGGAATTGCGGGAATTTTTGGCTGATCTGGGCGCGGGGGAGGAAGGGTGAGCGCATTCGATCTGGTGGTATTCGATTGGGATGGAACGCTGATGGATTCGACGGCGGCCATCGTGCGCGCGATGCAGCGTGCCGCCGAGGATCTGGGCGTGCCGCCTCCGCCGGCGCAGCGGGCGCGGCAGGTGATCGGCCTGGGCTTGGCCGATGCCTTGCGTCTGGCGCTGCCCGAGCTGCCGGCGCAGCGCTACCCGGAGATGGCGGCGCGCTACCGCCACCATTACTTGTCGCACGACGGCGAGCTCGAGCTCTTTCCCGGGGTCGAGGAGCTGCTTGCGCGGCTCGTGGCGGCCGGGCGCTACGTGGCGGTGGCCACCGGAAAGAGCCGGCTAGGGCTGGAACGTGCGCTCGATCATTCGGGTTTGCGCCGCTACGTGATGGCCTCGCGTACCGCCGATGAGTGCCATTCCAAGCCGCATCCGCAGATGCTGCACGAGCTGCTCGAAGAGTTCGCGGTTCCGCCCGAGCGGGCAGTGATGATCGGCGATACGACGCACGACTTGCTCATGGCCCAGGCGGCGGGAACGTCCGCCATTGGCGTGGCCTACGGGGCGCATCCGCGCGAGGCGCTCACGGCGCTGCGGCCGTTGTCGGTGGTGGATTCTGCGCGTGCGCTCGCGCCGCTATTGCTGGGAGAGAAAGCCGAAGACGGTCGGGCGCTTGCCGAGCGTCGGTAAGGGTTCGGTGCGCCAGCGTGCGACGGGGGCGGTGCGGATCCATTGATCCGGCTGGGTGAGATGGCAGGCCACGCACAGCAGCGTCGTCGGTGCCAGCACCTGCACCAGGGTTTCGAGCATGCGATCGTTACGGTATGGCGTTTCGATGAAGAATTGGCTCTGCCTCTGGGCGCGGGATTTCGCTTCCAGTGCGGCGATCGCGGTGGCGCGCTCCGGCGCCGGGATCGGCAGGTAGCCGTGGAAGGCGAAACGCTGGCCCTCGAGACCGCTGCCCATGAGCGCGAGCATGAGGGCCGAAGGGCCGACGAGCGGCACCACGGCAATGCCGCGCCCGTGCGCCCGGGCGACCAGCGCCGCTCCGGGGTCGGCCACCCCGGGGCAGCCGGCATCGGACATCAGGCCGATGTCCTCGCCTTCTAGGCAAGGTGCGAGTAGCACGTCCAGAGCAGCCGGCGTCGGCGCGTCGGGGATGCGCTGCAGCAGTAATTCGGCAATTGGCCTCGGATGTCCCAGGCGTTTGAGGGCGGCGCGGGCTGGTTTCTCGTTTTCGACGACGAAACGGCGCAGGCGCTGCACTTCGCGCAAGTGTTCCGGCGGCAGCAGCGGCGGCCCTTCATCGCCTAGTGGCGTGGGGATGAGCAGCAATCGCCCGGGGGTCACGGCAGCGTCCACCCGAGGCGGCGCAGCATCCGCGCCGTGGCGATGAGCGGCAGGCCGATGAGGGCGGTGGGGTCGCTCGATTCGATCGCCTCGAGCAGCGTGATGCCCAGACCTTCGGCCTTGGCGCTGCCGGCGCAGTCGAGCGGCCGTTCGCGCTCGACGTAGCGCACGATCTCCGCGTCGGTGAGGTCGGCGCGAAAGCGCACCCGGGTGGGCACGAGTTCGGTCTGGGCGCGGCCCTGCTCGTCGAGTACGCACACGGCGGTGGAGAATTCCACTGTCCGGCCGCGCATGCGTTGCAGTTGCGCGACGGCACGCTCCACGCTGCCCGGTTTGCCGAAACGCTCGTCGCCGAGGTGGGCGACCTGGTCGCTGCCGATGACGTGGCAGGCTTCGCCGAGCGTCGCCGCAACCGCTCGGGCTTTGGCTTCGGCCAGTCGCCGGCCCGTCTGTGCCGGGGATTCGCCGGGCAGCGGTGTTTCATCGACCTGGGGGGCGATGGCGGCGAAAGGCAGGCCGAAGCGCTCGAGGAGCTGGCGACGGTAGGGCGAGGTGGAGGCGAGGATCAGACGCGGCATGAAGGGTATTTTTGACAAAAATGTCGGGAAATCTTATCATTGCCGACCTATGTCGCAAAACGTGATTCTGTCCGATCCGCTGGTGTTCGCTCGGGATGCCGACTCGCTCTCCGGTGAGTTCGGCTCGGCCGAGCTGCCACGCTTGGCTGCTTCCTCGCTCGAATTGGGGGCGGTGCGCTGGCATGTCTCGGGGCTGCGGCTCGAGGATGGCCGGGCCGCGCTCGAGGTGAGCGCGCAGGGGGTGGCGGTATTGCGCTGCGAGCGTTGTCTCGAGCCGATGGATTGGGCGTTCGTCGTGGCGCGGCGCTTGTCGTTGTATCGCCTCGACGAGGTCATTCCCGAAGAGGAGCTCGAGGACGAATCCTGTGATGCGATCCAGTTTGCCGGGAAGATCGACGTGGCGAGCCTCGTCGAGGACGAGATCCTGCTTGAGTTGCCCGTCTTCGCGCGGCATGAAGTCTGCGAGCCGCCCGGGCCCTGGGAGGCGGGTGACAAACCTTCCCCGTTCGCGGTCTTGGCGCAACTGAAGCGTTCGTGAGATAATCTTTAGCTTTTTGGCCGGCGTCGTCCGGCTGGTTCGAACGAGAGGAGTATCCGGTCATGGCCGTTCAGCAGAACAAGAAATCCCCCTCCAAGCGCGGGATGCATCGCGCCCACCAAGCGCTGAAGAATCCGCCGATCGCCGTCGATCCCACCACGGGTGAAGTGCATCGGCGCCATCACATCACGCCGAGCGGCTTCTATCGCGGCCGCAAGGTGATCGACGTCAGCGGCGAGTGAGCCTCCTTTCTGCGGTCGATGGTCTCGTGCAATCGTTTGCGTCGTTGGGTGCCGCGATTGCACGTTTTTTGTGACCGATCATGACGAATTCCCAGGGCGAAGATTCGCTCGTACTCGCCGTCGATTGCATGGGCGGGGATCACGGGCCGCAAGTCACCTTGCCGGCGATCGAGGCGTTTTTGCGCCGCCGTTCTGCCATCTCCGTGCTGGCGGTGGGGCAGCCGGCGGCGATCGAGGCGGAAGTCGCGCGTCTGCGCCGTGATTTCGGCGGGCGCATCGAGCTCGTGCCGGCTTCCCAGGTCGTCGAGATGGACGAGGCGCCCACGTCCGCCATGCGCAACAAGAAGGATTCTTCCCTGCGCGTGGCGATCGAGCAGATCAAGGCGGGCCGGGCACAGGCGGTGGTTTCCGCCGGTAATACCGGTGCGTTGATGTCGATCGCGCGCTTCGTATTGAAGACTCTGCCCGGCATCGATCGCCCGGCGATCGCCACGGTGCTGCCGGCGCGCGGCAGTCGCGTCTGGGTGCTCGATCTCGGGGCCAACGTCGATTGCACTGCCGAGCACTTGCGTCAATTCGGCATCATGGGTTCCTTGCTCGTATCCGCCGTCGAACAGGTGGAGCGTCCCCGGGTGGGGCTGCTCAACATCGGCACCGAAGACATCAAAGGCAATCAGGTGGTGCGGGATGCCGCGGCACTGCTGCGTGCCACCGATCTCAATTTCGTCGGCAACGTCGAGGACATCTACTCCGGCCAAGCCGACGTCGTCGTGTGCGACGGGTTCGTCGGCAACGTCGCGCTCAAGACGACCGAGGGGCTCGCGCAGATGCTCGCGCTCATCCTGCGCGAAGAATTCAACCGCACGTTGCTCACCCGTCTCATGGGGTTGGCGGCCTATCCGGTGCTCAAACGATTCAAAAATCGCGTCGATCCGCGCCGCTACAACGGTGCGGTGTTGGTGGGATTGCGCGGGGTCGTGGTGAAGAGCCACGGCGGGGCCGATGCCTATGCCTTCGGTCAGGCCCTGGATCGAGCGACCGAAGCGGCGGCGCATCGCCTGGTCGAGCGCATCGAACAAAAAATGGCAGGGGCGTGGCCTCGGGCCGTCTCGCCCGTCACCGAGGTGGCATCGTCATGAGATTTTCCCGCATCATCGGCACGGGTAGCCATCTGCCCGGAGTGCCCATCACCAACGACGATCTGGTCGCGCGCGGCATCGAAACGTCGGATGAATGGATTCGCACCCGCACCGGCATCGCCGCACGGCATTTCGCCGCCGAGGGGGAGATGGCGAGCGACCTCGCCCTCATCGCCGCACGGCATGCCCTGGAGCGGGCCGATTGTCGGCCCGACGATATCGACCTCCTCGTGCTCGCCACCTCCACGCCGGATTACGTCTTTCCCAGTACGGCCACCATTTTGCAGGCCAAGCTGGGCATGACCAACCGGGCGCCCGCATTCGACGTCCAGGCGGTGTGCAGTGGTTTCGTCTATGCGCTGGCGCTCGCCGACAAGTTCCTTCGCCTGGGGGAGGCGCGGCGGGCGCTGGTGGTCGGCGCCGAAGTCTTCTCTCGCATTCTCGACTGGAACGATCGCTCCACTTGTGTGCTCTTCGGCGATGGAGCCGGCGCGATCGTGCTCGAAGCCGATGAACTGCCGGGTATCCTTGCCACGCGGCTCCACGCCGACGGGCGGCATCACGCCGAGTTGTGGGTGCCGGGCCAAGTGGGTGCGGGCAAGGTGCAGGGCGATCCCTTCGTGCGCATGGAAGGGCAGGCGGTGTTCAAATTCGCTGTCCAGGTGCTAGCCGAAGTGGCGCACGAAGTACTCGATCTGGCCAAACTGCCGGTCGAATCGCTCGATTGGCTGATTCCGCATCAGGCCAACGTCCGCATCCTGCAGGCCACGGCCAAACGTCTGGGCCTACCGCTCGAGCAGGTCATCAGCACGGTGGATCGGCACGGCAATACGTCGGCGGCCTCCATTCCGTTGGCGCTCGACGTCGGCATCGCCGAGGGCAAGATCCGCCCTGGACAGACCCTCTTGCTCGAGGGCATCGGCGGCGGCTTTACCTGGGGTGCGGCGCTGCTGCGCTATTGAGGAGACGGAGGATCATGCGTTTCATGTTCGTGTTTCCCGGTCAGGGGTCGCAGTCCGTCGGCATGATGGCTCCTTATGAGGGGCTGCCGGCCATCCGTGAGACCTTTGCCGAGGCGAGCGACGTGCTCGGCGAAGATCTGTGGGAGATGGTTCAGTCCGGTCCAGCCGAACGGCTTGCACTCACGGTCAATACCCAACCGCTGATGCTCACGGCTGGCGTGGCCGTGTGGCGCGCCTGGCGCGCCCTGGGCGGCCCTGAACCGGCGCTCCTCGCCGGGCACAGCCTGGGGGAATATACGGCATTGGTGGCCGCGGAGAGTCTGTCGTTCGCCGACGCGCTGCCCCTGGTGCGGTTGCGCGCCCAGGCGATGCAGGAAGCGGTTCCGGCCGGTGCCGGCGCCATGGCTGCGGTGATGGGGCTGGATGCCGCGGCCGTGGAAGCCGTTTGCCGCCAGGCCGCTGCCGAGACGGGGGGTATCGTCGCCCCGGCCAATCTCAATGCCCCAGGGCAGATCGTCATCGCCGGGCACAAGGAGGCGGTCGAACGCGCCGCGGCGCTCGCCAAAGAAGCCGGAGCCAAGCGCGCCGTGCCGCTGCCGGTGAGCGCCCCTTTTCACTGCGAACTGATGAAACCGGCCGCCGAGCGGCTTGCCGAGCGCCTCGCCGGTATCGCGCTGCGCCCGCCTCGCATTCCCGTGCTGCACAACGTCGATGTTGTCGAACACCGCGACCCCGAGGAGATTCGCCGTGCCCTCGTCGAGCAGGCCTGGCGCCCCGTGCGCTGGATCGAGACGATCGCAGAGGCAGCGCATCGCGGTATCACCCACGTCTATGAATGCGGGCCCGGCAAGGTGCTCGCCGCGCTCACCAAACGCATCGTCAAGGATCTCGAAGGCGGGGCGTTCGCCGACGCGGCGAGCCTGCGTGCGGCACTCGAGACGCTCGGCACCAAGGGCTGACAAGGAAAAGGGGAAGACATGATCCAGTTTCGCCTCGACGGCCAGACGGCCGTCGTCACGGGTGCCTCCCGCGGCATCGGCCGAGCCATCGCACTCGCCCTGGGGCAGGCGGGGGCCAAAGTGATTGGCACGGCGACCACCGACGAAGGGGCCGCCGCCATCGCCGAAGCGCTGCGCGCCGCGGGCATCGCCGGCGAGGGGATGCGGCTCGACGTCACCGACGCGGCTGCAGCCACGGCGTTCATCGCTGCCGTCGAGCAGCAGTACGGACCCATCGCCGTATTGGTGAACAACGCCGGCATCACCCGCGACAACCTCGCCCTGCGCATGAAGGACGAGGAATGGGATGCCGTGCTCGACACCAACCTCAAGGCGACTTTCCGTCTGTGCAAACTCGTGCTCAAGGGGATGATGAAGGCGCGCTACGGCCGCATCGTGAACGTTACCTCCGTGGTGGCGCATTCGGGCAACCCCGGTCAGGCCAATTACGCCGCGGCGAAAGCGGGCGTGGCCGGCATGAGCCGCTCGCTCGCGCTCGAACTGGGTAGTCGCGGCATCACCGTGAACTGCGTCGCCCCCGGTTTCATCGACACCGACATGACCCGGGCGCTCGCCGACGAAGCCCGCCATGCCCTGGCCGGTCGCATCGCCCTGGGGCGGTTTGGCGCGCCGGAAGAGGTGGCCGCAGCGGTGCTCTTCCTCGCCTCGCCGGCGGCTTCCTACGTCACCGGCGCGACACTGCACGTCAACGGCGGCATGTATATGGCCGCTTGATGGTGTAACCTTCCGTTGCAAACTTCCCATCTTTGGTAGAATAACCCCGTTTTTTCCACATCCCGTTCAAGGAGTTTCCTGAAATGGAAAACATCGAGCAGCGTGTCAAGAAAATCGTGGCCGAGCAGCTGGGCGTCAATGAATCCGAGATCAAGAACGAATCTTCTTTCGTCGAGGATCTCGGCGCCGATTCGCTTGACACCGTCGAACTGGTGATGGCGCTGGAAGAAGAATTCGAATGCGAGATTCCGGACGAGGACGCCGAGAAGATCACCACGGTGCAGCAGGCCATCGATTACATTACCAACCACGTCAAGAAGTAACCTTTTCCCTTCTCCTGCGGAGCCAACCTTGACCCGTCGCAGAGTCGTCGTCACCGGGATGGGCATCGTTTCCCCGGTGGGCAATACCGTCGAAGAAGCCTGGGCCAACATCGTCGCGGGGCGCTCCGGCATCGTTCCCATCAGCCGTTTCGATGCTTCCGGTTTTCCGGTACGCATCGCCGGCGAGGTCAAGGGGTTCGACGTCGAGGCTTACATTCCCAAGAAAGAAGCGCGCCGCATGGATACCTTCATCCATTACGGAATGGCGGCCGGTATCCAGGCCATGCGTGATTCGGGACTCGAGATCACCGAAGAGAATGCCGAGCGCGTAGGTATCAACATCGGCTCCGGCATCGGCGGTCTGCCGATGATCGAAGAGACGCATGGTGAATTCCTCAAAAGTGGCCCGCGGCGCATCTCTCCCTTCTTCATCCCCGCCACCATCATCAACATGATCTCCGGCCACCTGTCGATCCATTTCGGCATCAAGGGGCCGTGCCTGGCGATGGTGACCGCCTGCAGTACCGCCACACACTGCATCGGCGAGGCGACGCGCATGATCCAGTACGGCGACGTCGACGTGATGATCGCCGGCGGGGCCGAGTCGACCGTCACTCCCTTGGCGATCGGCGGATTCGCCTCGGCCAAGGCGCTCTCCACGCGCAACGAAGAGCCCGAACGGGCGAGCCGCCCCTGGGACAAAGATCGCGACGGGTTCGTGCTCGGTGAAGGGGCGGGGGTGTTGGTGCTCGAGGAATACGAGCACGCCAAGGCCCGCGGCGCGCGCATCTACGCCGAAGTGGGGGGCTATGGTATGAGCGCCGATGCCTTCCACATGACGGCGCCGTGCGAGGATGGCGACGGCGCCATGCGCTGCATGCGCAACGCCCTCAAAGACGCACGCATGGCACCAGACGAGATCGACTACATCAACGCCCACGGTACTTCCACGCCGCTGGGCGACGTAGCCGAGACGGTGGCGGTGAAGCGTACCTTCGGCGAGCATGCGCGGCAGTTGGTGGTGAGCTCGACCAAGTCGATGACCGGGCACCTGCTGGGCGCAGCCGGCGGGGTGGAGGCCGTATTCACCGTGCTTGCGCTGCATCACCAGATCGTGCCGCCCACCATCAACCTCGAAGAGCCCGGCGAGGGGTGTGATCTCGACTACTGCCCCAACGTCGCCCGTCCCACGCGTATTCGGGCGGCGCTGTCCAACTCCTTCGGTTTCGGCGGCACCAACGGCACGCTGCTCTTCAAGCGGGTCTGATCCATGGATGGTACGGCGCAGCCATACCGGCTCGTCGTACCTGTGCCGCGCCGTTCGATCGGCTTGGCGCTCGCCCTGGTCGCGGGCTCATTTGTCCTTGCTTTCCTGTACTTTCCTTGGCCCAAGGCGGCCGCGTTCGCCGCTGTCCTCGCCCTCATCGCGGCCCGTTGGCGCCGATCGTTTTCTACCGGGGCGACCCTGTGGTTGTGGCCGGGGCGCTATTTCGCGCTCGCCGAGGGCAATGCGCCGCGCCATCGCACGGACGCCCGGCGCTTCGGCATCTGGGTGATCCTGCGGACCTGGCCGCTGCGTGGCGGTCGCGGCGCGACTTATCTCGTCGAGCTGTCGGCTTTGTCCGAGTCAGACCGTTGGGCTTTGGCGTACTGGTGCGCTACTGGTCGGTCGCCGCGGCCGCAGGATGGTATTGCGGGCGACCGGTAGGGTGTCGGGATAGTCCTTGGTGTAATGCAAGCCGCGGCTCTCCTTGCGCTTGAGGGCGCAGCGCACGATGAGCTCGGCCACTGTCACCAGGTTGCGTAGTTCGATGAGGTCGTTGCTGACGCGGAAGTTCGCATAGTACTCGGCGATCTCGCGCTCCAGCAGCCGAATGCGGTGCATCGCGCGCTGCAGCCGCTTGGTGGTGCGCACGATCCCGACGTAGTCCCACATGAAGCGGCGCAGCTCGTCCCAGTTGTGCGCGATCACCACTTCCTCGTCGGCGTCGGTTACGCGGCTCTCGTCCCAATCTGGCAGCGGCAGGGGCGCACGGGGAGTTTGCGCCAGCATGTCCTGCACCGCGGCTTCCCCGAAGACGAGGCATTCGAGCAGTGAATTGCTCGCCAGGCGATTCGCGCCGTGCAGCCCCGTGCAGGTCGATTCGCCCACCGCGTAGAGGTGCAGCAGGTCGGTGCGGGAGGAAAGGTCGACCTTGACTCCCCCGCAGGTATAGTGCGCCGCCGGCACCACCGGGATCGGCTGCTTGGTGATGTCGATGCCCAATTCCAGGCAGCGCGCGTAGATGTTGGGGAAATGGCTGCGGATCCAGTCCGGATCCTTGTGTGTGATGTCGAGGTAGACGCACTCGATGCCGAGCCGTTTCATCTCATAGTCGATGGCGCGCGCCACGACGTCACGCGGCGCGAGCTCGGCGCGCGGGTCGTGTTTCGGCATGAAGCGCTCGCCATTGGGCAGCCGCAAGACGCCACCCTCGCCGCGCACCGCCTCGCTGATGAGGAAGGACTTGGCGTGCGGGTGGTAGAGGCAAGTGGGATGGAACTGGATGAACTCCATGTTCGCCACGCGGCAGCCGGCGCGCCAGGCCATGGCGATGCCATCGCCCGTGGCGGTGTCCGGGTTGGTCGAATAGAGGTAGACCTTGCCCGCGCCGCCGGTGGCGAGCACCGTGTGTGCGGCCGAGAAGGTGCGCACGTGCCCGGCCTGCCGGTCGAAGACGTAAGCGCCGAGGCATCCCAGTTCGGGCCGGCCGATCTTCGTTCCGGTGATGAGGTCGATCGCGATGTGGTGCTCGAACACCCGGATGTTCGGGTGCGCCTTCACCTTGGCGGTGAGCGTTTGCTGGACGGCGGCACCGGTGGCATCCGCCGCGTGGATGATGCGCCGCTGCGAATGTCCTCCCTCGCGCGTGAGATGGTACTGGCCGCGCTCGTCGCGCGAGAACGGCACGCCTTGGGCGATGAGCCAGTCGATGGCCTTCTTGCCGCGTTCGACCACGAAGCGCACGGCTTTCGGATCGCACAGTCCCGCGCCGGCCACGAGGGTGTCGCGCACGTGCGCCTCGATGCTGTCGGCATCGTCGAGCACCGCGGCGATGCCGCCTTGGGCGTAGGCGCTGGCGCTCTCCATCAAGGTGCGTTTGGTGACGAGGGCGACTTTGCGTTGGTCGGCGAGTTTCAGCGCTACGCTCTGACCGGCGAGGCCGCTGCCGAGGATGAGGACGTCGAAGTGTTCCATCGTGGACAGAGGGAAGAGGGGTGGGAATCAAAGGGTATCACAACGGCGGAACCAAAGCCCTGCGCTCGTGGTCGATTTCGTCGGATGTCAGCGAAGCGAGTGGGTATAATGAACCTTCGACAGGGAAGTCAGGCTCGCTTTCGATGACCAACCGAGAAATCGACCAACAGCTCGTGGCGCGCGCGCGGCAAGGCGACAAGAACGCCTTCGGGCTGCTCGTGTCGAAATACCAGCGCAAAGTGCAGCGGTTGTTGTCGCGCCTGGTGCGCGACCCGGCGGAGGTGGAAGACTTGACCCAGGAGACCTTCATCAAGGCCTATCGTGCGCTCGACTCGTTTCGGGGCGATAGCGCCTTCTATACCTGGCTCTATCGCATCGCCATCAATACCGCCAAGAATCACCTGATGGCCTCCAACCGCCGCCCGGCGGTGAGCGCCACCGTTCATGAGACGGAGGAGGGAGAGACATGGGACGAACTCGACACGCTCAGCGACAGCGAGACACCGGAAAATTTGCTCCTCACCCAGGAGATCGCCCAGACGGTGGAAGAGGCGATCCAATCCCTGCCCGAAGAATTGCGCATCGCGATCACGTTGCGCGAGCTCGAAGGGCTCAGCTATGAAGAAATCGCCCAGGTGATGGGCTGCCCGATCGGTACCGTGCGCTCGCGAATCTTTCGCGCACGGGAGGCGATCGCACATCGTTTGCGGCCGTTGCTCGATACGGCCCCCGATCGACGTTGGTAGGAAACGACATGATGCGCGACACGAAAACGACTCCAGAGGCACTGTCGGCCCTGATCGATGGCGAGCTCGACGGCGCGGATGCCGCGTTTTGGGCTGAACGGCTCGCGAGCGACCCCGCCTTGTCCGGGCGCTGGGTGGCCTATCATCTCATCGGCGAAGCGCTTCGCGGCGAGCTCGCCACACCGATGCGCGATCTACGGGCATCCATACTCGCGCGAATCGATGCCGAGCTTCCGGCGACGGTGTCGACCGTGCCCCTGCCGTTACGACGGCCCGCTGCCAACGAGGCGCGTCCGCGCTGGATGGCGACGGCCGCCGCCGTGGCGGTGGTCGCTACCGCCGGCTGGGCCGTGTGGCAGATGCCACGCGAAGAGGGCGGGGATACCTTGCCCCTGCGCCAGGTTGCCGCCGATGCAGCGCCCTTGGTCCAGGAGGGGGCGAGCGTCGACGAGCGGTTCTACTGGGTGGCCTATGGCAATGCGCATGGGGCCAACGGTATCGGTAGCCTGCGTTATGCCCGTGTGATGGCGCAGCCGCGAGGGACTCATTGATGCGTGTGGCCCGCACACTGACGGCAGCGCTCTGTCTCGCCGCCGTGCTCGCCGCCGCCGGCGCCCGGGCGGCAGAGGATTTGCAGCGCTGGGTCGAGCGGGCGCTCGCCCCTTCGGCCGCCGATTATCACGGCACGGTGGTTCTGCAGATCGGCGACAAGATGCAGACCCTGCGCGTGACCCATCTGCTCGCCGACGGCAAGCCCCTGGAATGGGTCGAGGTGCTCGAAGGGGCCCCGCGCGAGACCATACGCATCGGTGACGAGGTCCGCTGTTTCCTGCCCGAGGATCGCGTGGTCCTGATCGATCGCGCTGCCGGGGCCGCCGGGCTGTCTTATCATCCGGTCGGCTCCGTCGGCCGCATCGAATCGTCCTATCGTCTCGAATCCCTTGGCATGGACCGCGTTGCCGGGCGCGAGGTGTTCGGCGTGCGTTTCGTGCCGCGCGACGCTTTGCGTTTCGGCCAAGATTGGTGGATCGATCGGGAAAGTGCGGTCGTGCTCAAAAGGGTGGTGTGGGAAGAAACTCCGGCCCGTGCGCTGGAAACGCAGACTTTTTCCGATTTCCAGTTGGGTGCCGCGACCCAGGCCGCCGTCGTTCGCCAGAAATTCGCCTCCCGCAGCGAGTGGCAGCGCGTCGATCTGCGGGGCAAATCCGTCGGCGCCGGTGAGACGGGCTGGGAGCTCGGTGCCTTGCCGTCCGGATTTCAGCTCGAGGGAATCCTGCAGCGCCGTGGCCCCTCTGGCAAGACGATCGTGCAGTGGCTCATCGGCGACGGCCTCGTCACCGTGTCGGTGTTCTTCGAGCCCTGGGAAGGGACCGAGACCTCCGAGCAAATCGAGCGCTTTGGCGCGACGACGGTAGTACGGCGCCAGGATCCCGGGGCTTTGCGTACCGCCATGGGAGAAGTGCCGTCCGTGACCCTGCAAGCCCTCTTGGCCGCCATGACGCGCAAAGGAGGTTCCTGAAGTGCGACCGCCGCGCGAGCTATGGGTGCTGTCGCGCCCGGGATGCCATCTGTGTGACGAGATGGTGAAAGACTTGGCGCCCATCGCGCAACGCCATGGCTTTTCCGTGGTCAAACGCGACGTGGATGCAGATTTGGCCTGGCGTGAGCGCTACGGCCGGGCGATCCCGGTCGTGCTGCACGATGGGGTGGAGGTATGCCGCCATCGCTGCGATGCGGCAAAAGTTCATGCCTATTTGTCCCGTTTTCCGTTAGAATGAATGGAATGAATCGACCCGACCGACTTTCTGCGCCCTGCGGGGCTTTTTTTGTTTGCCGATGAAAAACATACGCAACTTCTCGATCATCGCCCACATCGATCACGGCAAGTCCACGCTCGCCGACCGACTCATCCAGCATTGCGGTGGCCTGTCCGAGCGCGAGATGGAGGATCGCGTGCTCGACTCGATGGATCTCGAGCGCGAACGCGGCATCACCATCAAGGCGCAGACCGCCACGCTCAGCTACCGGGCGCGCGACGGCCAGACCTACGAGCTCAACCTCATCGACACGCCGGGGCACGTCGATTTTTCCTACGAGGTGAGCCGCTCGCTGTCGGCCTGCGAGGGAGCGCTCCTCGTGGTCGATGCCTCCCAAGGGGTGGAGGCGCAGACGGTGGCCAACTGCTACACCGCGATCGAGCTCGGTGTCGAGGTGGTGCCGGTACTCAACAAGATCGATCTGCCGCAGGCCGATCCCGAGCGTGCCCGCGCCGAGATCGAGGACGTCATCGGCGTGGATGCGAGCGAAGCCGTGCTCTGTTCGGCCAAGACGGGTTTGGGGATCGAGGACGTGCTCGAAGCCGTGGTGCGCCGGGTACCGCCTCCGCGCGGACGGCCCGATGCGCCCACCCGCGCGCTCATCATCGATTCCTGGTTCGACAACTACGTCGGCGTCGTCATGCTGGTGCGGGTGGTCGATGGGCGACTCGCTCGCGGCGAGCGCATCCGGCTGATGTCGACCGGGGCCGAGTACACGATCGAGCGGCTCGGCGTCTTCACGCCGCGTTCGCTCGAACGCGACGCGCTCGAATGCGGTGAAGTGGGGTTCGTCGTTGCCGGCATCAAGGAGCTGCGTGCGGCCAAGGTCGGCGACACGATCACGACGCTGCCCCGTGCCGCCACCGAGCCGCTGCCCGGCTTTCGCGAGATCAAGCCGCAGGTCTTCGCCGGCCTCTATCCTGTGGAATCGAGCGAATACGATTCCCTGCGCGAGGCGCTCGAAAAGCTCAAGTTGAACGACGCAGCGCTGCAGTTCGAGCCCGAGACCTCGCAGGCGTTGGGATTCGGTTTCCGCTGCGGCTTTCTCGGGCTGTTGCACATGGACATCGTGCAGGAGCGGCTCGAGCGCGAGTTCGGCCAGAACCTCATCACCACGGCGCCTTCGGTCGTCTATGAAGTGGTGCTGCGTTCGGGCGAGGTGCAGCGCATCGAAAATCCCTCGCGTCTGCCCGATCCGAGCAAAATCGAGGAGATCCGCGAGCCCATCATCACCGCGCACATCTTCGTGCCGCAGGACTACCTCGGCCCCGTGCTCACGCTGTGCAACCAGAAGCGCGGCGTGCAGGTCGACCTGCGCTACCACGGTCGGCAGGTCCACGCGATCTTCGAGCTACCGATGAACGAAGTGGTGATGGATTTCTTCGACCGGCTGAAGTCCGTGTCGCGAGGCTATGCCTCGCTCGACTACGAGTTCAAGGAATACCGCCCCGCCGATCTCGTCAAGCTCGACGTCCTCGTCAATGGCGAGAAAGTCGATGCGCTCTCGGTGATCGTGCACCGCGCTAGCGCCCAGCGACGCGGCCGTGAGCTCGTCGAGAAACTGCGCAGCCTCATCCCGCGGCAGATGTTCGACGTGCCGTTGCAGGCGGCGATCGGCTCGCACATCATCGCGCGCGAGACGATCAAGGCGCTGCGCAAGAACGTGCTCGCCAAGTGCTATGGCGGCGACATCTCGCGCAAGAAGAAGCTCCTCGAAAAGCAGAAGGCCGGCAAGAAACGCATGAAGCAGGTCGGCAACGTCGAGATCCCGCAGGAAGCCTTCCTCGCGGTGCTGCGTACCGACGAAGCCTGACCGGCCTCGCCGCACTCTCCAAGGCAGGGAACCATGAATTTCGCGTTGATCCTCTTCCTGCTCACGCTCGCCACGGGCGTGCTCTGGGCGCTCGATCGTTGGGTGGCGAGCAAACGTCGCCCCGAGGGAGCCCCGGCACCCTGGTGGGTCGAATACGGGGCGAGCTTCTTTCCGGTGATTCTCGCCGTCTTCGTGCTGCGCTCCTTCGTGGTCGAACCGTTCAAGATCCCTTCGGGGTCGATGATCCCGACGCTGCTGGTGGGCGACTTCATCCTCGTCGACAAATTCTCCTATGGCATCCGCTTGCCGATTCTCGACCGCGTCATCATCCCCGTGGGGCACCCGCAACGCGGCGAGGTCATGGTATTCCGCTATCCGGCCGATCCTTCGGTCGATTACATCAAGCGGGTCGTCGGTTTGCCGGGCGACTACGTCGAATATATCGACAAAAAACTGCGCATCAACGGCGTGCCGGTGCAATACGACCCGTTACCGGACTATTTTCATCCCGATCGGTTGTATTATTCCACCCGCTGGCGAGAGTATCTGGGAGATCATCCGCACGACATCCTCGTCGATGACGTCGCTCCTCCTTTCGTCACGCAGCGGCTCGAATTTCCCTATGCCGACCGCTGCGAATACACTCGGCGCGGCGTGCGCTGCTTCGTTCCGCCGGGGCACTATTTCGTGATGGGGGACAACCGCGACGGCAGCAGCGACAGCCGGGTATGGGGTTTCGTGCCGGAAGAGAACATCGTCGGCAAGGCGTTTTTCATCTGGCTGAACCTCTCCGATCTCTCGCGTATCGGCCGCATCCAATAAAAGGAGCACACGCATGGACGCAGTGAGGGTACAAGGGCAAAGCGGGGTCAGCTTGCTGGGAGTGATCTTCTGGGGCGTGATCGTCGGCCTCGGGTTGATCCTCGCCCTGCGCATCGTTCCCGTCTATACCGAATACGCTGCGATCAAGCGTGCCGTTGCCGAGCTCACCCAGCGGGCTGATCCGCAGACCCCGCCTTCGCAACTGCGCGCCGAGTTCGACAAGTTCGCCACGATCGACGACTTCACTTCCGTCAGCGGGCGAGATCTCGTCATTACCCGCGAAGAGGGGCGTACCAAGGTCGAAGTGCGCTACCAGCGGCTCGTGCCCCTCGTTGCCAATGTCAGCCTTGCCTTCGATTTCGAGGCCCACGGGACGATAGGCGCGCCATGAGTGAAGCAGGGCGACGGTGGCAAGCGCTGCAGGAGCGCCTCGGTTATCGTTTCCTCGACCTCGATCTGCTCACCACCGCGCTCAGACACCGCAGCGCGGGCGAAGGACACAACGAGCGTCTGGAATTTCTCGGCGATGCCGCGCTCGACCTGGCGGTGGCCGAGCTCCTCTATCGCCGCCATCCCGACGAACCCGAGGGGACGCTTTCCCGCGCCCGCGCAAGCCTCGTGCGCCAGGAAACCTTGGCCGCGGCGGCCTTGCGCCTGGGGCTCGACGAGTATCTCGTCATCGGCGAGGGAGAGCGGCGCGCCGGGGGCAACCGTCGCCCTTCGCTGCTGGCTGACGCGCTCGAGGCCATCGTTGGCGCGGTGCTGCTCGACGGCGGCTATGAGGCGGCACGCGAGCTGGTGGCGCACATCCTCGAACCGGAACTCGCCGCGCTCGGCCCACTCGAACGTCTCAAAGATCCCAAGACCCGTCTGCAGGAATGGCTGCAAGGGCGGCATCATCCCGTGCCGCGCTACGAGATCGTGAGCGTCAGCGGCCCGGCGCACGCGCAGCACTTCAAGGTGCGGGCGCAGGCCGAAGCGATCGGACTTTCCGCCGAGGGCGAAGGGCCAAGCCGCCGCGCCGCCGAGCAAGACGCCGCCGCCAAGATCCTGGCGCAGTTGGGAGAGATCTGAACCATTTCCAGAGCCCCGATGAACGATACTTCCTCTGCTTCCCCCTTTCGCGCCGGCTATGCCGCCATCGTCGGCCGGCCCAACGTCGGCAAATCCACTCTCACCAACCGCCTCGTCGGCCACAAGGTGAGCATCGTCTCGCGCAAGCAGCAGACGACGCGCCACCGTGTCCACGGCATCCTTACCACCGACCGGGCACAGTTCGTCTTCGTCGACACGCCCGGGTTTCAGACGCGGCACAAGCGTGCGCTCAACCGCTTGATGAACCGCACCGTCACGCAGGCGCTCTCCGAAGTCGACGTCATCGTCTTCGTGATTGAGGCCTGCCGCTTCACGGTCGAAGATGCTCAGGTCATGTCTCTGCTGCCGGAGAACGTGCCGGTCGTGCTCGTCATCAACAAGGTCGACCGCCTCAAAGACAAGAAACTGCTGCTGCCCTTCATCGCCGAAATGGCGCAGCGCCGGCCTTTCGCCGAGATCGTGCCGCTGTCGGCAGAAAAAGACGAGCACACCGACGAGCTCCTGCGCGCCCTCGAACCCTATCTGCCCGAGGGAGAGCCGATCTACGATCCCGACATGATCACCGATCGCAGCGAACGCTTCCTCGCCGCCGAATATCTGCGGGAGAAAGTCTTCCGTCTCGTCGGCGACGAGTTGCCCTACGGCGTTGCCGTGGAGATCGAGCGCTACGAAGTCGAAGGCAACTTGCGCCGCATCTACGCCGCGGTGATCGTGGAGCGCGAACCGCACAAGGCGATCGTGATCGGCCGCGGCGGCGAGCGCATCAAGCGCATCGCCACCGAGGCGCGCCAGGAGCTGGAGAATCTGCTGGAGGCGCGCGTCTATCTCGAAGTCTGGGTCAAGGTGCGCAGCGGCTGGGCCGATGACGAACAGGCGCTGCGCTCTCTGGGCTACGACGGCTGAGGGCGCATGGCGCGGCGGCAACGGGTCGAGGCCGAGCCTGCCTACGTCTTGCACGCGCGTCCCTGGCGCGAGACGAGCCTGCTGCTCGACGTGCTCACGCTCGAACACGGCCGCCTCGCTCTGGTCGCCAAGGGCGCGCGCCGGCCTGGTTCGCAGCTGCGCCCCGTGCTGCTCACGTTCCAACCGCTCGTGCTCGGCTGGAGCGGGGCGGGCGAAGTGCGCACCCTCACGCGGGCCGACTGGGCCGGGGGCGTGCCGTTGCTGCAGGGCAGGGCGCTGTGGTGCGGGTATTATCTCAACGAGCTGGTGCTGCGGCTGCTCGCGCGCGAAGATCCCCACCGCGAGGTCTTCCTCGCTTACGATGCGGCGGTGCGCGCGCTCGCTGCGGGGGAGGCGCTCTCGCCGGTGCTGCGCCGCTTCGAACTCGCCTTCCTCACCGCGCTCGGCTACGGCCTGGATTGGCCGCACACCGTGGCCGGGCGCTATCGCTTCGAGCCGCGCCGCGGGTTGGTACCGCTCAGGGAAGGCGAATCGGCGCCGGGCGAGGTGGTGCTGAGCGCCGAGACGCTGGAAGACCTGCGCGCTGGGCGCTGGAGCCGGCCGGAGACACTCGCCGAAGTGCGCGCACTCACGCGCCGGCTCATCGACCATGCCCTCGACGGGCAGGAATTGCAGGCACGACGCATGTTACGGGAGCTGCTCGAATGATCGAACTCGGAGTGAACATCGACCACGTTGCCACCCTGCGCCAGGCGCGCCGCACCTACGAACCCGACCCCGTGTGGGCGGCGGTGGAGGCGCATCTGGGTGGGGCCGACGGGATCACGGTCCATCTGCGGGAGGATCGCCGTCACATCCAGGATGCCGACGTCCGGCGGCTGCGCGAGCTCACCCACATCAAGCTCAATCTCGAGATGGCGCCCACCGACGAGATGGTGGCGATCGCCTGCGCCCTGAAACCGGAAATGGCCATGCTGGTTCCCGAGGGGCGCCAGGAGATCACCACCGAAGGGGGGCTGGACATCGTGCGTGACGAGACCCGCTTGCGGGGTGTCGTCTCCCGTTTGCGCGATGCCGGCATCGTCGTGAGCGTCTTTCTCGACGCCGATCCTCGTCAGGTCGAGGCGGCGAGCCGCATCGGCGCCGAAGTCTGCGAGGTGCACACCGGCCCCTACGCCCACGCCTTTCATGCCGTCGGGCGCGATCTGGAACGCCCCGCCGTGCAGGCCGAGCTCGACAAGGTACGTCGGGCGGGGGAGGCGATCGTAGGGCTGGGCATGCGCTTCAATGCGGGGCATGCCCTCAATTACTACAACGTTCAGCCGGTGGCGGCCCTGCCCGGCGTGCGGGAACTGCACATCGGTCATGCCATCGTCAGCCGTGCCGTCTTCACCGGCCTGCGCGAGGCCGTGCGCGAAATGAAACGGCTGATGCGCGAGTCCTGCGCCCGATGATCGTCAGTGTGGGCACCGACCTCGTACGTATCGAGCGTCTGGCTGCCGCGCTCGCGCGCCATGGTTCGCACTTCGCCGAGCGCATCCTCGCCCCGGCCGAACGAGAAGAATTTTTTCGTGCGACCATGCCGGAGCGCTTGCTCGCCAAGCGCTTTGCCGCCAAAGAGGCTTTTGCCAAGGCCTGGGGCACGGGGCTGGGGGCGTCGCTCGGCTGGCAGGAATTGTGGGTGGCGCACGATGCCCGCGGGCGTCCCTTCTTCGCCTTCGCCGAGTCCCTTGCGGCCCGACTCGCCGCGGCCGACCTGAGGGCGCACTTGAGTCTTGCCGACGAGCGCGAGTACGCCGTCGCCTTCGTCGTGCTCGAGCGTAGCGAGGGCGAATCGCCGACTTTCCCCCCTGCCTGACAAGCCCCTGTCCCATGAATATTGCCGCATCTTCTTTGCCGCCCGGCCCTTTGATGATCGATCTCGCCGGTCTCGAACCGAGCCCGGAGGAGCTGCGCCGTCTCGCCCATCCGGCCGTGGGCGGCGTCATTCTCTTTGCCCGCAATTATCGCGATTCGGCCCAGCTCGCCGCCCTGGTCCAGGCGATACGTTCCGCCCGCCCAGGGCCGTTGGTCATTGCCGTCGATCAGGAAGGTGGGCGCGTGCAGCGCTTCCGCCGCGATGGCTTCACCCCGGTCGCCCCCATGCGCCGGCTCGGCGATGAGTACGAACGCGACCCCGAGCAGGCGGTGGCGCTCGCCTACGACGTCGGGCTCGTCATCGGCGCGGAACTCGCCGCGCACGGCATCGATCTCACTTTTGCCCCGGTGCTCGACGTCGAGGCAGGAGTGAGCGCGGTGATCGGTGACCGCGCCTTCAGCGACGATGCCGGTGTGGTCGCGCGGCTCGCCCAGGCGCTGGTGGCGGGGCTCACCATGATGGGGGTGCGCGCCGTCGGCAAACATTTTCCCGGCCATGGCGCGGTGGCCGCCGACTCGCACGAGACGCTGCCGGTCGATTCCCGCCCTTTCGGGGCGATCTGGCAGCGTGACCTCGTGCCCTATCGCCATCGCCTGTTGCGCTCGCTCGCCGGCGTCATGCCGGCGCACGTGCGCTATGAACGCTGTGCCCCCGAACCGGCGGGATTTTCCGCCTTCTGGCTCGGGGAAGTGCTGCGCGCTCGGCTGGGTTTCCGCGGGGCCGTGCTCTCCGACGATCTGGGCATGGCGGGGGCTGGAGCCGCGGGGGACGATCCTCGTGCGCGCGTCGCGGCGGCGTTGTCGGCCGGTTGCGACCTGGCGCTCGTATGCAATCGCCCCGACTGGGTGGGGCATCTGCTCGAAGCGGCGTGGCCGGAGGAGACGGCGGACGTCATCGCGCGCCGCACGGGGCTTCTCGGCTCGCCGCGCATTCCTGATCCGTTCGAGCTCGAGCTCTTCGAACCCTACCTGCAGGCGCGCGAACGCGTGCGCGACTGGTCGCAGCGCAATGTCTGGTTCTGATCCGTTCCTGCCATGAGTTTCGACGCTTCGGCTTTTCTGCAGACGGTGCCCGAATCGCCCGGTGTCTATCGCATGATCGGCGCCGACGAGACTGTGCTCTACGTCGGCAAGGCGAAGAACCTGCGCCGACGCCTGGCGAGCTACTTCCGCACGCGCTTGCCGAGCCCGCGCATCGCCTTGATGGTGCGCCAGATCGAACGCGTCGACATTTCGCTCGTGCGCTCCGAGGCCGAAGCGCTCATCCTCGAGAATCACCTCATCAAGACGTTGTCGCCGCGCTACAACATCCTCTTTCGCGACGACAAATCCTATCCCTACATCCGGCTCACCGGCGGCGACTTCCCCGCCATTCAGACCTACCGTGGCGCATTGCACAAGGGAGAGCGCTACTTCGGCCCTTACCCGAACGGCTGGGCGGCGCGCGAGAGCATTCAGCTCGTGCAAAAGCTCTTCGAGCTGCGCACCTGCGCCGACTCGGTATTCCGCAACCGTTCGCGCCCCTGCCTGCTGCACCAGATCCATCGCTGCACCGCGCCCTGCGTCGGCAAAGTGAGCGTAGAGGAATACCGGCAGCAGGTCGAGATGGCCGCGCGCTTTCTCTCCGGCAAATCGACCGAGGTGATCGAGACACTCACCGCGGCGATGAACGCCGCGAGCGAGCGCCTCGACTTCGAAGAGGCCGCCCGCCTGCGGGATCGCCTCCGCGCCCTGCAATCGGTGCTGCACCAGCAGGCCGTCGACAGCCGTCGCGACGAGGACGTCGACATCCTCGTCGTCATCGCCGAAGGCGGGCTCGTCTGCGTCAATCTCGCCATGGTGCGCGGTGGGCGGCATCTCGGCGACCGTCCCCTCTTTCCGCAGCAGGCCGAAGGAGCCGAGCCGGCCGACGTGCTCCATGCCTTCCTCGAGCAGCACTATCAGGACCGGCCCTGGCCCGATCGCATCCTCACCAACCTCGCTTCGCCGGAATTGGCCGAGTTCGTGGAATTCCTTGCCGAACGTCCGATTGCCGTGAGTACCGGCCGCGGTGCCACCGACCGCGCCTGGCTGGAGATGGCCGAAGCGAACGCCCGGGTGGCGATCGCAGCGCGCTTGCGCGGCGGTGAGCGTGCCCGCACCCAGCTGCAGGAGCTGGCCGCGGTGCTCGACCTGCCCGAGCCGCCGCGGCGCATCGAATGCTTCGACATCAGCCACACCATGGGCGAGGCCACCGTGGCCTCCTGCGTCGTCTGGGAAGGGGATGGGATGAATCCCTCGCAATACCGGCGCTATCACATCGAAGGCATCACGCCGGGTGACGACTATGCCGCCATGCGCCAGGTGCTCACTCGCCGCTATGAGCGCGTCGCCGAGGGCGAGGCGCCGCGTCCGGACCTCGTGCTCATCGACGGCGGCAAAGGGCAGCTCGAGGTCGCCGCCCGGGTGCTCGACGAACTCGGGCTCGAGCTGCCGCTCGTGGGCGTGGCCAAGGGTGAAGCGCGCAAACCCGGCCTCGAGACGCTCGTTTTCACCGACGGACGGGCGCCCCTGCAGCTGCCGCCGTCTTCGCCGGCGCTGCATCTCATCCAGATCGTGCGCGACGAGGCGCACCGCTTCGCCATCACCGGCCACCGCGCCCGCCGTGCCAAATCGCGCACGGGCTCGCGTCTGGAAGACATCCCCGGCATCGGCCCCAAACGACGCAAAGCATTGCTCGCAGCCTTCGGCGGGCTCGACGGAGTGAAGGAAGCCACGGTCGAAGACTTGTGCCGCGTACCCGGCATCGACCGGCAGCTCGCCCAAACCCTCTATAATGCGCTGCACGGCCACTGACGGCAGAAGAGACGCGAAGGGACGGGACACGATGCACTGGAACATTCCCAACCTGCTCACCTGGGGGCGCATTGCCCTCATCCCCGTCTTCGTCCTGCTCTTCTATCTTCCCCAAGGCTGGCTGCGCCCTGAAGTCGTCAATCTCTGGGCGACGGTGATTTTTACCGCGGCCGCGATCACCGACTGGCTCGATGGCTACCTCGCCCGTCTGCTCGGGCAGCAGTCGCGTTTCGGCGCCTTCCTCGACCCAGTGGCCGACAAACTGATGGTCGCTGCTGCCCTCATCGTCCTCGTCGATCTGGGGCGAGCGCATGCGCTTGCCGCCCTCATCATCATCGGACGCGAGATCACCATCTCGGCCTTGCGCGAATGGATGGCCGAACTCGGTAGCCGCGGCTCGGTGGCCGTGGCCTTCATCGGCAAGCTGAAGACCACCGTCCAGCTCATCGCCATCCCCGTGCTTCTCTACTGGAGTCCCTTGCCGTACTTCGACACCCCCTTCTGGGGGCAGGCGATGCTGTGGTTGGCCGCCGTGCTCACCATCGTCTCCATGGTCTATTACCTGCGCCGTGCTTGGCCGCTGTTACGCGAAGGCATGGTCTGAGCGTCTGCCAGCTGCTGGACAGTCGTCGCATTCGTCGCTATACTGAACATTTCCCTTGCCTCACCGGAACGCATGCCGGGAGGCTGCTCGTCAACCACAAGGAGTCTACATGCGCCACTATGAAATCGTTTTCATCGTCCATCCGGACCAGTCCGAACAGGTTCCGGCCATGGCCGAGCGCTACCGCAACCTCATCACCGGCCGCGGTGGCAAGATCCATCGCCTCGAAGATTGGGGGCGTCGCCAGCTCGCCTATCCCATCCAGAAAGTGCACAAGGCGCACTACGTACTGATGAACATCGAGTGCGACGGCGAGACGCTCAACGAGCTCGAGACCGCCTTCAAATTCAACGACGCCGTGCTGCGCCATCTCACCGTGCGCATGGACAAGGCCGTCACCGAGCCTTCGCCGATGATGAAGGACGAGAAATCCCGCTCCCTGCTGGAAGCGCCGGCGGCAGAGCCCGCTGCCGAAGCCAATCCGGCGGCCTGACCCCTTGCTCGCCCGGTGTGCAACCGCGTGGAACTCGACGGCGTGCTGATCTCCAGCCGCGGTCTGCGCTACACCCCGGCCGGTATTCCGGTGTTCGAGGGCGTGCTCGCGCATCGTTCGACGCAGACCGAAGCCGGAGCCGAGCGCCGCATCGAATTCGAGCTCGGCATCAAGTCCTTGGGGGAATGCGGACGTCGGCTCGCCGAATTGCCGCTGGGAACCTGGATCCACTGCTTCGGATTCCTCGCCGCCCGCACCCTGAAGAGCCGCACACCGATCCTGCACATCACCGAATTACGACACATGGAAGGAAACGAACATGGCTAGACCCGAACGGGGCGGACGCGGATTTTCCCGCCGCCGCAAATACTGCCGTTTCACGGCCGAAGGCATCGAACAGATCGACTACAAAGACGTCGAGCTGCTGAAAGACTTCATCACTGAAGTCGCCAAGATCATGCCGGCGCGCATCACGGGTACCAGTGCCCGTTATCAGCGTCAGCTCGCCACCGCCATCAAGCGCGCCCGCTTCCTGGCGTTGCTCCCTTACACCGATCAGCACGAGTGAGCGGAGGCCCGACATGCAAGTCATCCTGATGGAGAAGGTCACCAACCTCGGCAACCTTGGCGACATCGTCAAGGTCAAAGATGGTTATGCGCGCAATTACCTCATTCCCCAGAAGAAGGCCAAGCGCGCCACGCCCGAGAACATCGCCGAATTCGAACGCCGTCGCGCCGAACTCGAGCGTCAGCAGGCCGAAAAGCTCGCAGCCGCCCAAGAACTCGCCTCGCGCCTCGAAGGGATCACGGTGCAGATCACCCGCAAGGCCGGTGAAGACGGTCGGCTCTTCGGCTCGGTCACCAACATCGACATCGCCGAAGGGCTCAAGGAGCTGGGTTACGACATTCCGCGTGCCCAAATCCTCATGCCAGAAGGGCCGATCAAGAGCGTCGGCGAGGTCGAGCTCGAGATCGCACTGCACACCGACGTGCGTGTCACCATCAAGGTCTCTGTACTCGGCGAGCACTGATTCCCGCTGCACGTTTCGTCCGACGAGCGTCGTGCCCCTGGGTACGGCGCTCGTTGCTTTTTCGGCGTTAGAATGAGCCCATGCCTCGGGTCTCGAGATCCGCAGGGCAACTCCCGACGGGAACCCTCTCTTCACAGAGATAATCTGGCGTGGGAGCGGTGTAACCTTTTCCAAGCCATTTCGCCCGGTCACGGGTATGGATTGAACCATGTCTGACGAACTTTTGCTCGCTCCTTCCTCCACGGGTTTCAAACTACCGCCGCACTCGCTCGAAGCCGAACAAGCGCTGCTCGGCGGGCTGCTCCTCGACAATACCGCCTGGGACCGCGTCGCCGATCTCGTCGGTCCTGACGACTTCTACCGCGACGAGCACAAGCGCATCTTCCGCCACATCAGTCGCCTCGTCGAACAAGGACGCCCTGCCGACGTCGTCACCGTCCACGAGTCGCTGGAAAAGAGCGGGGAGGCGGAAGCCGCTGGCGGGCTCGCCTATCTCGCCGAGCTCGCCAACCAGACCCCGTCGGCCGCCAACGTTCGTCGTTACGGCGAGATCATCCGCGAACGCGCCATCCTGCGCAAACTCATCGCCGTTGCCGACGAGATCGCCGCTTCCGCCCTCAGCCCCATGGGGCGGGAAGCCAAGTCCTTGCTCGACGAAGCCGAAGCCAGGATCTTCGAGATCGCCGAAGCCGGCGCCCGCAGTCTCACCGGGTTCATCCCCATCGGGCAGGCGCTCAAGTTCGTCGTCGACCGCGTCCAGGAACTTTACGACCGTGCCGATCCCAGCGAGGTCACCGGTGTTCCCACCGGCTACGTCGATCTCGACGAAAAAACTTCCGGCCTTCAGCCCTCCGATCTCATCATCCTTGCCGGCCGCCCCGCCATGGGGAAGACGACGCTGGCGCTCAATATCGCCGAACACGTCGCCATCCATCAGCGCCTGCCGGTGGCCGTCTTCTCCATGGAGATGCCCAGCACCCAACTCGCCACGCGCTTCCTCGCCTCGCTCGGACGTATCGACATGCAGAACCTGCGTCGAGGGCGTCTCTCCGACGACGATTGGCAACGTCTGACCGCCGCCATGGGCAAGCTCTACGAAGCCCCCATCTTCATTGACGAGACCCCCGGTCTCAATCCGATCGACCTGCGCGCCCGTGCCCGACGTCTCGCCCGTCAATGCGGCAAGCTCGGACTCATCGTCATCGACTATCTGCAGCTGATGACCGGCACCCGCGAGAGCGACAACCGCGCCACCGAACTCTCCGAAATTTCCCGCTCGGTGAAGTCCCTTGCCAAGGAGCTCAACGTGCCGATCATCGCCCTGTCGCAGCTCAACCGCAGCCTCGAGCAGCGGCCGAACAAACGGCCGGTCATGTCGGATCTGCGCGAATCCGGAGCCATCGAACAGGACGCGGATATCATCATGTTCATCTACCGCGACGAAGTCTATAACCCCGACACGCCCGACAAAGGCGTGGCCGAGATCATCATCGCCAAGCATCGCAACGGCCCTACCGGAACCATCCGCCTCAGCTTCTTCGGCGAGCACACCCGCTTCGAGAGTTTCGCGTCTGCGACCTTTTGAGTCGGGCCGGAGTCGGTATCGACCGCCTCTATGAAGAGGTAAGCAAAAACTGCGCCATACTTTTCTTCGCCCGCTTGCATTCTATGTCGCGTCCCCCTACAATTCGCCCTCTCCGCTGTGGAGCTGCTGCCGTGGTTGAGTGATTGAGGCGGTGGCGAAGCCTCTGGGGCCAGGACGAGGAAGGATAGGGAACGGCTCAGGGGGTATTGACAGCGGTAGGGGAGTAAGGAATAATGCTGGTTCTGCCGCGCTGCTGAGGTGGTGCGGGGTGTTGGAAGGAGTTCTTTAAGAATTTGGGGACAGCCGAGCGGTGTGGGTGTTGGCGCGGGGATTGGTGCGCTGGCACGCGCATCGCGTGATGCGTGCGAGGTTTTATTGGATTGAACCTGAGAGTTTGATCCTGGCTCAGATTGAACGCTGGCGGCATGCCTTACACATGCAAGTCGAACGGCAGCGGGCCCTTCGGGGTGCCGGCGAGTGGCGAACGGGTGAGTAATGCATCGGAACGTACCCGGGAGTGGGGGATAACCGGCCGAAAGGCTGGCTAATACCGCATGA
>NZ_AUDR01000001.1 GCF_000425565.1 Tepidiphilus margaritifer DSM 15129
GGTGAGCGTACCCCTACGGGAACGCATGCCTTCGATGAACTGTGCCAGGCGCTCGGCATCGAACATCGGCTGACCAAACCTCGCCGCCCGCAGACGAACGGTATGGTCGAGCGTTTCAATGGACGCATCAGTGAAGTGCTTGCTACCCACCGCTTCGACAGCCGCGAAGCGCTGGAGGCAACGATTCATCGCTACGTCTGGCTGTACAATCACCACATCCCCCAGAAAGCCTTGGGGCATGTTCCGCCCATCGAGGCCATGAAAAGATGGTATGCGGAAAAACCGGAACTTTTCATAAAAATACCGCGTAATCGTCCGGGACCTGACAGCTAATATAATCTCGGAAAGAATCGCCTCGTCGTTTTGTTGTGGATTGGCCGTGGCGGTCCGCGATAGCAGGAATATGGTTAGTCCAAGAGTCATTGTCATTGCACAACAAAGTATCGGGATAATCGGGGTCATACTACGTTTTTCGCTCATGCCGCCATCCTCCATGTCCCGTTTACCGCTTCGCCGCCCCGCCAGCTCTGGTTTTCATAAAAATACCGTGTAATCGTCCGGGACCTGACAGTTACACGCAATACCTGTTTGGAGACTCATCCCCGGCGTGTTGTCGAGCTCGACCTTCTGCGCACGGCTTCGGGGTTTGTCAGAGGTTGAGCATCAGTTCGCGTTCGGTCGGCAGGGGTTCGAAACCGCGGCTTTCGTAGTACTTGAAGATCGCCGCGACGATCTCGTCGGGATCGTCGATGAGTTGCACGATGTCGAGGTCTTCGGGGTCGATCATCCCTTCGCCCACGAGCCGCTCGCGCATCCAATCGAGGAGTCCTTGCCAGAAGGGGCGATGGACGAGGATGACGGGGATGCGCCGGCTCTTGCCGGTTTGGATGAGGGTCATCGCTTCGAGCAGCTCGTCGAGGGTGCCGAATCCGCCGGGCATGACCACGTAGGCCGAGGCGAACTTCACGAACATGTACTTGCGCGCGAAGAAATGCCGGAACGTCTGCGAAATGTCCTGATAGGGGTTGGCGTGCTGCTCGTGTGGCAGCTGGATGTTGAGCCCCACCGAGGGACTCTTGCCGAAGTAGGCACCCTTGTTGGCCGCCTCCATCACGCCGGGGCCGCCGCCGGAGATGACGGTGAATCCGGCGTCCGAGAGTTTGCGCGCGATGCGCTCGGTGAGCAGATAATAAGGGTGGTCGGGCACGACGCGGGCACTGCCGAAGATGCTCACCGCCGGGCGGATGGCGGCGAGCCGCTCGGTGCCCTCGACGAATTCGGCCATGATGCCGAAGATGCGCCAGGATTCGCGCCCGTTGTATTGGATGTCCTTGGGGTCGACGACCGGATTGGGGAGTTTGTCGTGCAGCGGCATGGTCTTCCTTTCGTCGTGCGCCGAACCGCGGTATAGTTGCCCGTTTGCAAGCTTCTGTGAGAGACGCCATGACGACGCGTCTGCTGCTCGTCGACGGTTCGAGCTATCTTTATCGAGCGTATCACGCTTTGCCCGATCTGCGCACTTCCCGGGGAGAGCCCACGGGCGCCATCCGCGGGGTGCTGTCGATGCTGCGGCGCCTGGCGCAGGAATTTCCCGCGCCGTATCGTGCCTGCGTGTTCGACGCACCGGGTAAAACCTTTCGCGACGAGTGGTATCCCCAGTACAAGGCGCAGCGCCCCGAGATGCCCGAGGACCTCGCCGCGCAGATTCCCGTGCTGCACGAGGCGATCGAGGCCGAGGGTTGGCCGCTCCTCGTGATCCCGGGGGTGGAAGCCGACGACGTGATCGGCACGCTCACCCGCCAGGCGTTGGCGCGCGGCTGGGAGGTGGTGATCTCCACCGGCGACAAGGACCTCACCCAGCTCGTCGGCCCGCGGGTGCTGTGGGTCGACACCATGCGCGGCGAGAAACTCGACGCCCAAGGCGTGGAGGAGAAGTTCGGCGTGCCGCCAGAGCGCATCGTCGATTACCTGGCGCTGGTGGGAGACGCGGTCGACAACGTCCCCGGCGTGCCGGGCTGCGGCCCCAAGACGGCGGCGAAATGGCTGCGGCAGTACGGTTCGCTCGATGCCTTGCTGGCGCATGCCGATGAGATCAAGGGGCAAGTGGGGGAGAACTTGCGTGCGGCGCGCGACTTCCTGCCGCTGGCAAGAAAGCTCCTGACCGTGCGCTGTGACCTCGATCTGCCGGTGCGACTGGAAGATCTGCAGGCGCGTCCGCCGCAGCGCGAGAAACTTCTCGCGCTCTATGAACGGCTCGAATTCCGCACCTGGTTGAATGAACTGCGGGCACAGGGAGTCGAGGCGGCGGCCGAGTCGAGCGGCGATGACGGGTTCGAATCGCCGGCGCAAGCCGCGGCGCGGCGTTCGGCCTACGCCTGCCTCACCGACTGGGACGAATTCGAGCGCTGGCTCGGTGAAATCGAGCAGGGTGCCCGCGTGGCATTCGATACCGAAACGACCAGCCTGGACGCGCGCAAGGCTTCCCTCGTCGGCATCTCCTTCGCCGTGGGCCCGGGCCGGGCGTGCTACATTCCGCTCGCGCATCGCGGGCTCGAGGTCGGGCCGCAGCTGCCGCGCGAAGAAGTGCTGCGCCGGCTCGCGCCCTGGTTCGTCGCGGCCGAGGGCAAGGTTGCGCAGAACGCGAAGTACGATTGGCACGTGCTCGCGGCGCACGGGGCCGAGCCAGGCGGGGTCATCGACGACACGATGTTGATGTCCTACGTGCTCGAGAGTGACGCCCAGCACGACCTCGACCGGCTCAGCCGCCGCTGGCTTTCGCTCGAACCGCTCACCTATGCCGAGGTATGCGGCAGCGGCAAGAAACAGATCGGCTTCGACGAGGTGCCGCCGGCGCGCGCGGCAGCCTACGCCGCCGAGGACGCGGACCTCACCTGGCGGCTCTTCGACGTGCTCTCGGCCAAACTCGCCGCCGAACCCAAGCTCGAACGCGTCTATCGCGACATCGAGCGTCCGCTCGTGCCCGTGCTGGTGGCCATGGAGCGCGCCGGCGTGGCGATCGATCCCAAGGTGCTCGCGGCCCAATCGGGTGAATTCGAAACCCAGCTGCGCGCGCTCGAGCAAAAAGCCTATGAGCTTGCCGGGCGATCGTTCAATCTCGCTTCGCCCAAGCAGGTCGCCGAACTCCTGTTTGGCGAGCTGGGCCTGAAAGCGGCCAAGAAGACCGCCGGCGGGCAGGCTTCGACCAGCGAGGAAGTGCTCGAGCGCCTGGCGCACGAGCATCCCATCGTCGAGGTGCTGCTGCAGCACCGCCAACTCTCGAAACTGAAGAACACCTATCTCGACAAGCTGCCGAAGATGATCGATCCGCGCACGGGGCGGGTGCACACCACCTTTTCCCAGAGCGTGGTGGTCACGGGGCGCCTGTCCTCGAGCGAGCCGAACCTGCAGAACATCCCGGCGCGCACGCCCGAGGGGCGGCGCATCCGCTCGGCCTTCGTCGCTCCGCCCGGCTGCCTGCTGCTGTCGGCGGATTATTCCCAGATCGAGCTGCGCATCATGGCGCACCTCTCGGGCGACGCGACCCTGGTGGCGGCCTTCCTGCACGGCGAGGACATCCACAAGCACACCGCTTCCGAGATCTTCGGGGTACCGCTCGAGGCAGTCACGCCCGAACAGCGGCGCGTGGCCAAGACCATCAACTTCGGCCTCATCTACGGCATGAGCGCGCATGGCCTGGCGCGTAGCCTGGGGATCGACCGCACTTCGGCGCAGCAGTACATCGACCGCTATTTCGCCCGTTATCCGGGCGTGGCGGATTACATGGAGCAGGCGCGCAAGACGGCCTATGAGCAGGGCTACGTCGAGACGCTCTACGGCCGCCGCGTGTGGTTGCGCCACATCCGTTCGCGCAATCCGGCCCAACGCCAGGCCGATGAGCGGGCGGCGATCAATGCACCCATGCAGGGCACCGCGGCCGACCTCATCAAACTCGCGATGATCGGCGTTCATCGTGCCTTGCGAGAGGGCGGCCTTGCGACGAGACTCATCTTGCAAGTGCACGACGAGCTGGTGCTGGAAGTGCCCGAGGCGGAGGTGGACACCGCGCGTGCGCTCGTCACCGACCAGATGCAGAACGTCGCGAGGCTGCGCGTGCCGCTCGTGGTCGACGTCGGCGTGGGCCGTAATTGGGACGAGGCGCACTGATGGAACGGGGCATGGATTCTTCCTGGGTGCTCTATCGCCGGCTGTGGCAATACGTGCGTCCCTATCGTGCTGCGTTCGTGTTGGCCATGATCGGTTATGCGATTTTCGCCAGCGGTCAGCCGATGATGATGGGCGCGCTGAAGTATTTCGTCGACGGCCTGACCAATCCGGCACGGGCATGGTTGAACCTACCCCTCGTAGGCGAGATCGACACGCTCTATCTCGTGCCGGCGGCCCTGATGTTGGTGGCCCTGTGGCAAGGGATCGGTTCGTTTCTCGGGGCTTATTCCTTGTCCAAAGTATCCGTGGGCATCATTCATGATCTGAGAGCAGCCCTCTTCGCGCATGGGTTGAGGCTCCCTACGGCCTATTACGACAGCCAGGATTCGGGACGCATCATCTCGCGGCTCACTTTCGACGTGACCATGACCACGGGCGCCGTGACCGATGCGATACGCGTCGTCGTGCGTGAAGGGTTGACCGTGGTCTCGCTCTTTTCCTATCTGCTGTGGTCGAACTGGAAACTCACGCTGATGCTGGCGGTGCTTCTTCCCGTGCTCGGTGCGATGATGCGCAGTGCCGGGCGCAAGCTGCGCTCCGCCTCACGCCGCTTGCAGGAGACGATGGGGCGCATCACCGCCATCGCCACCGAGGCGGTATTGGCACAACGAGTCATCAAAGCCTTTGGTGGCGAGCAGCGGGAATTGCAGCGCTTTGCCCGGGCCAACGACGAGGATTTCCAGCGGCAGCTGCGCTTGGCGCGGATCGGAGCCCGCAATGGCTCGACGACGCAGCTCGTCACCTTCGTGGCGATCGGCTCCCTGCTGTGGCTCGTGCTGTGGCTGCGCGGCGATGCGACCGCCGGTGACCTGGTATCTTATGTCACGGCCGCGGGGCTGCTGCCCAAACCGATCCGGCAGCTGACCGAAGTCAATGCGCGCATCGCCCGAGGCTTGGCTGGAGCGGAGAGCATCTTTTCGCTGCTCGACGTACCGCCGGAACGCGATGAGGGAAGCTTTGCCCTCGAGCGTGCCCGCGGCGAAATCGTCTATGAGGGGGTACGCTTCCGGTATCCCAATGCCCGAGACTGGGCGCTCGACGGCTTGGATCTGCACATCGAGCCGGGATCCGTCGTCGCCCTGGTGGGGCCTTCGGGCAGCGGCAAGTCGACCATGGCCCAGCTGCTGTTGCGCTTCTACGATCCCACCGAAGGCTGCATCCGGCTCGACGGCGTTCCCTTGCCGCAATGGCGGCTTGCGGCGCTGCGCCGTCAGATCGCCTACGTCGGGCAACAAGTGGTGCTGTTCGACGCGACCGTGGCGGAGAACATCGCCTACGGCGCGGGCGAGCGGCAGGTGTCGCGCGAGGAGATCGTCGCGGCGGCGCGCGCGGCGCACGCGCTGGAATTCATCGAACGCCTGCCGCAAGGCTTCGATACCCCCATCGGCGAGAACGGGGCGCTGCTCTCCGGCGGCCAGCGCCAGCGCCTGGCGATCGCCCGCGCCCTCTTGAAAGATGCGCCGGTACTGGTACTCGACGAGGCCACCTCCGCTCTGGACAACGAGTCCGAGCGCGCGGTGCAAGCCGCGCTGGAGACCCTCATGCGAGGACGCACGACGCTCGTGATCGCGCACCGCCTCACGACGGTGGAGCGGGCCGATCGCATCGTGGTGATGGAGCGCGGGCGCATCGTCGAGAGCGGCACGCACGCACAGCTGCTCGCCGCGGGGGGGCGCTACGCGCAGCTGTACCGGGAGGATCTGGTGACCTGAATCCGGGGGCGGCCGTTCGTTCGGACTGCCCCGGATTCAGGGGCTCGCGGGATTTCAGCTCGAAGGCAGGGGCGCAGAGGCCCTTTTCTGTTCAGCCACGGAAAAACGGATCATCCGGCGTTTCATCCAGCGCACGGCCAGCATGTCGATGATGGCGTCGAATCGGTCGAAGATACCGTACTTGCTCTTGCCGCCCAGGCGGGGACGATTGGCGACGGGGACTTCGACGACGCGATAGCCCTGCATGTGGATGAGAATGGGCAGGAAACGATGGACCCCTTTGAAGAAGGGGATATCTTGCAGACATTCCCGGCGAAAGGCTCGGTAGGTGCAGCCAGCGTCCGAAATGGGATCGTCGAGCACGCGACTGCGCACCCAGTTTGCCGCCCGCGAGATGACGTGTTTGATCCAGGAGTCGCCTTCCTTGCGCGTTTGCTTGCGCGTACCGCATACGCAGTCGGCGTGTTCGATGGCGGCGAGAAATTTTTCCAGATCGCGCGGATCGTTTTGCAGATCCGCGTCCATCGTCACGATGATCTCGCCGCGGGCGGCGCGGATGGCGGCAAAGCTCGCGGCCGATTCGCCCGAATTGCGGTTCAGGCGCTGGATGACCAGGCGGGGGTGGGTCTCGAGCAAGCGACAGAGCAGCTCCCAACTGCCATCGGTGCTGCAATCGTCGGTGATGACGATCTCGTAGTCCAGCCCCAGCCGGTCCGCTTCGGCCTCGAGGCGCTCGAGCAGTGCCTCGAGGTTGTCCCGTTCGTTGTAACAAGGGATCGCAAAACTGACTTTCGGTTCACTCACGCGCTGCGCTCCAGGAATTCCACGATGCGATCGCAGACGAAATCGACGTCGGCGAGCGGCAAGTCTCCATAGATGGGCAAAGAGAGGATCTCACCGACGAGCGCTTCGGTATGGGGGAGCTTGGGCAGGTCGGGGTAGAGCGCCGTCACGGCCGGTTGCTGGTGGTTGGGGATCGGATAATGAATCCCCGTGCCGATGCCATGGGCAGCGAGATGGGCGGCGAGCTCGTCCCGCCGCGGCGTGCGGATGACGTACATGTGATAAGCGTGTTCCGCCCAGGGTTTTTCCAGCGGCGTGGCCACCAACCCGGCGAGGCGTTCGTTGTAGCGCGCTGCCACCCGGCGGCGATGGGCGTTGAACTCGTCGAGCTGCCGCAGCAGGACGCGTCCAGCCGCCGCTTGGATTTCATTGAAACGCAGATTGAATCCGACCATCTCGTGGACGTACTTGGACTTGCGCCCGTGGTCGCGCAGCATACGCACCCGCTCGGCCACCGCCGCATCGTTCGTCATGATGCAGCCTCCGTCGCCGAGCACGGTCAGGTTCTTGGTGGGATAGAAGGAAAAGGCACTGGCCGTGCCGATCGAACCGACCTTGCGGCCGCGATGGGTTGCTCCCGTGGCCTGGGCGCAATCTTCGAGCAACCACAGCTTGTGGCGTTCGGCGATCGCCTGCAAGGCGTCCATGTCGGCCGGATGACCATAGAGATGCACGGCGATGATGCCGACGGTGCGCGGCGTGACGGCCGCAGCCACTGCGGCCGGATCGAGGCAATAGGTTTCGTCGACGTCGACGAAGACCGGCTTCGCCCCCCAATGGATCAGGGGCTCGATGGTGGGAAAGGCCGTATGGGACGGCACGATCACCTCATCGCCCGGCTCGAGCCCCATGGCCCGATGCAGCAGGAAAACGGCGGCCGTCCAGGATGATGACAGCACGCAGTGCTTCATCCCGACATAGGCGGCCAATTCTTCCTCGAAGGCGGCGCATTGCTCGCCCAGGATGTATTTGCCCGAATCGACGGCGGTGAGCACCGCCTGGCGAACCTCGTCGGTGATGGTGATCTTGGAAAGGGGGATGGAGGTCATGAGCCTGTCTCGCGTAACGTAAATGGACACTTATCGTAAATGGGCCAGTTCAGGGTGAGAAACCAGGTCGGCAGCACGCCACATCGTCAGAACGTCACCCCGATAGGGGGCGTGGTAGAGCGGCGTCACCTCGTCGAGGGGAAGGGGAGTCGCCTCATCGACGTGAAGGATGATGCAGCCGTCCGGATGATCTCTGGCCCAGCCGGATAGTTCATCTTCGCTCAGTTCGGATACGACCGTGGTCAGCCGACCGTAGAACGAGAACTCTCCCGAGTAATTGCCCCGAACAGCCAGGGGATGCCCATGCGCTTGCTCTTGGGCCAGAACGGCGCTCGGTACGCGTAGATCGAGGGCGGGCCAACTTCCATGAAATATTCCCCACTGTCCCAGGAGCAGGGCGCACCAAGTGGTGGCAGCCAGGGAACATGCCACTACCGTAGTCTGCGAGGCATGACGACGCACGAACACGATCAGTCCGAGCGCGCTCACCATGAGGAGCAATCCAGCGAATACTAGAGGATAGGGGTCGGAATGGGCAAAAAGTGCAAGCTTCGGATTGCGGGATGAAAGCAAAGGAAAGACAGCAAATGCCCCGCCCAGGAGCAGCAAGACCAGCAGCGGGATGCCATGATTCCATGCAAAGGTGGCCCCGGGGGGGTCAGTCGCGTTCTCGTTTTGGAGCGCATGGGTCAGGAGCAGGGCCACGGCCGGAAAGGCGGGC
Organism: Tepidiphilus margaritifer DSM 15129; assembly: GCF_000425565.1. Classification (GTDB taxonomy): domain Bacteria; phylum Pseudomonadota; class Gammaproteobacteria; order Burkholderiales; family Rhodocyclaceae; genus Tepidiphilus; species Tepidiphilus margaritifer. Next base: position 8,550 of record NZ_AUDR01000001.1, read on the forward strand.
AACAAGTAGTGTGCCTGTTTACCGCTGATGAGCGAGAAGAGCAGCAAAGTGGCTCCAGCCCAGGCCAGGCATAGGCGTACTCCCGAGTCGCGTCGTACGTCGAGGCGGCGCAGTGCCAACCATCCCCGAGGCCACAACGACCAGGGAAAGAGCAGCACGGGAACCAGCGGCAGATACCACCAGAAAGGCCGCCGGTGCGAGAAAGAATGCACGGTATAACCGGCGGTCTGATGTATCGTGAGATCGAGAAAATACTCCTTGGTGGTATTCATGGCCAAGGGAATGAGCCAGCACAGAGCGATGCATCCCGCGAGCACACTGGCGAAGGCGAAACCGCCATACCAGCGCTTCCAGGAGAAATTCGCCTGCCGTTCATTCATCCACCAGGGCGCGAGCAGTACGACGGATCCCACCGGCAGGAATACGACCGGTCCTTTTGCCAGGATACCCAAACCCAGCGCCACCCCCAGGCCGGCGAAGTTCCAGGCCGATCCTCCCTGCCAATAGCGCACCAAAGCATGGATGGCCAGGAGCACGAAACTCGACAAAAGCATGTCGAACATGGTGCTCGAAGAAAAAAGCGCCCAATAAAAGGCCCCCAGGAGAAACACAGGCGCGGTGGCGGCCACGCTTTCCTTGGGCCAGAGCCGTCGGGCGAGCCTGGCGGTGAGGAAAAGGTTGAGCAGGCCAAAAAGCGGGGCGACGGCTCGTGCCCACCACTCATTGACCCCGAACAGTTTCCAGCCGGCCTGCATCAACCAGAAAAAGAGGGGCGGTTTGCCGCTGTAGTACTCGCCATTGAGGTAAGGCACCCAAAAGCTGTCGCGCCACCACATTTCCCACGCCACCGCCAGGTAGCGGCTCTCGTCGATGGGAAAAGCCGGCCGGATGAGCAAAGTGCCCACGGCAAGGGCGAGCCAGCCAAGGAGCCATGCCAAAGGAATGGGCCGGCGTGCCGCCCCTCGCCCGGCGAGGATCTCCGCGTTCACGCTGTTTCGCGACCCAGGCGGCAATGTTTCGGCTGAAAGGGGAAGGAGATCTCCCGCCCCGTTTCGATCGATTCGTAGAGGGCCGTGATGAGCTCGAGCGAACGGCGCCCTTCACGGCCGTCGACCCCACCCGGTGTGCCGTCGATCAGGTTCGAGACCACGTCTTCGAGATAGCGGCGATGGCCGAATCCATAGACGTTGGGCGGATTTTCGCTGTATTTTTCCAGGATCTCGGCATCGGTCGGCTGGGGCTCGACGAAGTGCCAGCGCAGCATTTTATTGACCGCGAATCCGCCGATCTCGACGGTGCCCCGCTCTCCGAGCAGGGAGATCGACCCCTCGAGATCTTTGGGGCGGGCGGCGGTCGTGGCCTCGATGATACCCAGGGCGCCGCTGGCAAACTTGAGCACGGCAATGCCCGTGTCCTCGGCTTCGATGTCGACGAAGGCGGTGGCCGACTTGGCGAACACCGATTCCACCGGGCCGAGCATCCACTGCAGGAGATCGACGTGGTGGCTCGCCTGGTTGGTGAAGACGCCGCCGTCTTGCGCCCAGGTACCCCGCCAGGCATCTTGATCGTAATATTTTTGATCGCGGCACCAGCGCACGCGCACCGTCCCCAAGGCGAGCTTACCGAATCGTCCCGCTTCGAGGGCCTCGCGCAGCTTACGCACGGGGACGTTGTAGCGGTTTTGCTTGACCACGAACAAACGCACCCCTGCTTCGTCACAGGCCCGGATCATGGCATCGGCGTCTTCCAGACGCAACGCCATCGGTTTTTCCACCACGAAATGCTTGCGATAGGAAACCAGATCGAGGCACACGGGGGCGTGCATGCCGCTCGGGGTGAGGATGTTGAGCACGTCGATCTGCTCGCCGAGCTGCTCCATCATGTCGTGGTAATCGACGAACCAGGGCACGCCGTATTTCTCGCCGAACTGGCGGGCACGTTCTTCCTTGACGTCACAGACGGCGACGAGCCGGGCGCGGGGGATCTCCCCTTTTCCGAGGATTTCTGCGTGACGCTGCGCGATACGCCCGCAGCCGACGAGGGCGAAATTCAATTGAGTGTCTTGAGTGGTCATGGAAGGTAAAGCTCGTAAAAATTCTTTGATTATATCCAGGCAACCTGTCGCTTTCCTGTCATCTCGTGCGGGGCATGCCGTTTACGTCCGGTTGAACCACCGCAGCATACTCCCCCAAGGCTCGAGGTCGATGCGCGTGGATTGGGCGCAACCGAAGTCGAGGGCGAGCCAACGCTCGCGCGGCAACCCGAGCAGGTGCCCGGCGAGCACGCGCAAAGGGCCACCGTGGGCGACGATCACGATCGCCTTCTCGTCCTGGTGGCGTTCGCGCGTTTCCTGCCACCATTCGAGCACGCGCATGGCCATTTCGGCGGCCGACTCACCCCCCGGCGGCTGAAAACCGAAGGGGTTTTTCGCCCAGAGTTCCAGTGCTTCGCCCAGCGACTCGAACGGCTGCAGCTCCCATTGGCCGAAGTGCATTTCCTTGAGGCGTTCGTCGAGAATGGGCTGCCCCAGGGCCTGGGCGAGTGCGTGTGCCCGGTTCGAGGGGCTGGAAAAAAGGCGAAAACGCTCGGGCAGCCAGGGAAACAGGCGTTCGGCGGCCTCTTCGGCGGCTTCGGCGAGCGGCACGTCGCTGTGGCCATAACACAAGCCCGGATCGATGGCCACGCGCGGATGTCGGATCAGATGAATTTCCATGCAGCCAAGATTCCTAGCAAAAAGGTGATTTCGCCCGTTTGTTGGACGGCACCGAGCACGTCGCCAGTGTAGCCGCCCAGCCGGCGGGCGCACAGCCGGGTCCAAGCGGCGGCGGCGGCCCCGGCGGCGACGAGCCCCGCGAGCGCGACCGGCGGCGGGAGCCAGGCGAGCGGCACGAGCACCCCGACCGCGGCGGCGAGCTTCGCCGCGTGGTCCAGCCCTTCAACCAGCGGTTTGGCGCGGCTCGCGGCGTCTTCGGCACGCGCATAGGGCAACACCAGCATGGGGAATAGTACGGCGCCGCGCGAGACCGCATGCGCCGCCATGAGCGCAGCGAACCGCGATCCCGCTCCGAGCTCGCTGGCGAGCGCGGCGGTGAGCGCCACGCGCGCCCCCAGTGCCAGGACGAGGGCGGTGGCCCCGTAATTGCCCAGGCGTGCGTCCTTCATGATGGCGAGGATGTGCATTCTATCCCAGCCGGCACCGAAGCCGTCGACGGCATCGCTCAGGCCATCCTCGTGCATGGCCCCGGTGAGCAGGACCACGAACGCCACGGCGAGCACCGCGGCGACGGTCGGCGGCCACAGCCAGAGCGCCAACGACAACACCGCGGCCTCGAGGAACCCGACGACGAGTCCCGCCCAGGGAAAAAACCCGATGGCCCCGCTCTGGTGGAGCGGTACCTGGGGCAAATCGCGCGGCAGCGGCAGCCGGGTGAAGAACTGCAGCGCCGCGACGAACCGCCAGAAGAGCCTGCGGATCATGGCAGGGCGCGCAGGTGGGGACGTGCCACCGCTTCAGCTGCCCGAGGCCACGCCGGCCGCGGAGAAACTGGCCATCTCGCGCAGGAAGGCGGAAGCGGAGACGACGAGCGGATAGGCGAGCGCCGCGCCGGTCCCCTCGCCCAGGCGCAGGTCGAGTTCGAGGAGCGCTTCGGCGCCGAGGTGCTCGAGCTGCAGGCGGTGCCCCGGCTCCTGCGAGCGGTGCGAGAAGATGCAGTAGTCGAGTACGGCCGGCTCCAGGGCATGGGCGACGAGGAGCGCGGCGGTGACGATGAATCCATCGACGAGGATGACGAGACGGCGTGCGGCTGCGGCGAGCATCGCCCCGGCGATCTGGCCGATCTCGAACCCGCCGTATTCGGCGAGCACGTCGATCGGATCGGTAGGTACGCCGCCGCGCGCGAGTGCTGTCTCGAGCAGCTGGCGCTTCGTTGCCAGTCCTTCATCGTCGAGCCCCGTGCCACGGCCGGTGATCGCCGCGAGCGGTGCGCCGGTAAAACAGTGGGTGAGCAGGGTGGCGGAGGCCGTGTTGCCGATGCCCATCTCGCCCAGCAAGAGGGAGTCGGTCTCGGGGGGCAGGCGGCGCACCAGCTCGGCACCGGTGGCGAGGCAGCGCACGGCCAATTCCCGGCCGAGCGCCGGCGCCTGGAGATAGTCGTTGCTGCCGAAAGCGAGTTTGGCATCGATCAGGCCGGGGCGCGGCGCGAAGACGTGATCGACGCCGGCGTCGACCACGGCAAGGGGGATGCCGTGCTGGCGGCAGAAGACGTTGATCGCTGCGCCGCCGGCGAGGAAATTCTCCACCATCTGCCAGGTGACTTCGCGTGGGAAGGCCGAGATGCCGGGTCGGCGCGTGGCGCCGTGGTCGGCGGCGAAGACGAGCGCCTGCGGTTGTTCCAGGCGGGGATCGAGGCGGCGCTGGATGAGACCCAAGCGCAGCGCCGTGGTCTCGAGCCGCCCCAGTGCACCGTGCGGTTTGGTCTTGTCGTCGATGGCGCGCTGCAGACGGGTGGCGAGGTCTGGGTCGTGCGTCGGCGTGAGGGAGAATTCGAGCATCGGAAGGGGAGATTCGTCGGCGAAAGCCCGCATTGTACGCAAACGCGATCCCGGCGGAAACGCCGGGTGCCGTGCATGAACGCTCATTTGAGCCGCAACGGCAGTCCGGCTACGACGAGGCTCACCGCGGCGGCGCGTGCGGCGACGTCCTGATTGAGCCGCCCGGCCTCGTCGCGAAAGCGCCGCCCGAGTGCGGTTTCGGGCACCAGCCCCAGCCCGACTTCGTTGGCGACCAGCACGAGCGGACCGGGCGGTTCGGCCACGAGTTCGAGCAGCGCCGCGCGCTCGGCGGCGAATTCGGTCGGCGTTCGGCGCGGCGGGTCGTCGAGACAGGCAAGGAGCCAGTTCGATAGCCACAGCGTCAGGCAATCGACTAGGACGAAACGGCCAGGGGCGGCGTGGGCGCGCAGGGCGGCGGCGAGCGTGAAGGGGGCTTCCACCGTGCGCCAATGGGCGGGGCGCTCCTGCCGATGGCGGGCGATGCGCTCGGCCATTTCGCCATCGCGGGCTTCGCCCGTGACGATCACGGTCACCGGTAGTCCGCTGTCTTCGGCCAGCCGTTGCGCCAGGGCACTCTTGCCGCTGCGAGCGCCGCCGAGCAGGAAGTGGGTGCTCATATCGGTGCGGGTCCGGAACCTGAAACCGCCTATTATAGAGACCCTGGACGAATCAGTTTGGAGGAAATGGTCGTGGAAGAACTCGAGCGCTGGGTCGATCGGCGGGTGGCCTCACCCAACTGCGACGATCGCCCGGCGGGCATGCCGATCAGCCTGGTGGTGCTGCACGCGATCAGCCTGCCGCCGGAAGTCTTCGGCGGCGATGCGGTCGAGCGGCTCTTCACCAACACGCTCGATCCGGCCGCTCATCCCGCCTTTGCCTCGCTCGAGGGGTTGCGCGTGTCGGCACACTACTTCATCCGGCGCGATGGGGAGACGATCGAATTCGTTCCTCCGGATCGCCGTGCCTGGCATGCCGGTCTCTCCTGCTGGGAAGGGCGGGAGCGCTGCAACGATTTCTCCGTGGGCATCGAACTCGAAGGCTCGGATCGCCAGCCATTCACGGCTGCCCAATATGAAAGAGCGGCGGCGCTCGTCGCTTCCCTCGTAAGACGTTATCCTTCGATCGACTCCGTTGCAGGACATTGTCATGTATCGCCGGTTCGTAAGACGGATCCCGGACCGTTCTTCGACTGGCATCGTTTCACTGCCCTTCTGCCTCTGACCCTGGTCATGCGGCTGAGGATTGCCGGCCTGGTTTCAGGGCGCTTTCTGCCCCTGTTGCTGTCGCAAGGATGCAACAACCGGGGACCGGTTGAAAGGTCTTGATCGGCCAACCCCTTGGCGGAACGAAAGTTTCGCGTTATTCTGCGATTCCCTCAACGATCATTCTGCTTTTTCTCTCCTGCGGCGGGCACCCCCGTCGCGCCCCGTTCGGCCGCATTTCGGCCGGCATGTACGACCTCACGATCGCCTTCGTCGCCGCCATTTCTGCGGCAGCATCACAGTGACATCCGGCGAAGGCACCTCGGCATGAAAGGAGGACATCGTCATGACCGACGACCGACGGTATGACAAAGAAGTAGAAATTGCGACTGGCCGCGATGGCGTCCCCGGTCGCGTGGCGGCCACTGTCTTGCTCGTGCTCGCCTGCTGTACGGCACTCTTGGGGCTTTTCGTCGTCTCCGATCCCGGAGAGGCGGCAATGGCGCCCACGGCTACGGCTTTGCTGCCATTGCCCGAAGACGACGGCGATGACGACGCCGATGCCCCGCCTCCCGTGGTCAGCGAAACGCTCGCTCCTGCTCCAGCGTCCGCCCCGCCCGAAAAGCGCGTCGCCTCTGCGTCCGACCGGCGTGAGTCCGTTGCGCCGCCAGTCAAGGCGGCTGCCAAAGCGCCCGGCGATTCGGTGCAGGCGCATCTCGGCATCCAGGCCTTGAGCCCCGAGATGCGGCGCGTGCGCGACCACGTGGCGCGGCGCTATCGTGTGGCCTCCGCCGCGCTCACGCCGCTCTTCCTTACGGTGGAGCAGGAATCCCGCCGTCGCGGCCTCGATCCGACGTTGGTGGTGGCGGTGATCGCCATCGAGTCCGAGTTCAATCCTTTCGCCGAGAGCCCCGACGGGGCGCAAGGGCTGATGCAGGTCGTCCCGAAGTGGCACGTTCAGCGTATCCATGCACGGCTCAAGCGCAGCAGAGTGCCCGACGACGCCCTCTTTGATCCCGTGCTCAACGTTTCGGTAGGGATCGAAGTGCTTGCCGAAGCCAAACAACGCCATGGCAGCATCGAGAAAGCCCTGCAAGCCTTTGCCGGCGCTCCGGACGACCCGGAGCAGCGCTACGCGCGCCGGGTGCTGGCGATGAAGCGCAGCCTGGAGCAGATCGCGCGGCGCCAGAGCTAGCGTCCAAGCAGAAAGTGCGGCGCCGTTTCAGCGGCGCAGCACCTCGGCCAACCGTTCGATGGCGGCAGCGATGCGCGACTGGCTGGTGGTATAGGCAAAGCGCAAAAAGTGCTCGGCGCGGTGCTCGCCGAAATCCCTGCCCGGCGTGACGGCCACGTGCGCTTCCTCGATGAAGCGTTGCGCGAGCCGATCGGCCGTTTCTCCCAGGGCCGAGACGTCGGCGTAGGCGTAGAAGGCGCCGGTGGGTTCGGCCGGCACGTTCAAGCCCAGGGTATCGAGCCCGCGCAGCAGCACGTGACGCCGTCGGGCGAACTCATCGCGCCGCCGTTCCAATTCTTCCTGCGTCTGCGGCAGGAAGGCGGCGAGCGCCGCGTGCTGGGCCACCGTCGAGGGCGAGATGAAGAGGTGCTGAGCGAGTTTTTCCGCCTCGCGCACCCAGTCGGTGTCGGGGAGCGCCAACCAGCCGAGGCGCCAGCCGGTCATGCCGAAATACTTGGAGAAACTGTTCACGACGAGTACGTCGCGCCGCCGCGAGAGGATGGTGCGCATCTCCTCGCCGTACGTGAGCCCTTGGTAGATCTCGTCGACGAGCGTGATCACGCCGCGTGCGGCGGCCGCCTCGGCGATCGCCTCGATCGCTTCGAGCGAGAGCTGGGTGCCGGTGGGGTTGGCCGGCGAGGCGAGCATCACGCCGCGGGTGCGCGGCCCGCAGGCAGCGGCGATCATCGCCGCCGTGGGCTGGAAGGCCGTCTCCGGGCCCACCGGCAGCAGCCGCACTCGCCCCTCGAAGGTGCGCACGAGGTGGCGGTTGCAGGGGTAGGAAGGGTCGGGTAGCAGCCACTCGTCGCTGGGATCGGTGGTGATCCCCAGCGCCAGCACCAGGGCGCCAGAAGCGCCCGCGGTGATGACGATGCGCTCGGGGGCGACGTCGGCACCCAATCGCTCGGCGTAGAAGGCGGAGATCGCCTCGCGCAGCGCTGGAAGACCCAGCGCCGGCGTATAGGCCACGCGCCCGGCCGCGAGGAAACGCCGGGCCGCGTCCAGCACCGGTTCGGGTGTGGGGAAGTCGGGCTCTCCCACTTCCATGTGGATCACGTCGCAACCGGCTCGTTCGAGCTCGGAGGCGCGGCGCAACAGATCCATCACGTAAAACGGTGCGATCTCGCCCATACGGGCGGCGAACCTCGGGGCCATCGCCGCGCTCCTTCGTGGGTCAGTCTTCGTGCAGCATCAGTTCGAAGAGCTCGCGCTTGAGCACCAGCTCGCGCGGCAGGCGCTCGCCGAGCTTGTCGAACCATTCCTTGTGCTCGGAGAGTTCTTTGCGCCAGGCCTCGACGTCGACACGGGTGAGCGCCTCGAATTGTTCTCGGGTGATGTCGAGCCCCGTCCAGTCGATGTCTTCGAACCGCGGCATCCAGCCGAGCGGCGTTTCCCTGGCGCCGACGCGGCCGTGGCAGCGGTCGACGATCCACTTGAGCACGCGCATGTTTTCGCCGAAACCGGGCCACATGAATCGGCCGTTTTCGTCCAGGCGGAACCAGTTTACGCAGAAGATGCGCGGCGGATGCTCGACCACGCGCCCCATGCGCAGCCAATGGTTGAAGTAATCGCCCATATGGTAGCCGCAGAAAGGCAGCATGGCGAAGGGATCGCGGCGCACCACGCCCTGCTTTCCGGTGGCCGCCGCCGTGGTCTCCGACCCCAGGGTCGCGGCCATGTACACTCCATAGCCCCAGTTGAAGGCTTCATAGACGAGGGGCACGGTGGTGGCGCGCCGACCGCCGAAGATGAAGGCGGAGATAGGCACGCCTTCGGGATTCTCCCATTCGGGGTCGATCGAGGGACACTGGCTCGCTGGCGCGGTGAAGCGGGCGTTGGGGTGCGCCGCCTTGCGCCCAGTCTCGCGGGCGATCTCGGGCGTCCAATCGCGCCCTTGCCAGTCGAGGCAGTGCGCCGGCGGCTCACACATGCCTTCCCACCATACGTCGCCGTCGTCGGTGAGTGCGACGTTGGTGAAGATCACGTTGGCGTGCAGCGTGGCCATGGCGTTGGGGTTGGTCTTCACGCCGGTGCCGGGCGCGACGCCGAAGAAGCCCGCCTCGGGGTTGATGGCGCGAAACTTGCCGTCGGGACCGGGTTTGATCCAGGCGATGTCGTCGCCCACCGTGGTGATCTTCCAGCCGTCGAAACGCTTGGGCGGGATGAGCATGGCGAAGTTGGTCTTGCCGCAGGCCGAAGGGAAGGCGGCGGCCACGTAGGTCTTCTCGCCCTGCGGGGATTCGACGCCGAGGATGAGCATGTGCTCGGCAAGCCAGCCCTCGTCACGCGCCATGGTGGAGGCGATGCGCAGCGCGAAGCATTTCTTGCCAAGCAGTGCATTGCCGCCGTAGCCCGAACCGAAAGACCAGATCTCGCGCGTCTCGGGAAAGTGCACGATGTACTTGGTGTGGTTGCACGGCCAGCGCACGTCTTTTTGGCCCGGCGCGAGCGGCGCGCCCACCGAATGCACGGCCGGCACGAAGAAGCCATTCTCGCCCAGCACGTCGTAGACGGCTTTGCCCATGCGCGTCATGATGCGCATGTTGGCCACTACGTAGGGACTATCCGAGAGCTCCACGCCGATGTGGGCGATCGGACTGCCCAGCGGCCCCATGGAGAAAGGGATGACGTAGAGCGTGCGCCCGTGCATGCAGCCGCGGAAGAGCCCCGTGAGCGTGGCGCGCATCTTCGCCGGATTTTCCCAGTTGTTGGTGGGGCCGGCGTCGTCCGGGTCCTGGGTGCAGATGAAGGTGCGGTCTTCCACCCGGGCGACGTCGGAGGGGTCGGACCAGGCGAGGTAGGAATTGGGGCGTTTCTCGGGGTTGAGTCGAATCAGCGTGCCGGATTCGACCATCTCCTGACACAGGCGGTCGTATTCTTCCTGCGAGCCGTCGCACCAGTGGACGCGGTCGGGTTCGGTGAGCTCGGCGATGTCGGCCACCCAGCGCTTGAGCCCTTCGTGGCGGACGTAGGCGGGCGCCGAGTCGAGCGCCATGCGGCGAAAACGATTGTCGGTCATGGACTTCCTCACGGGTGATGCAGTAAAAAAGCCGGTCGGCGTCGCGGCCCGCAGGCGGCGGCAAGGCTGTAATTATCGCACGAGTCGATGACGGGGATACGGGCACGTCAGCGTATTCGCGCCGGCGAATGGCTCTTTTTCCGTCACAAACTGTTATATTTGGCGGATCGTCAGTCGCTCGATCCGCGTCGGGAGGGTGTCATGCTGCGTCGGTTCGTTCAGGGGGGGATTTTCGCGCTCCTCTTCGTGGTGGTGTCGTGGGCGCAGGCGGCCGAGCCGCCGCTCAAGTCCGAGTCTTTTCTCGTGGCGGATGCACGCTCGCTCGATCGTATCGCCCTGCGGGGCGACCCGGCCGAGCCCATGCCGATCGCCTCGATCACCAAGCTGATGACGGCCATGGTGGTGCTCGAGAGCCGCCTGCCGCTCGACGAGACGATCACCGTGGGTCCCGAGGACGTCGATACCCTCAAGGGGAGCAGCTCGCGCCTGCCGGTGGGCACCCGGCTCACCCGTCGCGAAGCGCTCCTTCTGGCGCTCATGGCTTCCGAGAATCGGGCGGCCATGGCCCTGTCGCGCCACTATCCCGGTGGACGGCCGGCCTTCCTGCAGGCGATGAACGTCAAAGCCCGCATGCTGGGAATGCGCAACTCGCATTTCGTCGATCCGGCGGGGCTCAACCCGGCCAACGTCGCTTCCATGCAGGATCTGGTGAAGATGGTGCGCGCCGCGAGCGAGTATCCCTTGATCCGCGACTTTTCCACCCGCGAGAAGGCTGAAGTGCAGATCGGCCGGCGGCTGGTGCAGTTCGGCACCACCAACCGGCTGGTGAAACGCGACGACTGGCACATCACGCTGCAGAAGACCGGCTATACCAGCGAAGCCGGCCGCTGTCTGGTGATGCTCACCGAAGTCTCTGGACGTCCGGTGATCATGGTGCTGATGAACAGCCAAGGCAAGCTCACGCGCGTGGCCGACGCCCAGCGCTTGCGCCGCTGGCTGGAAACGGGCGGCAGCGTCACCGAAGCCCGCAGCGGCAAGACGCGGCTCGCGGCACGCCGCGGTTGATCGAAGGGGATCGCCCGGGAATCGGGCTGCTGCGCGCTCCGATGGCACCGTTGTCCGGCGCTCGCTCCTCGCCGGGCTCCGTTCTCGCTACCGCTTCCCCGCGCAGGGTGATTTCTTCGCCGGCTCTCAGGAAGTGAAGGCTTCGTGCGCCGGTGTCTCGGCGCGGCCCGTGGGGGAATGGCCGAGCGCGCGCGAGATCGCATCCGCCGTTTGCTTCACCGGCCCGGCCAGCGCCGGGGCGTAGCGCTCGGCTGGCGTGGAGAGCGATAGCCCCGCCACCAGCGCGCCGTCTTCATCGCGGATGCCGGCGGCGATGCAGCGCACCCCCACTTCCTGTTCGTCGAGGTCGTAGGCAATGCCCTCCCGGCGAACCCGTGCCAATTCTTCGTGCAGCCGGGCCGGATCGGTGATCGAGCGCGGCGTCATCGGCGCGAGGCCGGTGCGGGCGATGTAGCGCTCGACTTCCGCCCGCGGCTCTTCGGCAAGGAAGAGCTTGCCGGTGGCGGTGGTGTGCAGCGGCGCCCGGGAGCCGACGATGTGCACGACACGCACCGCCGAGCGTCCCCCGCTCGTGCGCTCGATGTAGACGATGTGATCGCCGTCGCGGATGCCCAGATTGACGCTCTCGCCGGTGGTGCGATGCAGCCGCTGCAGCCAGGGATGGGCGACGTCGCGCAGCGACAGGCGCGCCTTGACGAGCGCTCCGAGTTCGAGCAGCCGGATGCCGAGGCGGTAGGAGCCGCCTTCGAGCCGCTCGACGAAGCCGGCCGCCGTCATGGCCGCGAGGATGCGGTGCGCCGTGGAGGGGTGCAGGCCGGCCTCGCCGGCGAGCGCCTTGAGCGGCAGCGGATCGGGATGGCGGGCGAGCACGTCGAGCAGGGTGACGAGCCGGTCGATCACCTGGATCGAACTTTTGGCTTCGCCAGGGACAGGGTCGGGGGCTGCAGAAGGGTGCTGTATCATGGGTCGATCGTCAGAATCGAGCGCACAGTATAGCGCGTTTTTCGCATCGTGAAATGAGGAGAGGCGATGGGAGCAAGTGCAATCGTCGCTTTGCCGTTGCTGGGGGCGATGCTGCCGCCGTTCTTTGCACGGGCGGGGCGTATGCCGGCGCTGCTTGCGGCATTGACGCCGAGTCTGGCTGCGCTCGTGCTGCTGTGGGGGCATGGGGCGGCGGTATTTTCCGGAGAATCGGTGGAGGCGGTCGCACCTTGGGTTCCGTCTCTGGGGCTGGAATGGGCGCTGCGTATCGATGGGCTGGGTTTTTTCTTCGCTTCCCTGATCCTGGCGATCGGCATCCTGATTTTCATCTATAGTCGTGGCTATCTCGCCGGCAACGAACCCATCGGGACGTTTTATGCATATCTCCTTCTTTTCCAGGGGGCGATGCTGGGCGTGGTGCTGGCCGACAATCTGCTGCTATTGCCGGTGTTCTGGGAGCTCACCAGCCTTTCTTCGTTTCTCCTGATCGGATTTTGGCGTCATCTGCCCGACGGACGGCGTGGGGCACGCCTTGCGCTGGCGATCACCGGGGCGGGGGGGCTCGCGCTGCTCGCCGGCCTGATCCTGCTCGGGGAGGTCGCCGGGACGTATCGCCTCTCCGAGCTCGCGGGGCGGCAAGAGCTCATTCTCGCCTCACCCTTGGCGCCGGCGATACTTGCCTTGATCCTGCTGGGCGCCTTTACCAAGAGCGCGCAGTTTCCCTTCCATTTCTGGCTGCCGCATGCGATGGCCGCGCCCACGCCGGTTTCGGCTTATCTGCATTCGGCCACCATGGTGAAAGCAGGGTTGTATCTGCTCGCACGCCTGTGGCCGGTGTTCGGCCAGACCGACGCCTGGGTCGCCTGGGTGACGGGGATCGGAGCGGCGACGATGCTCCTGGGGGCGGCGATCGCACTCTTCAAGGAGGATCTGAAGGCGCTGCTGGCGTATTCGACGGTGAGCCACCTGGGGCTGGTCACGATGCTGCTGGGGCTGGGCTCGCCCACGGCGGTGTTCGCGGCCATGCTCCACATACTGATGCACGCGACGTTCAAGGCGGCGCTTTTCATGAACACGGGCATCGTCGATCATGAGACGGGTTCGCGCGATTTGCGCCGCCTCTCGGGTCTGGCCAAAGTCATGCCGGGGACGGCGGGCTTGGGGACGCTGGCGGCGCTGTCGATGGCCGGCGTTCCGCCTTTGAACGGGTTCGTCTCCAAGGAGGCGATGCTCGCCGAGGTGCTGGCGACACGCTGGGGGGACGGCTGGCTGCTATGGGCCATCGTCGTCCTGGCGACGATCCTTTCCGCGGCCTACGCGTTCCGGTATTTCTCGGCGCTCTTCTTCGGCCCGTTGCGCCTTCCGGGGGGGCGGCGTCCGCACGATCCGCCAGCGCTGCTGTGGGGGCCGCCCTTGGCCCTGGTCGTGGCGGTAGTGGCGTTGGGGCTGTGGCCAGGCTTGGCCGAGCCCTTGCTCACTGCGGCGAGCGCGGCGGCCGTGGGGGACGGCCGCGAGTGGCCGGAGCTCGCGCTGTGGCATGGGTTCGGCGCGCCGCTCGTGGTGTCGGTCGCGGCTTTCGTCTTTGGCGCGGCGCTGGTATGGCGCCACCGAGCCCTCTCTTGCCGGGTGCTTGCCTGGGCCTTGCCGCTCGATGGACGAAAGGCGTTCTTCACCGCGCAGGAAGGGCTGGTGCGGGGTGCGCATTGCCTCGTCGCTCGCCTGCACTCCGGCGTGCTGGGGCGTTACGTACTGCTGCTCACCCTGGTGAGCCTCGTCGCGCTCGCGCTGGGGTGGGGCATGGGCGAGGGGTGGCGGCCGCAGCGCCCGCCGACGCCCGTCGACGGTTTGGCCGTGATTTTTGCCGGGATCGCGCTCGCAGCGATCGGCCTCGTGCTGCGCTGGCACCAGGAGCGGTTGCGGGCGGTGCTGCTCACGGGGGTGGTGGGGCTCGTCGTTTCGCTGGCCTTCCTGTACGCCTCCGCGCCGGATCTGGCGCTCACCCAGATCGCGGTGGAGGCGGTGACGACGGTCCTGCTGCTGCTCACGCTGTTCTTCCTGCCGCAGCACGATGCGGCATCGCTGCCCAAACCGCGCGGTGCAGCGGCGGTGGCGGTGCTCGCCGGCCTGGCGGTGGGGTTGCTTGCCTGGGTGATGATGCGCAACGAGGCACCGACCCTGGCCGATTACTTCTGGAGCCGTTCGGTACCAGAAGGCGGGGGGCGCAACGTGGTCAACGTGATCCTCGTCGATTTCCGCGGTTACGATACTTACGGCGAGATCACGGTGCTCGGTATCGCCGGGCTGGTGATCTACGCCCTCCTGCAGGGCATGCAGGAGGGGGCGGCACGGCAGAATCTGCACGCATGGCGTTTCCCGTTTGCCTTGTCGGCGACGCGCCATCCCCTGCTTTTCGCCGTGACGGCGCGGGTGATGTTGCCTTTCCTGCTCATGGCTGCGGTTTACGTCTTCTTGCGCGGGCACAACGCTCCGGGCGGCGGATTCATCGCCTCGCTCCTCGTGGCGCTCGCCTTCCTGATCCAGTACATGGCGAGCGGCCTGTCCTGGACGATGCAGCGTCTGCGCCTGGACGCGCACGTGTGGATCGGAACGGGGCTGCTCGTGGCCGGGGCGACCGGTATGGCGGCGATGGTCTTGGGCGCGCCGTTTTTGCGCAGCGCCCATGGGGAGGTACATGTTCCGGGTATCGGACCGGTGGCTTTGGCGAGCGCGATGGGGTTCGACCTGGGGGTTCTGCTGACGGTGTTCGGGGCGGTGACGCTGGCTTTGGTGCAGCTGGCGTTCTTGGGGCGGCTCGTGGGGTTTTCGCCGAACCGCACGCCTCAGGATCCGGCTCGACCGAGGCCGTCGCAAGAGGAGGGGTGAGATGGAAATTTTGTTCGCCGTGCTCATCGGGGCGTTGACCGCCGCCGGGGTGTACCTCTGCTGCCTGAGGCAGGTCTTTCCGGTGGTGCTGGGGCTGTCGCTGCTCTCCTATGCCACCAACCTATTCGTCTTCGTTGCCGGACGCTTGACCGTCGGCGCTCCGCCGATCTGGGGGGAGGGCGTGACGCGCTTCGCCGATCCGCTGCCGCAGGCGCTGGTGCTCACGGCCATCGTCATCTCTTTCGGGATGACGGCGCTTCTGGTGGTGCTGGCCATCCGGGCGCGTTTCGAGGCAGGGAGGGAGCGCAGTGACGTGCCGGCGGTGACGCAGCGACCGGAGGTGGAGCGGTGAGGGCGCACCTGCCGATCCTGCCGGTCCTGATCCCGGCGGTGAGCGCTGCGGTGATGGTGGCGCTCGCCCGTCGGGAGCTGGTGCTGGCGCGCGTGCTCGCCCTCGCTTCGGCGGCGGCGCAGCTTGCCGTGGCGTGCCTGCTGCTGGCGGCGGTTCAGGGGGGAGAGGTGCTCGTCTACCGGCTCGGCGACTGGCCGGTGCCTTACGGCATCGCGCTGGTGGTCGATCGTCTCTCGGCGGCGATGGTGCTGCTCACCGCCGCCCTGGGGGCGGCATTGCTGCTCCATGCGGTCTGCGCCTGGGACCGGCGCGGGCAGCACTTCCATCCGCTGTTTCAGTTCCAGCTCATGGGAATTTACGGCGCCTTTCTCACGGGCGATTTCTTCAACCTCTTCGTTTTCTTCGAAGTGATGCTGATCGCCTCCTACGGACTGATGGTGCACGGGGGCGGCGCGGCGCGGCTGACCAACGCCATGCAGTACATGGTGGTGAACCTCATCGGTTCGACGCTCTTCCTCTTCGCCGTCTCGCTCGTCTACAACGCGGCCGGCACCCTCAATTTCGCCGATTTGGCACTGCGCGTGCCGACGGTGGCGGCTTCCGATCGGGGCATCCTCATGGCTGGGGGAATGCTTCTGTGCGTCGTCTTTCTTTTGAAGGCGGCGGTGGTGCCGCTGCAGTTCTGGCTGCCGGGGGCCTACGGGCACGCGCCGGGGGTGGCGGCGGCGCTCTTTGCCTTGCTCTCCAAGGTCGGGGCCTATGCCCTGCTGCGCTTCGCGCTCGTCGGCTTGGGGTGGTCGTCGCTCGCGGCGCTGGAACCGCTGGCGTGGCTTACTTTGCTGGTGGGCGCCTTGGGCGTGCTGGCCGCGCCCACGCTGGGGGTGCTCGCCGGTTTTGCCGCCGTCGCCTCGATCGGGGTGCTTTTCGTGGGGCTTGCGGGGGCGGAGGCGGTGCGCCTGGGTGCCGGGCTCTACTATCTGGTGCATTCCACCTTGACGGGCGCGGCGCTCTTCGTGCTCGCCGATCTGGTGCGTTCGGCACGGCGCAAGGAAGGCGATGCCGTTCTCGGCGGCCAAGATTTCGCTGGACGGGCACTGCTCGGCGGAGGGTTCTTCCTCGCGGCGATCGCGGCGGTGGGTCTGCCGCCGCTGTCGGGCTTCATCGGCAAGCTCGCGCTGCTGCGCAGCATTCCGGTGGAGGGGGGCGCCGGGGCGGCGAGCTGGGTGTTCGTGCTCGTGACGTCTTTCCTCCTGCTGCTGGGGCTGTCGCGGGCGGGTTCGCGGGTGTTCTGGAAGACGCAAGGGGATGGAGGGCAGGCGATGCGCGGGCCGGAGGCGGGTGGCGTGGCGGCGCTTGCCTTGCTGCTGGCGGGAACGTTCGCTTGGTCGCTCGTCGCCGAGCCGGCGCTCGCCTATTTCACGCAGGCGGCTCAGGCGCTGCTCGAGCCGGGCGCTTACGTGCAGGCGGTGACGGGGATGGGGGTGTTCCGATGAGGGTTCGTGCGAGCCTGAGGCGCTGGCTACCGCATCCGGCTTTGAGCTTGGTGCTGACCCTGACGTGGGTGGCGCTACAAAACGATTTTTCCGCCGCGCAGTGGCTGATGGGCGCGATCCTGGGCGTGGCGATTCCCTTGTTTCTGCGCCCTTTCTGGCCGGATCCGCCGCCGGTGCGCTCGTGGCGCGCCGCGCTGGCCTACGCGGCGATCGTGTTGTGGGACATCACCAAGGCCAACGTGCAGGTGGCCGGTTGGGTGCTGTTGCGCCGGCCGGAGACGCTGCGCTCGACCTGGCTCGTCGTGCCGCTGCGCTTGCGTCTGCCCGAAGCGATCGCGCTGCTCGCAGGCACGATCACGATGACGCCGGGCACGGTGAGCTGTGACCTGGCTGCCGACGGCTCGGCCCTGCTGGTGCATTGCCTGCATACGGAAGACGCGGCGGCGACGGTGGCCGAGATCAAGACGCGCTATGAAGAGCGCTTGATGCGGATTTTCGGGGAGGGTGAGGCATGATCGAAGCGGCGGCTTGGGTGGCGCTCGTGGCGTTCGGGGCGGGCGTGCTTCTGTGCGCCTGGCGGCTTTGGCGCGGTCCGGACTTGGTCGACCGGGTGCTGGCGATGGATACCTTGACGGTGAACGTGATCGCGCTCATCGTCACCTGGGGCATCCTGCAGGGGAGTTCGGTGCTGTTCGAGGCGGCGCTTTTTTTCGCCATGATCGGGTTCGTGTCGACGGTGGCGTTTTGCCGTTACGTGCTGCGCGGGCTCATCATCGAATAGGAGGGACGAGATGGCGGATATGCTGATCGCGGCCTTGCTGCTCGTGGGTGCGTTTTTCGGCTTCGTGGGATCGTGGGGGCTGGTGCGGCTGCCGCAGACGATGCAGCGGCTGCATACGCCGACGAAGGCGACGACGCTGGGCGTGGGCGGAGTGCTGCTCGCTTCGATCGTCTATTTCGGTGGAGTGCGCGGCGAGTGGTCGATCCACGAGCTGCTCATCACGCTCTTTCTCTTTCTGGCGGCTCCGGTTTCGGCGCTCATGCTCGCCCGGGCCTGGCTGCACCGCGAGCGGGAACGGGTGCGCGCGACGCTGCCCCGTCCCGGCGCCTCCGGCGTCGACTGGGGAACGTTCCAGCCGCCGCCGGAGGAATCCGGGAGCGGCGCCGAACCTCGGCGCTAGCACCTCACCGCGCCCCGCGGATCATCCCCGCGGCCACCGTGTCCCAGGTGGCGGGGTCGAGGAGGAGGAAGCTGCCGGTATCGCGCAGCGCTTCGTAGCGATCGGCGGCGATCGGTTGGGCGAGTTTGACGCGCACCCGGGCGATGTCGTTCATCGCGAGTTCGTGCGCCGGTACGCGCTCGAGCGTGGCCACGTCCAGGTTCCATTCGATCGCTTCGATCCGCGCCTGTACTTCGCGCGTGGTGTGGCGCAGCAGGTAGGTGCGCCGCGGCGCGAG
This sequence comes from Tepidiphilus margaritifer DSM 15129, assembly GCF_000425565.1. Classification (GTDB taxonomy): domain Bacteria; phylum Pseudomonadota; class Gammaproteobacteria; order Burkholderiales; family Rhodocyclaceae; genus Tepidiphilus; species Tepidiphilus margaritifer. Next base: position 26,788 of record NZ_AUDR01000001.1, read on the forward strand.
GGGAGCCGGGTCGAGCCAGACGAGGTCGGCTTCTATGCTGCGGGCGAGCGTCGGGGCGGATTCGTCGGCGCGCACGAGGAGATCGCCCCGGCCGACGTCGAGATCGTCGGCGAGCCGGATCATGACCGAATCACCGGCGACGGCGTGCTCGCGCGGCACGCCCCCCACTTCGATGGAGGTCACGGTGCTGCGGCGCCCGGAGGGCAGCACGGCGATCTCCTCGCCCACGGCGAGCGTGCCGGCCGCGACCTGCCCTGCCAGGCCGCGGTAGTCGTGCAGCAGGGGGTCGGTGGATTCGCGCGGCCGGCAGACCCATTGCACGGGAAAGCGGAAGGGCTCGTCGCGCGCGCCGTCCTCGACGGGGGTGCGCTCGAGCACTTCCAGCAGCGTCGGGCCCAGGTACCAGGGCAGATGCTCGCCGCGCTCGACCACCATGTCGCCCAAAAGGGCCGACATGGGGATGTAGTGGCGGCGCGCGCGCAGGCCGCTTGCCTCGGCGAAGTCCTCGAAGGCGTAGACCACCGCCTCGAAGGCGGCCGGATCGTAGTCGACCAGATCCATTTTGTTCACCGCGATCGCCAGCGCCGGGATGCCGACGAGGTCGGCGAGCAGGGCGTGGCGCCGGGTCTGGGCCGTGAGCCCCTGGCGCACGTCGACCAGCAGCACGGCGAGCTGGGCGGTGGAGGCGGCGGTGACCATGTTGCGGGTGTATTGCTCGTGGCCCGGCGCGTCGGCGATGATGAAGGTGCGCGCGCCGCTGCGGAAGTAGCGGTAGGCGACGTCGATGGTGATGCCCTGTTCGCGCTCGGCGATCAGCCCGTCGGTGACGAGCGAGAGATCGGGGGCGGTGGCTCCGCGGCGCCGGCTGGTGCGCTCGATGCCTTCCAGGGTGTCGACCAGCAGCGCCCGGCTGTCGTAGAGCAGACGCCCGATGAGCGTGCTTTTGCCGTCATCGACGCTGCCGCAGGTGAGAAAGCGCAGTACGGTATCCATCAGAAGTAGCCCTCGCGTTTGCGTTGTTCCATCGACGCTTCGTGCGTCTGATCGTCGAGCCGGGTGGCGCCTCGCTCGGAAATAGTGGTCGCGGCGGTCTCGCGCAGGATCTCCTCGATCGTGCGGGCGCGCGATTCCACCGGCGCGGTGCAGGTGATGTCCCCCACGGTGCGAAAACGCACCCACGGAGTCTCCACCGTCTCGCCCTCGCGCGCCGGGGTGAGCTCGGTGACCGGGGCGAGCAGGCCGCCGCGGCGCACGCAGGGGCGGGGATGGGCGAAGTAGATCGAGGGCAGTTCCAAGCCCTCGCGGGCGATGTACTGCCATACGTCCAGTTCCGTCCAGTCGCTGATGGGGAAGGCGCGCACGTGCCCGCCAGCGGGGACCTTGGCGTTATAGAGCCGCCACAGCTCCGGACGCTGGTTCTTCGGATCCCATTGGCCGAACTCGTCGCGCACGCTGAAGACGCGCTCCTTGGCGCGGGCTTTTTCTTCGTCGCGGCGCGCGCCGCCGATGAGGCAGTCGAAGCCGAACTCCTCGATCGCCTCGCGCAGGGTCACCGACTGATGCCGGTTGCGCGACTCGTCCGGACGGGCGAGGCGGACCGTGCCACGGGCGATGGAATCTTCCACCGAGCGCACGATGAGCCGCTCGCCGAGTTCGGCGGCGCGCCGGTCGCGGAAGGCGATCACCTCGGGGTAGTTGTGGCCGGTGTCGATGTGCAGCAGGGGAAAGGGAAAACGGCCGGGGCGGAAGGCTTTTTCGGCGAGTCGCAGCAGGCAGACCGAATCCTTGCCGCCGGAGAAGAGCAGGGCGGGATTCTGGCACTGCCCCGCCACTTCGCGCAGGATGTGGATGGCCTCGGCTTCGAGCCGGTCGAGATGGGTGCGGGGGGCGATCATCGGGTCTCTCCGGTGAGGACGGGGCGGCGGTGCAGGCCGCATTCCTTGTGTTCGGGCCGTTCCCACCACCAGCGTCCGGCGCGCGGGTCTTCGCCCACGGCCACGGCGCGGGTGCAGGGGGCGCAGCCGATGCTGGGGTAGAAACGCTCGTGCAGGGGGTGGAAGGGCACGCCGTGGTGGCGCAGGTAGGCCCAGACGTCGCGCGCGCTCCAGTCGGCGAGCGGGTTGAACTTCGCCAGCCCGTGCGCTTCGTCCCATTGCTCCTGCGGCAGGTCGCTGCGGGTGGGGGATTGCTCGCGGCGCATTCCTGTGATCCAGGCGCGCTTGCCGGCGAGCGCCCGGGCGAGCGGACGCACCTTGCGCGCGTCGCAGCAGGCAAGGCGCGCTTCGAGCGAATCATAGAAACCGTTGATGCCATATCGGGCGACGAAGGCTTCCACGTCCTCGGCCTGCGGGGCGAAGAGCTGCAGACGCAGGCCGTAGTGCGCCTCCACCCGGGCGATCAGGGCATAGGTTTCCTCGTGCAGCCGACCGGTGTCGAGCACGAAGAGGCCGATGGAAGGGGCGTGGCGGGCGATGAGGTCGGTGAGTACCATGTCCTCGGCGCCCAGGCTGCTCGCGAGCGCCGCCGGGGCGTGCTCGCGGGCGATGCGCTCGAGGAGGGCGACGGCGGCCCCGGTTTTTTGCTCGAGTGCGTCGAGCGCGGCCGCGTCGAGCGGGGGGCGGGTGGGATCGCTCATGGGGTTCGTTCCTCGGCAAGCCCACGCGCCCGGCGGCGGAAGAGCGGCTCGGGCACGGCGGCGCTCGCCTGATAGGGTTCGGGGAAGACGGTCAGCAAGCGGGCGCCGTCGCGCTCCAGGGCCGCACGGTCGTAGCGGGCCGGGTCGGGGACGAATCCGTCGAAACCGCAACGGCGCAGATAGTCGAGCTGGTCGAGCAGGAAGGCGCCGAAGGCGGTGAGCCGGCCATGCCAGCCGCGCCGGCGCAGGCGCGTGGCCTGGCTGAAGGCGCGTCCGTCGGTGAATTTGGCAAAGGGCAGCACGATCTCCTCGAGCCGGGCGCATTCTTCCGCTGTGAGGAGCGGGTCTTCCTCCGGCGCGAGCCACACCCGCGGCGGCAGCGGCGCGCGGCCCGCGGCGAGTGCCTCGCGCCAGACGGGCAAGGCCAGCACGGCATTGGGTTCGCCGAGTGCGGATTCCCAAGTCTGCACCAGCACGGCGCGGTAGGAAGAGACGCTGCCGTCGAGCTCAAGCTTCCACATCGGCGGTCTCCCGGAGCGCGGGGTGGCGGGCGGCGGGGGTGCCGGCGTAGACGGCCTCCTTGAAGGGCGCCGGGCCCAGGCGGTCGAGCGTGTCGAGGAAGGTCTCGCCCGGGGCGCGCAGGGTGCGGTAGGTCTCGACCAGGGTGCGCGCCACGCGCGGCATGTCTTCGGCGCGGAAGGCCGGCCCGATCACCTTGCCGAGCCGCGTGTCGTTCCCCTGCCGCCCGCCGATCGTCACCTGGAACCATTCCTCGCCGTTCTTATCGACCCCGAGCACGCCGATGTGCCCCACGTGGTGGTGGCCGCAGGCGTTCATGCAGCCCGAGACGTTGATCGACAGCGGCCCGATGTCTTCCAGTTCCGCTTCGGCGAATTCGGCGAGCAGCGCCTGTGCCACCGGAATCGAGCGGGCGTTGGCGAGGGCGCAGTAGTCGCCACCGGGGCAGGAGATGAGATCGTGCGCGAGGCGAAAGCTCGGATGCCCGAAACCGAGCGCGCGGGCTTCGCGCCACAGTCCCGGCAGCGTCTCTTCGCGTACCCAGGCGAGCGCCAGGTTCTGCTCGTGCGTGACGCGGATCTCGCCGTCGCCGTAGCGCTCGGCCCAGTCGGCGATCGCCTCCATCTCCTCGGCGGAAACGTCGCCCGGGGCACTCGCGGCGCGCTTGGTGGTGAGCACGACGAGGGCGTAGCCGGGCTGGCGCTGCAGGTGCACGTTGCGCTGTCGCCAGCGCGTGAAGGCCGGCCATTCGTCCGCGCTGAGCGCGGCGACGGTGGGTGGCTCGGTTTGCCGCGCCCGTACGCGGCGCAGATCGTCGAAGTGCGCCGCCACGCGTTCGATCTCCTCGCGCGTGAGCAGCAGGGCTTCGCCCCGTGCCGCGAGTTCGGCGCGGTAGGCATCGACTTCGGCGCGAAAGGCATCGACGCCGATCGCCTGTACCAGGATCTTGACGCGCGCCTTGTAGAGGTTGTCGCGCCGTCCATGGCGGTTGTAGACGTGCAGGATCGCTTCCAGCACGGTGAAGAGCGCTTCGGCCGGCACGTCGTCGTAGAGGAGCTTGCCCAGGATCGGCGTGCGTCCCAGCCCGCCGCCCACGAAGACGCGCACCCGCGGCAGGAGGGGATCTTCGCCCGGCAAGAGTTCGAGGCCGATGTCGTGGGCCCGGACGAGCACGCGATCTTCCTCGGCTCCATGCACGGCGATCTTGAACTTGCGCGGCAGGAAGGCGAACTCGGGATGAAAACTGGACCATTGGCGGATCAGCTCGCACCAGGGGCGCGGATCGACGCGCTCATCCGGGGCCGCGCCGGCAAACGGATCGGTGGTGAGATTGCGGATGCAGTTGCCGGAAGTCTGGATGGCGTGCAGACCCACTTCGGCCAGACGCTCGAGGATGTCGGCCGTATCCTCCAGCCGGATCCAGTTGAACTGGATGTTCTGCCGGGTGGTGAAGTGACCGTAGCCGCGGTCGTAGCGGCGGGCGATGTCGGCCAGCATCCGCAGCTGCCGCGCCTCCAGCAACCCGTAAGGGATGGCCACGCGCAGCATGGGCGCATGGCGCTGGACGTAGAGGCCGTTTTGCAGGCGCAGCGGGCGAAATTCGTCCTCGCCAAGCTCGCCGGCAAGGAAACGGTGCAGCTGGTCGCGGTACTGCGCGACGCGGGCCTGCACCAGGGCCTGATCCCAGGAATCGTAGCGGTACATGCAAGTTTCCCCTATGCGATGGCGGCAGTGTAGCGCTCGCCTCTGGCGCACGACAGGCGATTTGCGTTAGACTTCGATAACCGTCGGTTATTAGGAAACGGTGATGAACCTGCAGCAGATCCGCTACGTCGTCGAAGTGGTGCAGCACAACCTGAACGTATCGGAGGCGGCCGATGCGCTCTTCACCTCGCAGCCCGGCGTCTCCAAGCAGATCCGCGCCCTCGAGCAGGAGCTGGGCGTGGACATCTTCGTGCGCCACGGCAAGCGCTTCACCGCGCTCACTGACCCGGGGCGCCAGATCGTGGCGATCTGCGAGCGCATGCTGCGCGACATGAACCACCTGCACGCGGTGGCGGAAGAATTTTCGCGTGCCGACGAGGGGGTGCTCTCCATCGCCACCACCCACACCCAAGCGCGCTATGTGCTCCCGACGGTGATCCGCAACTTCCGCGAGCGTTTCCCCAAGGTACGCTTTTCGTTGCACCAGGGCAGCCCCCGGCAGGTATGCGAGATGGTGATCGCCGGCGAGGCCGATCTCGCCATCGCCACCGAAGGCATCGGCGATTTCCCCGAGCTGGTCGAACTACCCTGCTACCAGTGGACGCACGCGCTGGTCGTGCCCAAAGGCCACGAACTCGCCACGCTGGAGCCGCTCACCCTGGAGGCGATCGCGCGGCACCCCGTCATCACCTACGACGGCGCCTTCACCGGCCGCAACCACATCAACAAGGCCTTCCTCGGCCGCGCCCTGCGGCCGGAGGTGATCCTCACCGCCCTCGACTCGGACGTCATCAAGACCTACGTGCGCATGGGGCTGGGCGTGGGGATCCTGGCGAAAATGGCCTTCGACCCCGCGGCCGACGCCGACCTCGTCTGCCGCGACCTGGGGCATCTGATCGAATCGAACACGACGCGCATCGGTATCCTGCGCGACGCCTACCTGCGCGGATTCGTCTTCGCTTTCATCGAAGCCTTCGCGCCGCACCTCAAACGCGACGTGGTGGAACGGGCGCTGCGGGGGGACGGGGAGGATTACGGGTTGTGAGGGACGGCACCACGATTGGAATCGACGGTCAAATTTGAAGAGGAGTCAACAAGGGGAGCGCGTCATGACGCATATCGTCGAGATCGAAGAAGTGGAAAAGGCACTTTCCCAATGGTTGGAGCGGGTCCATGCCGGCGAGGAAATCATTCTGGCGCGTGACGGGAAACCGTACGCGCGGTTGCTGCCGGTCGTCTCACAACGCCACGCACGGCGTCCGGGGCGGCTGACAGGGCGGGTCGAGGAATCCTTTTTCGATCCACTGCCGGAAGCAGAATTGCGAGCGTGGGAAGGGCGATGAAGTTATTGGTGGATACGCATGCCTTGCTTTGGTGGTGGACCGACGATCCACGCTTGTCGCAGACAGCTCGTACCTTGATCCAGAATGACGCCAATACGGTCTTGGTCAGTGCTGCCAGTGCATGGGAGATCGCCACCAAATGGCGCTTGGGGAAGTTGCCTTTGGGGAAGGATGTGGTAGCACGTTTTCACGAACTGATGGAACTCGACGCATTTCAGCCTTTGCCGATGAATGCGGCGCACGCGCTGCTTGCCGGGGTGTTTTCCCAGAGCCATCGGGATCCCTTCGATCGCATGTTGGCTGCTCAAAGCCACTTGGAGTCGGTACCCTTGGTCACGTGCGATTCAGCGTTTGACGCATTTCCTGTGAAAGTCATATGGTGATCTTTGGTCATGGCCGAAGATCAAAGCGGGGTCACGTTGTTCTTTTTCTCGATGGTCTTGATGGTCTTGCGTCTTTCCGCCTCATACGCCGGCAGATGCCAGCCCCGCGTGATGCCCAGTCCGCGCAGCGCGAGGGCCGTGCCGGCGCCGGCGGCGAGCGTGGGGTCGTGGGGCCAGCCGGCTCGTAGCCCCAAAACGTAGACCGCGGCCCCGGCCGCGGCGGCGGAGGCATAGATCTCCCGGTGCAGGATCATGGGGATCTCGTTGCAGAGGATGTCGCGCAGCAACCCGCCGAAACTCGCCGTCATCATGCCCATGACCACGGCGATGAATCCGTTGGCTCCGGCCGAGAGCGCGGCTTGCGCGCCGATGAGGGCGAAGACCGACAGCCCCACGGCGTCGGCCCAGTCGAGCAGCCGGCTCCAGCGCACGGGGCGTGCCGGACGCGGCGCGAAACGCCCCCAGAAGAATACCAGCCAGGCTGCGAGCACGGTGATGATGAGGTATTCCCACTGCGTGATCCAGTAGACGGGGCGGCCGAGCAGCAGGTCGCGCAGCGTCCCACCGCCGATGCCGGTCACCGTGCCGATGAGGGCGAAGCCGACGGGATCGAGCCGCTTGCGCGCCGCGGTGATGCCGCCCGAGAGGGCGAACACCGCCACCCCCGCGTAGTCGAGCCATTGAATGAGCGTCATTCAACCCTCATTCAACTCACGGCGGCTTTCGTTTCGACAACCCACTGCTCTACGGTGGCGCGATTGCGATCCAGCCATTCCTGGGTCACCATTTTGAGCGCTTGGCCTTCATCGAGCGCGAGCATCATACGCTGGAGTTCTTCGAGTGGCATCTTGTAACGTCGCAGGAATTCCACGGTCTCAGGTGAGCGTTCCTGAAGGCTCGGATGGATCACGGCATCGATATGCCCTTGCTCACCATAGATGTTCTTGGGGTCGGCGAGTTGTTTGAGCGGGAAACGCGCCCAAATTCCCAAGGGAGTCCAGGCCGTGACCACGATCCACCGCTTTCGGGCCACCGCTCGGGCGAGTTCGGCCTGCATGGTCGGAGTGGAGCTGTTGATCAAACGCAGGTTTTTTATGCCATAAGCTTCGATCGCTTGTTGGGTATTGATCATGATGCCGGCGCCGGCTTCGATGCCGACGATGCGCCGGCCGAAACGGTCGGCATGTGCATCGAGATCTTCGATCGAGTCGATCGGGACGTAGTCGGGTACGGCCAGGCCCAACCAGGTTCCCTCGGTGATGGGGCCGAGGTTGATCACCTGATCCTTGTAACGTTCCCAGTAGACCTGGTGGGTATTGGGAAGCCATGCCGTCAGCGTGGCATCGGCCCGACCGGTGGCAACGGCTGCCCACATGGGGCCAGCGTCGGTGTTGATCAGCTTCACCGACTGCCCCAGATGTTCACGCAGGATTTGAGCGGCGATATTCGTATTGAGGTTGCTGTCGGGCCAGGACTTCACGTAGGTGATCCGGACGGTGGCGCTTTGGGCGAACGCGCGCGGCACGAACGAGGAAAGCGCGACCGCGGAGCTCAGGAACAGGAAGCGACGTCGTTTCATCGCGGTTTCCCCTTTTGCTGATAGATTTTCCCCATGGACTGGGTGATGCGATCTAGGACGATGGCGAGGATGACCACGGCAAGCCCGCCGACGAATCCTTTGCCGACGTCGAGCTGGGTGATGCCCTCGAGCACTACGTTGCCCAGCCCTCCGGCGCCGATCATGGCGGCGATCACGACCATGGAGAGGCCGAGCATGATGGATTGATTGACACCTGCCATGATGGCAGGAAGGGCGACGGGAACCTGAACCTTGGTGAGCAGCTGCCACCACGTGGCCCCGAAAGCCAGTGCGGCTTCGACTAATTCACGAGGCACTTGCCGAATACCCAAGCTGGTTAGGCGAATGAGGGGTGGGAGGGCGAAAATGGTGGTCGAGATCACACCAGGCACCAGGCCGAGCCCGAAGAAGATCACCGCGGGCACGAGGTAGACGAAGGCGGGCATCGTTTGCATCACGTCGAGCACCGGGCGCAGAATGCGCTCCACCATGGCGCTTTTGGCGGAGGCGATGCCCAAGGGGATGCCCACGAGCAGCACCAAGGCTTCGCTGGCGAGTACGAGTGAAAGCGTCGTGATGAGATCGTCCCACAAGCGCAGGTTCCATACCAAGCCCAGACCGACCAGGGTAAAAAGCCCCAACCCCCAGCCGCCAGGGCGTCGCCATCCCGCGGCGAGCACGGCGAGCAGAGAAAGGAGAACGATGAACCACGGCGCAGGAATGGCGTGCAGGCCGCTTTTCAAGGCATCGATCAACTCGTAGATCACGAAACTGATCGAGTCGAAGGCTGTGGCGTATTCGCGGGTGAGCCGGTCGATACCATCGCTCACCCACTCACCCAGCGGGATGGGGGCGAATTCCTTCATGATTTGTCCTCGCGTTCCACAGGTACTTGCGACTCCTCGGACGAGGGGTTCCGTTCGGATGCGGGGGGCGTTGGCGGCGCGCAGGCCGGCTGCTCGGCGGTTTGCTCCCCCGTCGCGGCAGTGGATTCGTCCGTCTCTCCCTGTTGTGCCAAGGCTGCCAGCAAGGTGGTTTTGTCGATGACGCCGATGGCCCGTCCCTTGGTATCGCACACGACCATCGGAGAGCCTTCGACGTTGGATCGCCGAATGAGCTCCGACAAGGGCTCCTCGGGAGTGGCACAGGGAAGGGGGCGCAAGGCAGAGCGTTCGAGGCGTGTTTGGTCTCGCATCTCGATTACTTGCCGTAATTCGACGTAACCCAAGGGATGGCGCTGATTGTCGAGCACGATCAGGCCGCTGAAACCGCTATGCTGCATTTTGCGCAACAAGGCCCGGGGCGAATCACGCAAATGGGCGAAAGTGTGCAACGGCAGCATGACGTCGGCGGCGGTGAGCACCTTGGTTCGGTCGGCGCCCCGCACGAAGGCGCTCACGTAGTCGTCGGCGGGTGCAGCGAGGATTTCTTGCGGGGTGCCTACCTGCACCAAGCGCCCATCGCGCAGGATGGCGATGCGCGTGCCGATCTTGATCGCCTCGTCCAGGTCGTGCGATACGAACACCACCGTCGTGCCCATGCGCTCCTGGATCGCGATGAGGTCGTCTTGTAGTTGTCCGCGAATGAGCGGATCGAGCGCGCTGAAAGCTTCGTCCATCAAAAGGATTTGCGGATCGACCGCCAGTGCTCGTGCGAGCCCGACACGCTGTTGCATGCCGCCAGAGAGCTCGTCGGGATATTTGTGCTCGTAGCCGCTCAATCCCACCGTCTCGATGGCCTGCTGTGCCCGTTCTCTCCGTGCCTGGCGGGCCACGCCGTGCAATTCGAGACCGAATTCGACGTTGCTGAGCACATTGCGGTGCGGCAGCAGGGCGAAGCTCTGGAATACCATGCCAAAAGCGTTGCGACGCAGGCGACGCAGCTCACGGGCCCTCATGGCCGTGATGTCTTCTTCGCCGATGAAGACTTTGCCGGTGGTCGGCTCATGCAGGCGATTGATGAGGCGCAACAGCGTGGACTTGCCGCAGCCCGATAGCCCCATGATGACGAAAATCTCTCCTTCGGCGATTTCCAGAGAGATGTCGTAGACCCCCACCACGACTCCGGTGCGCTCCTGTACCGTTTTCTTGTCCAACCCTTGGGCCAGTAAATCGAGCGCCTGATCGGCATGTCGCCCGAAGATCTTGCTGACTTTTTCCAGGCGAATCTTGGGTGCGAGCGCTTGGTGGGAGGAATCGGTCGGCATCGGTGCTTCGGAGCTCATTTCAACTGCAACCCTTCGCCATCGAAGACGCTGAGCATCACCGGGATGCCGGCGGCCACGCTCTGGCCGACGACGCAGAATTCCTCGAATTGTCCCAGGATGCGGTCCAGATGCTGCAGGGTGGCGGCGGGGGCGCCGATTTCGAGGCGCACGTCGATGCGGCGCACGCGTAAACGGCCCGCCTCGTTGCGTCCCAGCTCGGCACTCGCCTCGGCACGCACTCCTTTCGGGTCGTTCTTGAACTTCGTCAGGGCGAAATAGAGGCTGGAGGCCATGCAGTTGCCCACGGCCGAGAGCAGCAGCTGGGTGGGTGTGGGCCCCGTGCCCTTGCCTAGCGGCGGCGGCTCGTCGGTGAGGAGCACCGGCATATCTTTGCCAAAACGCACTTCGAACTGGAACCCTTCGATCTGGCGCAGGCTGACACTGGGCGGGTTTTTTTCTTCCATGATCGCTCCTTCCGATGAATGGGCGAAGTCAATGGTAGCACCGACGGGCGTCAGAGCCGGGGAATCAATCTGCTGCGCGGTGCTCGCTTCGCGTTCGTCTACGCAGAAAGGCCCAGTCACTGCATTTCGTGCGCCTCGCTATTGCTCCGCTCGCGACGATTACCTCACGAGCGCTCCGTTTTTCCGGTATTCCCTTCCGGCATCAACCCGGCCCAGACGAGGATCTCGTCGAGATAGTCGTTCCAGCGGGTGAAACTGTGATCGCCCCCTTCGAGCACCGTCTGCTTCGCGCCTTGATAGAAGGCGATGGTCTGGCGGTGATCGAGCAGTTCGTCGCCCAGCTCCACCATCAGCCAGATCCGCTCGGGATGTTCCAGGCGGTCGCGCTCCAGCGCACTCAGCTGCGCCACGTGTTCGGGCGTCCACTCGAAGGGCTCACCGGTGTAGAGGTTGGTGAGCCGGCCCACGTAGGCGGACAGCCCCCGCGACGGATGGACGACCGGATTGACCGCCACCGCCCGCACGCCCAGTTCCTCGGCGAGTCGGGTGGCGTAGAAACCGCCCAAGGAGCTCCCCACCACCGTCGGCAGCCGTCCCGCCTGCTCGGCGAGCCGTGCCACTTCCTCGCGCAACATGGCCATCGCCTCGGCCGGGGCGATCGGCAGCTGGGGGCAGCGGAACGCATCGGCAAGCCCTCTGGCCGTCATGTGCGCGGCGAGCGCGCGCGCCTTCACCGACTGGGGCGAGGAGCGGAAACCGTGTAGATAAAGAATCATGGCGCAACTCCTTGGTCTTGCGCAACCACCGGCGCATAACGCGCCAGGTTGGTCTTGTGATGCAGGCCGACGTGCACCGCGCCCACGACGACGAAGATCGCCACGGCGGTACGGGCGAGCCGGGCGGAAGGGATCACCTCGCGGCCGTAAAAGGCGTGGAGTAGCGCCACGAACGTGACCCAAAAGAGCCCGAAGGCGAAGCCGGCGAGCACGTCGGAGCACCAATGCGCGCCGAGATAGAGTCGGGAGAAATCGATGAGTGCGAGCAGCAGCACGGTGAGTGCGATCGTTGCCGCCCGTAAGCGGGTGCCGGCATGGCGGCAGATGAACCAGGCGAGCAGGCCATAGACGACCACTCCCATGAGCGCGTGGCCACTGGGGAAGGAATACTGCTCGACGCCGCTGAAGAAAGCCCCGGGACGCGGCCGGTGCAGGACGAACTTGAGCGCTGCCGTGGCGAACTCGGCCCCGCCGACTGCCAGCAGCCAACAGGCCGCACTGCGCCATAGGCGATGCGCCGCCAGCCAGGCGAGTACCAGCGCCGCCACCGGCAGGATCATGCCCTGATCGCCGAACTCGGTGAAGAACACCATCACGCCGTCGCGCCCCGGCGAGCGCCAGCCTTGCAGGGTGCGGAACACCGCCTCGTCCATGGCGGGAGGCGCGCCGAAGGCCAGTTTGCCCAGCAGGCCGAGAAAGATCAGCGCCGCGACGACGGCGAGCCCAAGCGCCGGCCGCGGTGCCTCTTCACGTAGCCAAACTCCAAATTCCTTGACTCGACAGGTTCCCGTTCGCATCGATGCTCGCCCTTTCACCTTGGACCGGATTCGGCCGGATGGGGCGATTGTAAACGCGACGCCGATTCCCCCGAAGTGGGAGTCACTTTCCGTGCAGTCAGCGGTCCGACGGAGCGGAAAGACCCGCCTCCATCGCCGCGATGCGGGTGAGCGCCGCCCAGTCGAGCGCCTCGCCGCCTTGGGCCATCAGGGCGAGGAAGCGGTCGCGCACGAGGCTCGCGAGCGGCATGGGCGCCGCGGCGCGTTCAGCCGAAGCGAGCACGAAGCGCACGTCCTTCAGCCCCAGCTTGGCTGCGAAGCCGGCGGGGGAGAAGCGTTCCTCGGCCACGATACGGCCGTAATTTTCATAGACCGGCGAGCGAAAGAGCCCATTGATGATTTCGAGGAACTGCAGCGGTTCGATGCCGGATTTGCGCATCAGGGCATAGGATTCGCCCAGCGCTTCGAGGAGCGCCATGATCATGAAGTTGCCCGCGAGCTTGACGACGTTGGCCAGTTGCGGTTGCGTGCCGACGACATGTACCGCCTCGCCGATCGCCTCGAAGATCGGGCGACAGCGTTCGACGAACTGCGGTGCGCCCGCCACGACCACGCGCAGCTTGCCCGCCGCGGCCGCCTCGGGCCGGCCAAACACGGGAGCGGAAACGAAACCGTGCCCGGCACGGGCGTGTTCCTCGGCCAGCCGCACGACGAAGACCTCGCTCAGGGTGCTCGACGAGACATGGATCGCGCCGGCAGGAAGCGCGGCGAAGGCGCCGTTCGCGCCGAAGAGCATGGTCTCCACCGCCGCGTCGTCGGCGAGCATCGTCACCAGGGCATCGACACCCTGAACCGCCTCCGCGGGGCTGGCTGCCGGCTTGGCGCCTTGTGCCACCAGAGGTTGCATCCGCTCCGGTGTGCGGTTGTAGACGACGAGCTCATGGCCGGCGCGCAGCAGGTTCTGTGCCATGCCGGAACCCATCCGGCCGAGACCGAGAAAAGCGATTTTCATGCCGTGGACCTCCTCAGGGATAACGGAATCATGATAGTGGAGATGAGGCGGCTTTGCGGGGAACGAAACGTATCGCGGCGGATGGGGGGAATGCTCGTGACCTAAGTACTAGTTTCCGTGTGCTGCGGAAGATGGCTTCCGCCTGTTCTTGCTGGGATTGTGCGAGTGAAAAGAAAGCTGCCGTAGAATTCGGTATGTCCCGCTACGATATGCGCGATCGCCCTGCCCGCTTTTCGCTACTGTGCGGCCGAGCGGAATGCCATAATGTTGGACGAATTCTACTGTGAAACCAAGGAACTTGTCGTGCCTTGGAACGAGATAATTGGTGGAGCCGGGGTCCGCCATTCCCATGTAATGTGCAATTTCTCGTCGTTTCAAATAGTATTGTAAATCAAAGAACTTAGGCTACAATCCGCCTCATCGTGTTTCGCGATGCATCGTAAAATGATAAGGCAAGCGATAAGGCAGGATTTATGCCAACGGTAATCAACCGGCTCACCCCCCGGACGCTGGCGAGGCTGCCGGACGGCTACCACGCCGACGGACGCAATCTCTACTTGCGGGTGCGCGGCGTATCGCGTTCCTGGGTGCTGCGCTACCGGTTCAATGGCAAGATCAACGAGCTAACCCTTGGGCCGGCTGACGTGCTGGCGCTGGCCGATGCACGGCAGAAGCGCGACGAGCTTTTGCGGGTGCTCAAGCTTGAGAAACGCGACCCGGCCGAGACGCTGCGCGTGAAGCGTCATGTCGCGCTCACCTTTGCCGAATGCGCCGGCCGGCTCATCGAGGCCAAGCGCGCCGAATGGACGAACGCCAAGCACGTGCAGCAATGGGAAAACACCCTTGCGCAGTTCGCCTTCCCCGTCATCGGGCATCTTCGCCCTGCCGAGGTCGAGACGCGCCACGTGCTCGCCATCCTCGAGCCGATATGGACGACGAAGACCGAGACGGCATCGCGCCTACAGCAACGCATCGCGGCCGTGCTCGATTGGGCGGCGGCTCACGGACTGCGCAGCGGCGAAAACCCGGCGCGGTGGAAAGGTCATCTCGACAAGCTGCTACCGGCCCCGTCCAAGGTGGTCGAAGGCGAAAACATGCCCGCGCTCGACTACGCCGAGGCCGCCGACTTCTGGCGGGTGCTCGACGCCAAGACGAGCATGGCCGCCCGGGCGCTCGCGCTGCTCATCCTCACGGCCGTTCGCCCCCTCAACGTGCGCTTTGCCCAATGGCAAGAGTTTGACTTCGAGGCGCGCGTCTGGCGCATCCCCGGTGCCAGCGACTACGGGCAACGAATGAAGACCAAGCGCCCCCACGCCGTGCCCCTGTCGGCGGCCGCGCTCGAGCTGCTGCACGCCCTGCCACGCTTTACCGCTTGCCCTTGGGTGTTCCCGTCGCGCGGCGGCAAGCCCTTGTCGGACATGGCGCTCACCAAACTATTGCGCGACCTGCACGAGGCCAAACACGCAGCCGACGGCGTGGGTTGGATCGACCGGCGCCAGGGTGGGCGCGTCATCGTGGCCCACGGCTTTCGCGCCACCTTTCGCACCTGGGGCGAAAACGAGACCCACTACCCCCGCGCACTGCTCGAAGACGCGCTCGCGCATGACTTCAAGGGTGAGGTCGAAGCCGTCTATGCCCGCGGCGACCTTGTCGAGAAGCGGCGGCCGCTGATGGAGCAATGGGCAAGGTTCGTCACTACAGGAGCAAACGACGATGGTCGATGACTTGAAACGGTGGCGCAACATCCCCGACGACTTCGTTTTGCCGGTGCCCGAGGTGGCGCGCATCTTGGACGTGTCGGAAGAGGCGATCTATGCGGGCGTGCTGAGCGGGTTTTATGTGCTGCTGGCGCCGAATGATCGGGAGATGACCGTTTTTTGCATAGACTTAAAAGGTGCCCCGTTCTTATGCGACCCCGTGGACGTACTGCAAGCACGCGGGCATTGGGTGAATCGCGGCATTGAACTTGAAAACGACTACGAGACCGGGGCAGGGGTATGGCCCCCGTGGTCGGACGTCGGGCGTCATGAACTGTTGCAATGGTTGCGCGATGGCACCGTCGCGGCCGAGTTCTTGGCTTACGATGATGTAATAAGCCGTGTCAACGGCCATTCCCCAATGAAAAAGATGCTGTCGCCAAAAGATGACGATTCCCCGCCGCGCAAGCCCCCATTCCTTGGCGTCTCTGGCGCTCTTCTCAAGCGATTCCTCAACGAAGGATTCCCCCCGCCTGCCGATTCCCCCAGAGTGCAGGAAATTGAACCGCCCCCGCGGGAAGATGTCCGCGAGACGATGCGCGCCATCGTCGCCGGACTGCTCGAAGAGGCGGGCGCGGCGTTTCTGATCGAGCGCCCTACCGAGGCCGAAGTGTCCAAGGCATCGGCCTTGCTCGAGGCCATCGGGCAGCACCGCGGGAAGACCATCGCCCCCAAGACGCTATCGCGCTACCTGAGGAATTGGCTACGCGCCTAGGATTGATCACGTTTGAAACCGGACATGTCCAAGCGGCGGCGGACATGTCCAGAAAACCCGGCTCTTGGTGAAATATCTTTGGTGTCGCATTCATTCCTTATGGAGCGGCACCATGCAACGTGTTTTGTCTCAATCCGAAGTCTGCAAGCTCATCGGGCGTTCGCGTGTGTGGGTTTATCGCCACGCGCGCAATGGCACTTTCCCCGCGCCCCGCATGGCCGGTTCCCGGCTCTTCTGGCTGGCCGAAGAAGTCGAAGAATGGCTGCGCACGGCCCCCGTGCCTACCTGGGCGGCGCCGGTGCAGGAGGGCGCGCGCCATGAGTGAAAAAATCGAGGCCGTCGCGGGCGGGCAACCCGAGACGGCCGAAAACGAATGCGCGGTTTTCGATTCTAGCACGGACGCCGGGCAGGCTCGCCGGGCAGGAGGCGCGGCATGGTAGCGCTGCCCCCTTTGCCGACTGCGCGCGCCACCCCCGCGGCCCCGCGCACGATCCGCGATCTTCAAGACGCCATCGCCGAGGCCTGCGCGGCCGTCGGACTCGACGAACCGAAAAGCCCCTGCCGACCCGGCGAATGGGTGCGCTGCGACGTGACCGGCGCCGGGAGGAAGGGGCGGGACGACGGTTCGGTCAAGGTGTTCGCCGACGGCCAAGGCGTCATCGCGCACAACTGGAAGAGCGGCGAGCAAGCAACCTGCTTTGTCGGGCGGCCAGACGCCGAGCTATCGCCGGCCGAACGCGAGGAACGCGCCAGGCGGCGGGAAGCGGAACGCGCCAAGGCCGAGGCCGAGCTAGCGCGGCAACGCCAGGAGGCGGCGCGGGTGGCGCAAGC
>NZ_AUDR01000002.1 GCF_000425565.1 Tepidiphilus margaritifer DSM 15129
CACCACGACCGCCTCCTGAAACGGGGTCAGGTTCGTCTGCAGGCGATGCGCCGTGTGCGGACGATCTTCGACGTCGGTGCGTTTCTTCCAACGCCGAATGGTGTCTTCCGACACTCCCAGTTCCCGGGCAAGGCGGCGTACCGGCAGGTTCGAGCTTTGGATGTAGCGCCGGGTCGCAGGGGTCGTGGTGGCGTTCTTGTGCAGTCGGACCATCATGACTGTTGCCTCCGTAGTTCCTCGATCAATTCGCGCATCGTCTCACGACCTATGAATAATGCACGACGTCGCGGGTCAATGCAATCGTCCGGGACCTGACACTTATCTTCTCATCCATTAATTTCTTTATCTTTGGTATAAGACTACCATCTTCTCCAAAAAAATCATTAATATCATTTTCCAATGACAGCATTCTGTCATCTTTTAAAAAATTCTCCTCGTTTGGATAAAACAAAAGAAGCTTCCATCCGTAGAGTCTTGCACGAATACAAAGAAATAACTGACGGTATAAGTATTCCAAATTTTTTTGATGATCTTTAATGGATTCAATTATATCATTTAACCCAAAAATATTTTTTGTCTTTATATTTTCGATCTTATTAATTTCATTTTCTATATCTGTTACAATATGGTTTTGCTTATCAAGCAAAATTGACTCGTATGATTCTATTTGGTTGCGAATATTTTCACGTGATTTTCCATGAATTACCGTTCGGGCTACTTGGTTGAAATAGTCAATAGAGCTTTTAATAGAAGAAATGCGTTCATTTTGTTGAAATTCAATTATTTTTTCTATATTTTTTGATATCGTTGAAAGTTTTTTATCGATATCAGCCAAGTGTTTTTGTGCAACTGCCATTGATATAAAAGAAAATAATACAGTCGCATTTACTATGCTGGATAGTTTATTAGGCTCTAAAAGTATTCCATGACTATTGAATAATCCATCTTTTTTGGTCATTAATCTGTATCCATCAACCCCTTTTGCCTTAAGTAGCGGTCCATCAATCACAACCTCCATGTATTTGGTTGCCGAAATTTCCCCTTTCGTTACAAGGCCGGGTATTTGTTGAATTAACATATTAATGCGACTAATATTTTCTTCCTTGCCTACATTAATCCAATTGGCATTGTGGGGCTCATGAATTAGCCGCATGGATAGTACTGGAGGCGATTCAGTTGAATCTGATAAGATAAATTCTTCATTTGATTGGATTCTATATTGAGGAACAGATAAATATTTATCATCAATCTCCTGATTTTTATTTTTTTCTGCGTAATCCATGTATTTCTTTCTAAGGCCGGCAATATGAATAACAGAAGGCACAGTTACAGAAAACGCAGGATCGGAAAAACTAAATAAAGCCATACTCCATCCTGGGGGTCCAAATACAAACCTTGTTATCAAGGTTTGATTTATAAAACTCTTTACTGATCCGATCGACGCCTTTTTCTTTGCCTCAGAAATTATCTTCTTTTTTTCATTATCGTCAAGCAAATTCCATTGTTTTTCAAAAAACAAGGTTAAAATGTTATTTTCATTGTCAACTGTTTTGCCTTTTTCATACGGAACATCAAGTTTTTTACAAACGTCAATTACAATCTCGTCATATGATGGCCCTTCTCCCCTAAACAGGTTTTTTAATGTGTTTCCCCCAAACAATCTAATTTCGTCACCAATTATTTTGTAGTATTTTGTGTGATCTGGATAGTGTTTTTTATAATCATCATTTTGTTCTAAAGAATTTGTTAATTTGTCTTTTATTAATTCTACCAATGGATCTAGATCTTCGCGAGTGCATATTGATAAAAGTGCATATAGATCACCTTTTTTAATGTCTTCTATTTTTTCTTTGATTGCGTCAATCATTTTTTTCTCCTTCGAATAAATCAAATTGAGCGATTCGATCAACTCACGCATCGTCTCACGACCCAGGAATAATGCACGACGATCGCGGATCGATGCAATCGTCCGGGACCTGACAGTCGAGGATGTGTTCGTCGATTTCTTCACCGACTTTTTTGCCAACTTCTGCTCCGATTACCGCTCCTGCGAGGGCGCCGATGAGGGCACCAGCGGCGCCACCCGCCAGTGCGCCGGCTGGCCCTGCGACCAAGCCGGCCCTTGCACCGATTTGAGCGCCGACCGTGGCGCCGGTACCCGGTACCTATCGTTGCGCCGCCGCCCGCAGCCCCGGCTGCGAGGCCAATAACCGTGCCAACTCGCTTGGCGATGTTTCTTTTTTCGATGCGGTCCGATTTGCATTTCGGGCATTGCATGGCGATCTCCATCACTGGTTTTTTAGCACGATGAATCTTGACTTGCCACGGGCGTAATCTCGACGTCCCTGACCGCCTCGCCCCAGCCGCGCAGCCAGCGGTGCAGGAGTTCGGTTTCGACCACGGTGGCGGTGATCGCAAGTCCGTTGGCGGTGGGCTCGACGATTTGATCTTCGGCGAGCGGGCTTTCGACGAGGTGGCGGCCTACTGCCGGGTCGATGACGAAACGCACGCGCACGCGGCGGCCGCGGTGGATGCCGAAATGTCCTTGGGCGACGTAGTCGGACAGGCGGAAGTCGGAGGGATAGGGAAAACGCTCGCCGGTGCGGCGGGCTTTTTGGATGCGGCTCAGGGCGAGGATGCGCTGGTTGTCGTAGCCCTCGAATCGGGCGACGAGGTAGAGGCGTACGCTTTGCTGCACCAGCGCGAGCGGCCAGACGATCGCCTCGCGCGCTTCATCGCGGGCGTTGCGGTAGGTGAGCGCGAGGGTTTCTTCGGCGTAGAGGGCTTCGCTGACTTCCTCGAGCACGTCGGGGTCGATTTTGGGTGGCAGCAGGGGTTGGTTGTCGGGAATGCGGGTGACTTTGTGCAGCCAGCGACGCTGCGCTTCGGCTTCGGGGCGGGTACCGAGCTCGAGGGCGGCGCTCGACCACAGCGGCTCCAGCGCGGTGAGGATGCGGGTGGGCAAGAGGGCGGCGAGGTCGGCCCGGGCGAGTTGCAGAAGCAGCGCTTCGCTGGGGGTGAGCAGGGGCAGGTTGAGCCCGGCGGCCTGGGCCTGCCAGCGGTAGCCATAGGGGCGGGAGCGGGTGTCGACCTCGAGCGGAAAGCTGGCCGAGAGCGTGTCGAGGTGGCGCTGCACGGTGCGCAGGCTCACCTCGCGCCCCTGGGCGACGAGGATCTGGTGGATGCGGGTGCTGCTGATGTAGCGCTTGCGCGGGATGCAGCGCAGGATGTCGAGCAGCAGCAGGGCATTGTCCAGCGCCGGGGCGCGAGGGGCGCTCATCGTCAACCGTCCCCCAGGATGCGCTTGAGGGTTTGCGTGATGCTGCCGACGAGATCGCTTTTGGATTCTTTCTGCAGCTTGGGGCTGCGGCACAAGGGGCAAAGCGCCGGTGGCAGATCCTCGGGACGCAGGACGTCGCTCGCGGGTGCGTAGGTCTTCTTCCAGCCGCACTCCAGGCAGCGGACGGTGTAAGGGCGGGGCGGGACCGGCATGGTCTCCTCCTTTTTTATGTGGACATGGTATCTGTTTGATATACCGGCGACAAGGGGCGAATCGGGCGTTGTTTCAGTCGCGGCAGGATTCGCGCGGGCCGGTGGTGAGCGTACCCATGGCCGCGATCGCCGCGCCGACGAGGGCCCCTTGTGCGGCACCTTGCAGGAGGCGGCCAACCAGGCCGCCGCTGCCACAGCCCGCCGCGCCGAGCAATGCGCCGATGCCGGCGCCTGCCAGAGCGGCGCGGGTGAGTGCGTCTGCCGGAAGGGTGGAAGAAAAAGCGGGGAAGATCGGTTCGTGCGTCATGGTCGTGCTCCGTCGTGAGGTGAGCCCATTGTAGGGAATGGGGGCGACGGGATGTGACGCATGGAGCAAGTAGCACACCGAGGCAAGTCTGGCCTCACTGCCAAGGTTTCATAAAAAAGGAATCGTCAGGGATCTGACATCTGGCAACCCACCAAAAATGGTCTTTGCTCCATATGATTTTTAGGCCATAATTGCAAGATGACTTCGGCAAGTGCATGACATGACCTGGACGGTCCTCTTTCACGACGCCTTCGACGAGGAATTCAGCACCCTGAGCGATGGACTGCAGGACGAGCTCTTAGCGCATGCCAAGTTGTTGGCCGAGTTTGGGCCGAACCTGGGGCGACCGACGGTCGACACCCTCAAGGGGTCTCGTCACCCCAACATGAAGGAACTGAGGTTCTCCTGGAAAGGGCAGCTCTGGCGCGTCGCCTTCGCCTTCGATCCCCTGCGCCAGGCCATCGTGCTCGTGGCAGGCAACAAAAGCGGCGCAGACCAACGTCGGTTCTACAAACGACTGATCCGGATCGCCGATGATCGCTATGACGAACACCTCGACGAACTCACCGACAGGACGAAGGAGTGATCCCATGCCAAGGACACTGGATGACATCATGGCCACTTTGCCGGAAGATCGCCGGCGGAGAATCGAATCCCGGGCCCAGGAACTGGCTACGCTCAAGGACCTGCGCCTGGCCTTGCAAAAGACCCAGGAGGAGCTCGCGGCCACCCTCGGGGTACGCCAGGACACGATCTCCCGGCTGGAGAGGCGCAGCGACATGCTGCTGTCGACCTTGCGCCACTACATCGAAAGCATGGGGGGCACACTCGAGCTGGTCGCCAAGTTTCCCAACCGACCTCCCGTCGTGATCGAACACTTGGGAAAGGGGACGACGGACAAGGCCAGCAACGACGAAGAGGCCACCGTCTAGCCGGAAGAGCGTGACGGAATCATTCCTTTAGCCTGGCCACTGGGCTCGGTGCCAGAGGGCCACGCACGAGGCCTGGGCCCCGACGGGGAATCCTGCGGCAGGAGATCGCTCCGGGAAGGAAAAGCCACGCAAGGGCACGCCGGCGGCTCTATGTCGCGCTCACCCGCGCCGAATGGCGCGCTGCCGTGGTGCTCAGCGAACAGGCTGCGCGCGATAGAAAGCGCAGCTGGAAAAGTGTCAGATTCTGGATTTTCCGGAAAACGGGGGATCGAGAGTTCTTTGGTATGCGCAGCCTGGTCAGTGCAGGGCGGCGAGTGCGGCTTCCGGTGCCTTGTCGAGCACTTTGAGCAATGCCTTGGCCGCGCCTGTTGGGCGGCGCTTTCCTTGTTCCCAGTTGCGGATGGTGTCCAGCGGAACATTGATCCGCTCGGCAAATTCCGCTTGGCTTAGCCCCAAACGCAGGCGGACGCGGCGCACGAAACGGGCGACGTCTTGCATTGCCTCGGCTTCATCGGCAGCGGCCTGTCGGGCAATGTCGGCCTCCGTCGTAGCATCCACCCGTTCGGGATCGATGCGCCCTACATTCAGCGATTCGGGAATTTCGGAGTCAATTCTCATGCGCTGGATTGTAGTTCAACGGACTACCCACCACAAGAGAACCCGCTTCGGCCAGCGTCTTTTCGGCATGTGACACATTGCATGACGCGGCGCGATGATGGGGGCGGTTTGCAGGGGAAAAACGCCCGGCGTCTAACCGGGCGTTTCGTTTTCTTTCCGTGACGGGGCGAAGGTCAGCCGCAGGTGCCGACCGCGCCGCAGGCGGTGCAGAAGTCGCAGCCGTCTTTGCGGATCACGGCGTAGTTGCCGCATTCGCTGCAGCGCGCGCCTTGCATGAGCTTGGGATCGCGCTCGTCGCGCGGCGCTTCCAGCAGGCCCATTTCGCGGATGGGGAATCCTCGTTCATCCAGGATGCCGAGCATGGCGTAGCGGTGGATGATGAGGCGGGCGAGGTAGGCCACGGTGCTGGGGAAGTTTTGCTGGCGGCGATCGCCCGGCACGAAGGCCATGAAGTCGCCCAGGGGTTCGGGGTAGTTGAGGAGCTTGCGCAGCTTCATGCCGATCCAGGCCGGGTCGATGACGCGCATGTCGAGCGATAGGATCCGGGTGAGGCCGTCGAGCGAGCGCGGATAATGGCCGGCGAGCCACATGGCGTAGGGTCGGGTCATGGGGCCGGCGCCGTCGGGCGAGGGCAGGGTGATCTCTTTCAGGCCCAGGATGAAATCGTCGCCCGTGGTCGGGTTCTGGATGTCCACCGTCCAGGAGAGCGTGCCCTCCGTGCCGGTCTTGGGCTCGTGGCGGCTGAAGAGGCTGTCGAGCACGGGGGTGTCGCCGAGGTGCTCGAAGGCGCCGAGCCGTTCGCAGCGGTAGCGTACCACCTGACCGAAGGCGGAGACGACGCTGGGGAAGCGCTTGGGTTCGCCATGCGGCGGGAAGGGCATGTCGAAGGATTTCTCGCCCACGACCTTGGCGAGCTCTTCGAGTTTGAGCTGCAGCCAGCCGCGGTCGTTGGCGCGCATGTCCATGGAGAGCGTCTTGGCGACCGCGCCGAGACCGCGGGGTTGGTCGGCGCCATTGACCCAGACTTCGAAGGGGAAGGCGCCGTGTCCGTTCTGGTCGATGTGGCCGACGAAGAGGGCGAATTCGCCTTCCGGCGTTTCGAGCATGTAGGTCCAGGCGGGGTTGCCGTCGGGCAGTTTCGGCCGCCCCGGCCAGCGCAGGCTGGAGAGGACCGGTGCGGGTAGTTTCTGGATGGACAGGCGCCGGTTGGCGTCGGTGAATTCGAGTTCGCTCGTCTCGGCCGTTTTTTCCTTGGGAGGCTCGACCGTGAGGATGGCGCCGACGACGTTGTTGGGCCGGTAGGTGGCCAGCCCCTTGAGGCCGGATTTCCAGGCGAAGGTATAGAGGTCCTGGAAGTCGTCGTAGGGGTAGTCTTCGGCGACGTTGACGGTCTTGGAGATGGAGGTGTCGATGTAGGGGGCGACCGCCGCGACCATGGCGGCGTGGGCCTTGGCCGAGATCTCGAGCGCGGTGACGAAGGCGGGCGGCAGGTGCTCCACGTCGCCGCCCAGATGCTTGTAGAGCCGCCAGGCGTGATCTTCGACGCTGTATTCCTTGAAGGTGCCGTCGGCCATGCGCTTGCGCCGGGTATAGGTGTAGGAGAAGGGCGGCTCGATGCCGTTGCTCGCGTTGTCGGCAAAGGCGAGCGAGATGGTGCCGGTGGGGGCGATGGAGAGCAGGTGCGAGTTGCGGATGCCGTGCTTGCGGATGAGCGCTTTGAGGTCGGCAGGCAGGCGCGAGGCGAAGTTGCCGCCGGTGAGGTAGAGGTCGGGATTGAAGAGGGGGAAGGCGCCGCGCTCCTTGGCGAGTTCCACCGAGGCGGTGTAGGCCCGGTCGCGCAGGTAGCGCGAGATCTCGGAGGCGGTGAGGCGCGCTTCTTCGGTGTCGTAGCGCTTGCCGAGCATGATGAGGGCGTCGCCCAGCCCGGTGAACCCGAGCCCGACGCGCCGCTTGCTCATTGCCTCGCGCTGTTGCTCGGGCAGAGGCCAGTGGGTGACGTCGAGGACGTTGTCGAGCATGCGCACGGCCACGTCGACCACCTTGCCGAAGGCTTCGAAGTCGAAGCGTGCGTGGTCGGTGAAGGGGTCACGCACGAAGAGCGTGAGGTTGATCGAGCCGAGGTCACAGCAACCATAAGGAGGAAGGGGTTGTTCCGCACAAGGATTGGTGGCCTCGATCGTTTCGCAGTAATAGAGGTTGTTGTCCTGGTTGATGCGGTCGATGAAGAGCACGCCCGGTTCGGCGTGGTCGTAGGTCGAGCGCATGATCTGGTCCCAGAGCTCGCGCGCGCGTACTTTGCGATAGACCCAGAGTTTGTCTTCGCGCTGGTAGGCGCCGGCGGCCTTGATCTCGGGGCCGGGCTCGGCTTTGTGCACGAGTTCGACCATCTCGTCGGCTTCGACCGCGCGCATGAAGGCGTCGGTGACCGCGACGGAGATGTTGAAGTTCGACAGGTCGCCCTGGTCCTTGGCGTGGATGAAGGTTTCGATGTCGGGGTGGTCGCAGCGCAGCACGCCCATCTGGGCGCCGCGCCGTGCGCCGGCCGATTCCACCGTTTCGCAGGAGCGGTCGAAAACGCGCATGTAGGAGACGGGGCCGGAGGCGTTCGATTGGGTGCCGCGCACGAGCGCGCCGTGCGGGCGGATGCGGGAGAAGTCGTAGCCGACTCCGCCGCCGCGGCGCATGGTCTCGGCCGATTGGGCAAGCGCCGTGTAGATGCCAGGATAGCCGTCGACCGATTCGGTGACGGAGTCGCCCACCGGTTGGACGAAACAGTTGATCAGCGTGGCTTGCAGCTGGGTGCCGGCGGCGCTGTTGATGCGCCCGGCGGGGATGAATCCGTGCTCCTGCGCCCAGAGGAATTTCTTTTCCCAGGCGGCGCGCTCTTCTTCCTTTTCGACCGCGGCGAGCGCCCGGGCGACGCGCCGGCGCACGTCGGCGATGGTGCGTTCGTCGCCTTTGGCATATTTTTCCAGCAGGACCTCGGTGGAGATCTCCTGCGGCGGGAGGGTGTCGATGGTGGGTTTGGTCGCGGTTTTTTCTTGGCTCATCGGAAGGCTCCTGGGCGTTTCGTCGGGGCGAACTATAGCCCAGAATCCGGGTAAACGCAAAAAATTAAAGTCTTTTTAAATCAATGAGTTATAAAAAATGTAGTAGTTTCAAAGCCTTGCACATACGACATTTAGTATGACAAAAGTATCGGATTTTGGCGAAAACCGGCGCCGCGACAGGGGGTGCGGCACGGCGAAACGTCGAAAGATCAACTGCGCAGCAGATCGAGGCGAAAATGCAGCTTGAGAAATTTCTGGAAACGCCGCACCGTCTCGAGCGCGCTGCGCAGTTCGGCGCGCTGCAGGCGCCCGAGGCGGCGTAAGGGGAGGACATTGCGCGCGGGCTGCCCGGCGGCGATGCGTTCGAGTTGGGCGTCGAGCCGCAGCCGGGTGAGGAAGGCGAAGGCGGCGCCGAGTTCATTGGCTTCGGCTTGCGGCAACACCCCGAGCGCGGCCAGCCGCTCGATGCGCTCGAACGTATTTCCCTCTAGTGCCCGGTGCTGGATGGCGAGGATGCGCACGCCGTCGGTGATGGCGAAGATGCCGGCTTTCTTGAGATCAAGCAGATCCTCTTCGCCGGTGTTGGGCCGGATGCGGCCGAACCAGCCCAGGGGGACGGTGAATCTCAGGGTGTTCTGCGCCATGCGGGCGAGCACTAGAGGGTCGCTCCGGGCGTGTTCGTAATAGGCTTCGCGCAGCGGCTCGGCGAGCGCGGCGTTGCCTGCAAGGGGCTTGAGGTCGGCGAGCATGCTGGCGTTCATGAGGTGGGCGGCGGTGGGTTTTTGCAGCCATTCCCAGATGAGGGCACGCCATTCTTTCACCGAGTGGCGCCAGTCGGGATTGCGCGTCATGATGCCTCCCGGGCAGGGGGGAATGCCGATGTCGATGAGTTGTTGCGTGAGTGTCTCACCGAAAGCGGCGATGGTGCTGCGTTCTTCCGGGGTGCACTCGTCGGCGAAAACGAGCGCGTTGTCCTGGTCGGTGGCAAGCGTTTGCTCGCCGCGCCCCTGGCTGCCCAAGGCGAGAAAAGCGAGCTTGTCCTGGAGGGCCGGATCGGGCAGGCTGAGTTCGAAGACGCGGCGGGCGAGCGCATCGTCGAGAAAAGCGATCACTTCGACGAGCTCGCGAATGGGGGTTCCGGCGCGGGCGAGGACAGCGACGAGCCGTTGCAGATCGCGCTGCAGGCCGGCGAGCGTGGCGAGCTCTTCGGCATGTTCGATGTCGAGCGCGAGCTGGTGCGGCGAGTGGCGCTGCAACCGGAGCAGATCGGTCTGGCTGAGAATGCCGACGAGGCGCCCGTCGGCGTCGGCGACGCCGAGCCGGTGGATGCGATGGCGCGCCATGAGGTAGAGGGCGCGGTGCAGCGGTTCGGCTTCGCCCACCGTCACCAGGGGCGTGCTCATGATCTGGACCACAGTGAGGGTAGAAGGCAGGCGGTTTTCCGCGACGACGCGGTTGCGCAGGTCGCGGTCGGTGAGGATGCCGAGAGGTCGTTCGGGCGTCTCGGCCACGACCAGGCTGGAGATGCCGAGCGTCTGCATCGTGCGTGCGGCGACGTCGACCGGGGTCTGAGGTGGGCAGGCGTGGACCGTGCCCGAGCACCAGCGCCCTACCGGCTGGAACAGCGTGCTTTCTTCCGTGGCCATGGGTTCCTCCTCGCGGCGTCATTCTATCCGGGAAGGCGGGTGGCTGGGGTAGACTCGTCGCTTGGCGAGGGCACGAGAGAGCAGGAGTGTTGCAGCAAGGAGAGTCGGACGACGAGCGCTTCATGGCGCTGGCGCTGGAAGAGGCGGCCAAAGCGTGGGCCGTCGGCGAAGTGCCGGTAGGGGCGGTGGTGGTACGCGAGGGCGAGGTGATCGGGCGCGGCTTCAACCGGCCGATTTCGAGCCGGGATCCGACGGCGCACGCCGAGATCGTGGCTCTGCGCGAGGCGGCCCTGCGGCTCGACAACTACCGGCTGCCGGGCTGCGTGCTCTACGTGACGCTGGAACCTTGCCTGATGTGCGTCGGGGCGATGCTGCACGCGCGGCTGGCGGGCGTGGTCTTCGGAGCGCCCGATCCGAAGACGGGGGCGGCAGGAAGCGTGATCGATCCGTTTTGTGAGCGCCGGCTCAACCATCACACATTGGTGCGCGGCGGGGTGGCGGCCGAGGCGTGCGGGGCACTGTTGCGGGCCTTCTTCGCCGAGCGGCGCCTGGCGCGGAAAAAGGAGCAGGGATGTTGCTGATCGTGGCGCTCGATGCGCAGCGGCTATGGTGTGTGGATGATGGAGGTGCGGTGCTGGCGAGTTATCCGGTATCGACGGCGGCGCGCGGCGCGGGTCAGCGTCGGGGTAGCCTGCAGACTCCGCTGGGGTGGCACCGGATCCGCGCGAAAATCGGCGCGGGGGCGCCCTTGGGGGCGGTGTTCGTCGGGCGCCGCCCGACGGGCGAGATCTGGACGCCGGAACTGGCGGCGGCGCATCCCGACCGGGACTGGATCCTGACCCGCATCCTGTGGCTGTGCGGCGAGGAGCCGGGCTTCAACCGTTTGGGCGAAGTCGATACGATGCGCCGCTACATCTACATTCACGGTACTCCGGATCCGGTGCCGCTGGGCGTTCCCGGCTCGCACGGCTGTATCCGCATGCGCAATGCCGACGTGGCCGAGCTCTTCGACCGGGTGCCGGTGGGGACGAAAGTGCGCATCGTGGCGCGGGAGGAGGAGGCGGCAGAATCGCTCGCATCCGCCTCCGAATGAGGGGGTGCGAAGGCTTCGTCGCGAGCGGAACCTCAGTCACTGGGCGTCACACTGAACCGCACGCTGCCCGCCGCTTCGCCCGCCTCGTTCCAGGTGATTTCTTCGACGTCGGTGACGCCGTCGGCGCGGCGCAGTACCAGCGTGCTGCAGCGCGTGCCGTAGCCCGGTGCTTGAACGAAAATGGCCGACAGGGCCCGTTCCCAGTCGGGGGCGATGCCGGTGTCGGGCAGCAGATCGTCCGGGGCATGCGCCCGGTCGGTGAGGAGGTCGAGCAGCCGTTCGCGCGAGGGATGGGGAAAGAGCGCGGATTCCAATAAACGGCGGGCACGTTCGGCCTTGGGCCAAGGCGTGTTGAGGAGGGCGTTCGACAAGACGTGCAGGCCCGGGGGAATGGGGGCGACGCGGCCGGTGCGCGATTCGAGGATCGCCGCCTCGTCACGGTCGATCACGATGAGGTTGAAGGGCGGGTATTCGTCCTTGCGCTCGGCGAGGCGTTCGAGCACGGCGAGCGGGGCGCTGTCGGCGAGCGCCGCGGCGACGACGAGCGCTCCACGGCTGGGGGCGCCGGGGCGATGTTGGGCCGGGTCGCGGTAGTTGGTCAGCGCCGCGAGCCGCCCGCTGCGCGTGAGCGCGAGCCAGGTGCCGCCGCCGGTGCGATCGCGCCCGGCGAGCAGCGGCGCGTCGGGCCACCAGTGCATGGGTTCGGCCGGGCGTGCGAAATATTCGTCGCGATTGGCGGCGAGGATGAGGGGATAGTCCGGGTGCGCCTGCCAGGCGAAGGCGATGAGGCACATGGGTCAATCCAGAGGGTAAGGCAAGGGCAGGGGCTCGGCGTGTGGCCCGTCGGGGGCGCCGATGCGCACCTCGCCCGCCTCCGCAGCTTCGCGCTGCAAGACGGCGAGCGCTTCGAACCCGCCCTCGGGGCGGGGCGCCGCGAGGACGATGCGGCCTGCCGCCTGGTCCCCGAAGGCGGGGGAGAAACATTCGGTACCGGCCGCGGGGGATGCTCCTTCGTTTGCCCCTAGCCGGTACATTCGCCGCTTGAGCCGGCCGAGGTAGTGCGTGCGGGCCACGATCTCCTGGCCGGGGTAACAGCCTTTGGTGAAACTCACGCCGCCGAGCAGGTCGAGGTTGAGCCATTGGAGGAGGAAGGCTTCGCGGTTCTCGGGCAAGAGCCAGGGTAACCCATGGCGCACCAGGGCGAGCTGCCAGTCGTCGGTTCCACCGGGGAGGTGACCCGCGGCGAGCAGCGCTTCGAGCCGTGCGGGAGCAGCCTCGGTGGACAGGAATTCGAGCGCGAGACCGGGGGCGAGGAAGAGCGCCGAGCCTTCTTCGCGGCGTTCTAGCCTGGGCGGAACGAGCGGCGGCTCGATCCGATCCGGTTGTACGCAGGCAAGGGCGAAGAGCCCTTCTTCGAGGAGGAATTCGACCTTGCTGCGCAGCCGGTAGCGCACGAGGGCGGCGCGCAAGGGTTCGGCAAGCGCCGCTTCCAAGGCGAGGAGGAAACGATGCTCTGCTTCCCGCCACAGCAGCATCGAGGCAAAGATGCGCCCTTTGGGGGTGAGCAGTGCCGCCCAGCAGGCTTCGCCGAGGGGAAGACCACGTATCTCGTTCGTCAAGAGATTGTGCAGCAGGGTGGCGGCGTCGGGCCCTTCTGCCGTCAGGACGGCCAGCGAAGGCAACGGCACGAGGCGCGGGGCGTTTGCGGGTGCAGGGGGGGCGAGCACTTCGTCGCCCACGAGGCGGAAGGGGTGAGGAGCGAGGAGTTCGGTGAGCGCAGGGGTCAGGGGCATGGGAACGACCGAAGGACGGAATTGTCGATCCAAGCATTATAGAATCGCGCTTTTGACCGTCCACCCGACGGACGGCAGGGCTTTGCGAGGCGTTGCGTGGTCAGGAAAAAACACAAGGGCGCTTGGCGGCGATGGGGGGCGGCGATCGTGCTTGCACTGGCCGCCGTGTTCGGCTTGGCGGGCGCTTCGTTCTGGTGGCTGTGGTTGCGACCCTTGCCGATGCCAGCGGCGACGATGGAAGTGGAAGTGCCGCGGGGCGCTTCGGTGCTGGAGGCGGGGCGTGCCTTGGTGCGCCAAGGGGTGGGCGTCGAGCCGCATGCCTTGTATCTGCTCGCGCGCCTGCAGCCCGGCAGTTCCATCGTTGCCGGCTATTATCGCCTCGAACGCGGTCTGACGGCGCCGCAGCTGCTCGATGTGCTGCGCCGGGGCGAGCGCATCCGCGAGAGCCTCACCCTCGTCGAGGGGTGGACGTTTGCCCAGATGCGGGCCGCGCTGGAGCATCATCCCTGGGTAGAGAAGACGCTCGCCGGCGCCGACGAGCGGGCGCTCCTTGCGGCGATCGGCGCGCGTGAGACGCAGGCCGAGGGGCTATTCTTCCCCGATACCTACGTGTTCGACCGCAAAACGCCGGATCGCGAGCTCTACCGCCAGGCCTATCGCAAGATGAGTGAAGAGCTGCAGGCGGCGTGGCAGGCGCGCGATCCCGATCTGCCTCTGTCCTCGCCCTACGAGGCGCTGATCCTCGCTTCCCTCGTGGAAAAGGAGACGGGGCGCGCGGAGGATCGGGGCAAAGTGGCTTCGGTTTTCGTCAATCGCCTGCGCCGCGGCATGCCGCTGCAGACCGATCCCACCGTGATCTATGGCCTGGGGGAGGGATTCGACGGCAACCTGACGCGGCGCCATCTCGGTGAGGATCACCCCTGGAATACCTACACGCGCGGCGGTTTGCCGCCCACGCCGATCTGCCTGCCGGGTCGGGCGGCGCTGTGGGCGGCGGTCCGTCCGGAGAAGACGGACTACCTTTATTTCGTGGCGCGTGGCGACGGCTCGAGCGAATTCTCGCGCACGCTCGAAGAACACAATCGCGCGGTGGCGCGCTGGCAGAAAGGACGAAAAAACCCATGACGGGATCCGCGGGACGCGCGCCCTTCATCACCTTCGAAGGGATCGACGGAGCGGGGAAGACGACCCAGCTCGAAGCTTTGTGCCATTTCCTGCAGTCGCGCGGCACGCCGTTCGAGCGCACGCGCGAGCCGGGCGGCACCCCCGCCGGTGAGCGTCTGCGCGAGGTCGTGCTCGCGGAATCGATGCAGGCGGAGACGGAGCTCCTGGTGATGTTCGCCGCGCGCTGCGAGCATGTCCAGGCGCGCATCCTGCCGGCGCTCGCTGCCGGCCGCTGGGTGGTGTGCGACCGCTTCAGCGACGCTTCCTACGCCTATCAAGTGGGGGGGCGCGGGGTGGACGCGGCGCGCTTTGCCCAGATCGAGCGCTGGGTGCTGGGAGGATTTCGCCCGGATCTCACTTTTCTCTTCGACCTCGACCCGGCCGTGGCTGCTCGGCGACTTGCGCAGGCCGGAGCGCGGGGACGGGATCGTTTCGAGCGGCTCGACGAGTGCTTTTTCGCTCGGGTGCGGGCGGCCTATCTCGAACGGGCATCGCGTGAGCCGGGGCGCTTCCTCGTACTCGATGCAACCCACTCGCCCGAAGTGCTGTCGCAGCAGGTGATCGCGGAGGTACGACGGCGATGGCCGAGTTGATGCCCTGGCTCGAACCTTGGTATCGCCGCTTCGTGGCGGCGATGGCCGCAGAACGTGCACCCCAGGCGCTCATGCTCGGTGGGCCGCGCGGCGTGGGCAAAGAGGCGCTCGCCCAAGCGCTCGCCGCCCGCTGGCTGTGCGAACGACCGCTCGAGGCCGGTGAATCGGCGTGTGGCCAATGCCGTTCCTGCCGCTTGCTGCGTGCCGGAGATCATCCTCTCGCCTGGCGTTTGGCGCCGGAGGCTTCGCTGGGGAACGAAGGAAGGCAGATCACGCTCGAACAAATTCGGGATTTACAGGAAGGTTTGAGTCTGGCAGAGGCCGGGCGGCGGGTGGTGACGATCGTGCCGGCCGAGGCGATGAACCGGTTCACGGCCAATGCGCTCCTCAAGGTGCTGGAGGAGCCTCCGGCGGGAGTATCATTTTTGCTGGTGACCGAGTCGCCGTCGGCGCTTTTGCCGACGGTGCGCAGCCGCTGCCAGGTTTGGTGGATCGCGCCGCCCGCGCGGGATGCCGCACTCGCTTGGCTTGCGACTCAAGAAGGCGGGCCTCAGGCCGCGCCTCTACTCGATCTCGCCGGCGGAGCGCCGCTGGCTGCCTTGCAGTGGGCCCGTGCCGGCTGGGGGCGGTGGATCGAGCGGTTTCTTGCCGAGGTAGGGGGAGAGGCACCGAAGTCCCCTCTGACGTGGGCAGCCGGGCTGGAATCGTGGCTCAAGGCCAAGGAGACGCAGGAGAGCGGCTTTGGGCTCGAGGCGTGGATGGATTGGTGGTTGCGCTGGCTGCACGATCTGGCGCGCGTCGCCTCGGGTGCCCCGGCGCGCCATTTTCCCCAGGCGGGGGAACGCCTGAGGGCGCTCGCCGGTCGCGCTTCCTTGCGTACTTGGCTCGCGCTGGAGACCAAGGCGAGAGCGCGGGCCGAGTGGGTGAGGCATCCGCTCAATCTGCGCCTCTATCTCGAGGACGTCGTATCGGATTATGCGGATTTGATTGGAGGGAAAGGATGATGCTCGAGGAAGGCCCGCGCACCGAAATGCGGCCGACGGTGATGTCGTTGAACGTGGCCAACGTCAGCGCCCTGTATGCGGCCTACATGCCTTTTTTACAGCGCGGCGGCGTGTTCGTGCCCACGACCAAGCATTACGATCTGGGGGACGAAGTCTTCCTCCTGCTGCAACTGCCCGACGAACCGGAGCGTTTCTCGGTCTCCGGCACGGTGGTTTGGATCACGCCTCCGGGCGTTCCGGGGAACCGGGTGCAAGGGATCGGCGTGCATTTCGCCGAATCGGAAACCTCCCAGCAGCTGCGGGTGCGCATCGAACGCAAGCTGGGGGCGCTGCTCGGCTCCGGCCGTACGACCCATACGTTGTGAGGAAAGGAAACGATGACCGTTTTGGTCGATTCGCATTGCCATCTCGATTTTCCTGGTCTGGCGGAACGCTTGCCGGACGTGTTGGCGAACATGACCGCGAACGGGGTCGGTTATGCGCTTTGTATTGGTGTGACGCTCGAGGATTTCCCCAAGGTGCTGGCGGTTGCGCGCAGCGACGATCGGCTATGGGCGAGCGTTGGCGTGCATCCCGATCACGAAGGGGGTGAAGAGCCGACGCTGGAGCGCCTCGTCGAGCTCGCGGCCGATCCCAAGGTGATCGGCATCGGGGAGACGGGGTTGGACTATTATCGGCTCACCGATCGTCCCGAGTGGCAGCGCGAGCGCTTTCGTACCCACCTGCGGGCGGCTCGTGCCTGCGGCAAGCCGGTCATCGTACACACGCGCGCCGCGGCCGAAGACACACTGGCGATCCTGCGCGAGGAAGGGATCGAGACCATCGGCGGGGTGATGCACTGCTTCACCGAATCGCGCGAGGTGGCACGCGCGGCACTCGATTTGGGGATGTACCTTTCCTTTTCCGGCATCCTCACCTTCAAGAACGCCGCGGCACTGCGCGACGTGGCTGCGTTCGTGCCCGAGGATCGCGTCCTCGTGGAGACCGATGCGCCGTATCTCGCGCCGGTGCCGCATCGAGGCAAGACGAACGAGCCGGCTTATGTTCGCTTCGTGGCCGAGTGCCTCGCCCATGTGCGCGGTGTGCCGTTCGAGCGCATCGCCGAGCGTACCACCGAGAATTTTTTCCGCCTCTTTTCCGGGGCAAGGAGCCTTTTGCAATGAGTACCCTGCATCGATCCATGAATCTTTCTGGCAAGCGCTGGCTGCGGACGGCGGCGCTGAGCGCCGCCTTGGGCTGGGGCATCGCCGCGGCCCAGGCTTCCGATCTCGTCGAGGACACGGCACTCGCCGTGCAAAACGGCGACACGGCCACGATCCAGAAACTGCTCGCCAAGGGGATAGATCCGAATACCACCGATGAAAAGGGCAATCCGCTGCTGAACCTTGCCGCCGCCAATGGCGACGAGGCGATGGTTGATCTGCTGCTGCGCTCCGGGGCTTCTCCCAACCGGCGCAACCTCGTCGGCGAGACGCCGGCGATGATGGCGGCGCTCAAAGGGCACGCCAAGGTGCTGCAGCGCCTGATCGATGCCGGAGCCATCGTCGATCACGCCGGTTGGACGCCTTTGCATTATGCGGCGCTGCAGGGCAATCTCGAGTGCGTCGACGTGCTGCTGCGCGCCAAAGTCGATGTGAACGCCGCCGCGCCCAACGGCAGCACGGCCTTGATGTTGGCGGCGCGCAACGGCCACGTGGATGTGGTCAAGCGCTTGCTCGCTGCCGGAGCGGACACCGAGAAGCTCAACGAAGAAGGGCGTACGGCAGTGAGCTGGGCGTTGGAAAAACAGCAGACCGAGACCGCCGATCTCATCGAGAAGGCCCGGCGCGCCAAAGGCTTACCGCCGACCAAAGTGCAGCTCGTGATCGAGTGAAAAAATTCTTGAGGTGGGGAGAGGGATGATGGAGGCAGGGCACTGGTTGGCGCGGGCCCGGGCTCGCGAATCGATCTGGCGTGAATGGCGGCACGAACTGCACGCGCATCCCGAGCTCGCCTATGAGGAACGGCGCACCGCGGCTTTCGTCGCCCGGCAGCTGCGCTCCTTCGGGCTCGAACCGATCGAGGGGCTTGCCGGCACCGGCGTGGTGGCGGTGCTCGAGGGACGCGGCGGCGACGGCCCGATGATCGCGCTGCGTGCCGACATGGATGCTCTGCCCGTTGCCGAGGCCAATACCTTCGCCCATGCTTCGCGCGAACCGGGCAAGATGCACGCCTGCGGTCACGACGGGCATACGACCATGCTCCTTGCCGCCGCGGAGCTGCTCGCTGCCGAGCCGGCATTTTCTGGCAGCGTCGTCTTCGTCTTCCAGCCGGCCGAGGAAGGAGGCGGCGGGGCGCGGCGCATGGTCGAGGAGGGGTTCTTCGAGCGCTTCCCCGTGCGCGAGCTCTACGGCATGCACAACTGGCCGGGACTGCCGGCGGGGCAGTTCGCGGTGCATTCCGGCCCGGTGATGGCGGGCACCGAGCGGTTCCGCATCGCCTTGCGCGGCCGCGGCACGCATGCGGCCATGCCGCATCTGGGCAAAGACGTCGTCGTCGCGGGGGCGGCGCTCGTGCAGGCACTGCAGACGGTGGTGAGCCGCCAGGTGGATCCTTTGCAGCCGGTGGTGCTCTCGGTGACGCAGTTCCATGCCGGTCACGCCTTCAACGTGATCCCCGAGGAGGCGGAGCTCGCCGGAACCGTGCGCGCCTTCGCCCCGGAGCTTTTCGTCCGCATCCGCGAGGAGCTCGAGCGCATCGGAAAAGGGGTGGCCGATGCCTTCGGTCTTTCCTTGCGCGTCGAATGGGACGAGGGCTATCCTCCTACGATCAACACCGCCGCCGAGGCGGCGCGCTGTGCCGAGGTCGCCGCGGCGCTCGTCGGGGCGCAGAATGTGCGTCGTGAAGAGCCGCCGTCGATGGGTGCGGAGGATTTCGCCTTCTTTTTGCAGCACCGTCCCGGAGCCTATGTCTGGATTGGTAATGGTGCGTCCGAAGGGGGTTGTCTCCTGCATAGTCCCCATTACGACTTCAACGACGAGATCCTGCCTTTGGGTGCGGCCTATTGGGCAGCGCTCGCCACCCACGTGCTTGCGGCATGAATCTCCGAATCACCTTGCGCCTGCTGCGGCGCGATCTGCGCACGCCGGCGCTGGTGGCGATCGTCGCGGCACTTGCGCTTGCCGTGGCGGCCGTGGGTAGCATCCTCTGGCTCAACGACCGTCTGGGCCGGGCCTTGGTGAGCGAGGCGGGGGCTTGGCTCGGCGGGGACGCCATGATCACGGCCAACCGCCCCTGGCGTCCCGAAGTGCTGTCCTGGCTCGAGCAGTATCCCGAAATCGAGCGCGTCCAGAGCGTGGCCATGGCCTCCGTGCTGCGCGCTGGCGAGCGCTGGCAGATGTCGTCGTTACGGGCGATTCCGCCGCGCTATCCCCTGCGCGGGCAGTTTCTCTTGCGGCGCAGTGCCGACGGGCCGGAAGAATCCCTACGAGGAGGACCGGCGCCGGGGGAAATCTGGGTCGATGAACCGCTCGCGGGTCTGCTCGGTATCGAACCCGGCGACGAGGTTCGGGTGGGGCGTCTCACTCTGCGAGTATCGGCCATCGTGCGCGTCAATCCCGAACACGGCGGCGATTTTCTCGACCTGCTGCCGGAATCGTGGATCAACCTCGAGGATCTACCGGCGAGCGGCCTCATCGGTCCGGGCGTGCGGGCCCAGTGGCGCATCCATTTGGCCGGAGCGGAATCGGCATTGCGCCGCGTGGCGCAGGAGGCGGCGGAGCACTTGGGTAAGGGGGAAGAGTTCGTCTCGCTCGAAGACGGTCAGCCGGCGGTGAAGACCCTGCTCGAGCAGACACAGCGGTTTCTGCGCCTTGCCGTGCTCGCGGCCGTGGCGCTCGCGGCCGTGGCCGTGGGGCTCGCCACGCGCCGCTTCGTGCGCGACCGGCTCGATGCCGCCGCCTTGCTGCGCTGCCTCGGAGCGAGCCGGCGGCAGGTGGCGGCGATCGTGCTGGGGGAGTTCGCCGCGGCGCTCGTACTCGCGCTGCTGCTCGGGGCGGCGCTGGGGCTCCTTGCTCAGCAAGGGTTTGCGGTGCTTGCGGCGCGGGTGGTGGAGACGGCGAACCTTCCCTCGCTGCGGTGGTGGGCCGCCTGGCCGGCGGGGCTGCTCGCCCTGCTGCTAGCCTTCGGGTTTGCCGTGCCGCAGCTCATGGCGCTCGCGCAGGTGACGCCGCTTGCCGTGCTGCGGCGCGACTGGGGCGGCTGGCGCGGAGGGGTGCTTGCCACCGCCTGCGCCGGGGCGCTGGCGCTGCTCGCACTCACGGTCCTGCTCGCCGGTGAGCTGCAACTGGCTTTGGGTGTCTTCGGGGGGCTGGCCGCGGGTTTCGCGCTGCTGCTGGTGGCGGGATCGAGCGGTTTTGCCGCCCTCAGGCGGCTTGCTGCGGGGACGGCGGTGCCTGTGCGCCTTGCTTGGCGCGCGCTCGGCAACCAGAAAGGACTCGCCGCCCTGCAGGCCGGGGCGCTCGCCCTGGGATTGGCAGCGCTGTGGCTGCTGGCCATCGTGCGGGGCGATCTGCTGGATGCCTGGCGTTTTCGCATCCCGCCCGATGCGCCCAACCGTTTTCTCATCAACGTGCAGGCCGATCAGGTGGAGGCGCTGCGAGCGTCCTTTGCCGAGGCGGGGTTGGCCGCACCGCGCTTCTGGCCCATGGTACGGGGCGCGAGACTGGTGGCGATCGACGGCGTGCCGGTGAGCGACACGTCCTTTTCGGATCCGCGGGCGCAGCGCTTGATGCGCCACGAGTTCAACCTGAGCTACGGCACGATGTTGCCCGAAGAAAACCGGGTGGTGGCGGGACGCTGGCACGGCGAGGCGGGCGCGCCGAAGAACGCGCTCTCGGTCGAAGAGGGGTTGGCGCAGGCGTTCGGCCTGCGGTTGGGCAGCCGGCTGCGCTTCGTCATCGACCTGCAGGAGGTCGAAGGGGTCGTGACCAGCATTCGGCGGTTGCGTTGGGAGTCGATGAACGTCAATTTCTTCGTCGTCACGCAGCCAGCGCTGCTCGAACCCTTTGCCGCCACCTGGATCACGAGCTACCGTCTGCCGCCGGGCCGGGAGGCTTTTGAGCGCATGCTGCTCGATCGCTTTCCCAATGTGACCGTGATCGACGTCGGTCGTATCCGCGAGCAGTTCGAACGCATGAGCGATCGGGTGGCGGCGCTGCTGCAAGCGGTGTTCGCCTTCACCCTGGGGGCCGGGGCATTGGTGCTGGCGGTAGGATGGATGCTGGGGCAGGAGGAGCGGCGCCAGCGCGTGGCCATCCTGCGCGCGCTGGGGGCGCGTCGCCGGCAGATCCTCGCCACGCTCGCGTTCGAGTTCGCCACGCTCGGCGCCGTGGGAGCGCTGGTCTCGGTCGCGCTCAGCGCCGGGATCGGCCTGTGGCTCGCGGCGTCGGTCTTCCGCCTGGAAGTGGCGCTCAGCTGGGGGCCTCTCGCCGCGGCCGCCGGGGTCGCCGTCGTGCTGGTGGCCGTTGCCGGCATGCTCACGGTGACGCCGCTGCTGCGCCGTCCGCCGCTCGAGGCGCTGCGCGCGAGCATCGTATAATCGCGGCTATCGTTCGATCTCGAGGTGGCCGTGGAGTACTTGTCGACACGCGGGCAGGCGCCCGTACTGAAGTTTTCCGACATCTTGCTGGAAGGGCTCGCCGCTGACGGCGGGCTCTATGTGCCGGCGCAGTATCCCCTTGTCTCTACCGCGGAGCTCGCGCGCCTGTCGCGCCTGCCTTATGGGGAACTCGCCTGGGAGCTGCTGCGTCGCTACATCGACGATATCGCCGAGGACGAGCTCGCCCGGCTGGTGGTGCGTACCTACACCGCAACGCGCTACCCCTTCGCCCGCCATCCGGCGCGCGCGGCGCGCATCACGCCGCTCACCTGGCTTGAAGAGGGGCGTTTCGGGCTGCTCGAGCTCTCCAATGGCCCTACGCTCGCCTTCAAGGACATGGCCCTGCAGCTGCTGGGCGAGCTTTTCGAGTATGTGCTCGAGCGCCGTGATGAGCGCTTGAACATCCTTGGTGCCACTTCGGGCGATACCGGCTCGGCCGCCGAATATGCCATGCGCGGGCGCGAGCGCGTGCAGGTCTTCATGCTCTCGCCGGCCGGGCGCATGAGCCCGTTTCAGCGCGCGCAGATGTATTCGCTGCAGGAACCGAACATCCACAACCTCGCCGTCGAGGGGACCTTCGACGATGCCCAGGACATCGTCAAGGCGGTGAGCCAGGATGCCGATTTCAAGCGCCGTCACCGCATCGGCGCGGTCAATTCGATCAACTGGGCGCGCATCGCCGCGCAGGTGGTCTATTACTTCGCCGGTTACTTCCAGGCGGTCGAGCGCGTGGGCGAGCCGGTGGCTTTCGCCGTTCCCAGCGGCAACTTCGGCAACATCCTCGCCGGGCACATCGCCCGCCAGATGGGGCTACCCATCGGGCGCCTGATTTTGGCCACCAACGAGAACGACGTGCTCGACGAGTTTTTCCGCACCGGCGTCTACCGCCCTCGCGCATCGAGCGAGACGTTTGCCACGTCCAGCCCGTCGATGGACATCTCCAAGGCATCGAACTTCGAGCGCTTCGTTTTCGATCTGGTGGGGCGCGATCCGGAGGCGCTGCGCCAGCTGTGGCAGGCGCTGGAGACCCAGGGGCACTTCGATCTCGAGGGCACGCCGTATTGGGCGCGGCTACCGGAATTCGGTTTTGTCTCCGGTCGCAGCACGCATGCCGACCGGCTCGCGACCATCCGCGACGTCTGGACGCGCCACCGGGTGCTCATCGATCCGCACACGGCCGACGCGGTGACGGTGGCGCGGCGTGCCGGCATCGAGGACATGCCGGTGGTCGTGCTCGAGACGGCGCAGGCGGCGAAGTTCGCCGAGACGCTGCGCGAGGCAGTGGGGTTCGAACCGCCGCGCCCGGCCGAGCTCGCCGATCTGGAGCAGCGGCCGCAGCGCGTCACGCGCTTGCCGGCCGATGTGCAACAGGTGAAGGACTATATCGCGGCGCATGCCTGAGCAGCAGATTGGTCCAACGGCTCCGAGCGACCCGGTCCCGGTTGCCTTCGTCATGCCAGCGACGCAATGGCGCATCGATGGAACATGTAGTGTCGTGGTGAGCGGCCGGTAAAGAGACGGCGGCGACGGCGTGACGTCCCCGCCCGACCCGGCGGGGGAGGTTGCACCTGCTTCTACGTACCCCAAAGGGAAGATAGCGGTGCCGCCCAGAGCCCGTCCCCGAGAGGCATCGTTTCGCTGCCGTCGTACAGCAATACGCCCATCTTGAATTGGCTGCCTGCGAGGCTCGCCAGCTTCTTCAGCCCACGCAGATCGTTTTCCTTGACGGTGGCAGCCGCTTTGACCTCGACGCCTACCAGCTGGCCGGCAGCGTTCTCGATCACGATATCGACCTCGAACTTGTCTGCGTCCCGGTAGTACATCAGTCGATAGTCGCCATCTGCCGTGGTGGTATGCTTGCGCAATTCTCCAAAAACGAAGGTCTCCAGCACGCTGCCAAACCGCGTGCGATCCCGATGCACTTCCTCGGCGGTCAGATCCAGCAACGCCGCCAGCAAGCCGGAATCGATGAACTGCAGCTTGGGCGTCTTCACCACGCGGTTCAGACGGTTGCGCGCCCAGACATCGATGCGCTCGAACAGGTACATCTGCTCGAATACGCCGACGTAACGTGCCGCGGTCTTGCCGTCCAGGCCGACTTGGCCGCCGATGTGGGTGTAATTGCACATTTGACCTGCCGTCTGTGCCAGGGCACGCAGGAATCGCGGCAGATGGTCTAGTTTCTCGATGTTTGCCACATCACGGACGTCGCGCTGGATGATCGCGTCGATGTACTGACGCGCCCACGCCACACGACGCCTGGACGAGGTTCGAGAAAGTGCTTCCGGGTAGCCGCCGCGCAGCACGCGCTCGATCAGGTCGTTGCCCAGTGCAGGCCGATCTACCTGGAGTATTCGGCCAGCGAAAGCGCTGTCGATCCAGTTCGCCGATCGCAGCTCGATTTCGCTCTGCGACAAAGGCAGCAACGACAGGGTTTCCATCCGACCAGCGAGTGAGTCGGCGACGGTTGGCAATGTCATCAAGTTGGCCGATCCGGTGAGCAGGAAACGGCCTGGACGCCGGTCCTCGTCCACGCTCTTTTTGATGGCCAAGAGCAACTGGGGTGCTCGCTGGATTTCATCGATCACCGCGCGATCCAGGCTGCGAATCATCCCGACCGGATCTTCTCGCGCCGACAGCGAGGTCAGCGCATCATCCAGGGTCAGGTAGCGTAATCCCTGTTGCTCTGCGATGTGCCGCACCAGCGTCGTCTTGCCGGCTTGACGAGGACCGACCAACAGCACGACTGGCGTATCTAGCAGGGCCTCAGCGATGCGCGGTTCGATCCGACGCGGGAAAATGGCCGACATGTTCATGCGACCATGTTATCGTAAATTTCGGAATTGATCAACGTAAATTCCGGAAATAGTCATCGTAAATATCGGAATTTATGAGCGTGAATCACGGAACGGTTCCATGTCTCTCCGAGGTTTTCATGCCGTGTGGGCGAGAGGGTGTCAGAATTCCCGTATGTGGCGAGCGTAGAAGATGCCTCGAAAAACCTTCCCCTTCTCCTCGCCCTCCGATGAATCGGTCGAAATTCCGCACTCAAGTTTCGAGCAGGCGCAGCGACAGGTCCACGGCCCGCACGTCCTTGGTGAGCTTGCCCACCGAGATGCGGTCGACGCCCGTCTCGGCGATCGCCCGCACCTGGTCGAGGTCGACGCCTCCGGAGACTTCGAGCTCGGCGCGGCCGGCGTTGATCCACACGGCTTCCTTCATCTGTTCGAGCGTCATGTTGTCGAGCAGGATCATCTGCGCCCCGGCTTCCAGCGCTTCGGCGAGTTCGTCGAGCGTCTCCACCTCCACCTGGATGAAGGCGTGCGCCGTCCCCAGCGCCTGGGCTCGCGCGAGCGCCTGGCGGATGCCGCCGGCGGCGATGATGTGGTTCTCCTTGATGAGGATGCCGTCGTAGAGCCCCAGCCGGTGGTTGGTGCCGCCGCCCACGTGCACGGCGTATTTCTGCGCCAGACGCAAGCCTGGCACCGTCTTGCGCGTGTCGACGATGCGAGCCCGCGTCCCCTCGACCGCGCGCACGTAGGCGCGCGTGGTGGTGGCCGTGCCGGAGAGCAGCTGCAGGAAGTTGAGCGCCGTGCGCTCGGCGGTGAGCAGCGCCCGGGCGTTCGCTTCCACTTCACACAGCGTCTGCCCGGGTGCGACTTCCGCTCCCTCGGCGGCGTGCCAGGTGAAGCTCGCCGAAGGGTCGAGCACGCGCAGCGTCGCCTCGAACCAGGGTTGGCCGCACAGGATCGCCGCTTCCCGGCTGATGACCCGGGCGCGCACGCGCGCTTCGGCTTCGACCAGACGGGCGGTGAGATCGCCCGTACCGACGTCCTCAGCGAGCGCTTGGGCGACGTTACGTTGGACTTCGATGCGCAGGGCTTCGGTGAAAAGCATGATGGCATCCTCTCGGGGTGGCATGAGTGAGGGCTATGGTAGCATCGTCGGTC
Organism: Tepidiphilus margaritifer DSM 15129; assembly: GCF_000425565.1. Lineage (GTDB taxonomy): Bacteria > Pseudomonadota > Gammaproteobacteria > Burkholderiales > Rhodocyclaceae > Tepidiphilus > Tepidiphilus margaritifer. The sequence goes on from NZ_AUDR01000002.1 coordinate 25,281, forward strand.
ATGAAATCAGAGAGCGGATTCCTGGAGGTCGACGGAGAAGTCGTGGAAGTGCGGCGCAAGCCCATCCGCCACTGGCATCTTCGCGTCGTGCCGCCCGACGGGCACCTGCGCGTGTCCATCCCTCTGCATGCCGATGGGGACGCGGTATCGGCCTGGATACGGGGAAAATCGGCCTGGGTGCAAAAACACCGCTCGCGCTTGCGCCGGGACCCGCCGGATCGGGTCTGGTTCTTCGGCGTTGCCTATCCTGTGAAAATATCGCCGGATGAACCGGCGAATCCGGCGGTCCTTTTCGGCGAACGGGAAGGATTCCTCGTGCGCGGTGTCCGCAACCTGGACGAAGGATGGACGCTCCTGCGCGCCTGGCAGGGCGAGCAGCTCGCCCGATGCCTGGCAGAAATGCTGCCCCGGTGGCAGGAGCGGATGCGTGCGCCTGCCGTTCATTGGCGCATCCGTCCGTGCACATCCATCTGGGGAAGCTGTACCCGGGCCACGAGGCGTTTGACGTTCAACCTCTATCTGGCCGAGCGCTCATCCGAGCTCATCGAATACGTGGTCGTCCACGAGCTCGCCCATCTGTTCCATGCGCACCACGGCCCGGCGTTCTGGGCCATGGTGGCGCGCTACCTGCCGGATTGGCAACAGCGGCGCAGTGCGCTCAGACGGCCACTGGGCTGAATCTTCGGCCGGTCAGCCTTGGCCCTGCTGATCCACGATGGGCACGAGCAAAATCTCCACCCGGCGGTTCTTCGCCCGGCCCTCGGGAGTGCGGTTGTCGGCGATGGGACGGGTGGCGCCGAAGCCCACGGTCTGGATGCGGTTGGCCGGCACGCCGCGCTGGATGAGGTAGCTCGCCACCGCCTGAGCGCGGTTCTCCGACAGCGTCTGGTTGAAGGCCGCCGAACCGGTGGAGTCGGTGTGCCCCTCGATGCGCACGATGGTGTTGGGATACTGCTGCAGGCTCTGGGCGAGCTGGTCGAGTACGCTCATGAACTGCGGCTGCAGGGTGGCGCTGCCCGTTTGGAAGGTGATGGCCTCGGGCGCCTGCAGGCGGATGGTGTCGCCCTGGCGGTGGACCTCCACGCCGCTGCTCGCCATCTGGCGGCGCAGTTCGGCTTCCTGCTGGTCCATCTGGCGGCCGATGAGTCCGCCCACGGTGGCGCCCACCGCGGCGCCGATCAGCGTTCCCCCGGTTTTGGCGTTGTCGCTGGCCACGACCCGGCCGAGCACGCCGCCCGCCACCGCACCGATGGTGGCACCGGTGGCAGTCTTCGCATTCTCGCCGCGGTAGGGGTTTTCGGCGCAGGCGGCGAGCAGTGCCGTGGCGCCGAGAATGAGGAGGGGAAATCTCGTCTTCTTCATGGCAGTCCGTTCCATGGGGATCGTTTCATCGTTTTCCATTATGGCATCTCGCCGCCGGTTTGGGGTAACGAAGGCTTTCGCCGTTTCGGCGGGTAGAGACGGCAGAAGCGCAATTCTTCACCGTAAGGGAAGAAGTCCTCGACCATGCCGGCGCGGATGCGACGCTGCACTTCCTGCCAGAATCGGGGCGTGAGCAGGTCGCGATGGTATTTGAGGAAGGCTTTGCGGATGCGCGGATCGCCCAGGAGGAAGGTGGCGAACTCTTCGGGAAAGACGTCGAGCGGCCCGGCGCTGTACCAGGCTTCGCTCGAGAATTCCATCTCGGGGTAGGGCGCCGGCGGGATGGCGCGGAAATTGACGTCGGTCATGTACTCGATCTCGTCGTAGTCGTAGAACACGACGCGGCCGTAGCGGGTGATGCCGAAGTTCTTCCACAGCATGTCGCCGGGGAAGATGTTGGCGATGGCGAGTTCCCGGATGGCGTTGCCGTATTCGCGCACCACCCGCTCGAGTTCTTCGTCGTCGGCCTGTTCGAGATAGAGGTTGAGCGGCGTCATGCGCCGTTCGATGTAGAGATGCTTGATGACCATCTGGTCGCCTTCGATCTCGAAGGAGGAGGCGGCCACCGTACGCAGCTCTTCGAGCAGCTCCGGCGAGAATCGGGCCAACGGCAGGGCCACCTGGGAGAATTCCAGCGTGTCGGCCATGCGCCCGACCCGATCGACGCGTTTGACCATGAGGTACTTCTGCCGCACCGTCTCGCGGTCGATGTTCTTGCTGCTGCCGAAGACGTCCTTGATGATCTTGAAGACGTAAGGGAAAGAGGGTAGGGTGAAGACGAGCATCACCATCCCCTTGATGCCGGGGGCGATGATGAAGTGATCGTTCGAATGGCGCAAATGGGCGATGAGATCGCGGAAGAACATCGTCTTGCCCTGCTTGCCCAGCCCCAGCATGGTGTAGAGCTCGGAGCGCGGCTTGTTGGGCAGGATGGAGCGCAGGAAATTGACGTAGCCCGAAGGCACTTCCATGTCGACGAGGAAGTAGGCGCGCGACAGGGAAAAGAGCACCGAGATGCGCCAGGCTTCGAGCAGGATGGCGTCGACCACCAGCATGCCCGAGTCGCCGTGGCGTACGGCCACCGCGAAGGGAATTTCCTGGTGTCCGTTGATCGCCTTGCCGATCACGTAAGCGGTCTTGTTGCGGTAGAAGGCGGAGTAGAGTACCTGGATCTGCGCATTGACCTCCGGGGCCGGCCAGCGTCCGCCCAAATGGCGCTTGACGGTGCGCAGGATGTTGAGCACATCGCGATCCAGATCCTCGAATGGTCGCTGCCAGTCGAAGTCTTCGAGAATGCGCCGGATCGTGCGCCGCAACCCCTCTTCCTTGGGGTAGTAGCTGGTATAGACGGGCGGGTAGGATTCGATGTACTCGGTGGAGATCGCCGGGCGCGCGAAGATGTATTGATTGTTGAAGTAGCTGCGATGCAGGATCTTGGTCGTCACCGAATTGAAGAAAGTTTCGGCGAGTTCCGGCTGTTTGTGTTCGAGCAAATGACCGATGTAGTGCAGCTTCACTTGCTGCCAAATCGCATCGTCGAGGTTGGCGATGTCGAACTCGCGGCGCAGGCGCTCGACGGTTTCCTGGACGCGCTGGTCGTAGAACTCCACGCGCTCGCGCACCGCTTCCAGCTGCTTGGGCCAATCCCCGGCTTCGAACAGTTCCTTGGCGCGGCTGGACGTCTCGCGGAAAATCCGGTAGTGGCGATCGAACCCCTCGATCATCACCCGGGCCATCGTCTCGGCGATCCGTTCGGACGACAACGGTTGCGGCATCGCGTCTGCTCCTCGTTTTTTCATGCCGGAAATGATACCTCGCGACTGGATTGCTGCTCCTTGGAGCAGGGCACGTCCGCTTGGTTCGCTTTCGGATCGCGAGACTTTATTGGATAATATGAAATGGCGGCGCCCGAAGGCGCTGGAAGGTGCGGGGTAGTGGCTGAGGGTGGTCATGGCCATCGTACGGCCCCGCAATGATGACATCAGGGAGAAGAACCGTGAGCGAATCCAAGATCAAGGTACCTGCGGGTGGCCAGAAAATCGTATTGGGGCAGCCCATCCCCGACAACCCCATCGTGCCCTACATCGAAGGCGACGGCATCGGCGTCGACATCACGCCGGTGATGATCAAGGTCATCGACGCGGCCGTTGCAAAAGCCTACGGTGGCAAGCGCAAGATCCACTGGATGGAAGTCTTCGCCGGCGAGAAAGCCACGCGCGTCTATGGGCCCGATCAATGGCTGCCGGAAGAAACGCTCGCGGCGCTCAAGGAATTCGCCGTCTCCATCAAGGGGCCGATGACCACGCCGGTGGGCGGCGGCATCCGCTCGCTCAACGTGGCGCTGCGCCAAGAGATGGATCTCTATCAGTGCATCCGCCCGGTGCGCTACTTCAACGGCGTACCATCGCCGGTGAAACGCCCCGAGCTCGTCGATATGGTGATCTTCCGTGAGAATACGGAGGACATCTACGCCGGTATCGAATGGCCGGCCCAATCCGACGGTGCGCGCAAGGTGATCGACTTCCTGCAAAAAGAAATGGGCGTGAAGAAGATCCGCTTTCCCGAAACCTCGGGAATCGGCATCAAGCCCGTGTCGATCGAGGGCACCACGCGCCTGGTGCGTGCGGCGATCCAGTATGCCATCGACAACGACCGCAAGTCGGTGACCCTCGTGCACAAGGGCAACATCATGAAGTTCACCGAAGGGCTCTTCCGCGACGTGGGCTACCGCGTGGCGCAGGAGCAGTTCGGCGCCCAGCCCATCGACGGCGGCCCGTGGTGCAAGTTCACCAACCCGAAGACGGGCCGCGAGATCGTGGTCAAGGACGCGATCGCCGACGCCTTCCTGCAGCAGATCCTGCTGCGTCCGGCCGAGTACGATGTGATCGCCACGCTCAACCTCAACGGCGACTACATCTCGGATGCGTTGGCGGCGCAGGTGGGCGGCATCGGCATCGCGCCGGGTGCGAACGTCGGCGACAAATACGCCGTGTTCGAGGCCACGCACGGTACGGCACCGAAGTACGCCGGTCTCGACAAGGTGAACCCCGGCTCGCTCATCCTCTCGGCCGAGATGATGCTGCGTTTCTTTGGCTGGAAAGAGGCGGCGGATCTGGTCATCAAGGCGATGGAGCGCACCATCCAAGACAAGATCGTCACCTACGACTTCGCCCGGCTCATGGAAGGGGCTACCGAAGTGAGCTGCTCTGGTTTCGGCAAGGCGATGATCGAGCGCATGTGAGCCGGATCGGCATTTGGACGAGGAAAAACCCGCCGAGAGGCGGGGTTTTTCATGGGGTGCGATCGTCGCGCCAGCGTGCCTGTCGTTCCCACCGATTGATCAATATTGCATAGATCGTGGCGATGGCCGTAAAGAGCAGGGGCGAGATGGTCGACAACAGCAGGAACCCTAGGGGTACTCCGCCCACGTCGAGCGAATTGAGCGCTTCGGCGTACCAGGCGGCACCGAGGTTGAAGGCGAACCATAAAAGGAGCAAGACGGAGGTGAGGCGGCGGGTGCGTCGCCAGTACCAGAGGGCCGTTTCTCCGGTCCTGTTCATTCGGATTCCAGGATGGTGCTGCTGCGGACGTACCACACGGTAGCCAATGGCGCGATCAAGCCGATGGCGATCACGGCCGTGAGCAGCATTCCTAGTTGGGAATAATCAGCCGGCACGAGGATGGTTCCATCAGGGGCCCGCACTTCACGCGTGACCACGAAAATGGTGTTGAGGTACTTCGTCATGAGTGAGCTGGCCGAGAGGGCCAGATTGGCGAACGAGGTCATGACGGCGAAAAACGTTGCCTTGAGATGCTGCGGTGCCGAGTGCGCAATCCACGCGAGCATGGGAACCATCGAGACCTGGCCCAGAGGGGATTCGATGGCCGTGTCGATGAGGGCAATGACGCGCGCATCGATCAGCCCACCCGTCAGCCTGCTGGTCCATTGGTGCAAGCCATGGTACATCCCCAGATAGGGCAAGGAGAGCAGCGCCCCGATCACCGACAGAATGACGACGATTTCGAGGATCGAGCGTTCCGCCATGAGACGACGGAAGATGAAAAGCCCCAAGAGGGTCAAGGCCGAGCCCGTGAGCGAGAGCTTGGCGAGAAAAGATTGATCGAATCCGAGCACGTCGATCATCCACCAGGTGAGCCCGGGGCCAACCGAAGGGGTGGCGCGAAAGACGAAGATCACGAGTGCCGTTCCGGCCAGCGTGCGCCGCGCCTGCGGCGAGAGTTCGTGCATGAGGCGGCGCATGATGAAGAGGACCACCGCCATCGAACCCGCGAAAATGACCTCCTGGTTGCCGGGAAAATCGAGCAGCCCCATCGTGAGCGTAAAAACGACGAAGAAGAGGCTGCCCCACAGCAAAGGCCAGTTTGGCGCCGCGGCCTCCACGCCGGCTTCGTCCCACAGGGCGGGATCGAAACCGAGCCGAAGGTGACGTTGCCGTGCCCGATGGCGCATCCACCGGGCGATGAGCACGCCGGAGACCGACACGAGCGGAATCAGCAGGGCCAATTCATAGATGCGTGCGTACAGCGGCGCCTTGTCCGCGATCGAGAGGTTTTCGGTACCGGCGAAGATGACCACATTGGCGAGGGACACCAGCACGCCTCCGCCGAGCACGGCGATGCGCCCCAGCGTCTGCAAGGTGGTGTGCATGAGCTTGATCTGCGCTTCGGGTAGCGGCTCGCCGTTCTCGTCGCGCGTGGGGATCGCCTCCACCGTCATCGCCTCGGCCACGACGTTTTGTACGACATAGCCCAGAGGGGCGAGCAGGGTCGAGAGCACATACCACCAGGAGACGGGCCACAGCGCCGCCATCACCTCCCGGCGCGTGGTGAGCCCGATCATGATGAGCATGCTCGCGGCGATCAGGGCGGCACCCAACCAGACGAAAAGCGCCTTGCGATGCCAAAAGAGATCGACGAGGTGCCCCAGGGGCATTTTCAGCGCCCACGGGATACCCGCCCAGAAACCGAGCGCGGCGAGGAAAGCCGCGGAGAGATCGAGGTATTCCTTGACGAAGAACGTACCGACGATGTCGGTGAGTCCCGAGACCCCTGCCGCGAAGAACACCATGAGCGGCGGCAAAAAGCTCCAGCGCCATTCCCGGGTGAGTTCGACCACGTCATCCTGCCACCAGCGGCGCAGGGCACGGATCAGGCGCAAGGGCAGCGCGGGACGGGGCGTCATGCCGAATCATCCTTTGGCGCAAGGAAAAAGCGCGCCGCCCCGCGGGCAGCGGGGCGGTCCAAGCCGGTGCGATCCTTTCCGGGAAAGAAACGCACCATGGGAAGGCTCAGGGCAGCTCTTCGTAGAGGGGCAGCGTGAGGAATTCGGGGAATTCCTCGGTGAGCGCCATCTTCTCGAAGATTTTTGCCGCCTTGTCGTAGTTGGCGGTGTCTTCCCCTTGCGCCGTGACTTCCGCCTTGACTTTGGCGAGCTCTTCGGGGATGAGCGAGCGCACCAGATCCACCGTGACCTTGCGCCCGTCTTCCAGCACGCCTTTGGGGCTGTAGATCCACTGCCAGACCTGGGCACGGGCGATCTCGGCGGTGGCGGCGTCTTCCATGAGATTGTGGATCGCCACCGCGCCGTTGCCGCCCAGCCAAGCGCCCAGATAATGGATGGCCACGTTGATGTTGTTGCGCAACCCACCCTCGGTGATGGGTTTCTCCGGCTGGAAATTGAGGAAATCGCGCGCGGTGAAGGTCTCGTCGCGCTGTTTGTCCCACTGGTTGGGGCGATCGCCCAGCACCGCCTTGAATTCTTCCATGGCCACCTCGACCAGGCCCGGGTGGGCTACCCAGCCGCCGTCGAAGCCGTCGTTGGCGTCGCGCCGCTTGTCGTGGCGCACGCCGGCCAGCGCCCGTTCGTTCGCTTCCGGATCGTTCTTGATCGGGATGAGCGCACTCATGCCGCCGATGGCCGGCGCGCCGCGTTTGTGGCAAGCCTTGACGAGTGCGAGCGCATAGGAGCGCATGAAGGGGACTTCCATGGTGATGCGGGCGCGGTCGGCCAGGCAGAAGTCCTTGTCCTTGCGGAATTTCTTGATGCAGGAGAAGATGTAATCCCAGCGCCCGGCGTTGAGCCCGGCGGAGTGGTCGCGCAGCTCATAGAGGATCTCTTCCATTTCGAAGGTGGCGAGGATCGTCTCGATGAGCACCGTGGCCTTGATGGTGCCGCGCGGCAGCCCCAGTTCGTCCTGGGCGAAGCAGAAGACGTCGTTCCACAGTCGCGCTTCCAGGTGACCCTCCAGCTTGGGCAGATAGTAGAAGGGGCCTTGGCCGCGGGCGAGCTGCTCCTTGGCATTGTGGTAGAAGGCGAGGCCAAAGTCGAAGAGCGAGCCGGAGAGGCGCTGTCCGTCGACGGTGACGTGTTTTTCGTCGAGATGCCAGCCGCGCGGACGGATCTGCAGCACGGCGATCTTGTCGGCGAGCTTGTATTCCTTGCCGTTTTCGGCCACGAAGTCGATTTTGCGGCGAATGGCGTCGTAGACGTTGATCTGCCCCTGCACCTGATTGAACCAGTTGGGGCTGTTGGAATCCTCGAAGTCGGTCATGTAGCTGTCCGCCCCCGAGTTGAAGGCGTTGATGACCATCTTGCGATCGGCCGCCGGGCCGGTGATTTCGACACGACGGCATTCGAGCGCCTTGGGCAGCGGCGCGATTTTCCACTCGCCTTCGCGCACGGCGCGCGTCTCGGGCAGGAAGTCGGGTTTCTCGCCAGCGTCGATGCGCGCCTGGCGTTCGTTGCGCGCGCGCAGCAGCTCCTGGCGGCGGGGTTCGAAGCGGCGGTGGAGCTTGGCGACGAACTCGAGCGCGCCAGGGGTGAGGATTTCGTCGAAACGCGGATGGAGCGGTGCGTGCAGTTGCACGCCTTGGGGCAAGGCGATGGTCATAGGGTTTCCCTCTCTTCTCGATCAAGAGAGGAAATAATAAAGCGTGAGGGCCGTTCCCACCAAGAGGATGAAGCGGCGCAGCCAGATCGCCGGGAGCCGGCGGGCGATGCGCCCGGCGAGATAGCCGCCCGCGGCGGCGGCCAGGAGCACCGCTAGCGTGTGCGGCCAGCTCACGGCCCCGCCCAGGGTGAAGGTGACCACGGCCACGCTGTAGATCACCGCCGAGAGCCAGTTCTTGAGCGCATTGATCTCGTTGAGGTCCTCGATGCCCTGCATGGCGATGGCGGCGATCATCACGATGCCCATGCCGGCGCCGAAGAACCCGCCATAGACCGACACGAGGAGCTGGAAGAGCGTGCCGCCCCAACCCAACGTTTGCCGCGGTCCTGCGCGGCGGCGCGCTTCCAGCCAGCGGTTGATGCGCGGCGCGAGCGCGAAGAGGAGCGTGGCCGTGAGCAGCAGCCAGGGGACGAGACGCGCGAAGAGGGCGTTGCTCGTCACCAGCAGCAAGCCACCGCCCACGGCGCCCCCCAGCAAGGCGGCGAGCGTCAGGCGCGGCAGGTGCTGGCGGTAGCGGGCCAGTTCGCGGCGATAGGCCCAGGCGCTCGCGAGACTCGCCGGCCACAAGGCCACGGAGTTGCTCGCGTTGGCGGTGACCGGCGGCAGACCGATCGCGAGCATCGCGGGAAAGGAGAGGAAGGTGCCGCCGCCGGCGATCGCGTTCATCGCACCGGCGCCGAACCCGCCCAGCGCGAGCAGGATCCACTGGCTTGCCGTCATTGTCTCCTCCTTGGTGTTTTTGCTTCCTGAGCCGGGATTTTAGCCGGGCGTGGTCGCGGAGGGCTCTTTTTGCGGAGGGCAGGAAGGAGTGGTAGCAGGGTTCCAGTCGCAGGGAAACCGTTCCAACCACGGACGCAATTGGAGGTCTTCCTTGATGATGTGATCGATCAGCCAGGAGCGCAGCAGCGCGAGGAGTGCCCGGCGGGTGTCGTCGTCGAGCGCATCGAGCGTGGTTCGTTCGACCGGCTGGGCGAGGATGCGGGCGGTGATGTCGATCAGCTGCCGCTTGAGTTTCTCGTGCGAGCGGCGATGTTCGCCGAGGTGGGGGTAACCCGCTGCCTGCTGGATCAGCTCTTCGCGCGTGAAGTGCTCTTCGGTGTAGCGGGCAAGCTCATCGAGCGCGAGGGTGAGCCGGGCGAGCGAGGCGCGCCTGAGGATCAACGACTGGATGCGGTCGACGAGCTCGATCAACCAGCGGTGGTCCCGATCGATGGCGTCGTTGTGCACAGATAGTTCGTCGCGCCACTGGAGATGGAGGCTGGAGTTGGGGAGGGTCTTGTCGGACATCGTTTTTCGTGATCGAATGGGACGTCCATTGTAATCGGATGTCAGCCATCCGCTCCGTTTCCCGCCGTTGCCGGCAGGGCAATCGCATCAAATCTCTGTAAGGCCGAGGAGTGCCTGGCGGTAGGCATCGGAGGAGGCGGCAAGGATGCGTCGGGTACGGATACCGCCTTTGCGGGCTGAGGTGTCCAGGCGAAAGAGGTTGAGCACGAGCCGGCGCACGAGGGCGAGATTGGCGCCAGCGTTGCGGGCGCGGGCGCGCATCTGGTCGTCGTTGAGCGAGACGTCGAGGCTCCAGTGCAGGCAGTTCTCGATACTCCAGTGCGCCCGTACCGCATGGGCGAGCGTTTCGGCCTCGGCGGCGATGCTGCCGAGGTAGAAGCGGCGCTCGAGGCTGGTCTTA
>NZ_AUDR01000003.1 GCF_000425565.1 Tepidiphilus margaritifer DSM 15129
GAGGGTAAGACCAGCCTCGAGCGCCGCTTCTACCTCGGCAGCATCGCCGCCGAGGCCAAAACGCTCGCCCATGCGGTACGGGCGCACTGGAGTATCGAGAACTGCCTGCACTGGAGCCTCGACGTCTCGCTCAACGACGACCAGATGCGCGCCCGCGCCCGCAACGCTGGCGCCAATCTCGCCCTCGTGCGCCGGCTCGTGCTCAACCTCTTTCGCCTGGACACCTCAGCCCGCAAAGGCGGTATCCGTACCCGACGCATCCTTGCCGCCTCCTCCGATGCCTACCGCCAGGCACTCCTCGGCCTTACAGAGATTTGATGCGATTGCCCTGGCGAGGGCAGGAACCTTCAATGGCCGCCAAGGCTCTCTTGTTACCAAAAGAAGGCATGATCAAGGAGTGATGATGCGGGTTTTGTTGGTCGAGGACGACGCGGCGCTCGCCGCGGGGATCGTGGAAGGATTGGAACGGGCCGGCATGAGCGTCGATCACCTCGACGCCGCCGAACCGGCCGAATCGGCGCTCGCGCTCACCGCCTATGATTTGGCCATCGTCGATCTCGGCTTGCCCGGCATGGACGGACTCGAGCTCATCCGGCGGGTGAGGCGTCGCAAGCTGCCCATCCCGATCCTGATCCTGACTGCGCGCGACGGACTCGACGATCGCGTCAAGGGGCTGGACATCGGTGCCGACGATTATCTGGTCAAACCCTTCCTCTTGCCCGAGCTGCAGGCGCGCGCCCGGGCCCTGATCCGGCGCGGCGGCGCGGCGACGAGCTCCACTCTCACGATCGGTCCGCTGACCCTCGACCTGGGATTGCGCACGGCCAGCCTCGACGGTACGGAGCTCGAGCTCACCGGCCGCGAATGGGACGTGCTGCAACATCTCATGCTCGCCGCCCCCAAGGTGCTCTCGAAAAAGAAATTGATGGAGAGCCTGGGGAGCTGGGACAGCGAGATCTCCCCCAACGCGATCGAAATCTACGTATCGCGACTGCGGGCGAAACTCGCCGACTCGGGAGTGACGATCCGCACCGTGCGCGGTATCGGTTATCGTCTGGAAAGCGCCGAGTGAACGGGGCGGCATCGCGATGAGCTATTCGATCCGCAAGCGCCTGATCGGCTATCTGCTCGTGCCGCTGACGGCGTTGCTCGCTTTCAGTATCGTCACCGATTACCGCGAAGGACTGCACGTCGCCAACAAGGCTTACGACCATGCCCTGTTCGGCACGGTTTTGGCGATCGCCGCCCAGCTCGATCCCGATGAGAACGGCCTGGATCTCGACCTGCAGGAACAAGCCGAACAGGTGTTGCGCACCGACATGGCCGACGAGGTGTTCTACGCCGTAATCGACCGACATGGCCGGCTCATCGCCGGCGATCCGCTCCTGCAGTCCAAGTTGATTCCCCCTCACGGGGACAATCCCGTCTATCGCTTCGATCACATCGGAAACCAGGAAGTCCGGCTCGTCACGTATCATTATCGCCCCACGGCGAATGCGCACGAAGGGGTATTCATTCTCGTAGCGGAAACGACGAAGAAACGGCAACGTGACGCCTCGCGCATCATGGTGACGACGCTATGGACCGACCTCCTGCTCATTCTCACCTCGCTCGCGGTGGTTTTCTTCGGAGTGCGCTATGCCGTGGCCCCGTTGGAGCGGATGAGCCAACGCATCGACCGCCGGGAGCCGGACGATCTGCGTCCTCTGGACGAAGCGCAGGCACCCAAGGAAATACGGCCCTTCGTGCGGGCGATCAACCGGCTCATCGCCAATCTGCGTGAAGCAGCGAGCGCGCAGCAGGCGTTCCTGTCGAATGCGGCGCATCAGTTGCGTACGCCGCTGGCGGCGTTGCAAACCCAGCTGGAACTGGTCGCGGAAACCTTGCAGGGTGAACCCCGTGAGCGGCTGCGGCGGGCCCAGGAGTCACTCGTGCGTCTGTCGCATCTCACGCGCCAGATGCTCGCACTCGCCCGCGCGGCTCATCAGGCCAACACCGAGGCGGACTTCTCCCCCGTGTCGCTCGAAGACTTGGTGGAGGCCGCGGCTTCTGATTTCCTCGATACGGCCATCGCGCGCGACCTCCACCTCGAATTCGAACCGTCCCCTGCCGTAGTAGCAGGTCAGGCATGGACCCTGCGGGAATTGCTGGCGAACCTCCTCGACAATGCCTTGCGCTACACCCCTGCCGGAGGGCGGGTGACGGTGCGCTGTGGCGTGGCGGCCTCAGGCATACCCTTCCTCGAAGTCGAGGACGATGGCCCTGGCATTCCGCCCCATGAGCGCGACAAGGTGTTCGAACGTTTCGTGCGGCTGGAGTCGGATTCGGCCGGCTCCGGCCTGGGTTTGGCGATCGTGAAAGAGGTCGCGGATCTCCACCGGGCGCACATCACCCTCACCGAGGGAAGCAACGGCAAGGGTCTGCGAGTACGGGTGGAGTTCCCGCCCCTGCAAGCCGCTCTTTCCCGTCAGGAAAACGACAGCTGATGCGAGTCATGCTCCCGATCCATCCTGCTTCGTTCCGTTTTCATGCCTCCGACGCACGAACTTTTGCCGCAAGACCGGTATGGCCCCGTCGGGCCTGCCCCGTTGCTTGCCGCGCTGTATCACCTGGCGGTGCTGGTGTCGCTGGCGAGTGCATTCGCCTCGCTGCCCTCCCCGCACACCACGGCGGAATCTGGTTGGCTGTGCTGGCACGCTCTGGCAGGCATGGGAGTCTTCTTCCTCGTTTTCCTGCGGCTGACGCTGCCCTTGTTCCTCCCTCAGGGGGATGAATCGGCCGCATGGCAGGAAACGCACTGGTTGGCCTGGATCACCCAGGGGGCCAAGACGGTATTCCATCTCCTCGCCCTGCTGACCCCTCTTCTTGGCCTCGCCCTCGCGAACGTCGAAAGCTTGCCTGTCAGGCTATCCGGCATGGCGCTCAGCCCCCTGATTCCCCCCAAGTGGAATTATCTGTCCTTCTCCTTGTACGATTTTCACGAAGTCGCGGCATGGACGCTGGCCGGAACCGCCCTGCTCTACCTCGCCCTCCTCACCTGGCGCGCCTTCACCCTGCGCGGCTCTCTCCGGCGTTTCCGTGGCCATGAGACAATGGAAAAACACATCTTCTCCTCGTCTCCCCGCACCATGACCGCGCTCGCACCTTCGGCGACCGCCCTCGAGCCGACAGGGCTGGTGCAGTACTTCCTGGCTCATCCGCCGCTCGGATTCACTCCCATCCTCACGCCCCAGGGAATCCCCGCCTTCCTCGCCCCTTTCGATTACCTCCTCACCGCCGACGAAGCGCTGGTACGATGCATCGAACGGCTACCCGGTGGCCGGAAGCTGCGGCACCTGCTGGTGCGCGATACCTGTTTCGTCGGTTCGACGGTGAGTGAATACTGTCCCCTGCCCCCAGGCGCCGACGTCACCCGGCTGCCGGCGGCGCTGCGCGCGTTCTGGGATGGGCGGACCCAGTTGCTCATCGTCAAGGACATCCCCGTCGACTCGCCACTGTTGTCAGCCCAAGCCAACCGCCAGGCGGCGACATTTTTGCAGGCGTGCCGTGAAGAGGGGTTTCTCGTGGTCGATGGACAGGCGCTTGCCTACGTGCCGATCGACTTCGCCGACGAGGCAGACTATCTCGCGCGCCTCTCGAGCGGCCGGCGGCGCGACTTGCGCCGCAAGCTGCGTGCACGCGACAAGCTGCGTCTGGAAATCGAACCCACCGGTTCGGCGCGATTCGACGACGAGGCGTTCGTGCGCCGACTCTACGCGCAATACCGCGCCGTCTATGAGCAGAGCACGCTGCACTTCGACCTCCTCTCGCCGGAATTCTTCGCCGCCGTGTTGCGCGACGGGAGGCTCGAAGGGCGCGTCTTTCTCTACTTCCACGAGGAGGCACTCGTCGGCTACAACCTGTGTTTCATCTGGCGCGACCTCCTGGTCGACAAATACATCGGGTTCGACTACGCCGCCTCGCGCGCCTTCAATCTCTATTTCGTGAGCTGGTTCGAGAATCTCGCCTTCGCCCGCCGCGAGGGGTTGCGCCATTACGTGGCCGGTTGGACCGACCCCGAGATCAAGGCCTATCTCGGCGCCCAATTCACATTCACGCGCCACGCGATCGCCGTGCGCTCCCCCCTGCTGCGCCTCCTCTTGCGCCGGCTCGCGCCGCTTTTCGAAAACGACCGCCGCTGGTTCGACGCCCATGCCGCAGATACCGATCGCCCTTGACCTCGACGGGTCGCTGCGCAAGCTGGAGGGAGTGCAGCGGCTCGATCTGAGCGCTTGGCAGGAACGCATCCGCTTTGGCTGCGGCTGGCGTACCTGGCACGCCTTTTCCCGTGTCCTCGAACCGCTGCTCCCCCCCGAGCCCGGTCCGGTTTTCCTCGGCAGTGGCGACTTCCACCACCTCACCTACTTCCTGCTCGCGCGCCGGCCGGTCGACGATCCGGTGGAAGTGATCGTGCTCGACAATCATCCAGACAACATGCGCTTTCCTTTCGGCATCCACTGCGGCTCCTGGGTAGCCCATGCCGCACGTCTGCCCTCGGTCACCCGCATCCACGTGTTGGGAATCACTTCGGCTGACGTGAGCCTGCCGCATGCCTGGGAAAACCGCCTGTCGCCCCTCTACCGGGGCAAAGTCCGCTACTGGACCCTGGGGGTGGCGGTCGGCTGGGCGCGCTACCTCGGCTTGGGCGCGGCAGTACGCGCATTCGACTCCGTCGCGTCACTGTGCGAAGCCTTCCTCGACACGGTGGGCCGAGGCCGGGATCCCGTCTATTTCTCCCTCGACAAAGACGTGCTCGATCCCGCGGTGGTGCGCACCAACTGGGATCAGGGACGATTCACCGTCGAAGCGATCGGCACGCTCATCCGGGGACTGTCCGGGCGCATCGCGGGCAGCGACGTCACCGGCGAAGTTTCCTCATACCGCTATCGCAGCGGCTGGAAACGGCTCCTGAGCGCCCTCGACGGCCAGGAAACGCCGCCGGCCCAAGAACTCGCACGCTGGCAGGATCGCCAGCTCGCCGTCGATCGCACCTTGCTTGCCCTACTGCAAGGGGCAGCGCGCTGAGCCTTCAGTCGGCGAGCACCGTCTCCAGCGTGTGCACGGTCCGCGCGAAGCGCCCCTCGTCGAGCCAGAGGCTATTGCTGATCGTCAGCGATCGCGCGGCGAGTGCGCGCGCTACCGGCACCGGCGCCTCCTCCACCCAGGGGCGCAGATAAGCATAATCGGGCAAGGCATGGGCGAACATACGCGACACGCCCAAGCCTGCCGTCCACAGCCGCCGCAAGACTTCTTCCCGTGCCGCCTCCGAGGGCAATTGCAGGAAAAAGAGCGGCCAGACCCCCTCCCCGCCCGGTGCATCCTCGAAGACGGTGACCCCCGGGAGGGCGCGCAACCGCGGCAGACGCTCCTGTGCCTGGGCTTGCAACGCGTCGCGAAATGCCGGCCAGCGCCGCAGCGCCCGTGCCCCGACCTTCTGCCGCCATCGCCCCAAGCGATGCAGCGGGAAGTCGGCGGAAAAAACGTCGCCCAGCGCCTCCGCCACCTCACCCCGCTGCAAGGCGCGGCGCAAGGGGCGTCCATAGACCCACGGCAAGAGACTCGGGCGGTAGCATAGCCCATAGCCGATGAGCTGCAGGCTGCGCATCAGCTCCCAGGACGGGCGCCATGGCAACAAGCGCCGACTCGCGTCTTCGATCGACGCGGCGAGTTCGGGGTGGCGCGTCACCCACATTCCTCCCTCGAACAGGGTAAGCCCCTTGCCGACGGCGAAGCTGAAAAAACCCGCATCGCCCACAAGTCCGACGCTGCGCCCCTCGAGCCGTGCTCCGAAAGCCTGGGCCGCATCCTCGATCACCCAGGCCCCCACTTCGCCAGCAAGGCGCCGGCTCGTTTCGAGCTCGACCACCCGGCCGGCCAGATGGGTGGGCAGCACGGCGAGCGTATCCTCATCGCACAACCGCGCCAGCTCACAGGGATCGAGCGCCAATGAGCCCGGTGCGAGGTCGCACAGTCGCATCTTCAGCCCACAACGGGCCACCGCAAGCACCACCAAGGGGCAGGTATAGGCCGGCACGATCACGCTGCGCCGCTGCGGCGCGAGCAGGCGCAGTGCCGAGAGGAGGAGGGTGAGGCTCGCCGTCCCGGAGCAGGCCAGCCCGGCATGGGACACGCCGAGCATACCCTTGGCTGTATCGAGGAAATCGCCTTCCCCCCTCGCCGGCAGAAAATCGGCGAAACGAAGCGGCATGCCGGCGGTCGGAGGAACTTCGTATTCACGCATGAGGCGCGACCCGCTGCTCGCCCCAGGCCAGACACACGACGCCCGCCAGGATGCAGCCGGCCCCCAGCCATTGCAGCGGTGTGAGCCACTCACCGAAGAGTGGTACGGAGACGATCATCACCCCGATCACTTCGAGGTGCGAGGCAGCAAACGCCGGCCCGATGGGAACCGTTCGCAGCAAGGTCATCCAGGTGACGAAAGCGCCGAGATAACCGAAAATCGCCCCATAGACCCACGGGGTGGTGAGCGCCCGCCACAGCCACGCCGGATCCACCTCGGCCGGACCGGCGGCCAGCGCCGCGTATTTGAAGCACACTTGGGCCGAGGTGTCGAAGACGAGCAAGACGGCAAAACCGATCCAAGGGAAACGCCGCATCAGTTGCCTCCCGCCCCGACGAGCGCCACACCCAGCACGATCAGACTCACACCGATCAGCCGCGGCCGGGTGAAACGCTCCCCGAACAGCACGCGCCCCCCCAGCATCACCGTGACGATGCCCATCATCCCCAGCAGAACCCCTTCGGCGAGCGGCACCACGGCGAGAAACGCCAACCAGAGGACGAATTCCACGGCAAAACAGGCCACCCCCGCCCATAGCCAGGGGCGCACCAGCATGTGGCGCCAGTGCTCTGTCGCCGTGGCATCTTCCGCCTCCATCGCCGCGGCCTTGAACGCGAGCTGGCCAGCGGTATCGACCACGAGGTTCGCCGCCCACAAAGACACGACTTCCCAGGACATCATCGCGTTTTCCTGCCGGCGACAGCGTAACGACAGCTTCGCCGCGGACAATACGCACCGTCGACGGCCCGGGCGCACACCGCGCCTGCAAGCGTGCCGTCTCCCGTGACGGAGTCCCGATCATGATGCATGAAACCCTCTCCTATCCCGAAGCCGAACCCACGGCAGGCGTGCTGCTCATCCATGGGCTGACCGGCACCCCCAACGAAATGCGCCACATCGCCCGCGGATTGTCGCGTGCCGGCTTTCTCGTGCATAGCGTCAAACTGGCCGGCCATTGCGGCAGCGAAGCGGATCTCGTCGCCACCGACCGGCACGACTGGTTCCAGAGCGTGGTCGCCGCCGCCGAAATGATGCGCCGCGAAGTCGAGCACTTCTTCGTCGCCGGCCTGTCCATGGGCGCGGTGCTCGCCCTCAAATATGCCATCGAATATCCGCGGCACGTGCGCGGGCTGGGGCTCTACGGCACGACCTTTTTCTACGACGGCTGGAGCATCCCGGCCGTGGCGAAATTCGCCTTTCTGCTGCCCCTCTTCCAGCGCCTGGGTATCGGACGGCGCAAAGTCTTCCTGGAAGCGCCGCCCTATGGCCTGAAGAACGAACGCCTGCGCCAAGCGATCGTGACCAAGATGAACTCGGGCGACAGCAGCGCCGCCGGGCTGCCGGGCAATCCCTGGCCGGCGCTGGCGCAGTTCTACCTGCTCTCGGCCGAAGTGCAAAAAAACCTGCACCGCGTGCAAGCACCCGCCCTCGTCATCCATGCCCGCGACGACGACGTCGCCAGCCTGCGCAATGCCCAACTCATCGAACGCAAGGCACGCGGCCCGGTCGAAACGGTCGTGCTCACCAACAGCTATCACCTCATTACCCTCGACCAGGAAAAAGACGTGGTGGTAGCGCGTTCCGTCGACTTCTTCCGCCGGCTCATCGGCAAGCGGCAACAGGAACACGCTCCTTCCAGGGGGCTCGCCGAAACCGTCGTCTGAAGCATAAACATGACGCATACCGCGGGCCACTCCAGGGTGGCCCGCTCATCAACACGCCCTCAAGCACCGAGCCGTTTGGCCTTGGTCAGAAGCTGATCGAGCAACACGATGGCCAGATCCACCTCTTCCGGCGTGATGTGCAGCGACGGAGCGAAGGTGATCACGTTCTTGTAATACCCCCCCACGTCGAGCACGAGTCCCATGCGCTTGCCCTGGTGTTCGAGCTCACCGGCCAGACCGATGTCCACCATGCGATCGAGCAGGGCCTTGTTGGGCGTAAACCCGTCGGCCTGGCAGATTTCGGCACGCAAGGCCAAACCCAGACCGTCGACGTCGCCGATCTCCGGGTGACGCCGCTGCAGATCGCGCAGACCTTCGAGGAACTGCGCGCCACGCGCCATCACCATCGTCTCATAATCCGTCTCCTGGACCATGCGCATCGTCTCCAGACCGACGGCGGTCCCCAAGGGGTTGGAGGCGAAGGTGGAATGCGTCGAACCAGGAGGAAAGACCTTGGGATTGATGAGCTCCTCGCGCGCCCACAGTCCCGAGAGCGGATTGAGGCCGTTGGTGAGCGCCTTGCCGAAGACGAGGACATCGGGCTTGATGCCGAAGTGCTCGATCGACCACAGTTTTCCCGTGCGATAGAACCCCATCTGGATTTCATCGACCACGAGCAGGATGCCGTAGCGATCGAGCACCTTCTTGAGTCCCTGGAAATAGTTCTTCGGCGGGATCACATAGCCGCCGGTGCCCTGGATCGGTTCGACGTAGAAAGCCGCGAACTCCGCCTCGCCGGCCTTCGGATCCCACACGCCGTTGTACTCGGTCTCGAAGAGGCGGGCGAACTGCTGGATGCAGTATTCGCCATACTCCTCCTTCGTCATCCCTTTGGGGCCGCGAAAGTGGTAGGGAAAGGGAATGAAATAGGCGCGATCGCCGAAATGGCCGAAACGGCGCCGGTAGCGATAGCTCGAGGTGATGGCCGAAGCCCCCAGGGTGCGACCATGGTAGCCCCCCTCGAACGCGAACATGAGGCTCTTGCCGCCTTTGGCGTTGCGCA
This sequence comes from Tepidiphilus margaritifer DSM 15129, assembly GCF_000425565.1. Taxonomy (GTDB): domain Bacteria; phylum Pseudomonadota; class Gammaproteobacteria; order Burkholderiales; family Rhodocyclaceae; genus Tepidiphilus; species Tepidiphilus margaritifer. Next base: position 9,068 of record NZ_AUDR01000003.1, read on the forward strand.
CGAGCTTGAGCGAATCCTCGATCGCCTGGGAACCGCCGACGTTGAAGTGCACGCGCCCTTCATAGCCCCATTTGCGCTGCGCGTCGAGCGCGATCGCTTTGGCCAGTTCCACCTTGGTGGGATGCAGATACTGGCTCGCCAACTGCGGCAGCGTGTGCAGCTGGCGCTCGAGCGCGGCGTTCAGGCGTGGATTGGCATAGCCGAAATTGACGGCGGAATACCACATCTGCAGGTCGAGATAGGGGATGCCGTCATCGTCGAAGAGATAGCTGCCCTCGCAGCGCGCGAAGATCTTCGGCGGTTCGACGTAATGTACCGTGTCGCCGAAAGAGCAGTATTTCGCCTCGTCGGCGAGCAATTGGTCATGATTCATGAGTGAGGGTCTCCAGGGAGAAAAAACGTTCGCCTTCAGCGGCAAGCTGCGGCAATGCGGCGCAGGCGTCGGCAAAGCCGCCGATCGGTACAAATGGCAGAGACTCGCGGCGGCAATATTCCTGCAGCTTGCCCTTGGCGAAGACGAGATCGACCGCGCCGGCGGCGCAGAAGTCGGAGGCTCCGTCGCCGATGAGCAGCACGCGGGATGTTTCATGGCGCGCGAGCCGGGCACGGGCGCACTTGCAGGTGCCGCTATCGACGCGGCAGCTCCCCGCCCCAGCGGGCGCATCGAGCCGCCAGGCACGCGGCCCGGCCTGACGCAAGCGGTTGGCGAAGACGGGCAGCGGCGGCAGGGCGTAGCGCGCGAGGATATGATGGATCGCCAAATCGAGGCCGTCACTCACCACAGCAAGCGGCCAACCCCGGGCAAGGACTTCGGCGACGAAGCGGGGAAACTCCGGATCGATGGGAACGGCATCAAGCGCCGCCTCCAGTTCGCCCCGATCGACATCGAGCAGGGCGATCTGCTGCTGCATGCACACGCGAGAGCCGATTTCCCCGCGCTCCCAGCGCGCCTCGATCTCCTCCCAACCCGGGCGCGCAAAGCGCTCGAGCAGCAGGTCGGTGACGTCGCGCAAAGCAATCGTGCCGTCGAAATCGCAGAGTATGGACCAAGTGTTCAAGTTCAAGACGAACCCTCCGTAGATGGCGGCCATGATACGGAGGGCTTGCTGTCGTCTTCCTGACGCTCAGTCAGTGGCTGGCGACCACTGCGCGAGGAATTCGCGCCAATGCGCACCAGGAAGTTTTTCGAGATGTTCGCGCAGACGATCGAGCGCGGACTTCAGGTTTCTTTCATCGAGTTTGCCGCGCAGCCACTGGAAGCGCAGGAAGACGAGGTAGGTATTGACCGCATCGGTCTCGCAATAGGCCCGGATCGCCGTAGCCTCGCCCCGGCACCAGGCGCCCCACACCTGCCCGCCGTCCATGCCGAGCTTGCCGGGAAAACCGAGCAGCCGCGCGATCTGGTCGAGCGGGGCGACGGCGCGGGTCTGATAGCCGGCGAGCACGTCCATCAGATCGAGATGGCGCCAGTGAAAACGCCCCAGGTAGTTGTTGTAGCGGTATTCCGCCTCACGGTCGCCGACTTCCCAGTAGGCGCTCGCCTGCACGCCGTGCAACAGACTGCGGTAGTGCAGCACCGGCAAGTCGAACCCGCCGCCGTTCCAGGTCACGAGCTGGGGGCGTTTCTTGTCGATGGCGGCGAAGAACTGACGCAGGATCTCGGCCTCGTCCAGTTCGGGCGCGGCCAGCGAAAAGACCTTCACCTCGCGCCCATTGTCCCAGACACCGGCCAGCGTCACGATGCGCTGCAGGTGATGCGGCAGGAAATCGCTGCCGTTGCGGGCGCGCTGGCGCTGGGCGGCGTATTCCACCACTTCCTCGTCGGGCAGCGCGTCGGGCAGCTCGTGGAGCAGCCGCAACGCCGCCACGTCGGGGATCGTTTCGAGGTCGAAGACCAGGGTCGGCGCGTTCATCATCAGGCGGGAAAGACGCCGGTGGAGAGATAACGGTCGCCACGATCGCACACGATGAAGACGATGACCCCATCGCGCACCCCGGCGGCCACCCGCAGCGCCGCGGCCAAGGCACCGCCCGAGGAGATGCCGGCGAAGATCCCTTCCTCGCGCGCCAGCCGCCGCGCCATTTCCTCGGCCTCGGCCTGGGTGATCGATTCGATCCGGTCGACGAGCTCCGGGCGATAGATCTGCGGCAGATATTCCGCAGGCCACTTTCGGATACCCGGAATCTGCGACCCTTCCTCCGGCTGGCAGCCGACGGTAACAATAGCAGGGCTCCTCTCCTTGAGGTAGCGCGCCACGCCCATGAGGGTGCCGGTCGTGCCCATGCTGGAGACGAAGTGGGTGATGCGCCCCTCGGTCTGCTCCCACAGCTCGGGACCGGTGGTTTCGTAGTGCGCCCGGGGGTTGTCGGGATTGGAGAACTGATCGAGGATGACGCCCTTGCCTTCGCGCTGCATCTGCTCGGCAACGTCGCGGGCGAGCTCCATGCCACCGGTGCGCGGCGTGAGCACGAGTTCGGCGCCGTAAGCCTTCATGATCTGCCGCCGTTCGACACTCTGGTTTTCCGGCATCACCAGGATCAGGCGATAGCCCCGGATCGCCGCCACCATCGCGAGCGCGATTCCCGTGTTGCCGCTGGTGGCCTCGATGAGCGTATCCCCCGGTTTGATCTGGCCACGGGCCTCGGCGCCGCGAATCATCGCCAGCGCCGGGCGATCTTTCACCGAACCGGCGGGATTGTTGCCCTCGAGCTTGGCGAGCAGCACGTTGTTCTCCCCTGCGCCCAGGCGCTGCAGGCGCACGAGCGGGGTCTTCCCCACCCAGGATTCTATCGTCTCGAACATCACTCGTTCCCCTCAATGACCGGCGATCGCGTCGATCTCGATGACGCGCGCCGGGCCGAACGTCTCCCATTGACCACAGGCGGGGCAGCGCCACAGATGCCGCCGAGCCTTGAAACCGCACTGCGCGCAGCGATAGCGCGCCAGCCGCTGCACGTAGCCGTGCACCACCTCACGTACCCGCTCGACGTCGGCAAGCCAGGCCGGATCGACGTGGCGCGCCACCAGCAAGAGGTACTCGTCGAGCACGATGAGGCTGGGTTGCTGGCGCAACAGCCATTGCAACAAGCGCAAGGCGAGCGCGGATTCGCCGTGGCGTGCCTCGAATTCCACGTAACGATCGACCAGATCGAGCTGCGGGTAGCGGTGCAGCCACTGGCGCATACGCTTCAAGAGCTTCGCCTGCCAGCCGCAGCGCTCGGCCACCGCCATGAGCCGGTCGGTGGCCAGCGGCAGATGCTCCACGGCGATGCGCTCGAGGGTGAGCCACTCCTCGAACGCCGCTTCGAACCGCCCTTGCAGGAAATGCCACTCCCCTTCGAGCAGGATCGGACGCACGGCGTGCCGGTCGAGTGCGCGCGCCTGAGCGAGGTGGCGCTCGGCCTCGTCCCAGCGTTCGGCAGTCAGTGCGAGCGCCGCGAGCTCGCAGTGGTAATGGATGAGCCGGACGCGCCAGACCGGGCTATCGTCCCGTGCCAGGTTCGAGGCCACCTCGATGCATTTGCGCCAATCCTTCTCGACTTGATAGATTTCGAGCAGCTGGGCGAGTGCCCAATGTTTGCGCTCGGTCTGCTGCAGTGCGGCATAGAGCGCTTCGGCGCGGTCGAAGAAGCCCGCCTTGTGATAATCGAGCGCCAGTTCGGCGAGGATCTCGCCGCGACGGTCGTCTGACAGATCCTCGCGCGCGAGCAATTCCTGATGGATGCGGATCGCCCGGTCGAACTCCCCCCGCCGGCGAAAGAGCACCGCCAGCGCCAGCTGAAGCTCCAGCGTAGCGGGGTTCTCTCGTGCGGCCGAGAGAAACGCCTCGATCGCCTGATCGAGTTCGTCGTGCAGCAGGTGATTGAGACCGGTGAGGTAGATACGCGGCAAGCGGCTGGAAGCACGCACCACCTGGCGCATGTCGATGCGCGCAGCCACCCAGCCCACGCCGAAAAAGACGGGCAGGAGCAGCAGCCACCAGAGCTGAAGTTCGTTCATACGGTAGGCAACGTGCGGTCAGCCTTCTCGCCCGTACGCTGCGCCGCCTCCAGACGGCGACGAAGGCGGGATAGCGTCCAGCGCTGGCGCACGAGCGTGCTGACTGTGAAACTCAGGCCCAGCAGGATTCCCACCAAAGCCGTGGCGAGCAGAACCACCGCAAGCGGTGCCTGCCATTGCCGGCCGAACCATTCCACGGTCACCGGCGCATGATTCTGCGCCGCGAACGCGACGAGTACGCCGAAGACGACGAACCGGAGCACCCAGACAAAGATCCGCATTTCGTTTCCTCACGCAGGTTCCGCACGGTGCGATTATCCCAAGCCGGACAGAAAAAAAGAAGAAGCGGCCCTCGTGGGCCGCTTCCGTTGGGACGAGCGCCGGACGCTCAACAGACGGCCGCTGGTTCCGGCGCCTTGTGCCGGTCCACGCGTTCGCGCAGCTCTTTGCCTGCCTTGAAATGTGGCACGTATTTCGCCGGTACCGGCACGGGCAAACCCGTTTTCGGGTTGCGCCCCATGCGCGGCGGGCGATACGTGAGCGTGAAACTGCCGAAGCCGCGAATTTCGATGCGGCCATTGGCGACGAGCGTCTCGCCCATCGACTGCAGGATCAGTTTCACGGCCAGCTCCACGTCTTTCGGCGGCAGCTGCGGAAAGCGCGCGGCCAGCCGTTCGATCAATTCGGAACGGGTCATGGCCGCACGTCGGTCAAGACTGCTTTTGTTCGTTGAGCTTGGCTTTCAGCAAGGCCCCCAGGCTGGTCGTGCCGCTGGCGGACGCCCCTTCACCGGCCAGCCGATTGAGCGCCTCGGCCTGCTCGGCCTGTTCCTTGGCGCGGATCGACAGGTTGATCGAACGGTTCTTGCGATCGACGTTGACGATGGCCACTTCCACTTGCTGCCCTTCGTGCAGCAGCTGGGTGAGATCGTCAACGCGATGCGCCGCCGCTTCGGACGCACGCAGATAGCCCTCGACCTCGTCGTCGAGCTGAATCACGGCGCCTTTCGGTTCGACTGACTTGACGGTCCCGGTGACCACGGAGCCTTTCTCGTGCGTGGCGATGTAGTTGGTGAAAGGATCGCCCTCGAGCTGTTTGATGCCGAGCGAAATGCGCTCGCGCTCGACGTCGACGGCGAGCACCACGGCTTCCACTTCATCCCCTTTCTTGTAGCGACGCACAGCCGTCTCGCCCGGTTCGGTCCAGGAGAGATCGGAGAGGTGCACCAGACCATCGATGCCGCCCTCCAGGCCGATGAAGACGCCGAAGTCGGTGATCGACTTGATCTGGCCGCGGACCTTGTCGCCTTTCTTGTGGTTCTGAGCGAACTCTTCCCACGGGTTGGGCTTGCACTGTTTCATGCCGAGCGAAATGCGGCGGCGGTCTTCGTCGATCTCGAGGATCATCACCTCGACTTCGTCGCCAACCTGCACCACCTTGCTCGGGTGGATGTTCTTATTGGTCCAGTCCATCTCGGAGACGTGCACCAGCCCCTCGATGCCCGGCTCGATCTCGACGAAGGCACCATAGTCGGTGAGGTTGGTGACCTTGCCAAAGAGGCGCGTACCGGCCGGATAGCGGCGCGAGATGCCGACCCAGGGATCCTCGCCGAGCTGTTTCAATCCCAGGGAGACGCGCATCTTCTCGCGGTCGAACTTGAGCACCTTGGCCTCGACCTCGTCGCCGACGTTGACGACTTCGGACGGATGGCGCACGCGGCGCCAGGCGAGATCGGTGATGTGCAGCAACCCGTCGATGCCGCCCAGGTCGACGAAGGCGCCGTAATCGGTGATGTTCTTGACCACACCCTTGACGATGGAGCCCTCTTGCAGGGACTCGAGCAGCTTTTCGCGATCCTCGCCCATGGTCTCTTCGAGCACGGCGCGGCGCGACACGACGATGTTGTTACGTTTGCGGTCGATCTTGATGACCTTGAACTCGAGCTCTTTACCCTCGATCGGAGTAGTGTCCTTCATCGGGCGGATGTCGACCAGGGATCCGGGCAGGAAGGCGCGCAGCCCATTGACCATGACGGTGAGACCGCCCTTGACGCGGCCGGTGACCACCCCTTTGACGATGCGGCCTTCTTCGAAGGCTTGTTCGAGTTCGTTCCACGCTTCCAGGCGCTTGGCTTTCTCGCGCGACAGGCGCGTTTCACCGTAGCCATCTTCGAGAGCCTCGATCGCCACGTGTACGAAGTCACCGACCTTGACTTCGAGCTCGCCGCGGTCGTTCATGAATTCTTCTTTGGGGATGTAGCTCTCGGACTTCAGGCCGGCATTGACGATCACGAAGTTGTCGTCGATGCCGACGACCTCGGCGGTGATCACCTGCCCCGGCGTCATTTCTTGCAGCACGAGGCTCTGCTCGAAGAGATCGGCGAAGCTTTCTTGGGTTTCGGTGGGTTGGGTGGCTACGGCGGTTGAGTTCATCGTTTCGGTTTCCAAAGACGTTTCTCCCTCAGGAAAAACGCAAGACAAAAAGGGTGAATGAAAATTCCCGGATCACGCAAGCCCGCGCGTCCGGACCCAAGCGAAAATGACCTCCACGGCCTCTTCCACGCCCATATGGGACGTATCGAGCCGCAGAGCGTCGGGGCATTGCTGCAGAGGGGCGATGGCGCGTTCCCGGTCCCGCCGGTCGCGTGCCTCGAGCTCTTCACGCAATCTTTCGATGTTAGCAGACATTCCCTTGTCGATCAACTGCTTGAAGCGACGTTCGGCGCGCACCTCGACGGCAGCCGTGAGAAAGACCTTGAGCTCGGCATCGGGAAAGACGACCGAGCCCATGTCGCGCCCCTCGGCCACTAGACCGGGGCGGCGGCGAAACGCCCTCTGGCGTTCGAGCAGCGCCTCGCGCACGGCCCCGTGCACGGCGACGCGCGAAGCGGCAGCGGAGACCTCTTCCGTCCGGATGGCCTCGGTCACGTCTTCACCGGCAAGAAAGATGCGACCACCGGCGAAGCGTACCTCCAGTTCGCGCGCGAGCCAGGAGAGCATCGCGGCATCCTCGGTCGCTGCGCCGCGGCGCAGCGCCGCCAACGCCACCAGCCGGTAGAGCGCACCGCTGTCGAGATAGTGCCAACCGAGCCGTTCGGCCAGGCGCGCTGCCACGGTTCCCTTGCCGCTTGCCGTCGGCCCGTCGATCGCCACCACCGGCACCGGCCGCACGACCGAGCGGTATGCCTGCCAATACTGGGGGAACGTCTTGTTGACACACCCGGGCTCGAGGATGCGCACATAGATATCGCCGAAAGCGGCGAGCGAAAAACACATCGCCATGCGATGATCGTCGTAGGTGGCGATCGCCGCCGGCCGTAGCCGCTCGGGCGGAGTGATGACGAGAAAATCTGGCCCCTCTTCGACCGCAGCCCCGAGTTTGCGCAACTCGGTGGCCATGGCGGCGATGCGATCGGTCTCTTTCACCCGCCAGCTGCCGATGCGGCGCAGGCGCGAGGGCCCCTCGCAAAAGAGCGCCACGACCGCCAGCGTCATGGCCGCGTCCGGAATGTGGTTGAGATCGAGATCGAACGCCCGCAGTCGGCCGTTTGCAGGGGAACAGGCCTCGATCCAGTTCTCTCCCATACTGATGCGGGCGCCGAGCGCCTCCAGTGCCTCGGCGAAGCGTACGTCGCCCTGCAGGCTCGCCCGACCCACGCCCTCGACGCGCACCGGTCCTCCCCCCAAGGCTCCGGCGGCAAGGAAGTAAGACGCCGAAGAAGCATCCCCTTCGACGTAGACTACCCCCGGCGAGCGGTAGCGCGCCCGGCCATCGTAGTGGAACCGTCCGTCGTGTTCGGCGAGCTCCACCCCGAAGCGCGCCATCAGCGCGAGCGTGAGGGCCACGTAGGGGCGGGAAATGAGTTCCCCCACGACCTCGACGGTGATCGGCCGGCCGAGCAGGGGCAGCGCCATGAGCAGCGCCGAGAGGAACTGACTGGAGACGTCGCCCCGGATACGGACGGTCTCGACGTAAGTGGGTACGGGCGAATGGATCGCGAGCGGCGGATAACCGTCGTGCTCCAGATACTCGATACGCGCCCCCAGTTGACGCAAGGCCTCGACCAGATCACCGATGGGTCGCTCGTGCATGCGCGGCACCCCCCGCAGGCGATATTCCCCGCCCATCAAGGCGAGCACGGCGGTGAGCGGCCGGAACGCCGTACCCGCATTGCCCAGAAAGAGCTCGGCCTCGCGCACCGGAAAGGGAGCGCCACCCGTGCCATGGACCATGTAGTCCTGCTCGCCGGTGCGCTCCCAGCGTACGCCCAGCGCCTCGAGCGCCTCGAGCATGCGCGCGACGTCGTCGGAGTGCAGCAGATCACGGATGGAGGTGTCACCCTCGGCGAGTGCCGCGAGCAGCAGCACGCGGTTGGAGATGCTCTTGCTGCCCGGCAGCCGCACCCCGCCTCGGGCATGGAGGGCGGGAGGCAGATCGAGAAACCCGCTCATTCGTCCGATCCTCCTCCGTTGACGTAGCGTTCGCCCCAGGCCATGCGGGCCGCGCGCGCCTTGGCGAAGACATCCTCCAGACCCGGGCCGTTGGCCGAGAGCAAGAGCGCGCGGATGAAGGCGAGTTCGGAGAGATACTGGTCGAGCTCGGCCAGGATCGCCTGGCGATTGACGAGGCAGATGTCGCGCCACATCTCGGGGTGGCTCGCGGCGATGCGGGTGAAATCGCGAAAGCCGCCGGCGGCATACTCGAAGAGCTGCTCGGCGTTCGCACGCCCGGCGAGGTCGTGCACCAGCGCATAGGCGAGTACGTGCGGCAGATGGCTCACGGCAGCGAAGATCCGGTCGTGCTCCTGTGGCGACATCTCGCGGATGAGCGCACCGCAGGCTTGCCAGAGCTGTGCTACCCGCAGCACGCTGCCGGGCTCGTTTTCGGGCAGCGGCGTGAGTACCACCTTGCGGCCGCGAAAGAGCGACGCATCGGCCGCCTCGCAGCCGCTCTTCTCCGCCCCGGCGATGGGATGCCCCGGCACGGCGTGCGCCAGGTGCGGTCCCAAGTGCAGGTAGAAGGATTCGATCACGTTGCGCTTGGTACTGCCCGCATCGGTGACGAGGGTGCCCGGCGCCAGATGCGGCGCCATGGCCTTGACCACCGCCTCCGTCTGTCCCACCGGCATGGCGAGCAGCACGACTTCCGCCCCGGCGAGCGCTTCGGCCCAGTCTGCGGCAGCCAGATCGATCACCCCCAGGGCGAGCGCCCGCTCGAGCGATGCCTGCGAACGCCCCACACCCACCACTTCGCGCACCATGCCGGCCGCCTTGAGCGCCAGGGCGAAGGAGCCGCCGATGAGCCCGACGCCGCACACGACCAGGCGTCCCACCGGTTTCATCTTCATGAAAGCCCCTCTCAGGTGCCAAGGATATCGGTGAGCGCGTCGAGGAAACGGGCGTTCTCTTCGGGCAGACCCACGGTGACGCGCAGCCACTCGGGTAGGCCATAGCCGGCGATCGGCCGCACGATCACGCCGCGATCGAGCAGCGCCTCGTTCACCGCACTCGCGTCGCCCACGCGCACCATCACGAAGTTGCCGCGCGAGTGCACCCACTGCAATCCCAGCCGCGCGAATCCCTCGTAGAGCTGCTGCAGCCCCTGGCGGTTGAGCTCGGCACTGCGCACGACGAACGCCTCGTCTTCGAGGGCGGCGGCCGCCGCTGCGAGCGCGAAGGCGTTGACGTTGAAAGGCTGCCGGATGCGGTTGATCACATCGACGAGCTCGGGACGCGCCACGCCGTAGCCCACGCGCAGCGAGGCGAGCCCATAGATCTTGGAAAACGTCCGGCACACGAGCAGGTTCGGGAAACGATTGACCCAGGCGAGGGATTCGTAGCGTTCGGCGGGATCGAGATATTCGCCGTAGGCTTCGTCGAGCACCACCAGCACGTCCTCGGGCACCCGCGAAAGGAAGGATTCCAGCGCCTCGCCGGGCACGAAGGTGCCGGTGGGATTGTTCGGATTGGCGAGGAAGACGATGCGCGTACGCGGCGTGATCGCGGCGAGCATCGCCTCGAGGTCATGCCCGTAGTCCTTGGCCGGCACTTCGACCGGCCGTGCGCCCAGCGCCTGCGTCACCAGCGGATAGACCGCGAAGGCGTATTGGGAATACACCGCCTCGGTACCCGGCTGCAGCACGATGCGCGCGGCCAGCTCCAGTACGTCGTTCGAGCCGTTACCGAGCACCAAACGCTCGGGTGCGACGCCGAACTTGCGCGCGATTGCCTCCTTGAGCACGAAGCCATTGCCGTCGGGATAACGGGCCCCTTCGGCCGCCGTCGCATCCAGCGTGGCCCGCGCTTTCGGACTCATGCCGAGCGGATTCTCGTTCGAAGCGAGCTTGACGATGTCGGCCTCGCGCAGACCGCGCTCGCGCGCGAGCTCCCCGATGGGCTTACCCGGTTGATAAGGGGCGAGCGAGCGGATCGCCGCCGGAACGTGATCGATGACGCGCATCTCTTCTCCTCCTCGCATCGTTGTCCAAAATCACCACGCCGCGGCCGGATAGGAACCGAGCAGCTTGAGGAAGGTCGCGCGTTCCTCGAGCGCCGCGAGCGCCTGGCGGACCGGATCGTCGAGCCGATGCCCTTCCAGGTCGATGTAGAAGACGTATTCCCACAAACCGCTCTTGGCCGGGCGCGATTGCAGTTTGGTCATACTCACGCCATACTGCGCCAAGGGTTCGAGCAGACGATGCATGGCGCCGGGCTTGTTCGGCGTAGAGCACACGAGCGAGGTTTTGTCCCGCCCCGAAGGGCCGGCAGCGTCGTGTTTGGCGATGACGAGAAAGCGCGTGGTGTTGTTCGGATCGTCCTCGATGTTGGCCGCCAGCACCGTGAGCCCGTAGCGCTCGGCCGCAGCCTCGCCGGCGATGGCCGCCGCGTCCGGATCCTGGGCGGCGAGCCGCGCCGCCTCGGCATTGCTCGCCACCGGCACGTAGGGAACATCGGGCAGGTGGCGCGCGAGCCATTCATGGCACTGCGCGAGCGACTGGGCGTGGGAATAGACGCGCTTCACCGCCGCGAGGCTCGGGGCGAGCGACATCAGATGCTGATGGATGCGCAGCATCACCTCGCCGCAGATCTGCAGCGGATGCAGCAGGAGCAGATCGTGCGTGACGCCGACCATGCCCTCCACCGAGTTCTCGATGGGCACCACGCCGTAGTCGATGTTGCCCGCCTCGGTTTCGCGGAAGACCTCGTCGATCGAGGCGAGCGGCACGAACTGGGGTGCGCTGCCGAAATGCTTGCGCGCCGCCGCCTCGGAGAAGGTCCCGGCCGGGCCGAGATAGGCCACCTTGAGCGGTTGCTCGAGCGCGAGGCAGGCCGACATGATCTCGCGAAAGATCGTGCGCACCGCGCTCTCGGGCAGCGGCCCCGGATTGAGCGAGGCGATGCGGCGCAACACCTGTGCCTCGCGCTCGGGGCGGTAGATCGCCCCCTGCTTGAGCTCGCCCACGCGCCGCGCACAGCGCCCGCGCTCCGCGAGCAACTTGAGGATCTCCTCGTCGATGGCGTCGATACGCCGACGCAGCGCCAAGAGTTCCGACTCGTCCATCCCCCTCCCCTTTCTTCAGGCGTGCCGTACGGCAAAGTCTCGCAGGAAGGCGGCGAGCGCCTCCACGCCCTCGCGCGGCATGGCGTTGTAGATGGAAGCCCGCATTCCGCCCACCATCTTGTGCCCTTTGAGATACTTGAGCCCGGCGTCCTCGGCCTCCTGCAGGAAAAGTTCGTTCAACGACTCGTCGGCGAGGCGAAACGGCACGTTCATCCAGCTGCGCCAGTGCGGCTCGACGGCATTGCAGTAAAAGGGCGTGGCATCGATGCACTCGTAGAGCAGACGCGCCTTGGCCTCGTTACGCTGCGCCATCGCCGCCAAGCCGCCGAGCGATTCGAGCCACTGGAACACGAGGCCGGCCACATAGATGGCAAAAGTGGGCGGCGTATTGAGCATCGAACCGTTCTCGGCCATGCGGTCGTAGCGCAGCACCGGCGGGGTGCCCTCCCAGGGCGAGGCCATGAGATCGCGACGCACGATCACGAGCGTCAGTCCCGCCGGGCCGATGTTTTTCTGCGCCCCGGCATAGATGAGGCCGAAGCGGCGCACGTCGATGGGGCGCGACAGCAGGTGCGAGGACATGTCGGCGACGAGGGGCACGCCCGAGGCTTGCAACGCCTCGAGCTCCAGCCACTCCACGCCGTGGATCGTCTCGTTGGTGCACACATGCACGTAGCGCGCATTGGGATCGAGCGAAAGCTCCTCGGGGCGCGGCGCGCGGGTGAAGCCACTTTCTGCAGTGGAGCCGGCTAGACGGACCTGGCCGCCGAGCACGGGCGCGATGCGCTGCGCCTCCACGAAGGCTTTCTGCGACCAGGCGCCGGTGACGACGTAATCGGCCGAGCCGCCGCCGAGCAGGTTCATGGGAATGGCGGAGAACTGCAGCGTCGCCCCTCCCTGGAGGAAGAGCACGGCGTAGTCATCGGGGATGGAGAGCAGTTTCCTGAGATCGGCCTCCGCCCGCGCGATCACTTCCGAGAAGTGCTTGCCGCGATGGCTCACCTCGATGATGCTCGAACCGATCCCGTGCCAGTCGAGCAGCTCCTCCTGCACCGTGCGCAGGACCGGCTCCGGCAGCATCGCCGGCCCGGCGCTGAAGTTATACACCCGCATCGCCTTCCCCTTCGTCCTCGTCCCCGACCACCGGCGTACGTGCCACTTTCACCACCGTCACCAGGCGGTCACCATCGTCCAGCGCCATCAGGGTCACCCCTTGCGTCGAGCGCCCCATCTCGCGGATGTCGTCGACCGAAGTGCGGATCAGCACCCCGTTTTGCGAGATGAGAATGATCTCGTCGCCCGGTTGCACCAGGCAGGCCGCCACGAGCCGGCCGTTACGGCGACTGGTCTGGATGGCGATCATCCCCTTGGTGCCACGCCCGTGACGCGTGAATTCCGCCACCGGCGTCCGCTTGCCGTAACCCGCCTCGGTGGCCGTGAGCACCGAGCCGGACTCGTCGCGCACCACCAGCATCGACACCACCTGCTGGCCGTCTTCGAGCGCCATGCCGCGCACGCCGCGCGCTTCGCGCCCCATCGGCCGCACGTCGTTCTCGGCAAAGCGCACCGCCTTACCCGCGTCGGAGAAGAGCATCACGTCGCAGCTGCCGTCGGTGAGATCCACGCCGATGAGGCGGTCGCCGTCGTCGAGCGACAGCGCCACGATCCCGGCCTTGCGCGGATTGGCGAACGCCGACAGCGCCGTCTTCTTCACCACGCCCGAAGCAGTAGCGAAGAAGACGTAGTGCGCGTCGTCGAACTCGCGCACCGGCAGCACCGCCTGGATGCGCTCGTCCGGCCCCATGGGCACGAGGTTGACGATGGGCTTGCCGCGCGCCCCGCGAGCGCCCTCGGGCAGCTCGAAGACGCGCAGCCAGTAGACGCGCCCGCGGCTGGAGAAGCACAACACCCAGTCGTGGGTGTTGGCCACGAACACCTGCTCGAGGAAATCCTCCTCCTTGACCGCGGCCGCCTGCTTGCCGCGCCCGCCGCGGCGCTGCGCCCGGTAGTCGTCGAGCGGCTGGCGTTTGACGTAGCCGGCGTGCGACAGGGTCACCACCATGTCCTGCGGCGCCACCAGATCTTCCAGCCGGATCTCGTCGGCCTCCAGCACGAGCTCGCTGCGGCGCGGATCGGCGTACTGGGCGGCCACCTGCCGCAGCTCCTCGCCGATGATGGCCGAGACGCGCTCGGGCCTGGCGAGGATGTCGAGCAGATCGGCGATGCGCTCGATCACCTCGCGGTACTCCTGCACGATCTTGTCCTGCTCGAGCCCCGTGAGGCGCTGCAGCCGCAGATCCAGGATCGCCTGCGCCTGCGCTTCCGACAGGCGATAGCCCTCGCTCGACCAACCAACCTCGGTCTCCAGCCCTTCCGGGCGGAACCGCGCCGCGTCCTCGCCCGCACGCGCCACCAGCTCGGCCACCACCGGCGAATGCCAGCGGCGCGCGAGCAGCGCCTCTTTGGCGGCCGCCGGCGTGGGTGAGGCCTTGATGAGCGCGACGATCTCGTCGACGTTGGAAAGCGCCACCGCCAAGCCTTCGAGGATGTGCCCCCGTTCGCGCGCCTTGCGCAGCTCGAAGACGGTGCGCCGCGTCACCACCTCGCGCCGGTGCGCCAGGAAATGGCCGACGAGCTCCTTGAGCGTGAGCGTCTGCGGCCGACCATCGACGAGCGCCACCAGGTTCATGCCGAAGGTGTCCTGCATCTGCGTGTGCTTGAAGAGCTGGTTGAGGATCACCTCGGGATGCTCGCCGCGCTTCAATTCGATGACCACACGCATGCCGGACTTGTCCGATTCGTCGCGGATCTCGCTGATGCCCTCGATGCGCTTCTCATTGACGAGCTCGGCGATGCGCTCGAGCAGCGTCTTCTTGTTGACCTGATAGGGCAGCTCGTCGACGATGATCGCCTGCCGGTCACCGCGGCCGATCTCCTCGAAATGGGTACGCGCCCGCATCACCACGCGGCCCCGCCCCGTGCGGTAGCCATCGCGCACGCCCTCGAGCCCGACGATGAGTCCGGCCGTCGGAAAATCCGGTGCCGGCACGTACTGCATCAGATCGTCGTCGGAGAGCTCGGGGTTTTCCAGCAACGCCAGGCACGCCTGCACCACCTCGCCGAGGTTGTGCGGCGGGATGTTGGTGGCCATGCCCACCGCGATGCCGCTCGAACCGTTGATGAGCAGATTGGGGATACGGGAAGGCAACACCAGCGGCTCACGCTCGCTGCCGTCGTAGTTCGGGCCGAAATCGACGGTTTCTTTGTCGATGTCGACGAGCATCTCGTGCCCGATGCGCGACATACGGATCTCGGTGTAGCGCATGGCCGCGGGGCTGTCGCCGTCGACGGAGCCGAAGTTGCCCTGGCCGTCGATGAGGGGATAGCGCAGGGAAAAATCCTGCGCCATGCGTACGATGGTGTCGTAGACGGCCGTATCACCGTGGGGGTGATATTTACCGATCACGTCACCGACGATACGCGCCGACTTCTTGTAGGGCTTGTTCCAGTCGTTGCCCAACTCGTGCATGGCATAGAGCACGCGCCGATGCACGGGCTTGAGACCATCGCGCACGTCGGGCAGCGCCCGGCCGACGATGACACTCATGGCATAATCGAGATAAGAGCGCCGCATCTCCTCTTCGAGGGGCACGGGCAGGGTTTCGCGGGCGAAGGAATCCATTGAGCAAAAACCGCCGTACAAATCCGTAGAATTCGCTATTTTATCACGCCGCTCAACCCCCTTCCGGAGCCCGCCGATGCCCGAATCGATCGCTCTCCAGCCCGCCGACGCCCTCATCCTCCCCCGCTGGCTCCTGCCGATGGAGCCGGCCGGTGCGCTCCTCACCGGCCACGCCGTTGCGATCCGCGGCGATACGATCCTCGACGTCGGGCCGGCCGATGAATTGGCGCGGCGCTGGCGGCCGTGCGAGCGCGTCGAACTGCCCGATCACGTGCTGCTGCCCGGCCTCATCAACGCGCACACGCACGCGGCCATGACCCTGCTGCGCGGCATCGGCGACGATCTCCCCTTGCGCCGCTGGCTCGAAGAGGCGATCTGGCCGCGCGAGGCGGCCCTGATGAGCGAAGAATTCGTCTACGACGGCACGTTGCTCGCCGCCGCCGAGATGCTGCGCGGCGGCATCACCACCGCCGTCGACATGTACTTCTATCCCGAGGCCACCGCACGCGCCTTCACCACCATGGGCATGCGCTCGGTGCTCGGCATCACCGTCATTGATTTCCCCACCCCCTACGCGGCCGATGCCGACGAAGCGCTCGCCAAGGGGCTCGCCGTGCGCGATGCCTGGCGCGATGAACCGCTCGTCTCCTTCCTGCTCGCGCCGCACGCCCCCTATTCGGTGAACGACGAGACCCTCGAGCGCATCGCCACCCTCGCCGCCCAGCTCGACCTGCCAGTCCAAATCCACTTGCTCGAGACGGCGCAGGAGCGGGAAGAATCGCTCGCACGCCACGGCGAGACCCCCTTGCAGCGGCTCGACCGCCTCGGCCTGCTGGGGCCGGGGCTCGTCGGCGTGCACGCCGTACACCTCACCGCCCACGAGATCGCGCTGCTAGCCGAGCGCGGCGTAGCCCTCGTACACTGCCCCACCTCCAACATGAAACTCGCCAGCGGCATCGCCGCCGTACCCCGGTGGCTCGATGCCGACATCCCCGTCGGCCTGGGTACCGACGGAGCGGCGAGCAACAACCGGCTCGACCTCTTCCAGGAAATGCGCCATGCGGCGCTGCTCGCCAAGGTCGGCCAAGGACGCGCCGAAGCATTGCCCGCGATACAGGTACTGGAACTCGCCACGATCGGCGCTGCCCGCGCCCTCGGGCTGGAACATCGCCTCGGCTCGATCCGCCCGGGCAAGGCCGCCGACCTCGTCGCCGTCGCCCTCGACACCGTCGAAACCCAACCCTGTTATGCCCCCTGCTCACACCTCGTCTTCGTCACCGGACGCGAGCACGTCAGCGACGTCTGGGTTGCCGGGCAGCGGCGAGTGGTCGATGGCCAACTACTGTTGCAGGAAAGCAACAGCTATTTGACGGCATTGGCGCAAAACTGGCGGCAACGGATTCAATTGCAAAACCGCTGAAAAAGTGCTTGTATAATGAACTCAAGGATGCAATCCCAGACCTTGTCCCAACCGTTTTCACAAGAAAGGATGCTGCCATGACCAAAAATACCCGCCTCAAGCTGCTCGCCGCCGTGCTCGGAACGATCGGTATCTCCATGAGCGCCGTGTCCGCCGACATCGTGGTCGATCCGAAAGGCGTCATTCCCTACGTCACCGACTCCCGCAACGTCGTCGTCACGAGCGGTTCGGGGGCTTGCGTTCAAGCCGGTGCCAGCTGGTCTCCAGCCGCTGCCGAGCAAGCCAAGGACGCCAACGGCAAGCCGCTCGCCTGCAGCTGCGACCCCGACCTGATTTCCAAAGACAAGTGCGAACCGCCGCGTCCGCCCGCCCCGGTTGCTCGTCCGGCACCCAAACCCGCCGAGCAGAAAGTCAAGCTCGCGGCCGATACGCTCTTCGACTTCGACAAGGCCACGCTGCGTCCCGAGGGTAAGGCCAAGCTCGACGAAATCGTCTCGCAGCTTGGCAAATACAACGTCGAAGTCATCCTTGCCGTCGGCTACACCGACCGCATCGGCAGCGCCGCATACAACCAAAAACTCTCTGAGCGCCGCGCCGACGCCGTCAAGAAATACCTGATCAGCAAAGGCGTACCGGCCAGCCGGATCTACACCGAAGGCAAAGGCAAGGCCAACCCAGTCACCGGCGACAAGTGCAAGAACATGGGTCCGGAAAACCGGCACAACAAGAAACTCATCCAGTGCCTGCAACCCGACCGTCGCGTCGAAATCCAAGTCATCGGTACCGACAAGTAATCCTGGTTATCCGATGTCTGCGAAAAACCCCGCCCTGGCGGGGTTTTTCTTTGGAGGCTTTCTCATGACGAACGTCGACCTGCAAGAAATCGCCAAATTCGACGAGCACGCCCACCACTGGTGGGATCCGACGAGCGAATTCCGACCCCTGCACGAGATCAACCCCCTGCGACTCTCCTGGATCGAATCCCATGTGACGCTCGCCGGCAAGCGCGTGCTCGACGTCGGCTGCGGCGGCGGCATTCTCTCTGAAGGCATGGCGCGGCGTGGCGCCCAGGTCACGGGCATCGACCTCTCCGCTGCCGCCCTGGAAGTCGCCAAACTCCACCTGCTCGAATCCGGCTTGTCGGTGGACTACCACCTGGAAAGCGTCGAGGACCACGCCGCAGCGCATCCCAGTGCCTATGAAGTCGTGACCTGCATGGAGCTGCTCGAGCACGTCCCCGAGCCCGAATCCATCGTCGCCGCCTGCGCCAAGGCGCTCACCCCCGGCGGATGGGCCTTCTTCGCCACCATCAACCGCACGCCCAAAGCCTACCTGCACGCGATCCTAGGGGCAGAATACGTCCTGAGGCTACTGCCGCGCGGCACGCACGACTACGCCAAATTCCTCCGCCCCGCCGAACTCGCCCGCTGGACCCGGGAAAACGGGCTCGAACCGGTCGCCCTGCAAGGGCTGGGTTACAACCCCTTCACGAAAACCTATCGTCTGATCGAGGAAACTGCGGTAAACTACCTCTTCGCTGCCCGCAAGGTGGCGTAAAAAAGTGCAGCAATCGGCGGAACTTTTTCACCGTACGATGCACTAACCTTTTGCAAACCCACTGGGGCCGTACCTGGCTTCGACGGGGGTCGCAAAGCAGCACAGCGCATACCGAGGACCAGTCACCTCGTAAATCCACTGGAAAGCAAATAAACGCCAACGACGAGCGTTTCGCTCTCGCCGCCTAAGGGCGGCGAGCGCTGCACCGGCTGGCCTCTGGGCCGGATGATGGCGTAAGCCATCGCGCAGCGTCATTCACAGAGGCTCGTCTCCGGGTCGGGCCGCTTGGCTCGGGGCCTAAAACCAAGGCGGCTCGCGTCGGTGCGGTGAGCCTACCCACCAACACCGGCGCTAAATTCAAACGGTAGGCTAAGTATGTAGACCTGGCTGTGGAGGGCTTCCGGACGGGGGTTCGACTCCCCCCGGCTCCACCAACACATTCGCATAAGTGCTTGATTTCAAAGGGAAAAACGGCAAGCAAAAAATTTCTGCCTTATCACTTGCCTTATCGTTTTTCCTGCCTTATCGTCTTGCAGCGCGTCCCGTTTTTTTTGATGTGGTCGGCATGAGCCGCCTTCCGGCCGCCGCCGCCGGTCGCCACAGCCGCCGCCGTTCCTGGCGTGGGTGCGCGCGCCTTGCCTCTTCAACCATGGTTAAACTGGGTCGCAACCATGGTTAAAAGGTGCGCTTGGCCGTGCGCCGCCATAGCGCCGCTGTAGGCCGTTTTCCGTAGTGGCCTATAGGATGGCCTAGCCTCACCAGAAAAAACGGCTCAGAAGGCCGCTACGCAAGCCGTTTTCCGTTATGGCGCGGGGTGGTGGTGCTCTTCCAGGGTTCGCGTGGTGGCGCCGCCTCAAAGCCTGGCCGCACGGCGCAAGCGCCCGCTTGAACCGGCGAAAGCGTCACGCTAAAGCCGTCAAAAGAGCGCATCGCATCGCCGCCCGCCGTTTCTCATTCTGGCGCGATGCGTCGGGCATATTCAAGTTTCAGGATGCGAAAACTGCCGACCAACGCGGATTGCATCACCCTAACCATGGAACCCGTCGGAGTACCTTTTGCCACCGCTTGGCGTGGCCGTGAAGCGTGCTTATCGCCGCCGTAAGCGCACTTCACGGGGGGAGTGATCAAGGCCTTGGCAGGGGATCGCCAAACGCCTGGCGCGCCGCGCGCAGTGCCGCGCGTGATTCCTCGGTGGCCTCGAACGATTGCGCCGCCGCCTGCCGCTCGGCCTCGAGGCGGGGCAAGCCGCCGTCGAATTCGGCCACGGCCGCGCGCTCTTCCCAATCGCGGAATCGCTCCAGGTAGTAATGCCGCGCCGTCGAATCCTCGGCCGCCGCCGCCAACACCCTGGCGATGGTCGCCGGGTCGGTCTCGCCGATCAGCTCGAGCCAGCGCCGAATGCGGGTGCGCTCGTCCTCGAGCAACGGCCGTTCCGGTGGCGTTTTCCCTGGCACGTACGCCGCCGCCTCCACCGCGCCCGTCTCGGCGTGCAGCACCTCTTCGCGCGTCTTGGCGGGGGAAAAGGCGATGACGCGCTCGGTGCCGTCGATGTAGCGAATGCGCCAAGTGGTGGCGCGTT
>NZ_AUDR01000004.1 GCF_000425565.1 Tepidiphilus margaritifer DSM 15129
AAGTCGAACGCACCCTGGAGGGTAAGACCAGCCTCGAGCGCCGCTTCTACCTCGGCAGCATCGCCGCCGAGGCCGAAACGCTCGCCCATGCGGTACGGGCGCACTGGAGTATCGAGAACTGCCTGCACTGGAGCCTCGACGTCTCGCTCAACGACGACCAGATGCGCGCCCGCGCCCGCAACGCTGGCGCCAATCTCGCCCTCGTGCGCCGGCTCGTGCTCAACCTCTTTCGCCTGGACACCTCAGCCCGCAAAGGCGGTATCCGTACCCGACGCATCCTTGCCGCCTCCTCCGATGCCTACCGCCAGGCACTCCTCGGCCTTACAGAGATTTGATGCGATTGCCCTGTCAAGGCACCGTGCCGTAACCCGTGTTTTGCAGGGGGAGAACAATGTCGCGTGTGATCGCTTACATCGACGGATTCAACCTCTACTTTGGCCTCAAGAGCAAGGGGTGGAAACGCCATTATTGGCTAGATGTGGTGGGCTTGTCGCGCTCCCTGCTCAAACCGGGGCAAACACTGCAGGCGGCTCACTACTTCTCCGCGCGCATCCGCCTGACGGGCAGCAACCACGCCGACATGCAACGGCAGGCTTATTATCTGGATGCGCTAGCCACTTTGCCAATCTTAACGATCCATTTCGGCCACTACCTGCCCAAGGGTCGCCAATGTCGGCGCTGCGGCAACACGTGGACCGACTATGAAGAGAAGATGACCGACGTCAACATCGCGGTCCAGCTACTCGCCGACGCCTTCGATGATCGTTTCGACACCGCGCTGCTGATTTCGGCCGATAGCGATCTGACCACGCCGGTACAGCAAGTGCGTGCCCGGTTCCCGTCCAAGCGCGTCATCGTGGCCCAACCTCCGGGGCGTAATTCGGTGCAGCTTGCCGCTGCTGCAACAGCGGCTTTCACCATCAGCGAAACCAAGGTGCGACAGAACCAGTTGCCTGCAGCAGTAACCACGGCCAGCGGATACGTGATCAATCGCCCGGTGCATTGGCGATAGGGAATACCATGACCCACCACGACATCTTTGACTCGCTGACCCGCAACGCCTTCGACTTCTTGGCGCGCGGCATTGCGGAGTTCGACAAGAGCCCAAAGTACTCGGTCATCCACTTCTGCGCGGCAGTCGAGATGCTGCTCAAGGCGCGGCTGATGAAGGAGCACTGGTCGCTGATCGTCTCCAAGCCCGACCAGGCCAATCTTGCCAAGTTCATGGCCGGCGACTTCATCTCGGTCACGCTAGAGGATGCCCGGGCACGGATTCGTGATGTCGCGGGCGAGGACATCGGCGACGACGCCTACAACAGCTTTCGCGCGCTGGCGAACCATCGCAACAAGATGGTTCACTTCTTCCACAACGGGCTGGACAGCGACGAAAAGGCCAAGGCGCAGATCGTCGCCGAGCATTGCCGCTCGTGGTTTCATCTGCACCGTCTGTTGAACCGGTGGGACACGTATTTCCACGACTTCGGCAGCGAGATCGCCCGCGCGGATTGGGCGATGAAGGGGCACCGGAAATACCTGGCCGCCAAGTTCAAAGCGCTCAAGACCGAACTGGGCGCCGCCCGCACGGCAGGCAGCGCGCCGAAAGCGTGCAGCGCCTGCGGATTCAAGGCAGCCGTCCCCGACGATCTTGACGACCAAATCGCGTCGCTGCGCTGTCTGGTGTGCGATCACACCGAGACCCAGGTCGAACTCGAATGCCCGCATTGCGGCGAATCCATCGTCATTGCGAACGAGGGTTACGCGACGTGCGAGCACTGCGGGGAGGCCATCGAGCCGGAGCATCTGGTGGATGCGCTGACGGATCATGATGCAGCGCACATCGGCATCAAGGACGGGGACGACAGCTGGGAGCCCGCCAACTGCGGCACCTGCGAGGGCTACCACACCGTGGTCAGGCGCGGCAAGCACTACTTCTGCGCGAACTGCTTTGACATCTCCGATGGCATCAAGCAGTGCCAGTGGTGCAACGAATACAACACCGGCGATATGGAACACAGTTACTCAGTTGGCTGTAGCCATTGCGATGGCAAGGTTGGCTGGGAGAAGGATGACTGAATGCACAATAACATCAAAGCCCCCAAGAAACTCATCGAAGTCGCCCTGCCGCTCGATGCCATCAACGAGGCCGCGGCGCGCGAAAAGTCCATCCGCCACGGCCACCCTTCCACGCTGCACCTGTGGTGGGCGCGCCGGCCGCTCGCCGCCGCCCGCGCGGTGATCTTTGCGCAGATGGTCAACGACCCCGGCTACGAGCGCGCGCTCGGGCGCGGCGTGAACAAGGAAAAGGCCCAGGCCGAGCGCGAGCGCCTGTTCAGGATCATCGAAGACCTGGTGAAGTGGGAAAACACCAACAACGAAGAAGTGCTCGAGCGCGCCCGCGAGGAGATCCGAAAAAGCTGGCGCGAGACCTGCGCGCTCAACAAGAACCATCCGCAGGCCGCCGAGCTGTTCGACCCCGACAAACTTCCCGCTTTTCACGACCCCTTCGCCGGCGGCGGCGCGCTGCCGCTCGAAGCCCAGCGCCTGGGGCTGGAGAGCTACGCCAGCGACCTGAACCCGGTGGCCGTGACCATCAACAAGGCCATGATCGAAATTCCGCCGCGCTTTGCCGGACAGGCACCGGTGGGGCCGCTGCCGCCGGGCGAACACCAACGCCGGCTGCACGAGGACTGGCGCGGCGCCAGAGGGCTGGCCGAGGACGTGCGGCGCTATGGCGCCTGGATGCGCGAGCAGGCTGAGGCGCGCATCGGGCACCTCTATCCGCCGGTCGAGATCACGCCCGAGCTCGCCGCCGGTCGGCCGGACCTCGCGCCGCTCGTGGGTCAGCGGCTCACCGTCATCGCCTGGCTGTGGGCGCGCACGGTGAAGAGCCCCAACCCCGTCTTCAGCCACGTGGACGTGCCGCTCGCCTCGACTTTCGTGCTCTCCAGCAAGCCGGGCAAGGAGGCGTATGTGCTGCCGGTGGTCGAAGGCGATCGCTATCACTTCACCGTCAAGGTGCGCGGCGCGGCGGGGTTCGATGAGGCGGAGTATGCGCGGGCGAAGGCAGGCACCAAGGCCGCAGGCCGCGGAGCCAATTTCCGGTGCCTGCTTTCGGATACTCCTATTGGGGGCGACTACATCAAGGCAGAGGGCCAAGCTGGCCGCATGGGCGCACGGCTCATGGCGATCGTGGCCGAAGGCGCGCGTGGCCGCGTTTATCTGGCGCCCGTTCCGGAACATGAAGAAACCGCCCGGCAAGCGCAACCACAATGGAAACCTGCTGGCAGCGTACCGGCTCGCCTCACGGGTGGCACCTGCGTGCCTTATGGGCTTAGGGAATGGGGCGACCTCTTCACCCCCCGCCAACTGGTCGCGCTCACCACCTTTTCCGACCTGGTGGGCGAGGCCATCGAGCGCTGCCGCCAGGACGCCCTCGCCGCCGGACTAACCGACGACGGCATCCCCCTCGACCAAGGCGGCCGCGGCGCGCTCGCCTATGCGCAGGCGGTGGGGGTATGCCTCGGCATGAATGTCAGTCGGCAGAGTAACCGAAGCGCAACACTAAATTTTTGGGACACTAAGGGCGAGAACGTTCAGCAAGTTTTTGCGCGACAGGCACTTCCAATGACTTGGGATTTTGTAGAGGGCAATCCATTCAGTAACTCGACTGGTAATTTCACTGGACAAATTAATTACTTCACCAAGGTAATCGAGAACGTTCCCTCTGTGCCCATAGGACATGTTTGCCAACAGGATGCCCAAACGCAGGAGATTAGTCGTGGGAAAGTTGTCTCCACCGATCCGCCGTACTACGACAACATCGGCTACGCCGACCTGTCGGACTTTTTCTACGTCTGGCTGCGCCGTGCGCTCCGGCCCATTTTCCCCAACCTCTATGCCACGCTCGCCGTGCCCAAGGCCGAGGAGCTGGTCGCCACGCCCTACCGCCACGGCAGCCGTGAGGCCGCCGAGCGCTTTTTCCTCGAGGGCATGAAAAGGGCGCTCAAAAACTTGGCCCAGCAGGCGCATCCGGCCTTTCCCGTCACCATTTACTACGCCTTCAAGCAGTCGGAGACGCAGGACGAGGCGGGCACCAGCAGCACCGGCTGGGAGACCTTTTTGCAGGCGGTGCTCGACGCCGGCTTTGTGCTGACCGGCACCTGGCCGATGCGCACAGAATACACGGGCAATCTCAAGGGGAATGTAAATGCCCTTGCCTCCAGCATCGTGCTCGTTTGCCGCTCCCGTCCGGCGGACGCGCCGGTGGTGAGCCGCCGCGAGTTCCTGCGCGAACTGAACGCGACGCTGCCCGAGGCGCTGGAGGCGATGACCCGCGGCGGCGTACATTCGCCGGTGGCGCCGGTGGATTTGAGCCAGGCCATCATCGGGCCGGGCATGGCGATCTTCAGTCAATACGCCGCGGTGCTGGAGGCCGACGGCACGCCGATGAGCGTGCGCACGGCGCTCGCGCTCATCAACCGGTTTCTGGCCGAGGACGACTTCGACCACGACACGCAGTTCTGCCTGCACTGGTTCGAGCAGCACGGCTGGGCGAGCGGCAAGTACGGGGAGGCCGACGTGCTGGCGCGCGCCAAGGGCACCAGCGTGGACGGGCTGGTGGCGGCGGGCGTGGTCGAATCCGCCCGCGGCGAGCTGCGGCTCTTGAAGTGGCACGAACTGCCCGCCGACTGGTCGCCCGAGCACGACACCCGCGTGCCCGTGTGGGAGGCGCTGCACCAGCTGATCCGCGCGCTCAACCAGGAGGGTGAGGCCGCCGCCGGCCGCCTGCTCGCCCGCATGCCCGAGCGCGCCGACCCCGTCCGCACGCTCGCCTACCGCCTCTATACCCTGTGCGAGCGCAAAGGCTGGGCCGAGGAGGCGCGCGCCTACAATGAACTCGTCACCGCCTGGAGCGAAATCGAACGGGCGGCGGGGGAGGTGGGCATGGTGGACCCACAGGCGCAACTCGATATTTGATTCGGGAGGGATAGATCGTGTTCGTCACCATCTCCAAGCATCAAGAAAACAAAAACCATAGTGACAAATGGGATAATCTCACCATTGGGGGCAAGCCCATCGCCTTCCTGCAGCAGCCTTTGCTGAACCAATTTGAAGGGAAAGTTAACCGAGCTGATAAGTCAACGTTTTGGTATCTTGAGTTTTTCAAGGACACAGAATATAAGATTGAGTTGTTCGTTTCCTTTCATACCGAAAAACCAGAAAGAATAAAATGCATTTCCAAAGCGATTTGGCAAGAGGCTTCTAATGGACGGCCAAGCCAGGGACAAGTCGAGATTGCTTCGAGGTGGTTGCGGGGATCCTCAACGCTGGGCCTCAAGGATTATGAGGATCGCGGGGATCTGCTGTGGAGCGTCGATGGTACAGGATTTTCGATGTTTTCCGATTCCATCCAGTACCCTAGATTCGAACGTGCCGTGCTTTTGTTGGCACTGACCTGCGCATACCGGTTACGCCTGCAGGCGCTGATCAATGAGCTAGCAGATTGGGATAACGACCCGCTGCGACTCACAAAACTCGTGCGACGCGCCACGGAGTTCAATGCCCGCTGTTACTTCAGACATCCAGTGCTAATGGACCGGACCGAGCTTCCGTATGTGTGGGACAGAATGTCTGAACGGATGCGCTTGCAGGCGATTAATGAGGAATTACTCGACCAGTTGCGCTCGCTCCATGATTTGATTGCAGCAGATGAACGGGATAGGGTTGCCCAGGAGCGTGAACGGGCGCGTGACGAAATGGAGCGCGCTCGTCATAAAGAGGCAATAAGATGGCAAATAGTCGGCTTGGCGATCGGGGTCATCTCGCTCATTCAGGTGGTTAGTCTGTTGCCGGAATCGATACGTGACCCTTGGGTGATCAAAATTCTAAATTGGATTGGAATCGTTCTATGAATCTGAAACCCTGGCGCGAGATCGCCGTTCCCCACGAAGACGTGCTCAAGGGCACGTTCCAGCAGGCGGAGTTCGCCGCCGATCTGTCCCGCGTGCATGGGGGCACGGCGCGGGAGGAGTATCAAAATCCGGTGCGATTTTTCGAGCGGACGTTCATTACCGAGGGTATGCGACTGCTGCTCGATTCGGTGGTGCGCCGCCTTGCCGGCAAAGGGGGCGATCCGGTCATCCAGCTGCAGACGGCTTTCGGTGGCGGAAAGACGCATACGATGTTGGCGGTGTATCACCTCGCCAAGGGAGAGGTACCGGCTGGCGATTTGCCGGGTGTACCACCCATTCTCGACGCGGCCGGCGTCACCGAATTGCCGCGTGCCCGGGTTGCCGTACTCGATGGAGTCGATCTGCTCGGTCTGGCGGGCAAGCCGCGGGTGCACGAGGGGTGCACGGTACGCACGCTGTGGGGGGAGCTTGCCTGGCAGCTGGGCGGCGAGGCGGGTTACGCACGGGTGCGGGAAGCCGACGAGACCGGCACTGCTCCGGGCAAGGCGGAACTCGCGCAGCTGCTCGCCGAGCATGCGCCCTGTGTGATCCTGGTGGACGAGCTGGTGCGCTATGTCTCGCAGTTCGAGGAAGGGAAGGCGCTCTCGGGCGGTACGTTCGATGCCAACCTCAGTTTCGTGCAGGCGCTCACCGAGGCGCTGAAAGCGGTGCCCACGGCCGTGATGCTTGCTTCCTTGCCGGAGTCGGAAAAGGAGGCCGGCAGTGAGCGCGGCGTGCGGGCGCTGGCGACGCTGGCGCATTATTTTGGCCGGGTACAGGCCCTGTGGAAACCGGTGGCGACCGAGGAGGCGTTCGAGATCGTGCGTCGGCGTCTGTTCGCTTCGATCGGGGACCGGCAGGCCGCGGAAGCGGTCTGTCGCGCTTTTGCCGACCATTATCTGGGTAACCGTCAGGAGTTTCCCCAGGAGACGCAGGAGGGGCGTTATCTCGACCGGTTGATCCGCGCGTATCCGATCCACCCCGAGGTGTTCGACCGACTCTATGAGGACTGGTCATCGCTGGAGAATTTCCAGCGCACACGGGGCGTGCTGAAGTTGATGGCCAAGATCATCCATCGCCTGTGGCAGGATGGCAATAACGACCTGCTGATCCTGCCGGGCAGCCTGCCGCTCTACGACGTCGATGTGCGCAACGAGGCGATTTACTACCTGCCGCAGGGGTGGGATCCGGTGATCGAGCGCGACGTGGATGGCGAGCGTTCGGAACCTTGGGAGATCGAAAATCGCGATCCGCGTTTGGGTGGCGTCCAGGCGTGCCGGCGAGTGGCGCGCACCATTTTTCTTGGCAGCGCACCGCATTCGGTGCAGCTCGGCGCCAATCAGCTGGTGCGCGGGCTGGAGCAGGAGCGTGTGCTGCTCGGTGTCGCCCAGCCGGGGCAGCCGCTGGGGGTATTCAAGGACGCCCTGAGCCGGCTGACCGACCGGCTGCATTACCTCAATCATGCCCAGAACCGGTATTGGTTCGATACGCGCCCCAATTTGCGGCGCGAGATGGAGGAGCGCAAGCGCCGTTTTCATGAATGGGAAGACGTGTTCCCCACGATCCGTGATCGCCTGCAGCGCCAATTCGCGACCGGGGTGTTCAGCGGCATTCATGTGTTTACCGCCAGTGGGGACGTACCCGACGATTGGCTGCTGCGGCTCGTGGTGCTGCCGCCGGATGCGGCTTTCAGCAAGAGCGGGAAGAGTCCCGCGCTCGAGCACGCCAGCGAGATTCTGCGGAAAAGGGGCGAGCAGCCGCGGTTCAAGCAGAACCGCCTCATTTTTCTCGCGGCGGACCAGGACAGCGTGCTTCGTCTGAAGGATCTCGTGCGCTCGTATCTGGCGTGGCGCAGCATCGTCAGGGATTATCAGGACAACCGCCTCGTCCTGGACAACCTGATGGCGCGCCAGGCGCAGGAGAGCCTCGCGCAGGCGGAGAAAACCGTGGGGCAGGCGATCCGCGAGACGTACAAGTGGTTGCTGGTGCCGGGCCAGGAGGCCCTGCCCGGCAGGGGGCTGTCCGAGGTGCAGTGGCAGGCGATTCCCCTCAATGCCGGCGCATCGAACTGGTCACAGGAGATCGAACGCGTCTTGAAGGAAAACGAGCTGCTCATCACGGCCTGGGCGCCGATTCACCTCGCCAGGATGTTGCGCGAATGGTTCTGGAAGGATGGAGTCAAGGAGGCGCCCGCGCTCAGCGTGTGGCAGCAGAGCTGCCAGCAGCTGTATTTGCCACGCCTCAAGGACGACGTCGTCTTTCAGGAGGCGCTGGCGGCTGGCTCGGAGAGTCGCGATTTTTTCGGGTTTGCTCAGGGCAAGGAAGGGGATCGCTATCTCGGGTTCAGTTTTGGCAAACGCTATGCGCCGATCCTCGATGCTTCGCTGCTGCTGATCGAGCCTCAGACAGCCGCCGCCTACGAGGAGGCGCAGCGCCTCGCCGAGGAGGGATCACGTGTTCCTCCCGAGCCGGATGAGACGGGAACCACGGCAAGCGGATCCGGCGGTTCGCCTCGTGTCGTGGAGGATGTAGCCAAAGGCGGCGGGCAGACGGGGATCGTGCCGAAGAAACGGTTCTACGGCAGGATCGTGCTCGATCCGGTGACGGCGAAAAAGCAGTTCGCCGACGTGGTGGATGAGGTGCTCCAGCCCTTCACCGTACGGCCAGGGATCGCGGTGAAGATCGTGGTCGAGATCGAGGCAGAGGCTCCGGCCGGCTTCGATCACGGCGTGCAGCGGACGGTGTGGGAAAATTGCGCCGTACTGCGCTTCGAGAGCGCGGAGTTCGAGGCGGGGGAATGAATGCAACATTCGCGATGAACTTCCTGTTCTTTTCGGGATCGATTTTTTTGCATCGGATCGCTTTGCCAGGATTTCCCGATCGGTTTGCATGATTACGCAGGAGTGTCCCTATGCTCAAAAGTTACGAAGCCATTTACGAGCACGGTCAAATCCGTTGGCTGGATACGCCGCCAGAGGTGGATACGGCGCGGATCATCGTGACCGTGTTGCCTCCTGCAAACGATCGGAGCAAAGATGTCCCCAAACGCCGTCCCCCTGAAAAATTGAAAGGTCGAGTGAGGGTGGTGGGAGATATCGTGTCTTCTCCCTATTCCGATGGGACATGGGAATCGATGATCGAGCGGACGGCTCGGCAGTTGTCGGGTGATTCCGAGGCATTCAAATGAGCGATTCCCCGTGGCTACTCCTGATTTGGATTTGGTGGATAGCGCAGGATGATCGGCTTTCCAGGAAAATCGAAAAACGGCTGATGGACGGTGCGGAGTCGTTGGCCATTTCCAGCGTTTCCATTTACGAAGCAGTGCTGCATATCCGCCGGGGACGCGTGGTGATCGATTTGCCCCTGAATGAGTGGCTGCATGTCGCTACGGTCGAAGCCGGCATTTCCGTGATGGCCGTCAATGATGACATTGCAGCGAACGCCGCTGCACTACCTGCACATCATGGAGATCCACTGGATAGGATGATCATTGCCACTGCTCTGTATCGCGACGCACTACTGGTCAGTGTCGATGGTCAGTTTTCGCGCTATGAATCGCTTGCCGGTCGCTTGCTTTCTGGCAAAGATTGAAGGGAAAGCTTGGATTGGGAGAATGAACGAACCATCGGAGAGGATCCAATGCGCATCATCCTGGTGAGCGGGCTTTCGGGCTCCGGCAAGACGGTGGCCTTGCGGGCGCTGGAGGACGCGGGGTTCGTGGCCATCGACAACCTGCCGGTGGCCTTTCTCGCGCCGGTGGTCGAGCATCTGGCGCGGCAAGGGGTGGGGCAGGTGGCGATTGCCATCGACGCGCGCACTGGCGGGCTGGAGGCGCTGCCGGGCACGCTGGAGCGCTTGGCGGAGCAGGGGCATCGCGTCGATCTGCTCTTTCTGGAGGCACGCGACGGGGTGCTACTCGAGCGCTTCTCCGAGACGCGGCGCACGCATCCACTGGCGCGCGAGGGGCGGCCGCTGGTGGAGGCGATCGCCCTCGAACGGGAGCTGCTCGCGCCGCTGTCGCTGCGCGCCGCGCGTATCGATACGAGCGATCTCTCGGCCGGAATGCTGCGCGCGTGGATCCGCGAGTTCGTCTTCGCCGGAGAGGGGGGCTGGCTCACCCTCACTTTCGAGTCCTTCGGCTACAAGCACGGGGTGCCGCTCGATGCGGATCTGGTGTTCGATGCCCGCTGCCTGCCCAATCCGTACTACGACAAGGCGCTGCGTCCCTTGACCGGGCGCGACGAGCCGGTGGTGCGCTGGCTGGAGGCGATTCCGGAAGTGGGGGCGATGTTCGCCGAGATTTCCGGTTTTCTCGAGCGGTGGTTGCCGTGCTACGAGCGCGAGCATCGCGCCTATCTCACGGTGGCAGTGGGCTGCACCGGCGGGCAGCATCGCTCGGTCTACCTGGTGGAGCGCCTGGGGCGGGCGTTCGCGGCGCGCGGGCGCGTGGTGGTGCGCCACCGGGACTGTCCTTTGCTGGAGATGGGGCTCACGCCGGCGGCAGCAGCGCCTGCGCCGCCGCCAGCAGATTGTGCGTGATGCGCTCGACGTAGGCGGTGTCGTTCATCAGGGAGCTCGCCTCTTCGGGTGCAATGGCGCCGGCGCGCAGCCAGTGGGCGAGTGAGCCATCCCGCAGGGGGTCGATCGTTTCGAGCCGGCGCAGGGCTTCGTCGGTGATGTGCTCCAGCACTTGACGCACCGTGGCGCCGTCGTCACGCGGCAGGTTGGCGATCGCGTGCAGCGTCTCGACGAGGTGGCGGCGAAAGCGAAGGTATTGTCCGCGCAGGGTCGGGTTCGGGTCGACGAGGCGGGGCACCAGGTTCTTCTGCAGGTGTTTCACGTCCTTCACCGCTTCCTGGATCTCCCGGCTCGCCTGGGTCAGTTGCTGCAGCCGTGGCACGAGGCCGGCCGGCGGGTCGAGGCGCGAGGCGAAGTCGAGGATGAGCCCCGAGAGCGGTTTGATACGGCTCTGATAGAGGGCGTCGATGTCGATGAGGTGGATGCGCTCCGGCGGGCGGTCGAGTACTTCTTCGTTCTCGCCGGCGCGCATCGCCTTGGGCTCCACCTGCAGCACCAGGGCGATGAGATCGATGGCGCGATCATAGAGTCGCCAGGTTTCCTTGCGCAGTGATTCGAGCGCCACTTCCGGGGTCTTGAGCTGGGCGGCGGAGATGTGCTTGGGCGCCGCGAGCGGCAGCCGGCGTACCGGCACGAGCCGCTCGATGAGGCGCTGCGCGCCTTCGAGCAGGGGGTAGATCGTCAGTGCGCCCACCAGGTTGAAGAGGGTGTGAAAGAGCGCGAGCGCGAGCGCAGGCGAGGGAAGGTGCAGGAGCGCGGCGAGCGCAAGGGTGGCGGTATGAAACAGCGGAAAGGTGAACAGGGTGAGCAGGGCCGTGATCGCGCCGAAGAGCAGATGACCGACGGCGACGCGCCGCGCGGCGGTACCGGCGCCGATCGCCGCGAGCAAGGTGGTGAGGGAGGAGCCGACGTTGGCGCCGATGGCGATCGCCATGGCGTGCTCGAAAGGGAGCTTGCCTGCGCTGAGCGCGCCCACCGTGATGAGGAGCGTGGCATGGCTCGATTGCATGAGCACGGTGGCGAGCATGCCCACGGCGGCCGTCAGCAGGATGCCACTCGCACCCGCTGGAGTCCAGGCGGTGAGATCGAGATGCGATTCGAGTTGGGAGAATCCCTGCTGGATGTAACCGATACCGAGGAAGACGAGACCGATGCCGAGCACGAGGTGACCGATTCCGGCAAAGCCGCGCTCGCGTGAGAATTGCAGCACCATGCCGCAGGTGAGGCAGGGCAGGGCGAAGGCGCCGATGTCGACCCCGCGCCCGAAGGCGGCGAAGAGCCAGGTGCCGGTGGTGGTACCCACGTGCGCCCCGAGCACGATCGCCAGCCCTTCGGGCAGGGCCACCATGCCGGCGGAGACGAAGGACATCGCCATCAGGGTGACGACCACGCTCGATTGCACCAGGATGGTGGCGAGCAGGCCGAATCCGAGCGCCCGTGGCGGGGTGCGGGTGCTCCAGCGCAGCACCGCGTCCAGATCGCTGCCCATGAGCGCGCGCACGCCGCGCTCCAGCCGGGCGATGCCCAGCAGAAAGAGCGCGACGCCGGCGGCCATCTCGTTGCCGGCCCGATCGTGCAGCAACCACCAGCCGAGCAGCCCCAGCAGCAGCAGGCGCGGCAGGTTGCGCGCCCAGGCCGGCCACAGCGCGATCGGCTTCATCGGCGCGAGGGCGGGGGGACGAGCAGCCGCCCGCCGCGGCGCCGCACGGCCTGGGCGGCGTAAGGGTGGGTGCTCTGGTGCGCGTGGCAGATGGCGCAGGCGAGCGCGTCGGCCGCGTCCGCACCGGGGGCGGCATCGAGGCCCAGCAGCCGCGTCACCATTTCTTGCACCTGGACTTTGTCGGCCTTGCCGTAGCCGACCACGGCCTGTTTCACTTGCAGTGCCGTGTATTCATGCACGGCCGTGGCGCCGAGGATCGCGGCGCAGAGCACGGCGCCGCGCGCCTGTCCCAAGAGCAGGGTCGATTGGGGATTGAGGTTGACGAAGACTTTTTCGACGGCGGTCTCGTCCGGCCGGTAGGTGGCGATGAGCTCCTCCACGCCGCGAAAGAGCGTGGCGAGCCGTTCGGGCAGGGTGCCTTCGCCGCTGCGGATGCAGCCGCTGGCGACGTAGGCGAGCCGTGCGCCGTGCCGCTCGATGACACCGAACCCCGTGATGCGCAGCCCCGGGTCGAGGCCGAGGATGCGCACCGCCGTCATGGCTCTTCTTCGTCGAAGACCGCCGAGGTGTAGACCGCCTGCACGTCGTCGAGCGATTCGAGCGCGTCGAGGAGCTTGCGCATCTTGGCGGCGTCTTCGCCCGTGAGCTCGATTTCGTTGAGCGGTTTCCACACTACTTCGGCCATGGCCGGGGTGAAACCGGCCGCTTCCAGCGCCGCGCGGATGCGCTCGAGCTCGAACGGCGGGGTGATGACCTCGATCGAACCGTCGTAGTTGGGGATCACGTCTTCGGCTCCGGCTTCGAGCGCCGCTTCGAGGAGCGCCTCTTCGTCCGTGCCGGGGGCGAAGATCATCTGGCCGCAGTGCTTGAACTGGAAGGCGACGCAGCCTTCGGTGCCCAGGTTGCCGCCATTTTTGCTGAATGCGTGGCGCACTTCGGCCACGGTGCGGGTGCGGTTGTCGGTGATGCAGTCGACGAGCACCGCCGCGCCACCCGGGCCGTAGCCTTCGTAGCGGATCTCTTCGTAGCTCACCCCCTCGAGCTCACCGGTGCCGCGCTTGATGGCGCGTTCGATGTTCTCGGAGGGCATGTTGTGTTCTTTGGCTTTGTCGATGGCGGCGCGCAGCCGGGGGTTGAAGTTCGGGTCGCCGCCGCCGTTGCGGGCGGCCACGGTGATCTCGCGGATGAGCCGGGTGAAGATCTTGCCGCGCTTGGCATCCTGCCGTTCTTTGCGGAAACGGATGTTTGCCCATTTGGAATGGCCAGCCATTGCCTCTCCTGCCGCGTTGCGATTGAGTTTGCACTTTGGGCCAATTATACTGTGGGATTCTCTTTACCCGGCTTGCGCGCGATGAATCCGGCAGAACGCAACCGTCGCCGTCTCGAGTGGCTGAAGCACCACGTCTTCGATCCCGTCTACTGGTCACGGGGGGAAGACTTGGTGCAACGGGGAAGAGTGCGCTCCTGCGAGTTCTCGGTCGACGAGCGGCGTTGGCACATCGCGGGCCGAGTCCAGGGCACGCAGCGTGCCCCTTACGCCCAAAACATCGATGTTTCATGGGAAGGGGAAGACGACGTCAAACCCTCGTCCATCGAATGTTCCTGTACCTGCCCCATCGGGGAGGCGTGCAAGCACTGCGCGGCGTTGCTCCTCGAATTCAGCGAACGGCTCGCGGAGCAGGAGGCTGGCGGGGCGCAAGAGGTCAACGTGCCGGGCTCCGGGGATGCCGCGCCACGATCCGCGGAAGAGGGACGGGTCCATCTGGGCGAGCTCGTCGAGCTCATGCTCGGCAACCGGTCCCTTGCGCCGGGCAAGGGGGGTGTTTCCGCCGTCGCCGAGCGCACCGCCGAGGCTCTGGAGGCCAAGCGTTCCCCGGCCATGCGCTGGATCGAGGAGACGGCCCGCCTGCGCCTTCATCGCCACGAGCCGCACCCTTCCTCGGGGTCGGATCAGCAGCCGCCGGAGTGCATCCTTTACGACGTGCGGCTCGACGAGCGCCGCGGCCTCTTCGGCTGGAACGCCTTTCTCACCCGCCCCTACAAGCGCGATCCGCGCCGCTTCGTCGCCGGCAAGCCCGTCGATCTCCTCACGATCTACTACCACCCCGAAGTCTACGGGGCGCTCACCGTCGCTGACCTGATGGGGCTGGCGGTGGCCTCGATGCACGGCCCGCCGAGAACCTGGCTGGGTGCGGCCTTC
The DNA here is from genome assembly GCF_000425565.1 of Tepidiphilus margaritifer DSM 15129. Classification (GTDB taxonomy): domain Bacteria; phylum Pseudomonadota; class Gammaproteobacteria; order Burkholderiales; family Rhodocyclaceae; genus Tepidiphilus; species Tepidiphilus margaritifer. Next base: position 14,390 of record NZ_AUDR01000004.1, read on the forward strand.
GCCGCCATCGTCCAGAGCGGCCGCGCCTGTCTGGGCTCGCATACGGAGGGCGTCTTCCTGCGCTGGGGCGAGCCGAGGCGCTTGCTGTGGCTGTGGCGCGAGACGGCGCGCGGCGCTTTTCAGGGCGTATGGCACGTGGAAGGCAATGGCGACACGGGCATCGTGCCGCTGCGCTTCATGCTGCCTTGGCACTATTTCGAGCGCAAGACCCATACCGTGGGGCCATTGCTCCTGCCCGAGGGACTGGAATGGGCCGACGTCGAGCGGCTCGACGCCCTGCCGCCGGTGCCCCAGGCGGATGCGCCGGTGTTCGCGCGCCGTTGGAGCGAGCTTTTTGGCGGATCCTTGCCGGCCCCGGCGCCGGTGGCGACCACGCGGGTCGAGGAACCGGCGCGCTTTCGCCTGATTCTGTGGCGCGACGAGCAAGGGAGGCGGCGCGTGCGTCCCGAAGTGCGCTACGGCGAAGTCGCCGTCGATGCCCAGGGGCGGGTCCATCATCCCTTCGGGGACGAGGTGCGCCTCGAGCTGCCGCACCGTTCCGTGGCCCGGGAGAAGCAGTGGTTCGGCACGGTACGGGTGCTGCTGGAGCCGCTGCGGATGGCGCTCGCCTGGCCCGATGGTGACGAATACGAGGCGCAGGCCGAATCCCCCCTGCTGTGGCACGAACTGCGCGAGCGGCTCGAGGCCGGGGTGCTGGGCGAGTTCTCGCCCGAGATCGAGGTGAGCGAGGACTTCTGGCCGCAGGAGTGGGAGGCGAGCACCGCCGAAGTGGAACTCGCCCAGGCCGACGAGGGAGGCGACTGGTTCGCCTTCGACGCCAAGGTGAAAGCGGGCGAGCGCGACATCGACCTCACCGAGCTCGCGGCGGAGGTCTTCGAGCGCTATGGCGAGGACGACTGGCCGGAGAAAATCGTCTATCCCTTTCCGGAAGAAGACGCCTGTGCGGTGGTGCCGCTCGAGCCGATCGCACCCATCCTGAAGCTGACGCTGGAATTGCTGCGGCGCGAACCGCGGCGCGAGGGGCCGGTGCGGCTGTCGCGCTACGATTTTTCCCTGCTGCGCGAGCTGCCGCCCGGAACCCTGGCCCAGATCCAGGCCCCGACGCTGTCGGCCATGCTCGAAGAGCTGGAGCGCTACGGCGGCCCCATGCCGGTGGAGGAACCGCCGGGGCTGCAGGCCGAAATGCGACCCTATCAGCGCACGGGCCTGGCCTGGCTGCAGTTCTGGCGCCGGCATCGCCTGCACGGCATCCTGGCCGACGACATGGGTCTGGGCAAGACGCTGCAGGCGCTCGCGCATCTCTTGGCGGAAAAGCGCGCCGGCCGGCTCGAGCAACCGGCGCTGGTGGTGGCGCCCACGAGCCTCGTGGGCAACTGGGCGCGCGAGGCGGCGCGCTTCACCCCCGATTTGCGCGTGCTCGTCTGGCACGGGGCGCAGCGGCGCGAACGGCTCGAGTCGATTCCCGGCCACGATCTCGTCATCACCACCTACCCGCTCGTGTGGCGCGACGTGGAGCTTCTGCGCCCGCAGGCGTGGTCGGTGATGATCCTCGACGAAGCGCAGATGATCAAGAATCCGCGGGCGCAGATCTCGCAGCACGTGCGCAAGTTCCGCGCCGAGCAGCGCCTGTGTCTGACCGGAACGCCGATGGAGAACCATCTCGGCGAGCTGTGGTCCCTCTTCGATTTCCTCATGCCGGGCTTTCTCGGCTCGCTCGAGACCTTCAACCGCTGGTATCGCCATCCGATCGAGCAGGAGGGCGACGCGGCGCGTCTCGAGCATCTGCGCCGGCGCATCCGCCCGTTCCTGCTGCGGCGCACGAAGGCAGAGGTGGTGGCGGAACTGCCGCCCAAGACCGAGATCGTGCAGACCGTGACGCTGGGCGAGAAGCAGGCCAAGGTCTACGAGGCGATCCGGCTGACCATGCAGGAGCGCGTGCGCCGGGCGCTGGCCGAAAAGGGGCTTGCCCGCAGCCAGATCACGGTGCTCGATGCGCTCCTCAAACTACGGCAGGTGTGCTGCGATCCCACGCTGGTCGACCTGCCGCAGGCGCGCCAGGTGAAGGAATCGGCCAAACTCGACTGGCTGCGCGAGACCCTGCCCGAACTCGTCGAAGAGGGGCGGCGCATCCTCATCTTTTCCCAGTTCGTGCAGATGCTCGAGCGCATCGAGCCGGTGCTCGCCGAGCTGAAAATCCCTTACGTGAAGCTCACCGGCAGCACGCGCCGGCGCGACGAGGTGATCGATCGCTTCCGCCAGGGCGAAGCGCCGGTCTTCCTCATCAGCCTCAAGGCGGGCGGCGTGGGCTTGAACCTCACCGAGGCCGACACGGTGATCCTCTTCGACCCTTGGTGGAATCCGGCGGTGGAGGAGCAGGCGATTGACCGCACGCACCGCATCGGTCAGGACAAGCCGGTCTTCGTCTATAAACTGATCGCGGCCAATACGGTCGAAGAAAAAATGCTGGAAATGCAGGCGCGCAAACGCACGCTTGCCGAAGGCACGCTGGAGACGGGCGAGGCGGGCGGGTTTGCGCTCACCGAAGAAGACGTGGCGGCACTGCTGTCTTCTTCGCCCGTGGAAGCTTGACGACAGGAGCAAGGACGATGCAACAACGCTACGAAGTGAAAGGGATGAGCTGCGCGCACTGCGAGAAGGCCGTGGCTGAGGCGCTGAAGAACGTGCCGGGCGTGGAGCGCGTCGTCTCGGTGAGCCGGGAGCGGGAGGAAGTGGTGATCGAAGGCGATCCGAGCCCGCAGGCGGTGATCGAGGCGATCCTCGAAGAGGGCTATGACGCAAGACTCGCCTGACTCCGCGGCGGTGGGCGAGGCCGAGCTCGAGCTCGGCATTCGCGGCATGACCTGTGCCGCCTGCGTGCGGCGCATCGAGCGGGGTCTGCAGCGGCTGCCGGGCGTACGGCAGGCGAGCGTCAATCTGGCGCTCGAGCGCGCCACGGTGCGCTACGATCCGAGCCGGGTCGACGAGGCCGCCATCCGGCGTACGATCCGCGAGCTCGGCTACGAGCCGGTACCGCACGCGCAGCGTTCGTCCGCGGAGGAAGAGGACGAGGCCGGAGGCGCGGCGCGGCGGCGGGTGCGCTGGGCCGCGGGGCTCGCGGTGCCGCTCGTGTTGTTCGCCATGGGGCCGATGCTGCCGGGAGGGGAGGCGCTCTTTGCCCGCCTCGCCCCGGCGTGGGTGTGGCAGGCGCTGCAGGCGGCCCTTTCTTCCGTCATTCTCTTCGTCTGCGGCGCGCCGCTGCTGCGTGCCGGCTGGTCGGAACTGCGCCACGGCGCCCCGGCGATGAACGCCCTCGTCCTGCTGGGGGCCGGCGCCGCCTGGGGCTATTCGCTGCTCGCCTGGCTCGTACCGGGAATCTTCCCGCCAGGCAGCGTCCACCTCTATTTCGAATCGGCCGGGGTCATCGTCGCCCTGATCCTGCTCGGCCGTTACCTCGAGCAGCTCGCCCGCGGCCGGGCGTCCCGCGCCATCTCGCGCCTGCTGCGGCTGCAGCCGCGCACGGCGCGCGTCCTGCGCCCCGACGGCTCGGTGTGGGAAATTCCCGTCGAGGAACTGCGCCCCGGCGACCGGGTACAGGTGCGCCCGGGCGAGCGCCTTCCCGCCGACGGCATCGTGCAGGAAGGAGCGGGTTGGGTCGACGAGTCCATGCTCACCGGCGAACCGCTGCCGGCGGAGAAACGCCCCGGGGATCGGGTCGTCGGCGGCAGTGTGCTCACTTCCGGCGGCTTCGCCATGGAGGTGACCGAGGTCGGCCGCGAGACGTTGCTCGCGCGCATCATCGCGCTGGTCGAGCGGGCGCAGGCCGAGAAACCGCCCATCCAGGCTTTCGCCGACCGCGTGGCCGGCGTTTTCGTGCCGCTGGTGCTCGCCGTGGCCGCGCTCACCTTTGCCCTCTGGCTGGCCTTCGGTCCCGAACCGCGGCTCTCCTACGCTTTCGTCACTGCAGTGAGTGTGCTGCTCATCGCCTGCCCCTGCGCGATGGGGCTCGCCACGCCCGTCGCCCTCATGGTCGCCACGGGGCGGGGGGCGGAATGCGGCATCCTCGTGCGCCGCGGCGCCGCCTTGGAGCGGCTCGCCGAGATCGACACCGTGGTCTTCGACAAGACGGGCACGCTCACCGCCGGGCGGCCGGCGCTGGTGGGAGCCTACTGGAATGCGCCGGGCGAGGCGCGGCAGTGGCTGCTGCGCGTGGCCGCACTGGAAAAAGCGAGCGAGCATCCGATTGCCGGCGCCCTGCTCGCGGCCGTGGGCGAGGTGCCGCTGCCGCCGGCCGAGGAGGTCGAACCGGTGCCGGGCGGCGGCATCCGCGGCCGCGTCGAAGGGCTGCGGCTCGCGGTGGGTTCGCGCCGCTTCCTGGAGAAGGAGGTGGGAACGCGGGCGCCGGATGCGGCGTTGGCGTCCTGGGCCGAGGCGCAGGCCGGCGAAGGCAGAACGCTCGTGTGGGTGGCGGCCGACGGCGTTCCCGTGGGGGTGCTGGCGTTTGCCGATCCGCTCAAGCCCACGAGCGCGGCGGCGGTGGCCGAACTCCATGCGCTCGGTCTGCGCGTGGCGCTTCTTTCCGGCGATTTGCGCCGCAGCGTGGAGGCAGTGGCCCGGGCGCTCGCCATCGAGGAAGTTCGCGCCGAGGTGCGCCCCGAAGAAAAGGCCGAGGCGCTGCGTCAATGGCAGGCCCAGGGGCGGCGGCTCGCCTTCGTGGGCGATGGCATCAACGACGCGCCGGCGCTCGCCCAGGCCGACGTGGGCATCGCCATGGGCACCGGTACCGACGTGGCGATCGAGACCGGCGACGTGGTGCTCATGCGCGGCGACCCGGCCGCCGTGCCGCAGGCCGTGCGCCTTGCACGCGCCACGCGTCGCACCATCGCCTGGAATTTCGTCTGGGCCTACGGCTACAACGTGGTGCTCATTCCGCTCGCGGCTGGCATCTTCCACCCCTGGACCGGCTGGCTGCTCGACCCCATGCTCGCCGCCGCGGCCATGAGCCTCTCCAGTCTCTTCGTGGTGACCCACTCGCTGCGCCTGCGCCGGGCGATATGAGCGCCATCGACCTGGTGCTCTTCGGCGCCTTCGACCGGCACAATTACGGCGACCTGCTGCTCGCCCGGCTCGCCGCCGAGGCCGCCGGCGAGCGCAGTGTGCACTTCGCTGGCCTGCGCGCCTGGGATGCGCGTTCCGTGGCCGGATTCGCGGTGCACCCCCTGCCCGAAGTGATCGCGGACCTGAAGCAAGGCTACGACCTGTACCACGTCGGCGGTGAGATCCTCGATTGCGACGCCTGGACCGCAGCGGTGATGCTGCTCGACGAAGAAAGTGCCGCACGGGCGATCGCCTGCTTCGATGCCGACCCCTGCGCCCGCCGCCGCGAAGCGGTGCGTCGGTTGGGCACGCACCGGCCGCTACCCTACGTGCTGCGCCGAGGGGACGCCCCCGGAGTGCGACGCCTCGGTTTTGCTCCCTGCGGCGGCACGGGGCTCGACGCATTGCCGCGCAGCGTGCAGCGCGCCGCGCTCGCGGCACTCGCCGCGGCGGACGAAGCGCGCGTGCGCGATGCCCGCACCCGAGCGCTCTTTGCCCGCCAGGGGCTTTCCCTGCCGCTCGCGCCGGACCCCGCCGAGGGGCTTGCCGCCTCGAATCTGGCAGCGGCGCTCGAAACGCATGCCGCCGGCTGGCGCGCACGGCTCGGTGCCTATCGCCTGGTACAGTTCGCTGCCGAATGCGCCACCGACCCGTGGCTCGCGGCGCTCGCCGCCTGGCTGGAGGCGCGCCGCGAAGCAGGCGAGTGCTTCGCCCTCGTGCGTGCCGGCGCCGCCCCGTGGCACGACACGCTGGAAGCGCTCGAGCGCCTGTCCCGCTTCCTCTCGCCGTCGAACCGGGCGGCGCTGCGCCTGATCGACGAGCTCCGGCTGGAGGCGATCGGCGGGCTCGCTGCCGGGGCAGTGGAAGTCTGTGCCACCAGCCTGCATCTGCTGCTCACGGCCCGCGCCTTCGGGGTGCCGGCCGTGGCGCTGGAACGGGAGCCGCACGCTGCGCGCAAGCTGCGCGCCTATTTCGGCACCTGGCACCCGGAGCAAACCTTCTGGGCGCCGGGTGTCGCCTGCCGTCCGGTGGGACGGTTTTCCATGGAGTGAAAGAAAGACGATGACGATCCGGGAACACCCTGCGCTCGGCTGGTGGATGGCTTTTGCCGGCGCGTTCGGTTTCTCCTTCAAGGCGGTGCTCGTCAAGCTCGCCTACCGCTACGGCGTCGACGCCGAGACCATCCTCGCCCTGCGCATGGGCTTCGCCTTGCCGTTCTTCCTGCTGCTCGGCTGGGCGGCGGAGCAAAGGGCGGCACACCGCCTCAGCGTGCGGCAGTGGGGTATTCTCTTCGTGCTCGGTTTCCTCGGCTATTACGGCTCGAGCTACCTCGACTTCCTCGGGTTGCGCTACATCAGCGCCGGCCTGGAGCGCATGATCCTCTTCTGCTACCCGACACTGGTCGTGCTGATGTCGGCGGCCTTCCTCGGCACGCGGCTCGACCGTCGAACCCTCGCTTCACTGGTCGTCTGCTACGCCGGGCTCGCGCTCGCGCTAGTGCACGACCTTGGCCAGAATCCCGGCAGCGCGCACGACGTCTGGCTGGGCGGCGGGCTCGTCTTCGCCTCGGCCGTGGCCTACGCACTCTACCTTCTCGGCACCGGCCAGGTGGTGGCGCAAATCGGCGCTTCCCGCCTGAGCGCCTGGGCGACGACTTTCGCCTGCCTGCTCGTGCTCGGCCAGTTCGCCGTCATGCGCCCCCTGCCTTCGCTGTGGCAGCAACCGGCGCCGGTGCTGTGGCTCGCCCTCGCCATGGCGCTCGTCTCCACCGTCGCCCCGGTATGGCTCGTCTCCGAAGCCATCCGTCGCCTCGGATCCGGACCCGTTTCGATGAGCGCCACCCTCGGCCCCGTGCTCACCCTGCTGCTCGGCGCCTGGCTGCTCGACGAACCGCTCGCTTTCACCCAGCTCGCCGGCTGCGGCCTGGTGATCGCCGGCGTGGTGATGATGAGCCGGCGGCCCCGTCCCGTTTCCGCGGCCACGGCGGCAGGGGAGGGTGGATGACGGATCTCTCCCTGCTGCACCCCCGCACGGTGGACGAGGCGATCGCCCTGCAGCGCGAGATCGCCCGGCGGGTCGTGTGCGAGGACGCGAACGGCCCGGTACGTCGCGTGGCCGGGGTCGACGTCGGCTTTCCCGGCGGCGGCACCCAGGGGCGCGCCGCCGTCGCCGTGCTCGATTTCCCCTCGCTCGCCTCGAGCGAGACGGCGGTCGCGGAAGCCGAAGTGAACTTCCCCTACGTGCCGGGGCTGCTCTCCTTTCGCGAGCTGCCGGTGGTGCTGCAGGCGCTGGCGCGGCTCTCGGCCCCGCCCGATCTGCTCCTCGTCGACGGCCAAGGCCGGGCCCACCCGCGCCGCTGCGGCATTGCCTGCCACCTGGGCGTGCTCACCGATCTGCCCAGCATCGGCGTGGCCAAGTCGCGCCTCGTCGGCACGCACGAACCGGTGCCGCAACGGCGCGGCGCCTGGGTACCGCTGCGCGACGGCAGCGAAATCATCGGCGCCGTGCTGCGCACCCGCGTGGGCGTGCAACCGGTCTACGTCTCCATCGGTCATCGTGTGAGCTTGGAGCGTGCCGTGGATTGGGTGATGGCCTGCACCACCCGCTACCGCCTACCCGAGACCACCCGCGCGGCGCATGCACTCGCTTCGGGGACTGCCGGGAAGCGAGGAACGGGGGGTGAGGGCTTGGTCTAGGCTTCGAGCGAACGCCGTGTGGAGTGCCTCTAATGCGTCAGGTCCCGGACGATCGCATCGACCCGCGACGTCGTGCATCATTCTTGGGTCGTGAGGGGCCGACTGTACGAGAGCGCCGCCACGACCCCTGCGACCCCCTCTGTGTCAGAATAGTTGTCGTCTCGATAGATCCTGAAACCAGAGGGCGACAAAGGAAGAACGAAGTGGCCAGATACGGACAGTCCTTCAAGGACAGGGCGGTTGCACGGCTGTTGCCGCCAGAAAGTGTCGCGGTGCAGACGCTGGCGCGAGAGCTGAGCATTTCAGCTGCGACGCTAGCGCGCTGGCGAGCCGAGGCGCTCTCCCAGCCCGTTGGCGAGCGGGGCTGGAGTGCGGGGGCCCGATTCGAAGCGGTGCTCTCGACCGCCGCGATGGACGAGGCGAGCAAAGGGGCCTGGTGCCGCGAGCATGGCGTGTATCCCCAGACGCTCGAGCAATGGCGCACCGCCGCCCTGCAGGCGCTCGATGAGCCCGAGGAAGTCGCACGGCAGGCTCTGCGGGAGAAGAAGGCCGAGCGGGGTCGCATCAAGGAACTCGAGCGCGACCTGCGCCGCAAGGAAAAGGCGCTGGCCGAAGCGGCAGCGTTGCTGGTGCTATCAAAAAAGCTCGAAGCGATCTTCCCCAAGGACGAGGACGCATGATCGGCCTGGAAGATCGCCAAACACTGGTCCGACACATCGATGAGGCACACGCAGCCGGCGCGCGCCTACGCCCGGCCTGCGAGGTCGCAGGCATGACGCTGCGCACCCTGCAGCGCTGGAAAGCGCAGGAAGGACTGCGCCAGGGGGACCGCAGGCCCCTGGCAAAGCGTGCGCAGCCGGCGCATGCGCTCAGCGACGAAGAACGGGCGAGGATCCAGGCGTTGGCCAACGAGCCCCGTTTCGCCGACCAACCCCCGGCGCGCATCGTCCCCACGCTGGCCGACGAGGGCGTCTATCTTGCCAGCGAATCGAGCTTTCAGCGCGTGCTGCGTGCCCACGGACAAACCCGTCACCGTGGGCGCAGCCGTGCGCCGCAGCGCACGCGAGCGCCGACGACGCACGTAGCCAGCGCCCCCGGACAAGTGTGGTGCTGGGACATGACCTACCTGCCCACCCACGTGAAGGGGCAGTGGTTCTACCTGTATCTGATCATGGATCTGTACAGCCGCAAGATCGTCGGCTGGGAGATTCATGCCACCGATGAGGCAGAACACGCGGTGAGCCTGCTCAAGCGCACCGCGTTGGCCGAAGGCCTCCACGCCCTGCCGGAAAAACCCGTGCTGCACGGCGACAACGGCAGCACGCTCAAGGCCACCACGGTGTTGGCGATGCTGCACTGGCTGGGGATCAAGCCCTCATACTCTCGCCCCAGGGTGTCCGACGACAACGCCTTCGTCGAATCGCTCTTCAAAACGGCGAAGTACCGCCCCGAATTCCCGGCGCGCGGCTTCGCCAGCCTGGACGAAGCCCGCCAGTGGGGACAGCACTTCGTGCACTGGTACAACGTCGAGCATCGCCACAGCGGCCTGCGCTACGTCACCCCCGCCCAGCGACATGCAGGGGAAGACCACGCGATCCTGGCGGCACGGCACCAGACCTATCTGCAAGCCCGCGAACGTCACCCGGCACGCTGGTCCGGGCAGACACGGGACTGGACACCGATCGGGGCCGTCACGCTCAACCCGGAACGGGACAGCGTCGTTCGGGACTCTACCCAAGCTGAAATAGAAGGCAGGTGATTGCATGAATCAGGCGACAACTATCTTGACTTGTTCCGG
>NZ_AUDR01000005.1 GCF_000425565.1 Tepidiphilus margaritifer DSM 15129
CTCGAGCTCGTGGAAATGGAAGTGCGCGAGCTGCTCTCCAAGTACGATTTTCCGGGTGACGAAGTGCCGGTGATCAAGGGCTCGGCGCTCAAGGCGCTCGAAGGCGACCAGAGCGAGATCGGTGAGCCCTCGATCCTGAAACTTGCCGAAGCGCTCGACACCTACATTCCCACGCCCGAGCGCGCCATCGACAAGCCCTTCCTCATGCCGATCGAAGACGTGTTCTCCATCTCTGGTCGCGGCACGGTGGTCACGGGCCGGGTCGAGCGCGGCATCGTCAAGGTGGGCGACGAAGTCGAGATCGTCGGTCTGCGCCCGACGCAAAAGACCACGGTCACTGGCGTGGAGATGTTCCGCAAGCTCCTCGATCAAGGGCAAGCGGGCGACAACGTCGGGGTGCTGTTGCGCGGCACCAAGCGCGAAGAAGTCGAGCGTGGGCAAGTGCTCGCCAAGCCGGGGACGATCACGCCGCACACGCACTTCGAGTGCGAAGTGTACGTGCTCTCCAAGGAAGAAGGCGGGCGCCACACGCCGTTTTTCAGCAACTACCGGCCGCAGTTCTACTTCCGCACCACGGACGTCACCGGTGCGATCAAGCTGCCCGAAGGGGTGGAGATGGTGATGCCGGGCGACAACGTGAAGCTGGAAGTGAAGCTGATCGCTCCGATCGCGATGGAAGAAGGCTTGCGCTTTGCCATCCGTGAAGGCGGTCGCACCGTCGGTGCCGGTGTCGTCACCAAGATCATCGAGTAAGCATTCGATCTCAATCCCGCCGGAGTCGATTTCGGCGGTTGCAGGGGCATAGCTCAATTGGCAGAGCGTCGGTCTCCAAAACCGAAGGTTGGGGGTTCGATTCCCTCTGCCCCTGCCATCATTTCTTTGGCGGACAACCCGGATCCATGGATCGTCTCAAATATCTGATCGCACTGCTGCTGCTGGCGGCGGGCATTGCCGGCTACTACGTTTTCGGCGAGTGGGTGCTCGTCGCGAGGGTGGCGATCGTCGTCGTCGGCACGCTCGCCGCGGCCGCCGTCGTCCTCTTTGCCACCCCCGCGGGGGCGCGTTTTCTCGAATTCTGGCGCGGCACCGTGGCCGAGGTGCGCAAGGTTGCTTGGCCGTCGCGCAAGGAGACGATCCAATCCACGTTGGTCGTGTTTGCCTTCGTCACGACGATGGCGCTTTTCTTGTGGCTGACGGACAAGACTCTGGAATGGGTCTTGTACGACTTGATCCTCGGGTGGAAGTGATGGCCAAGCGCTGGTATGTCGTACAGGCCCATGCGGGCTATGAGAAGCAGGTACAGAGGGCTTTGCAGGAGCGTATCAAGCGCGCCGGCATGGAAGATCTCTTCGGTCGCATCCTCGTGCCCGTGGAGAAAGTCATCGAGATGCGATCCGGCCAGAAGACCGAGACCGAGCGCAAATTCTATCCGGGATATGTGCTCGTCGAGATGGAAATGAACGACGACACCTGGCATCTGGTCAAGTCTTTACCCAAGGTGTCCGGGTTCGTCGGCGGCACGCCCACCAAGCCTGCCCCCATCCCCGAGCGCGACGTCGAGAAAATCCTGCAGCAGATGCAGGAAGGTGGCGAGAAACCGCGCCCGCGCATCGTCTTCGAGCCGGGTGAAGTTGTTCGGATCAAGGAAGGGCCGTTCGCCGATTTCATGGGAACGGTGGAAGAGGTCGACTACGAGCGCAGCCGCCTCACCGTGGCCGTGACCATCTTCGGTCGTGCCACCCCGGTTCAACTGGAGTTTTCCCAGGTCGAGAAGACCTGAGGAACCGCGGCATTGCCGCACCCCGAGGAGCCGCCGTAACGGGCGGCGTTTGCACTCACATTGGAGTCTCGTTCATGGCAAAGAAAATCGTCGGCTATATCAAGCTGCAAGTGCCGGCGGGCAAGGCCAACCCCAGCCCCCCGATCGGTCCCGCGCTCGGCCAGCGCGGTCTCAACATCATGGAATTCTGCAAGGCGTTCAATGCCCGCACGCAGGGCATGGAGCCGGGCCTGCCGATACCGGTGATCATCACCGCCTATTCGGACAAGTCCTTCACTTTCGTGCTGAAGACCCCGCCGGCCACCATCCTCATCAAGAAGGCCGTCGGCATCCAGAAAGGCTCAGCCAAGCCGCACGTCGACAAGGTCGGCAAGATTACCCGCGCCCAGCTCGAAGAGATCGCCAAAACCAAGATGCCCGATCTCACTGCGGCGGACATGGATGCAGCCGTGCGAACCATCGCCGGTTCCGCGCGCAGCATGGGCGTGACCGTGGAGGGGGTGTGACATGGCCAAGCTTAGCAAACGCATGCGTGCACTGAAGGAAAAAGTCGATCGCAACCGTGCCTATGCCCTGGGTGAGGCGCTCGCACTCGCCAAGGAGACGGCGGTAGCCAAATTCGACGAGTCGATCGACATTGCCGTCAATCTGGGCGTCGATCCGCGCAAATCCGACCAGGTCGTGCGGGGCGCCGTGGTGCTGCCCGCCGGAACCGGTAAATCAGTGCGCGTGGCCGTCTTCGCCCAAGGGCCCAAGGCCGAAGAGGCCAAGGCTGCCGGAGCCGATCTCGTCGGCATGGAAGATCTCGCCGAACAGATCAAGGCGGGCAAGATCGATTTCGACGTCTGCATTGCCTCGCCCGACGCCATGCGCGTGGTCGGACAACTCGGTCAGATCCTTGGCCCCCGCGGGCTCATGCCGAACCCGAAAGTCGGTACCGTCACGCCCGACGTCGCCACTGCCGTGAAGAATGCCAAAGCCGGTCAGGTGCAGTTCCGAACCGATAAAAACGGCATCGTGCACGCACCGATCGGCCGTGCGTCTTTCCCTGTGGAGGCGCTCGAGCAAAACGCCAAGGCGCTCGTCGACGCCCTCATGAAAGCCAAGCCGGCGGCAGTGAAGGGATCCTACCTGCGCAAACTGGCGGTGTCGAGCACCATGGGCGTGGGCATCAAGGTTGACCCGGCCTCGGCCGTGCAGGCGTAAAAAGAACTTTGGGCCGTCGCGAGGGCTTGCCGTCGCGGCGGGTTGTCAAAGACCGCTGGGGGTTCGCCTCAAACGCATCGATCGATGCGCCCAGCGCAGATGGCGTCACCCGAAGCAGGAACTTTCCGGTTCGCCGGAGCCGCTCCTGATGAAGGTCGCCGTGGCGCATCCCGGAAACGGGGTGCAGTAACCGTAGGAGTAGACCGTGGGACTCAATCTCGACGAGAAGAAGGCGATAGTCGCCGAAGTCACGGCCCAGGTGGCCGGGGCGGGGGCGATCGTCGTCGCCGAGTACCGTGGTCTCGAAGTCGCGCAAATCACCGAGCTGCGCAAGCGGGCACGCCAATCCGGCGTCTACCTGCGTGTGCTGAAAAACACCCTGGTGCGCCGGGCGATCGTCGGTACTCCTTTCGAGTGCCTGTCCGATCGCCTCGTCGGTCCCCTGATCTACGGCATCGCCAAGGATCCGGTGGCCTGCGCCAAGGTGCTGCACGATTTCGCGAAAGATGCCGAAAAGCTCGTGATCAAGGGCGGCGCCATGCCCAACTACCCGCTCGATGCGGCGGGAGTGAAAGCCTTGGCGTCCATGCCGAGCCGCGAAGAGCTGCTCGCCACCTTGGTCGGCACGCTGCAGGCTCCGATCGCCAAGTTCGTGCGCACGCTCAACGAGGTGCCCGGCAAGTTCGTGCGCACGCTCGCGGCGGTGCGCGACGCCAAAGAGACCGCTTGACCCTTCATTACCCTTTTTGCCTTTCAGGCGAAACCCATCAGGAGTGAATCATGGCTTTGACGAAAGACGAAATCCTTGACGCGATCGCCAACATGACGGTGCTCGAGCTCTCCGAGCTCATCAAGGCGATGGAAGAGAAATTCGGTGTCTCCGCTGCGGCTGCCGTGGCCGTGGCGGCGGCTCCGGCTGCCGGCGGTGGCGCGGCTGCGCCGGCTGCCGAAGAGAAGACCGAGTTCGACGTGATCCTGCAAGAAGCCGGCGCGAAGAAAGTCGAAGTCATCAAGATCGTGCGTGCGGCCACGGGTCTCGGCCTCAAGGAAGCCAAGGATCTGGTCGACGGCGCGCCCAAGCCCGTCAAGGAAGGCGTGTCCAAGGACGAAGCCGAAAAACTCAAGAAAGAGCTCGAAGCCGCCGGTGCCAAGGTCGAAATCAAGTAATCACCTCGCAGCCGTGCAGGAGGCTGGCGCCCGCTGGGCGTCAGCCTTTTCGCGCTTGTATCGCGAGAGAACAGCACCGAGCCCGTCCGCGGCGGGCTGAGTCCTGTTTCCTCCCCCACGTCTGACATTGCCTGGAGCACTCATGGCGTACTCTTACACCGAAAAGAAACGCATCCGCAAGAGCTTTGCCAAGCGCAAGCCCGTCTTGGATGTGCCGTTTTTGTTGGCTACCCAGGTCGATTCCTACGCCGAATTCCTCCAGCTCGGAGTGCCGCCCGAACAGCGTGAAAACAAGGGCCTGCAGGCCGCATTCAATTCCATTTTCCCCATCGTCAGCGTCACCGGCAACGCCCGCCTCGAATTCGTCCAATATTTCCTCGGCGAACCGGTGTTCGACGTCAAGGAATGCCAGCTGCGCGGGCTCACGTACTGCGTTCCGCTGCGTGCGCGCGTGCGTCTGGTGCTGCTCGACAAGGCCACCAACTACGAGACGGTCAAGGAAGTGAAGGAGCAGGAAGTGTTCATGGGCGAGATTCCGCTCATGACCGAGAATGGCTCTTTCATCATCAACGGAACCGAACGCGTCATCGTCTCGCAGCTGCACCGCTCGCCCGGCGTCTTCTTCGAGCACGACAAGGGCAAGACCCACTCTTCCGGCAAGCTCCTCTTCTCGGCGCGCATCATTCCCTACCGCGGCTCCTGGATCGACTTCGAGTTCGATCCCAAGGATTGCCTGTATTTCCGCATCGACCGGCGCCGCAAGATGCCGGTCACGGTGCTGCTGCGCGCCATCGGCATGACGACCGAGCAGATCCTCGAGACCTTCCACGATTTCGAAGACTTCCGCATCGAAAACGGGCGGTTTTTCTACCGCATCGTTCCCGAGCGGCTCAAAGGGGAGATCGCCCGTTTCGAGATCCGCGACGCCGACGGCAACGTCATCATCGCCAAAGACAAGCGCATCAATGCCAAGAACGTGCGCGATCTCAAACGCGCAGGCATCGAGGAAGTGGAGGTCGACGACGAATTCCTGCTGGGGCGCATCGTTGCCCGAGATCTGGTCGACCCCGAAACGGGTGAGGTCATCGCGCATGCCAACGACGAGATCACCGAAGAGGTGGTGGAACGCCTGCGTCAATCCTCGCTCAAGGGATTCCAGACCCTGCTCGTCAACGACCTCGACCGTGGCCCCTATATCTCCCAGACCCTGCGACTGGACGACACCACCGACGCCTGGTCGGCCAAGGTGGCGATCTACCGCATGATGCGTCCGGGCGAGCCGCCCACGGAGGAAGCGGTCGAAAATCTCTTCCAGGGGCTCTTCTATTCGCCCGATCGCTACGATCTCTCGGCGGTGGGGCGCATGAAGTTCAACAGCCGCGCCTATCCGCCGCTCGAGCAGCTCGACCCGAATTCGCCCGACTGGATCAAGCGTTTCTTCGAACGCGTCGGTCCGAAAGGTGCTGAAGGCAAAGGGACGCTGGACGACGAAGACCTCATCGCCGTGATCGCGCTCCTCGTCGAGTTGCGCAATGGTCACGGTGAGGTCGACGACATCGACCACCTGGGCAACCGCCGCGTGCGCTGCGTCGGGGAACTCGCGGAGAACCAGTTCCGTGCCGGGCTCGCCCGGGTCGAGCGGGCCGTCAAGGAGCGTCTGGTGCAGGCCGAGGCCGAAAACCTCATGCCACACGACCTCATCAATGCCAAGCCGATCTCGGCGGCGATCAAGGAGTTCTTCGGCTCGAGCCAGCTTTCCCAGTTCATGGACCAGACGAACCCCCTCTCCGAGATCACGCACAAGCGGCGTGTTTCGGCGCTCGGCCCCGGCGGCTTGACGCGCGAGCGCGCGGGGTTCGAAGTGCGCGACGTGCACCCGACGCACTATGGGCGCCTGTGCCCGATCGAGACCCCTGAGGGGCCGAACATCGGTCTCATCAACTCGCTGGCGGTCTATGCCCGCACCAACAAATATGGTTTCATCGAGACGCCGTACCGCAAGGTGATCGACGGTCGAGTCACCGACGAGGTGGTCTACATGTCGGCCATCGAGGAGGGTTCTTACGTCATCGCCCAGGCGAACTCGGAAGTCGATGCCGAAGGCCGGCTCACCGGTGCGCTCGTCTCCTGCCGGCAGAAGGGTGAATTCGTCATGGTGCCGCCGGAGCAGGTGCAGTTGATGGACGTGGCGCCGCAGCAGATCGTTTCGGTGGCCGCCTCGCTCATTCCCTTCCTCGAGCACGACGACGCCAACCGTGCGCTCATGGGCGCGAACATGCAGCGTCAGGCCGTGCCCTGCCTGCGCCCGGAAAAACCGCTGGTGGGTACCGGCATGGAGCGTATCGCCGCGGCCGACTCCGGCACGGTCGTGCGTGCGCACCGCGGAGGGGTGGTCGACTACGTCGACGCCAAGCGCATCGTCGTGCGCGTGCACGACGACGAAACCTCCCCGGGCGAAGTCGGGGTCGATATCTATAACCTCACCAAGTTCACGCGCTCCAACCAGAATACCAACATCAGCCAGCGGCCCATCGTGCGCAAGGGCGACGTGATCGCTGCCGGGGACATCATCGCCGATGGCGCTTCGACCGACCTCGGCGAACTCGCTCTGGGACAGAACGTGCTCGTGGCCTTCATGCCGTGGAACGGCTACAACTTCGAGGACTCCATCCTCATCTCCGAGCGCGTGGTGGCCGAGGACCGCTTCACCTCGATCCACATCGAAGAGCTCACGGTGGTGGCGCGCGACACCAAGCTCGGACCCGAGGAGATCACGCGCGACATCGCCTCCCTGGGCGAAGCGCAGCTCGGCCGGCTCGACGAATCCGGCATCATCCACATCGGCGCCGAGGTCAAGGCGGGCGACGTGCTGGTGGGCAAGGTCACGCCCAAGGGCGAAGCCCAGCTCACGCCGGAAGAAAAGCTGCTGCGGGCGATCTTCGGCGAGAAAGCTTCCGATGTGAAGGATTCCTCGCTGCGCGTGCCCACTGGCATGAGCGGCACCGTCATCGACGTGCTCGTTTTCACCCGCGAGGGTATCGAGCGCGACAAGCGGGCGCAGTCCATCATCGACGACCAGCTGCGGGCCTATCGCAAGGACCTCAACGACCAGATGCGCATCTTCGAACGCGATGCCTTCGAACGCGTGCGTCGTCTGCTCGTCGGCCAGAAAGCCAACGGCGGTCCCAAGCGCCTGGCCAAAGGCAGCGTGATCGACGAGGCCTATCTCGATGCCCTCGAACCGTATCAGTGGTTCGACATCCGCGTCGAGGACGAAACGCTCGCTGCCCAGCTCGAAGCCGTGCGCGACGGCCTCGAGAAAATGCGCAAGGCTTTCGACGAAGCCTTCGAGCACAAGCGCCGCAAGCTCACCCAAGGGGACGAATTGCCCCCTGGCGTGCTCAAGATGGTGAAGGTCTACCTCGCCGTCAAGCGGCGGCTGCAGCCCGGTGACAAGATGGCCGGCCGCCACGGTAACAAGGGGGTGGTCTCCAAGATCGTGCCGGTGGAGGACATGCCCTTTATGGCCGACGGCCGTCCCGTCGACATCGTCCTGAACCCGTTGGGCGTGCCCTCGCGCATGAACATCGGCCAGATCCTTGAGACCCACCTCGGCCGTGCCGCACGGGCGCTGGGTGAGCGCATCGGCGAGATGCTGCGTCGCCAGGCCGCAGTGCAGGAAGTGCGCGAGTTCCTCGAAAGGATCTACAACGAGCGCGGTCACCGCGAGGCGCTCGGCGAGCTCAGCGACGAGGAGCTCCTCGAGATGGCGCGCAACCTCGAAAAGGGCGTACCTTTTGCCTCGCCCGTCTTCGAAGGGGCCACCGAAGAGGACATCGCCGCCATGTTCCGGCTCGCCGGTATCGAGGGAACCGAACAGGTCACGCTCTACGATGGCCAGACGGGCGAGCCCTTCGAGCGTCCGGTCACGGTGGGCTACAAGCACATGCTCAAGCTGCACCACCTCGTCGACGACAAGATGCACGCGCGCTCCACCGGTCCATATTCGCTGGTGACGCAGCAACCGCTCGGCGGCAAGGCGCAGTTCGGCGGCCAGCGCTTCGGCGAGATGGAAGTCTGGGCACTGGAAGCCTACGGTGCGGCCTACACCCTGCAAGAGATGCTCACCGTCAAGTCCGACGACGTGGTCGGCCGCACCAAGGTCTACGAGAGCATCGTCAAGGGCGAGCACCGCATCATCGCCGGCATGCCCGAGTCCTTCAATGTCTTGTTGAAGGAAATCCGCTCGCTTGCGCTCGACATCGATCTGGAACGCTATTGATCAGGCGGTTCGATTCCGCCAGGAGAACCCATCCATGACTAGCACTAGCTTGCTCGCCGACCTGTTCAAACAGTCGCTGCCGCAGGAAAACGAGTTCGACGCGATCACCATCCGGCTCGCCTCGCCGGAGAAGATCCGCTCGTGGTCCTATGGCGAAGTCAAGAAGCCCGAGACCATCAACTACCGCACCTTCAAGCCCGAGCGCGACGGCCTTTTCTGCGCCAAGATCTTCGGCCCGATCAAGGACTACGAGTGCCTGTGCGGCAAGTACAAGCGGCTCAAGTACCGCGGCGTGATCTGTGAGAAGTGCGGCGTCGAGGTGACCGTGTCGCGCGTTCGCCGCGAACGCATGGGGCATATCGAGCTCGCCTCGCCCGTTTCGCACATCTGGTTCTTGAAGAGCCTGCCGAGCCGCCTCGGGCTGGTGCTCGACATGACGCTGCGCGACATCGAGCGCATCCTCTACTTCGAAGCCTATGTCGTCATCGAGCCGGGGCTCACGCCGCTCAATCGCGGCCAGCTCATGACCGAAGAGCAGTACCACGCGGCCTTCGAGGAGTATGGCGACGACTTCGTGGCCATGATGGGGGCCGAGGCCATCCGCGAACTCCTGCGCACGCTCGACATCAAGCGCGAGATCGAGAAACTGCGCGGCGAGCTCGAGACCACCGGATCGGATGCCAAGATCAAGAAGCTCAGCAAGCGGCTCAAGGTGCTGGAAGCCTTCAACAAAACCGGCATGCGCCCCGAGTGGATGATCCTCGAGGTGCTGCCGGTGCTGCCGCCCGATCTGCGTCCGCTCGTGCCGCTCGACGGGGGGCGCTTTGCCACTTCGGATCTCAACGATCTCTACCGTCGTGTCATCAACCGCAACAACCGCCTCAAGCGCCTGCTCGAACTCAAGGCGCCCGACATCATCGTGTGCAACGAGAAGCGCATGCTGCAGGAGGCGGTCGACTCCCTGCTGGACAACGGCCGGCGCGGCAAGGCGATGACCGGCCCCAACAAGCGGCCGCTTAAATCGCTCGCCGACATGATCAAGGGCAAGGGAGGGCGGTTCCGTCAGAACCTGCTCGGTAAGCGCGTGGATTACTCCGGCCGTTCGGTCATCGTCGTCGGTCCGCAGTTGAAGTTGCATCAATGCGGCCTGCCCAAGCTCATGGCGCTCGAGCTCTTCAAGCCCTTCATCTTCAACCGACTGGAGAAGCTCGGCTACGCCACCACCATCAAACAGGCCAAGAAGATGGTGGAGAACCAGGAGCCGGTGGTGTGGGACATCCTCGAAGAGGTGATCTACGAGCACCCGGTGCTGCTCAACCGGGCGCCGACCTTGCACCGCCTGGGGATCCAGGCCTTCGAACCGGTGCTGATCGAGGGCAAGGCGATCCAGCTGCACCCGCTGGTGTGTACGGCGTTCAACGCCGACTTCGACGGCGACCAGATGGCCGTACACGTGCCGCTGTCGCTCGAAGCCCAGCTCGAGGCGCGCACCCTGATGCTCGCCTCCAACAACGTGCTCTCGCCTGCCAATGGCGAACCGATCATCGTCCCCTCGCAGGACATCGTGCTAGGTCTTTATTATGCCACACGCGAATCTCCCGTGGCCAAGGGCAGCGGTATGATGTTCGCCGACGTGGGCGAAGTCAAGCGTGCCTTCGAGATGGGGCAGGTCTCGCTGCACGCGCGCATCACCGTGCGCATCAAGGAGTACGACCTCGGGCCCGATGGCGAGCCGATCGAGCGCATCACCCGGCGTGAGACGACCGTCGGCCGGGCGATCCTCTCCGAAATTCTTCCCGCCGGCTTGCCGTTCGAGCTCATCGATCAACCGCTCAAGAAAAAGACCATCTCCAAGCTCATCAACCACGCCTACCGCAATTGCGGCCTCAAGGCTACGGTGATCTTCGCCGACAAACTGATGACCACCGGTTATCGGCTCGCTACGCGCGGCGGCATTTCCATCGCCATCAAGGATCTCCTCATCCCGCCGCAGAAAGAGGAGATCATCCGCAAGGCCGAGGACGAGGTCAAGGAGATCGCCCAGCAATACGCCTCGGGTCTGGTGACGGCGGCCGAACGCTACAACAAGGTAGTCGATATCTGGGGCCGGGCGGCCGATCTCGTCGCCAAGGCGATGATGGAGCAGCTGGCCAAGGAGAAGATCGTTACCGAAGACGGCAAGGTGATCGAACAGGAATCCTTCAACTCCATCTACATGATGGCCGACTCGGGGGCGCGGGGTTCCGCGGCCCAGATCCGCCAGCTCGCCGGCATGCGCGGCCTCATGGCCAAGCCCGACGGCTCGATCATCGAGACGCCCATCACCACCAATTTCCGTGAAGGGCTCAACGTCCTGCAGTACTTCATCTCGACGCACGGCGCGCGTAAGGGTCTGGCCGACACGGCGCTGAAAACCGCCAACTCGGGTTATCTCACGCGGCGTCTGGTCGATGTCACGCAGGATCTGGTCGTCACCGAAGAGGACTGCGGCACGCACGATGGTTTCTCGATGAAGGCGCTCATCGAAGGCGGCGAGGTGATCGAGGCCCTGCGCGATCGCATCCTCGGGCGTGTGGCTGCCGACGACATCATCGACCCCGACACGCAGGCCACCCTCATCGAGGCCGGTACGCTGCTCGACGAGAAACTCGTGGCGCTCATCGACGAGAAAGGGATCGACGAAGTCAAGGTGCGTAGCCCGCTTACCTGCGAGACCCACTTCGGCGTGTGTGCCAAGTGCTACGGGCGCGACCTGGGACGTGGTGGCCTGGTCAACGTCGGCGAGGCGATCGGCGTCATCGCCGCGCAGTCGATCGGCGAGCCGGGTACCCAGCTCACCATGCGGACTTTCCACGTCGGCGGTGCGGCCTCGCGGGCGGCTGCGGTCTCGGGCGTGGAAGCCAAGTCGGGCGGAACGGTGCGGTTTTCCTCGAACATGCGCTACGTGGTCAACGAGCGCGGGGAAAAGATCGTCATCGCTCGTTCGGCCGAAGTGCTGATCCTCGACGAATCCGGTCGCGAGCGCGAGCGCCACAAGGTTCCCTATGGCGCAACGCTGCACGTCGATGACGGACAGCTCGTCAAGGCGGGGGTCAAGCTCGCCTCCTGGGATCCCCATACCCGTCCGATCATCAGCGAATACGCGGGTACGGTGCGTTTCGACAACGTCGAAGAGGGCATCACGGTCGCCAAACAGGTCGACGAAATTACCGGCATTTCCACGCTGGTGGTGATCGATGCCAAGCAGCGCGGAAGCAGTGCCAAGATCGGCCGGCCGCAGATCCGTCTGCAGGATGAGGCTGGTAACGACGTGCTCATCCCCGGTACCGAGCATGCCTTCACCATCAGTTTCCCGGTGGGGGCCATCATCACAGTGCGCGAAGGTCAGCACGTGGGCGTGGGTGAAGTGCTCGCCCGTATCCCGCAGGAATCGGCCAAGACGCGCGACATCACCGGGGGCCTGCCGCGCGTGGCCGAGCTCTTCGAAGCACGCTCGCCCAAGGACGCCGGAATGCTTGCCGAATACACGGGGACCGTCTCCTTCGGCAAGGAAACCAAGGGCAAACAACGGCTCATCATCACCGAACCGGACGGTACCGCCCACGAATTCCTCATCCCGAAGGAAAAGCGTCTCTTGGTGCACGATGGTCAGGTGGTCAACCGCGGCGAAGTCATCGTCGATGGACCGGTCGACCCCCACGACATCCTGCGCCTGCAAGGGATCGAGGCGCTCGCGCGCTACATCATCGACGAGGTGCAAGACGTCTATCGCCTGCAAGGGGTGAAGATCAACGACAAGCACATCGAGGTGATCGTGCGTCAGATGCTGCGCCGCGTCGTCATCACCGATCCGGGTGACAGCCGCTTCCTGCGCGAAGAGCAGGTCGAGCGTTCGGACGTGCTGATCGAAAACGCCCGTCTGGAGAAAGAAGGCAAGATCCCGGCGCGCTTCGACAATGTGCTGCTCGGTATCACCAAAGCGTCGTTGTCTACCGACTCTTTCATCTCGGCGGCCTCCTTCCAGGAAACCACGCGGGTGCTCACCGAAGCTGCGATCATGGGCAAGCGCGACGAGCTGCGAGGACTCAAGGAGAACGTCATCGTCGGTCGCCTCATTCCGGCGGGAACGGGGTTGGCGCATCATCGGACACGGCGTCAACGTACCCAGGCGCAATCGGCCGAGAGCGCCTGGGCCCAGATCACCACGGCTGCGGCTTCGCCAGAGGCCGAAGCGTGATTCCGACGGGGTGCGCTTGACGCGCACCCCTTTTCAAGCTAACATCGCGCGTTTATCGAACCGGCCAATCGTAGTCGGGTCGCCGAATCGCCAACGAAGGAACGAACTATGCCGACGATCAACCAGCTCGTGCGCAAACCGCGCACCCGGGTGCGGGAGAAGAGCAAGGTCCCCGCGCTGGAATCCTGTCCGCAGAAACGCGGCGTCTGTACCCGTGTCTATACCACCACCCCGAAAAAGCCGAACTCGGCCTTGCGTAAGGTGGCCAAGGTGCGGCTCACCAACGGTTACGAAGTCATTGCGTACATCGGCGGGGAAGGTCACAACCTGCAAGAGCACTCGGTCGTGCTGATTCGCGGCGGTCGGGTCAAAGACTTGCCGGGGGTGCGGTACCACATCGTCCGTGGCTCGCTCGATCTGCAGGGCGTCAAGGATCGCAAACAGGCCCGTTCGAAATACGGCGCGAAGCGGCCCAAGAAAGCCTGATCGATTCGAAACGTCATCTAGATATCGCGAGAGGTCGAAATGCCCCGTCGTCGTGAAGTACCCAAGCGTGAGATTTTGCCGGATCCGAAATTCGGCAACCAGAACGTCTCCAAATTCATCAACGTCCTCATGGTCTCCGGCAAGAAGTCGGTGGCCGAGCGCATCGTCTACGGTGCCTTCGAGGCGATCTCCGCCAAGACCGGCAAGGATCCTGTACAAGTCTTCGCTGCCGCGATCGAAAACGTCAAGCCGGTGGTCGAGGTCAAGAGCCGCCGCGTGGGCGGCGCCAACTACCAGGTTCCGGTCGAAGTGCGTCCTTCCCGTCGTTTGGCGCTGTCGATGCGCTGGCTGCGCGACGCCGCGCGTAAGCGTTCCGAGAAATCCATGGCGCAGCGCCTGGCAAACGAGCTGCTCGAGGCCGCCGAAGGGCGCGGTGCGGCGATGAAGAAACGCGAAGAAGTGCACCGCATGGCCGAGGCGAACAAGGCGTTTGCGCACTACCGTTATTGAACGTGGACGCAAGGCGCGGGAAGCCCTCTGCGGGGCTTACCCGCATTTTCGCGTTTATGATGAACGACATTCTGGAACTCTTGGCGGGAAAACGACGTGGCACGCAAAACACCCATCGAACGCTACCGTAACATCGGTATCTCGGCGCACATCGACGCCGGTAAAACCACGACCACCGAACGCATCCTGTTCTACACTGGGGTCAACCACAAGATCGGCGAGGTGCACGAAGGCGCCGCGACGATGGACTGGATGGAGCAGGAGCAGGAGCGGGGCATCACCATCACCTCCGCCGCCACCACCTGCTTCTGGCGCGGCATGGACATGCAGTTCCCCGAGCATCGCTTCAACATCATCGACACCCCGGGTCACGTCGACTTCACCATCGAAGTCGAGCGTTCGATGCGCGTGCTCGACGGGGCCTGCATGGTCTACTGCGCCGTGGGCGGCGTTCAGCCGCAGTCCGAGACCGTCTGGCGTCAGGCCAACAAGTACAAGGTGCCGCGTCTGGCTTTCGTCAACAAGATGGATCGCCAGGGGGCCAATTTCTTCAAAGTTTACGACCAGATGCGTGCCCGCCTCAAGGCGAATCCCGTGCCGATCGTCATTCCCATCGGCGCCGAGGATTCGTTTGCCGGTGTGGTCGACCTAATCAAGATGAAAGCGATCATCTGGGATGAGGCGTCCCAGGGCACCAAATTCGAATATCGCGACATCCCGGCCGAACTGAAGGACCAGGCGCAGGAGTGGCGCGAGAAGATGCTCGAGGCTGCCGCCGAGGCGAGCGAAGAGCTCATGAACGAGTACCTCGAAAACGGTGACCTGCCCGAGGCCAAGATCATCCAGGGGCTGCGCCAGCGCACCATTGCTACCGAGATCCAGCCCATGCTGTGCGGCTCGGCCTTCAAGAACAAGGGCGTGCAGCGCATGCTCGACGCCGTGATCGAATTCTTGCCCTCGCCGGTTGACATCCCGCCGGTGCAAGGAACCGACTTCGACGGCAACGTCGTCGAGCGCCGTGCGGCCGACAACGAGAAATTCTGCGCCTTGGCGTTCAAGCTGATGACCGATCCCTTCGTCGGCCAGCTCACTTTCCTGCGTGTCTATTCCGGTACGCTCAATTCCGGCGACACGGTGCTCAACGCCAACAGGAACAAAAAAGAGCGCATCGGTCGTCTGCTGCAGATGCATGCCAACGAGCGCCACGAAATCAAAGAAGTGCTCGCCGGTGACATCGCTGCCGCCGTGGGGCTGAAGGAAGTCACCACGGGTGAAACCTTGTGCGATCCGAGTGCGCCGATCAAGCTCGAATCCATGGTTTTCCCCGAGCCGGTGATCCACGTCGCCGTCGAGCCCAAGACCAAGAGCGACCAAGAGAAGATGGGCATTGCGCTGCAGCGTCTGGCGATGGAAGATCCATCTTTCCGCGTGCGCACCGACGAGGAATCCGGTCAAACCATCATCTCCGGCATGGGTGAGTTGCATCTCGAGATCATCGTCGATCGCATGCGTCGCGAGTTCAACGTCGAGTGCAACGTCGGTGCGCCCCAGGTGGCCTATCGCGAGACCATTCGTAAGTCGGTCGAGCAGGAAGGCAAGTTCGTCAAGCAAACGGGCGGCCGTGGTCAGTACGGTCACGTCTGGCTGCGCATCGAGCCGAACGAGGCGGGCAAAGGCTACGAGTTCATCGACGCCATCAAGGGCGGTGTCGTGCCCCGCGAATACATTCCTGCCGTCGACAAGGGGGTGCAGGAGGCGTTGCAGAGCGGTGTGCTCGCCGGCTTTCCGGTGGTCGATGTCAAGGTCACCCTCTTCGACGGTTCGTATCACGAAGTCGACTCCAACGAGAACGCCTTCAAGATGGCCGGTTCCATCGCCTTCAAGGAAGGGATGAAGAAGGCTAATCCGGTCCTGCTCGAACCCATCATGGCGGTGGAAGTCGAGACCCCGGAGGAGTTCATGGGCAACGTCATGGGCGACCTCTCCGGGCGTCGCGGCGTGATTCTCGGCATGGAAGACCTCGCAGGTGGCATCAAATCCATTCGTGCCGAGGTGCCTCTGGCCGAGATGTTCGGCTACGCTACCCAGCTGCGTTCGCTCACACAGGGTCGCGCCACCTATACGATGGAATTCAAGCACTACGCCGAAGCGCCCAAGTCCGTCGCCGAGGCGGTGATCAACAGCCGGAAGTGAGCGGTTTTTCTTTATCACGTTTGCAAGGGGAAATACGATGGCAAAAGCGAAGTTTGAGCGCACGAAGCCGCACGTGAATGTGGGCACGATCGGTCACGTGGACCATGGGAAGACGACGCTGACGGCGGCGCTGACCTCGGTGCTGTCGAAGTACTACGGAGGCGAGGCGAAGAAGTACGACGACATTGACGCGGCGCCGGAAGAGAAGGCTCGCGGGATCACGATCAACACCTCGCACGTCGAATACGAGACGGAGAAGCGCCACTATGCGCACGTCGACTGCCCGGGTCACGCCGACTACGTCAAGAACATGATCACCGGTGCGGCGCAGATGGACGGAGCCATTTTGGTGGT
>NZ_AUDR01000006.1 GCF_000425565.1 Tepidiphilus margaritifer DSM 15129
TCATGCGGTATTAGCCAGCCTTTCGGCCGGTTATCCCCCACTCCCGGGTACGTTCCGATGCATTACTCACCCGTTCGCCACTCGCCGGCACCCCGAAGGGCCCGCTGCCGTTCGACTTGCATGTGTAAGGCATGCCGCCAGCGTTCAATCTGAGCCAGGATCAAACTCTCAGGTTCAATCCAATAAAACCTCGCACGCATCACGCGATGCGCGTGCCAGCGCACCAAACCCCGCGCCAACACCCACACCGCTCGACTGTCCCCAAATTCTTAAAGAACTCCTTCCAACACCCCGCACCACCTCAGCAGCGCGGCAGAACCAGCATTATTCCTTACTCCCCTACCGCTGTCAATACCCCCAAACATCCTTTACTTTTTTACAGGGGGCGCTGCTTCCGCAGCAGGGAGGCGAATTATAGGGAGTCATGCGACGCGACGCAAGCCCCCCTTGCAGTTTTTTCAGCTACGCAACTGCCCGAGGAGCGATTCGAGCTCTCCACGAACCTGCTGTACGCGGCCACGCAATTGCTCGAGGGCCGCCTTGGCGGCGGTCTCGACGAGGTGTTCTTCGCCGAGCCGCTGACGCGCCCCGGCGATGGTATAGCCTTCATCATAGAGGAGATGCCGGATGCGGCGCACGAGGAGCACTTCGTGGTGCTGATAGTAGCGACGATTGGCCCGCTTGGCAGGTCGCAGCTGGGTGAATTCCTGCTCCCAGTAACGCAACACATGGGGTTTGACGTCGCATAGCTGCGCTACTTCACCGATCGTGAAGTAGCGCTTGGGGGGAATGGGCGGCAAAGCGCCGTCCTCAGTGGGTTTCTTCTCCATGCGTCAGTCGCTCCACGGCGTGTTTGAGCTTCTGGCTGGCGTGAAAAGTCACTACCCGCCGCGGCGGGATGGGAACTTCTTCGCCGGTCTTGGGGTTACGCCCCGGTCGCTGCGGTTTGTCGCGCAGCTCGAAATTGCCGAATCCCGAGAGTTTAACCGTTTCGCCGCGTTCGAGCGCTTCTTCGATCTCGGCAAAGAAGGCGTCGACGAGCTCCTTGCTCTCACGCTTGGCGAGACCGACGCGCTCGGACAGGATCTCGGCGAGCTCGGCCTTGGTGAGCTGGGCAGTCATGGATTGTTCCTCGTCATTGTTGCCTCAAACGGGCGCCGAATTCCGTCTCGAGTCGAGCGCGGAGGCGCTGCAGCAAGGATTCGATCTCTTCGTCGGTGAGCGTGTGCTCGTCGTGCTGCAGGGTGAAGCGGAAGGCAAGGCTGCGCTTGCCCGGCTCGACCCCTTGCCCCTGATAGACGTCGAAAAGCGTGATCTGACGCACCCAGACAGGGGATTCGCCATGCAGTGCATCCAACAGGGCCTGCGCCGGCACATTCGCATCGACCACAAACGCGAGGTCGCGTTGCACGACGGGCTGACGCGACACGGGAAGGTAGCGCGGGATGGGGCGATGACGTACTGCTTCGAGCGCAAGTTCGAAGAGCTGGGGCGCCGTACCAAGTTCGAGCCGCTGCACCCATTCGGGGTGCAATTCGCCGATCCAGCCGATGGGCTGCCCTTCGAGAAGCACGCGAGCGCTGCGGCCAGGATGCAAGGCCGGATGAGGAGCGGGCTCGAAACGGGGGGTGAGTGGCGCGAGGAGCGCTTCGAGGTCACCCTTGAGATCGTAGAAGTCGACCGGGCGGGGAGAAGCCCCCCATTGCTCGGCCCCGGCAGGGCCGGCAGCGAGCGCGGCGAGCCGCAGCGGTTGCGCGAAACCGGCGACGGTGGCACCGGCGGATTCGTCGCGCAGAAAGCAGCGGCCGAGTTCGAAGAGGCGCACGCGCGCCTGCTGGCGCTTCCGGTTCGTCTGTAATGCCTGCAGCAAGCCCGGCCAGAGGGAGCTGCGCATGGCGTTCATGTTCCGGGCGATCGGGTTGGCGAGCAGGATCGGATCCTCGTTGGCCAGGAGCTCGCGCTCGAGCGCCTCGTCGATGAAGGCATAGGTGATGACTTCATGGTAGTCGCGCAGCACCAGACGCGCGCGCACTTCCGCGTTCGTGCGCTCGGCCTCGGGCACGGGCAGGGGGGCCATGGGCGCGAGCGGGGTGAGCGCCGGGATCTCGTCGTAGCCATGCAGGCGGGCGACTTCCTCGATCAGGTCCTCTTCGAGGGCGAGATCGAAACGCCAGCTAGGGGCCTGGGCGACGATCGCACCCTCTTCTTGCCGTACGTCTAGGAAATCGCGGCGCAGCAGGGAGACGACACGCTCCGGCGTCACGGGAATACCCAGTACGGCAGGCACTTTCTCGGGCCGTAGCCGGATGGGACCTCGGCGCGGCAGGTGTTCGGAGGCGACGGCCTCGTTGATGGGGCCAGCCGAGCCACCAGCCAATTCGAGCACGAGGGCGGTGGCACGCTCGAGGGCGCGGCGCGGCAGTTCGGGATCGACGCCGCGCTCGAACCGATGCGAGGCTTCCGAGACGAATCCATAGCGGCGCGCCCGACCGGCCACGGCGGCAGGGGCAAAGAAGGCGCTCTCGAGGAAGACGTCGGTGGTGTCGAGCGTGATCCCACTGCCCTCGCCACCCATGATGCCGGCCATCGCCAAGGGGCCGCCCTCGTCGGCGATGACGAGCACGTCGGGCGCGAGCGTGATGCGCTGCTCGTTCAAAAGCGCCAGCGTCTCGCCCGGCTGGGCCCAGCGCACGGTGATGCCACCCTGCAATGTCGCCTCGTCGAAGGCGTGCAGCGGCTGGCCGAGTTCGAGCATCACGTAATTGGTGATGTCGACGAGCAAATGGATGGCACGCACGCCGCTGCGTTCGAGCCGGCGGCGCATCCATTCGGGGGTCGGGCGCTTGGCATCGACCCCCCGGATCACCCGACCGAGATAACGCGGGCAGGCTTCGGGGGCAGCGAGCCGGATGGGCCGGACGGCGTCCAGCGTCGCAGCAACCGGATCGATACGCGGCGGATGCAGGGGCGCTTCGGTAAGCGCCGAAACCTCGCGTGCAATGCCCAAGATGCTGAGGCAGTCGGCACGGTTCGGCGTGAGCGAGACGTCGAAGACGGCCTCGTCGAGTTCGAGCACCTGGCGGACATCGGCGCCGACGGGCAAGGCAGGATCGAGTTCGAGCAGACCCGAATGGTCCTCGCTCAAACCCAGCTCACGCGCCGAGCACAGCATGCCCTGCGATTCGACACCGCGCAGCTTGGCGCGTTTGATCGCCAGCCCGCCCGGCAATTGCGCACCGACGAGGGCGCAGGGCACGACGATGCCGGCACGGGCGTTGGGCGCGCCGCAGACGATCTGCAGGGGTGCTTCGCCCCCCACATCGACTTGGCACACGCGCAGCTTGTCGGCGTTGGGATGCGGTTCGGCACTCAGAATCCGGGCCGTGACCACCCCGGTGAAAGGCGGCGCGACCGGTTCGAGGGATTCGAGTTCAAGCCCGGCCATGGTGAGCCGCTCGCCGAGTTCCTCCGCCGAGAGAGGGGAGTCACAGAATTCGCGCAGCCAGCGTTCGGGAAACTTCATGATTGATGGGCCTCTTTAGCGGAATTGCGCGAGGAAGCGCAGGTCGCTCTCGAAGAAGAGCCGCAGGTCGTTGATGCCGTAGCGCAGCATGGTGAGGCGATCGAGCCCCATGCCGAAGGCGAATCCGCGCACCGACTCGGGGTCGAATCCCCCGTTGCGCAGTACCTGGGGATGCACCATGCCGCAGCCGGCGATCTCGAGCCAACGGCCCTCGAGCGCGCCGCTCGTGAAGCGCACGTCGATCTCCGCGCTGGGCTCGGTGAAGGGGAAGAAAGAGGGGCGAAAGCGCACGGCGAGCGCTTCGGTCTCGAAGAAGGCGCGCAGAAAAGAGGCAATGATCCCCTTGAGGTGGGCGAACGCGACGTCCCGCCCGACCCACAGTCCCTCCAGCTGGTGGAACATGGGGGAATGGGTGGCGTCGGAATCGACGCGATAGACGCGCCCGGGGACGATGACGCGTAGATCGGGCATCGACGCCGCCTCGCGGTGGCGTGCGGTGTGCTCGAGCATGGCGCGGATCTGCACGGGGCTGGTGTGCGTGCGCAGCACGACGTCGTCGCGCCCTTGCAGATAGAAGGTATCGTGCATGGAGCGCGCTGGGTGATCCGCCGGCGTGTTGAGCGCGGTGAAGTTGTGCCAATCGGTCTCGATCTCGGGGCCATCGACGGAAGAAAAGCCCATCGAGCGAAAGAGCGCCTCGACGCGCTCCAGGGTGCGCGTGACCGGGTGTAGACCGCCGATACTCCCATTGCGCCCCGGCAAGGTCACGTCGAGCGCCTGGGCGGCGAGTTGGGCTTCGAGCCGACTCCGAGCGAGCGCCTCACGCGCCTCCTCCAGCAGGGTCTCGATTTGCGCCTTGGCCCGGTTGATCGCCGCCCCGGCGCGCTTGCGCTCGTCCAGAGGGAGATTTGCCAGGCTCTTGAGCGCCTCGGTGACGACGCCCGCCTTGCCGAGGAAACGCGCCTTGACGCGCTCCAACTCGGCCGGATCGGTCGCGGCGGCAAATGCCTGCCGCGCCGCTTCCACCAAGCCATCCGGATCGATCATCGCTTGCTCCTGCTGCAAAAGTAAAAAGGAGGCAAGCGCCTCCTTTTGGACACCTCGAATGACCTGCTGCGCGGCTGCATGGCGGCGTTGCGCGGTGCTCGGATGCTCGCCTATCTGGGTGATATGTCTCGCATCCTACGCTTCGGGCGCCTTGCCCTACAGCCGCTCGCGACGGTTCTTCGAGCTGCCCTTTCGCTGCCGTCTTCGTGGGCTCAGGCGGCGAGCTGGGCGCGCGCCCGTTCGACGAGCGCAGCAAACGCCGGCTTGTCGAACACGGCCAGGTCGGCGAGCACCTTGCGGTCGACCTCGACGCTGGCTTTCTTGAGCCCGTTCATGAAGGCGCTGTAGGTGAGACCGCATTCGCGCGCAGCGGCGTTGATGCGGGCAATCCACAAGGCGCGGAACTGACGCTTGCGCTGGCGCCGGTCACGATAGGCATACTGGCCGGCCTTCATCACCGCTTCTTTGGCGATGCGGTAGACGTTCTTGCGGCGGCCGCGATAACCTTTGGCGAGCGCTAGGACTTTCTTGTGGCGGGCACGGGCGGTGACACCACGTTTGACGCGAGGCATGTCGTTCTCCTATCAGGCGTAAGGCATCATCTTCTTGACGAGGGACAGGTCGCTCGGATGCACCTCGACCATGCCGCGCAGCTGACGCTTGCGCTTGGGACTTTTCTTCGTCAGGATGTGGCGCTTGAACGCCTGGGAACGCTTGATGCTGCCGCTCGAGCGCACTTTGAAACGCTTGGCGGCCCCGCTCTTGGTTTTCATCTTGGGCATGAAGGCTCTCCTATGACATGACGCCAGGCAGCCTCCGGCGGAGACATTTGTGGGCCCGACTTCACTTGTCGTGTACCGCGGTCGAACCGCCGCGGCGCTTTCCCTCGCCTCAGCGGCGAGAAAGTTTTTATTCTACCGCGAATCGTCGCGCAAGACCATCATCTATTTGCTTTTCTTCGGCACGATGATCATCACCATCTGTCGCCCTTCGAGCCGGGGCATCTGCTCGACGACACCGATGTCGGCCAGATCTTCACGAATGCGCTCGAGCTGGCGCATGCCAAGTTCTTGATGCGACAGCTCCCGTCCTCGGAAACGCAATGTGACTTTGGCCTTGTCCCCTTCTTCGAGGAAACGGCGCAAGTTGCGCAACTTGATCTGGTAGTCGTTCTCGTCGGTGCCCGGGCGCAGTTTGATTTCCTTGACCTGGATCTGTTTCTGCTTGAGCCGGGCTTCCTGCGCTTTTTTCTGTTCCTGGTAACGGTACTTGCCGTAGTCCATCACCTTGCACACGGGCGGATTGGCCATGGGGGCGATCTCGACGAGATCGAGCCCCGCCTCCTCGGCCACCGCCAGTGCTTTGGCAAGCGGCACGATGCCCAACTGCTCTCCGTCTTCCCCGATCAACCGAACTTGCGGCGCGTCGATTTCCTCATTGACGCGCACTTTCTTTTCCTGTGCGATGGTCTTGCTCTCCTATGTCTGACTGGACGCAGGGGCTGGCGATTTGCGCTCGATCTCGTCGCGCAGGCGTGCGACGAAACCCTCGAGCGGCATCGAGCCGAGATTGATGCCGCCGCGGGCGCGTACCGCCACCCCTCCCGATTCCCGTTCCTGATCGCCGACGACGAGCAGGTAAGGAATTTTGTGCACACTGTGCTCGCGGATTTTATAGTTTATCTTTTCGTTGCGCAAATCGGTCTCGACGCGAAAGCCTTGACGGCGCAGCGCATCGGCCACCTGCTGCGCATAGTCGGCGTGGCGCTCCGCGATACTGAGCACTACGACCTGCACCGGGGCGAGCCAGGCGGGCAGCGCTCCGGCGTAGTGCTCGATGAGGATGCCGGTGAAGCGCTCGAGCGAGCCGAAGAGCGCCCGATGCAGCATCACCGGCCGCTTTCGGGTATTGTCCTCGGCCACATAATTGAGATCGAAACGCTCTGGCAGATTCATGTCGACTTGCAGCGTGCCGCACTGCCAATCGCGCCCGATGGCGTCGCGCAGTACGAATTCGAGTTTGGGCCCGTAAAAAGCGCCCTCACCGGGGAAGAGCTCGTAGCCCATGCCCATGGATTCGAGCGCCTGCGCGAGTGCCCCTTCGAGCCGATCCCAAATCTCGTCGCTGCCGATGCGGTGCTCGGGGCGAGTGGAGAGCTTGACCCGCACCTGCTCGAAGCCGAAATCCTTGTAGATGTCCATGATGAGGCGCACGACGGTGCGGCACTCTTCTTCCATCTGCTCAGGGGTGCAGAAGATGTGCGCGTCGTCTTGCGTGAAGTGGCGCACCCGCAGCAGCCCATGCAGGGCACCGGAGGGTTCGTAGCGATGCACTTTGCCGAACTCGGCCATGCGCAAGGGCAGATCGCGGTAGCTGTGCAGCCCATGCTTGAACATGGTCACCGCCCCGGGGCAGTTCATGGGCTTCAAAGCAAAGACACGGCCATCCTCGGTCTGGGTAGTGAACATGTGGTCGCGATAGTTCTGCCAATGCCCGGAGAGCTCCCACAGCGAGCGGTCCATGACGTCCGGGGTGTTCACCTCGACATAGCCGGCCGCCTCCTGACGCGCGCGCATGTACTGGATGAGGGTTTGGAAGATGCGCCACCCCTTGGGGTGCCAGAAGACGGCACCCGGGGCAGCCTCTTCGAAATGGAAGAGATCGAGCTGCTGACCGAGTCGGCGATGATCGCGTTTCTCGGCCTCCTCGAGCAGGGTCAGATAGGCTTGGAGTGATTTTTCGTCGGGCCAGGCAGTGCCGTAGATGCGCTGCAGCTGTTCGTTGCGCGCATCGCCCCGCCAATAAGCGCCAGCGACTTTGGTGAGCTTGAAAGCCCGGAGTTTGTCGGTGGAAGGGACGTGCGGACCGCGACACAAGTCGATGAAGTCACCCTGCCGATAGAGGGAGATGGTCTCCCCTTCGGGGATGGAGGCGATGATCTCGGCCTTGTAGTGTTCCCCGAGGGATTTAAAGAATTCGATCGCCTTGTCGCGCGGCCACTCCTCGCGCACGACGGGAATGGCCTGCGCCGCGAGCTCGCGCATGCGCGCTTCGATGCGCTGCAGATCTTCGGGGGTGAAGGGGCGATCGTAGGCAAAATCGTAGTAAAAGCCATTTTCGATCACCGGCCCGATCGTCACTTGGGCCTCGGGGAAGAGTTCCTTGACGGCATGCGCGAGCAAATGCGCCGTCGAGTGGCGCAGGATCTCCAAACCCTCGGGACTGCGATCGGTGATGATCTCGACGCGGGCATCCCGTTCGATGCGATGCGACAGATCGACTAGGCGCCCATCGACCTTGCCAGCCAGTGCGGCCTTGGCCAGCCCTGGGCCGATCGATTCGGACACTTCGCGCACCGTGACCGGCGCGGAAAATTCTTTGATGGAGCCATCGGGCAGCGTGATTCGAATCATGTTCAGGTCTCGCAGGCAAAAAAAATGCGGCCACCGGGCCGCATTTCTGGTACAGGAGCTTCTTCCCCGGTGAGGCGGTCAGGAAGAGCGCGGGGTAGTTCGGATCATGAGAAGCTCCAGAATGTCTGGTAGGCGCGATTGGACTCGAACCAACGACCCCCACCATGTCAAGGTGGTGCTCTAACCAACTGAGCTACGCGCCTGTTAGAGGTGCGCATTATACGTGCGGTAGAATCCCTGTCAAGCGAGGGCAGCAGGGCAATCGCATCAAACCAAGAGTCCTGTCTTAAAAAATAGTTTTTAAACTCCATGGGCTGCCCAGAGGGGCTGTTCACAGTGCCCTGATTCGTGTAGTTTTCTGTCTTTTTGGGGCGGCGCATGAAGACAGAGAAAACAAACGCGGACGGCGAGCCGTCCCGCTCGTTGCTGCTCGAAGTGTTTTCGGAGATCCCGGACCCGCGCGTCGTAGGACGTGCGAAGCACGATCTGGTCGAGATGCTGGTGATTTCGGTGTGCGCCTTGCTGTGCGGGGTCGATGACTTCGTCGGCATCGAGGCGTGGGCCAAGGAGCGCATCGACTGGCTGCGCCGCTTTCTG
>NZ_AUDR01000007.1 GCF_000425565.1 Tepidiphilus margaritifer DSM 15129
GTCCAGTATCATGGGCGCGGCGCCGTTTCACGGTCCTGTTCGGGATGGGAAGGCGTGGTGCCGGCGCGCTATGGGCGTCAGACGGTAACGGGGCAACAAGCGGGGCAAGGGTGTTGGGTGGGTGTGTGTGATTTGGGGTGCATGGCACGGCTATAGGATCAAGCCGCACGGGCAATTAGTAGCGCTCAGCTCAAGCGGTTACCCGCCTTACACCTGCGCCCTATCGACGTGGTGGTCTTCCACGGCCCTTCAGGGGGGTCGAGCCCCCGGGGAAGTCTCATCTTGGGGGGGATTTCCCGCTTAGATGCTTTCAGCGGTTATTCCTTCCGCACATAGCTACCCGGCGATGCGACTGGCGTCACAACCGGTACACCAGAGGTGCGTCCACTCCGGTCCTCTCGTACTAGGAGCAGATCCCCTCAAACTTCCAGCGCCCACGGCAGATAGGGACCAAACTGTCTCACGACGTTTTAAACCCAGCTCACGTACCTCTTTAAATGGCGAACAGCCATACCCTTGGGACCGACTACAGCCCCAGGATGAGATGAGCCGACATCGAGGTGCCAAACACCGCCGTCGATGTGAACTCTTGGGCGGTATCAGCCTGTTATCCCCAGAGTACCTTTTATCCGTTGAGCGATGGCCCTTCCATACAGAACCACCGGATCACTAGGACCTGCTTTCGCACCTGTTCGGCTCGTCGGCCTCACAGTCAAGCACGCTTATGCCCTTGCACATACAGCACGATTTCCGACCGTGCCAAGCGTACCTTCGTGCTCCTCCGTTACCTTTTGGGAGGAGACCGCCCCAGTCAAACTGCCTGCCATGCACGGTCCCGGCACCGGATGTACGGTGCGCGGTTAGAACCTCGAGGTGACCAGGGTGGTATTTCAAGGGCGGCTCCGCCGGAGCTGGCGCCCCGGTTTCTCAGCCTCCCACCTATCCTACACAGGCCACATCAAAGTCCAATGCAAAGCTACAGTAAAGGTTCATGGGGTCTTTCCGTCTAGCCGCGGGGAGATTGCATCTTCACAACCATTTCAATTTCGCTGAGTCCCAGGAGGAGACAGTGGGGCCATCGTTACGCCATTCGTGCAGGTCGGAACTTACCCGACAAGGAATTTCGCTACCTTAGGACCGTTATAGTTACGGCCGCCGTTTACCGGGGCTTCGATCAGGAGCTTGCACCCCATCACTTAACCTTCCGGCACCGGGCAGGCGTCACACCCTATACGTCGACTTTCGTCTTGGCAGAGTGCTGTGTTTTTAATAAACAGTCGCAGCCCCCGATTCTCTGCGACCCCTTTGGGCTCGTCTGGCGTGCAGACTCACCTACTTGGGGCACACCTTCTCCCGAAGTTACGGTGTCAATTTGCCGAGTTCCTTCTCCTGGGTTCTCTCAAGCGCCTTGGTGCTTTGACACCAGCCCACCTGTGTCGGTTTGCGGTACGGTCATCCTGTAACTGAAGCTTAGAGGCTTTTCCTGGAAGCGGGGCGTCGGTGGCTTGGGCAAGCCGCAGCTCACCCTCGTCATCACCTCTCACCTTTAGCGCGGCGGATTTGCCTACCGCGCCAGGCTACGGGCTTGAATCGGGACGTCCAACACCCGACCCACTTAGCCTTCTTCGTCCCCCCATCGCATTACAGGATGGTACGGGAATGTTGACCCGTTTCCCATCGACTACGCCTTTCGGCCTCGCCTTAGGGGCCGACTGACCCGACGCCGATGAACGTTGCGTCGGAACCCTTGGGCTTTCGGCGAACGGGCTTTTCACCCGTTTTATCGCTACTCATGTCAGCATTCGCACTTCGGATACCTCCAGCAGCCCTCTCGGGCCACCTTCGCAGGCTTACCGAACGCTCCCCTACCACGCGTGCCCGAGGGCACGCATCCGCAGCTTCGGCTCGTGGCTTGAGCCCCGTTACATCTTCCGCGCAGGACGACTCGACTAGTGAGCTATTACGCTTTCTTTAAAGGGTGGCTGCTTCTAAGCCAACCTCCTAGCTGTCTTCGCCTTCCCACTTCGTTTCCCACTTAGCCACGCATTGGGGGCCTTAGCTGGCGGTCTGGGTTGTTTCCCTCTTGACACCGGACGTTAGCACCCGGTGTCTGTCTGCCGCACATCACGTTGCGGTATTCGGAGTTTGCTATCGCGGGGTAGATCGCAATGACCCCCCCAACGATGACAGTGCTCTACCCCCGCAAGTGTCCATGCGACGCGCTACCTCAATAGCTTTCGGGGAGAACCAGCTATTTCCGGGTTTGTTTAGCCTTTCACCCCTATCCACAGCTCATCCCCTACTTTTGCAACAGTAGTGGGTTCGGGCCTCCAGCACCGGTTAGGGTGCCTTCACCCTGGCCATGGATAGATCACCCGGTTTCGGGTCTACGCCGCGCGACT
>NZ_AUDR01000009.1 GCF_000425565.1 Tepidiphilus margaritifer DSM 15129
ATCGGCCGTGCGCTGGCGCGGGAATGGGATCGGCTCACCGGCGGCCGATCGGCGGCCATCTTCGAGGCGGCCGACCCGCACTATTCGGCCACGGCGCCACTGACGAAGGCATCGATCTTCAAGCTGGCCAAGGCGTGCGGCTGGAGCGGGGAAGTGCCGTGGAGCGAACCGGAACCGCTCATTGCCGACGTCGAGGCGCTCGATTACCCGCTCGATGCGCTCCCCCATTCGATCCGTGCGGCGGTGGAGGAAGTGCAGGCATACGTGCAGGCGCCGGTTTCTCTGGTGGCCACCAGCGCGTTGGCATCGCTTTCCTTGGCGATCCAATCCGGCTTTGATGTTCGGCGCGCCGACAAGCTGTGCGGGCCTTGCGGGTTATTCCTGCTCACCATCGCCGAATCTGGCGAGCGCAAGAGCACGATCGACGGCTTTTTCATGAAGGCGATCCGCGAGCACGAACGCGAGGAGGCGGCAGCGGCGGCGCCTGTAATGGAACAGTACATGGCCGATATGGAGGCTTGGGAAGCGAAGCGCCAGGGGATCAAGACGAAGATCACGAAATATGCTGGAAGCAAGGATACCAAGGAGCTGGAGGAATCCTTGCGCAAGCTGGGACGCATAAAGCCGGAGGCGCCAAGGGTTCCACGCTACATCTACACCGACACCACGCCGGAGGCGCTCGCGTTCGAGCTGGGGAAACGGTGGCCAACTGGCGGCGTCATCTCATCGGAAGCCGGAATCGTCTTTGGTGGCCACGCGATGGGTCGGGATTCCGTCATGCGCAACCTTGCTTTGCTCAATCAGCTATGGGATGGAGCCGGGTTGCGGATCGACCGCCGAAGCAGCGAATCTTTCGAGGTGAATGGCGCGCGCCTGACCGTGTGGCTGCAGATTCAGGAACAAACGCTGAGGGAGTTTTTCACCAAAACGGGATCGCTTGCCAGGGGAAGCGGCTTTCTCGCCAGATTCTTGGTGGCATGGCCGGAATCGACTCAAGGCACGCGTTTTTATCAGGAACCGCCAAGCCATTGGCCAGCGCTCGCGGCATTCAATACGCGGCTCAAAGACCTGCTTGCTCAACCGCCAGCGTTCGACGAGAAAGACGTGCTCAAGCCGGTTACGCTCCCCTTGTCACCGGAGGCAAAGCAAGCGTGGATCGCGTTCCACGATGCCATTGAATCCGAGCTGGCAACTGGCGGCGAACTGC
>NZ_AUDR01000010.1 GCF_000425565.1 Tepidiphilus margaritifer DSM 15129
GCTTGCTTTGCCTCCGGTGACAAGGGGAGCGTAACCGGCATGAGCGCGTCTTTCTCGTCGAACGATGGCGGTTGAGCGAGCAGGTCTTTGAGCCGCTCATTGAATGCCGCGAGCGCTGGCCAATGGCTTGGCGGTTCCTGATAAAAACGCGTGCCTTGGGTCGATTCCGGCCATGCCACCAAGAATCTGGCGAGAAAGCCGCTTCCCCTGGCAAGCGATCCCGTTTTGGTGAGGAACTCTCTGAGCGTTTGCTCTTGAATCTGTAGCCACACGGTCAGGCGCGCGCCATTCACCTCGAAAGATTCGCTACTTCGGCGGTCGATCCGCAACCCGGCCCCATCCCATAGATGATTGAGCAAAGCAAGGTTGCGCATGACGGAATCCCGTCCCATCGCGTGGCCACCAAAGACGATTCCGGCTTCCGATGAGATGACGCCGCCAGCTGGCCACCGTTTCCCCAGCTCGAACGCGAGCGCCTCCGGCGTGGTGTCGGTGTAGATGTAGCGCGGAACCCTTGGCGCCTCCGGCTTCATGCGTCCCAGCTTGCGCAAGGATTCTTCCAGCTCCTTGGTATCCTTGCTTCCAGCATATTTCGTGATCTTCGCCTTGATCCCCTGGCGCTTCGATTCCCAAGCCTCCATATCGGCCATGTACTGTTCCATGGCAGGCGCCGCCGCTGCCGCCGCCTCGCGTTCGTGCTCGCGGATCGCCTTCATGAAAAAGCCGTCGATCGTGCTCTTGCGCTCGCCAGATTCGGCGATGGTGAGCAGGAACAACCCGCAAGGCCCGCACAGCTTGTCCGCGCGCTTAACGTCGAATCTGGATTGGATCGCCAAGGAAAGCGATGCCAGCGCGCTGGTGGCCACCAAAGAAACCGGCGCCTGCACATATGCCTGCACTTCCTCCACCGCCGCACGGATCGAATGGGGGAGCGCATCGAGCGGATACTCGAGCGCCTCGACGTCGGCAATGAGAGGTTCCGGTTCGCCCCACGGCTCTTCCCCGCTCCAACCGCACGCCTTGGCCAGCTTGAAGACTGATGCCGCCGTCAGTGGTGCCGTGGCCGAATAGTGCGGGTCGGCCGCCTCGAAGATGGCCGCCGATCGGCCGCCGGTGAGCCGATCCCATTCCCGCGCCAGCGCACGGCCGAT